>NZ_JBIWKD010000060.1:0-1000 GCF_044765485.1 Streptomyces sp. NPDC102451 | reverse complement strand
GGTGATCTTGGTCGTGAACCCGTCTACCAGGAGCTTTCTTCATGCCCGCCGCCGGGGCTGCCGGCCCAACCACCCGTCAGGTTGGAAGAGGTTCAAGATGCGGGACGAGAAGAAGATGCTCGTCACGTACGGACACGACGGTCCGTGGGAACTGGACGACCCAGCCGATGAGAACCGGTTCACCATGGAGGCCTGGGGCGCGCAGATGGAGCTCCGCGCGATCCAGCGCCGGAACCGCGACGCCACAATCAAGATCAGGGCAGCCGGCCGGCCAAAGGGCAAGCCGTCGTACGGCTTCCAGTACGTGCGAAAGGTCATGGGGGGCAAGGTCGACCATGTCGAACTGCACCCGCATGCCTCCGAAGTGCTCCGAGATGTCGCCCGTCGCATCCTGGCCGACCCCGAGAACGTCACCACCAGCAGTGAGGCGGCCCGCCTCAATCGTGCGGGCGAGGCATCGCCTGCGGACCACCTGGCCACGATGTACGGAAAGCCGTCCGGAGGGCGGCCGTGGGTCCCACAGAGCCTGAAGAACATCCTCATATCCGAAGCCACGCTTGGCTACCTGATGCACCGGCGCAAGCGGGTCTGATGCAGCGTTGGGTGACAGGTTCAGTCATGCGGCCTGAAGAGCCGGTGTGGTCATGACGGTTTCGTATTCGACGGGTGTGAGCCGGCCGAGAGCGGCTTGTCTGCGGCGTCGGTGGTAGGTCCGCTCGATCCAGGTAACGATCGCGATGCGGAGTTCCTCGCGGGTGGCCCAGGTGCGTCGGTCGAGGACGTTCTTCTGCAGCAGGCTGAAGAAGGACTCCATGGCCGCGATGTCGCCGGCCGCCCCGACTCTCCCTATCGAGCCGGCCATCTGGTGGCGTCCGAGTGCATGGACGAGTTTCCTTGATCGAAATTGACCGGATTCAACCGGTCGTTGCAACACCGGCCTTTTGATGCAACTGTAGCTGCTCGTTGAACGCTTCGGCAGGTGTCTTCCAGCCGAGCGTCT
>NZ_JBIWKD010000059.1:0-1265 GCF_044765485.1 Streptomyces sp. NPDC102451 | reverse complement strand
TGTTCGCCTGCTCGTTGACGATCGCGCCGCGGAGCATCGCCATGAGCGGCTCCGAAGTCCGGGCATCGACTTCCCACACCTCGATGAAGGCACGCACCACACGTTCGCCGAGCAGGTCGTCGGCCCCCTCGAAGGCCGCGCTGAAGCGCGTCAACGCGTCCGCGGGAACGGACATGACAGCGGCGAAGAGCTCGTCCTTCGAGCGGAAGAACTGCATCACCAGCGACGCGTCCACACCGGCATCGGCTGCTACCCGTCGGATCGTGGTCCCGGTGAAGCCATCGGTCGCGAATCGGGTGCGAGCCGCGTCGAGGACCGCCTGCCGGGTGGTGTTCGTCCCCGGCCGGCGGCCGCGGCGTGCGGCGGTTGCGGGATTCGTATCAGCGGCCATGGTCCAAAAATACCTCCCCGACACGAAACTCAACGCGGGTTGAGTTATGGGTTCCGCGGACGTACGCTCGAATGGCCAGAGCTTGACCAGCGGATGAAGTAGATGCGAGGAGCTCCCCGTGAACGAGGATCAGAAGGTGTTCACGCCGTCCCGGCCGCTGGAGCCGGGTCCCCGATACGGGATCCTGAGCGGTTTCGAGCCCGGAACCCGAACGTTGGAGGCGGGTTTTCAGATCGCTCCGCCGTTCAAGCCGCTGCCCGTCGACATCGTCTTCGAGAAGGACGTACCGGTCACCCTGCGTGACGGAGTCACGATCCATGTCGATGTGTTCCGCCCCGTCGGATCGGAGAAGGTGCCGGTCGTCGTGGCGTGGAGCCCTTACGGGAAGGGGCAGGGCACGTCCGCCAGCGTGATGGGCATCTTCGGCATGGTCGGGCTGGACAACAAGATCGTCTCGGGCCTCGCGAAGTTCGAGGGGCCGGACCCGGCGTACTGGTGCGCGCAGGGCTACGCGATCTGCAACCCGGACATCCGGGGTGTGGTGGACTCCGAGGGCGACAGCGTTGTATGGGACCGGCAGGAAGGCCGGGACTGCTACGACCTGATCGAGTGGCTGGGCGTCCAGGACTGGTGCACCGGCAAGGTCGCCATGAGCGGAACGTCCTACCTCGCGGTCTCGCAGTGGTTCGCGGCGGCGGAGCAGCCTCCTCACCTGGCGGCGATCAACCCGTGGGAAGGCGTGAGCGACGTCTACCGCGACCTGGTGATGCGCGGCGGCATGCCCGACACCGGGTTTGCCGAGCAGCTCCAGAACAACAGCTACTGGGGCAAGGGCCGGAGGGAGGACATCGTGACGGAGGCCGAGCTCCACCCG
>NZ_JBIWKD010000058.1:0-1366 GCF_044765485.1 Streptomyces sp. NPDC102451 | reverse complement strand
AGGGCGTTAAGTCCGTTTCTGGTAGCGGCCGCGTCCGGGCTGTTCGAGGAGTCCCTGGCGGACGAGTCTTCCCAGGCGGGAACGGGTGACGTTGATCGAGGGCTCGTCGGTGGGCAGGGCGAGGTGTTCGTGCAGATCGCGGACGCGGAACACCTTCCCTGGGTGTTCGTTGAACGTGGTCACGATGCGCTGGTAGACGGTGGCGGTCGTGGTCTCCGCGGGGGCCGTTGCGTGGTCGGGAGGGGTGAGGCCGTCGATGACCTTGCGGGTGGCGGTGAGCTCGGCCAGGCGGGCTTCGGTCTCGGTGAGGGCGGTGGTGAGCCGTTCGATCTGCTCGCGCAGGGTGGCGGCGCGGGCTGCGGTCTCATCGTGTTCGGTCTGCAGCAGCCGCAGGAGTTCATGGACGTTCACGCGGCCAGCTCCACGTCGTCCCGCCAGGCGGGGGTAGGGGTGGTGAGGCGGCGGAGCATGCCCGCGGTGGAGGCCCAGTAGACGCGGGAGGCCGCGTTGTCGGGCCGGTGGTCGTAGTCACGGGCGAGGCGCCGTTGCAGCATGAGGGTGCCGTTGACCTGCTCAACGACCCACCGCTTCGGTTGCGGCACGAAGCCCTTGCCTACGTCGTCGGGGTTGCGTCGGACCACCTCGACGGTGATGTCCTTCACCGCCCCGTGGATGATCACGGCGTCTTTGAAGCCCTGGTCGACCAGGACTTTTTCCAGGCGCATCCCGCATCGTTCGGCCGCCTGGTCAAGCAGGGTGATGCCGGCCTCGTTGTCGTGTGCGCTCGCGGCGAGGATCACCACACCGATGATCAGGCCCAGCACATCGACGGCGAGTCCCCGCTTCCTGCCGGGCGTCTTCTTGTTCGCGTCCAGTCCCGTCGTCTTCTTCGGCACTCCGGCCGCCACACGGACGGACTGGGTGTCGATGATCACCAGGGACGGGTCCTCTAATCGTCTGGACCGCTCCCGCACCTGGCAACGGAGAATCTCCTGGATCCGCTGGTCAAGGCCGTCCTGGCGCCACAGAGTGAAGTAGTAGAACACTGCCGACCAGGCCGGGAGGTCATGCGGCAGGAGCCGCCACTGACAGCCCGTCCGGTTCTGGTAGAGCAACGCGTTCACGACCTCACGCAGGTCGCAGGAGCCCGGGTCCCCGGTCGCCGACCGCGCCACCCGCTCCCGCTTCCACGCGGTGACCAGCGGCTCGATCAACGCCCACTGCTCGTCGGGCAAGTCGGTTGCGTACGGCATCCGTTCCATAGTCGCGACCCCATCATGCACACGACATGACATGACGGAGGAACCGTCCCGTCACCCACGAACGGGTGACACCACATCATCAGGAACGGGACTTAACGTCCTCT
>NZ_JBIWKD010000057.1:0-1428 GCF_044765485.1 Streptomyces sp. NPDC102451 | reverse complement strand
GGTTCGATGCTGGTCATAAGGGGTGCTTCTCCTACCGTGCCCTCTCAGGCTAACCCGACAAGACGGGATGTCTCACCCAAGGCTGATAGAGAGGGGGACGCAACTGAAGGCCGCTGCCTTCCGGCCCGGCTGTGGTGAACTGCTTGAGCAGGACCTGCGAGACGAGGTGCTGCCGGCGTATCTGCGTTGCCTTCACCCTCATGATTCTGGCAAGGTCCGGGCGCATGGGCCAACGGTTTCCCGAAGTCAGAATGGGTTTGCGCTGTCCCACGACACGACACCCACCCTCTGTGTATCGCGGCGGCAGCTCCGGCACTTCGAGGCGTAGGAAGGCTGGGTCAGGCGGAGCGGTGCTGAGGGTCGGCGTCCTGCGCTTCGGCGAAAGTGCCGTAGTCGGTGGACCGGTCGAGGAAAGTGAAATCCATGTCTCCAGCGGTGAAGCGGCTCGTGTAGTAGTGACCCGAGGCGACCTTGGGAGACAGACCGGTGACCGCTATACGGCAAGCACCCTCGTGCCGAGGACTACGGTGCTGATGCTCGACACGAGGTCTGTTCTCGTAGAGGAACCCGATTTCGCACGTACTGGAGTTCTCGGGGGCATTGAGAGTGGCGTTGCTGGAGTGGGAGGTGCTTTCCGCGGTGCGGAGCATCGCGTGCAGGCTCCAGAACGTCTGCTCGATGGTCATGTATGTCGTGATCGGGCCCCGGTTACCCCCTTCGGGGATGTGGCTGTCGGGGCTGGGGGACAACACAACACGCCATGTCCCCGTGGCCCATGGGCGGCCAGTAAGACGGTGGATACCAGGCCAATGCCAGGCCCATTTGTCGAAGGCGAGTACGCCATAGCCGACGACAGATGGGACGTAGGCGAACAGGTAGCGAAACTCGGACGGGTACAGGCCCAAGGCCACTAGTACGCCGGTGTAGATCGTGGTGGCGATGGTGGCGATGGTGGCGCCGGTCCGAAGGGCGGTGGCCTGGTTCATCCTCAGCCTCCGTAATTCAGGTAGCGCCAGCCGTGGAGGATCAGGTCCAGGGCATCCTGCTCCCTCCACTTCTGCTCCGAACCAAAGAGCATCTTGATCTCGTTTGGTTCCTGCATGAGCTGGCGTTCGGTGGCTGAGTCGAGCTGTCGGTAGACCTCAGCCAAGCTCGCGCTGACGGCGTCATCGAGGTCCCCGTTCAAGAAGACGGGATTGGGCACGTTGTAGATCAGGCACTCGGAGAAGTAGGAGGGCAGGGCCTCGATGACGCCCTGGGCTGTGAGGTCGTTCTCCACGTTCTTCAGCACTCGCACAACGAACTTGTATCGCTGGTGGGTCGCGGTGTTCTTTGAAGTGACCCCTTCGATGCCGACACCTGAACGGCAGGTCGCGTGGCGGCCTGCGGGTGGAAGTGGTCTGCCATGGCTCGTGGCAAGCAGTTCCC
>NZ_JBIWKD010000056.1:0-1446 GCF_044765485.1 Streptomyces sp. NPDC102451 | reverse complement strand
ACCGGATTCAACCGGTCGTTGCAACACCGGCCTTTTGATGCAACTGTAGCTGCTCGTTGAACGCTTCGGCAGGTGTCTTCCAGCCGAGCGTCTTTCGGGGTCGGGAATTGAGGGCGTGGGCGACTGCCTCGATCTCTTCGGCGGACCACCTTGAGAGATCGGTTCCTTTCGGAAAGTACTGACGGAGGAGTCCGTTGGTGTTCTCGTTCGTGCCGCGCTGCCATGGGCTGTGGGGGTCGGCGAAGAATACGGGAATGCCGGTCTCGACTTTGAATTGCGCGTGCGCCGACATCTCCTTTCCGCGATCCCAGGTCAGCGACCGCGCCAGCTGCTCGGGCAGCGTCGACATCGAGTTGGCGAGTGCGTTTTTCATCGTGATCGCCCCATAACCGGCCAGCGCAGGACCGTTCTTGACCGTGTGCTTGTGCCTGTAGCCCTCCTCGCGGGGCAGGTGAACCAGCATCGTGAACCGGGTTGACCGCTCGACCACCGTGCCGATCGCGGACCGCTCCAGCCCGATGATCAGATCCCCTTCCCAATGGCCAGGAACCGCACGGTCCTCGGCCTCGGCGGGCCGTTCGCTGATCAACGCTTCGGGCGTCACATGCGCCCAGGTCTTGCGGCGCGAACGAGCACGCGGGGCACGCAGCGCGCGGCCCGTGCGCAGGCACAGGATCAGCTCTCGCTTGAGCGCCCCGCGGCCCTGAATGTAGAGCGCCTGGTAGATCGCCTCGTGGCTGATGCGCATGGACTCATCATCCGGGAAATCGAACTTGATCCGGTTCGCAATCTGCTCCGGACTCCATGCCTGCACCCACGCGCGGTCCTTGCGGTGCGGCTTGTTCCGCCCCGTCCACGCACCTGCCGATGGCCCTGCGATCGCCGTGCCGCCGGGCGTGCTGATCTGTCCGGACAGTCGTTCCTGGACATAGGCGTGCAACCGCGGATTGGCGGCCAGCTTCGCCGTTTTCGGACGGCGTGCGGCCATGTCCGATTTCCACTGCGCGACCGATGCCCGATAGTCGAGCTGCCCGCCCCTGGTGGCCGCGTTGCGCCGGAGCTCACGGGAAATAGTCCCCGGATCACGGCCCACTTCCCGGGCAATTTCGCGTACACCCCTGCCCTGGGCTTTCAGGAGCGCAATCTCCTCCCGCTCCGCAAACGACAGGTATCTGCCCGAAGGCGGCTTCGGATCGAACGGTCGCATACCGCCACACTGCCGATACCAGCGTGTGGCCACCGCCGGCGCCACGCCGATAACCCCGGCCGCTTCCTCGGCGAGAAGACCCTTGGCAATCTCGTCCCAGAACGCAGTTTCAATGTGACGCTGGTACTTCGGATGCCCTGGGGACCTCAACTTCAGACGCACCGCTCGATCGGCTGCCTGCTGACGACGCGCCATCCCACACCTCGCTGATCACGAGGTGTTGCGACGACCAGTTGAAT
>NZ_JBIWKD010000055.1:0-1484 GCF_044765485.1 Streptomyces sp. NPDC102451 | reverse complement strand
CCCTCTCTATCAGCCTTGGGTGAGACATCCCGTCTTGTCGGGTTAGCCTGAGAGGGCACGGTAGGAGAAGCACCCCTTATGACCAGCATCGAACCGACTGGGTCCGACCCGGCACCGAGGCCGAAGCGCCGCACTTTCACCTCGGAGTACAAGCTGCGGATCGTCGCGGAGTACGACGCGGCGCCCAGGAACGAGAAGGGCGCGGTCCTGCGCCGGGAACGGCTCTACCACTCGCACGTCAAGGAGTGGCGGGCCGCCCGGGATGCCGGGGCCGTGGAGAAGCTGGTCGATCGCCGGACCAGCCCGGCCCGCGCGAAGAAGTCCGCCGCGGAGGTGGAGAACGAGAAACTGCGCCAGCAGGTGGCACGGCTGGAGAAGGACCTGGCCCGGAACAAGGCCGCGCTCGAGGTGATGGGAAAAGCTTCCGCGCTCTTGGAAATGATCTCCGAGAGCGCGGACTGAAGCCTGTCGCCGGCCCCGTCGTGGACGAGGCGTTCACCGGTGTCGAGGCCCAGCTGGGTGTCACGGCCGCGTGCCGGCTGACCGGCCGCTCCCGAGCCACCCACTACCGCCGGCTGAGGCCCTCACCAGAGCGAAAGCCCAGGAAACCGCAGGTCCAGCCCTCCGCCCTCACGCCCGAGGAGCGGGCGGCGGTTTTGGAGCTGATGAACAACGACGAGTACGCCGAGCTGCCGCCCGCGCAGATCTGGGCCCGCGAGCTGGATGCCGGGCGCTACCACTGCTCGGTGTCCACGATGTACCGGATCCTGCGCGAGAGGGGCCAGGTGGGCGAGCGGCGGCGGCAGGCCACCCACCCGGCGAAGATGGTGCCCGAGCTGGTCGCCACCGGCCCCTCGCAGGTGTTCACCTGGGACATCACCAAGGCGGCCGGGCCGGTCAAGGGCGTCTGGTACCACGCCTACGTCATCATCGACATCTTCAGCCGCTACATCGTCGGCCACACCGTCGAGGCGGCCGAATCCGCCACGCGGGCCGAGGAGTTGATCCGCGAGACCATCACCCGCAACGGCATCGTGCCCGAGACCGTGCACGCCGACCGTGGCACGTCGATGACCTCCAAGAGGGTCTCCCAGCTACTGATCGACCTGGGCGTCACGAGGTCGCACTCGCGGCCGAAGACCTCCAACGACAACCCCTACATCGAGGCCCACTTCAAGACCACCAAGTACATGTCCGACTACCCAGAACGGTTCGATTCGCTGACTCATGCCCGCGAGTGGTTCGAGGCGTTCATCGCGTACTACAACCACGAGCACCGGCACTCGGGCATCGGCTGGCACACGCCCGCCAGCGTGCACTTCGGCACCGCCGAGGAGGTCCGCGACCAGCGCGCGGTCACCCTCGCCGAGGCATACTCCCGCCACCCCGAACGCTTCGGCCGCCGCCCCCAACCGCCCCGGATACCCCAGCAGGCATGGATCAACGACCCGGCCAAGCGCGGCGAACCCGCACCACAAACCTCA
>NZ_JBIWKD010000054.1:0-1656 GCF_044765485.1 Streptomyces sp. NPDC102451 | reverse complement strand
AGAAGCCGTTTCTCTACCGGGCGTGATCGTTTGATTGTCGCTGGTCAGGCATGGTTTCGGAGGAGGTGAGGGAGAGTCTCGACGTTCTGTTCCGCCTGTTCGGTGAGGGGTATGCGGTGGCGTCGATGCTGGGGTTGCTGGAGGCACGGGAAGCGGCTGCTCGCGTGCGAGTGGAGGATCTGCGGGAGGCGGCGGCCCGGGCGGCTGCCGTGCTGGAGGCGGCGGAGATCGAGCTGGACCGGCGGGTGATCGCGCGGGAGGAACTGGTCGAGGCCCTGGCTGTGTCCGCTGCCGAGGCCACCGCCGTGACCGATGCGGAGGCGGAGGTGAAATCGGTGTCCGTGCCGGCGCCCTTGCCGGGAACGACGGTGCCGTCCTGGCGGGAGGGGCTGCCCGCGACGGTTCTCACGCCGGATTACCAGCGGATCCTGGGCATGGTGGCGGACCGGTCGGACCAGGGGCCGGTGCGGGCCAAGGAGATCGCGGTGGTGCTGGGACTGGGGCCGACGCCGGCGAAGGTGGAGGGTGTGCGCTCGAAGGCCCGGCGCCTGGCGGAGCGCGGGTGGCTGGTCCAGGAGGGGTCGGGGATGTTCAGTGCCGGCCGCGGGATCGTGGCCGGGCCAGGCGGCGGCTCATCCGCGTGATCATCGACCACTGGATCATCGCCTCGCTGGTGGTCGTCAGGGTTTCGTAGTCGCGGGCCAGACGGCGCGAGTGCATCAGCCACGCGAACGTGCGCTCGACCACCCACCTGCGGGGCAGCACCACGAACCCGTTCATGTCGTCGGTGCGTTTGACGACTTCCAAGGTCAGTGCGAGCTTCTCCATCGACCAGCCGACAAGGCCGCCGGTGTAGCCGCCGTCGGCCCAGACCAGGGTGATCTCCCGGTGCAGTGAGCGCAGTCGCCGCAACAGCGGCACGGCCGCGTCCCGGTCTCCCACGTTCGCGGCCGTCACCGCGACGGCCAGCAGCAGGCCGAGCGTGTCGGTCACGATATGCCGCTTGCGGCCCGGGACCTTCTTCCCGCCGTCGTACCCGCTCGAGGCAGTCGGCACGGACGCCGCAGCCCGCACCGACTGCGCGTCGATGATCCCCGCCGAAGGCTCCGCCTCACGGCCCTCGCGCATCCTGACCTGTCCGCGCAGCCGGTCGTGGAACTCCTTGATCAGCCCGTGCTCACGCCACCGGCGGAAGAAGGCATAGACCCGGCCCCAGGCGGGGAAGTCAGCGGGCATCGCCCGCCACGAGATCCCGCCGGCGACCAGGTACCGGATCGCGTCCAACATGGCACGGTGACAGTAGGCTTCGGGCTGCCCGCCCCGGCCCTCCAGCCAGGCCGGCACCGGCAGCAACGGGCGCACAGCCGCCCACTCCGCGTCCGTCATATCCGACGGGTACCGGCGCACCCGGTCCGGATGATCAGCCGCGTTCCCGTACACGTGCGCGAGACAATCACACGATCGGGCAGCCGAGTTGAACAATGCGGGCGCGGACACGTAGAACTGCGACAACAGGGCCTCCTGGAACTGCTCGGTTCGGTTCGCACCTCCGAGCTACCAAGGGGCCCTGCCTTCATGCACCTACCGCCGGAAGATCACCCCAGCGGGAAACCCGTTCGACTCACACGTTCCATCATCGGTTGAGATACGGCTTCT
>NZ_JBIWKD010000053.1:0-1739 GCF_044765485.1 Streptomyces sp. NPDC102451 | reverse complement strand
AGCAGTCGGGTGGTGGCTTCGAATTCGACGGTGTTACGGAGGTTGCGGAACCAGTAGTCCGCGTCGAGTGTGCCGGTATCGACCGGCCCACCCGTCACGGTCGAATAGAAACGGACACCACCGGACCGAGGACGAATCGGCTCCAGCAGATCCAACACCTGATCACGAATCTCATCAACATGACCGGAATGCGACGCATAGTCCACAGGAATCCGCCACGTCCGCACACCCTCGGCCTCAAACACAGCCTGCAACGCATCAAGCGCCCCCGCACCACCCGAAACCACCGTCGAAGAAGGACCATTGACCGCGGCAACCCCCACATCACCACCCCACCCCTCCAACCGCGACCGCACCTCACCCACCGGCAACGCGACCGACACCATCCCGCCCCGCCCCGCCAGAACCCGAATCGCCTGACTACGCAACGCCACCACACGCGCCGCATCCTCCAACGACAAAGCACCCGCCACACACGCCGCAGCAATCTCCCCCTGCGAATGCCCCACCACCGCATCCGGACGCACCCCATGCGCCTCCCACAACGCAGCCAACGACACCATCACCGCAAACAACGCCGGCTGCACCACATCCACCCGCGACAACAACACACCACCGTCATCACCCAACAACACATCCAACAAATCCCACTCCACAAAAGCAGACAACGCCTTCGCACACTCCTCAAGACGCGCCCTGAACACCGGAGCACCCACATACAACCCCCGCGCCATCGCACCCCACTGCGACCCCTGACCCGGAAACACCAACACCGTCCGACCAACACCAGCAACCCCCCTCACCACCCCCTCACGAACAACACCCTCCGCAACACACCCCAACCCCGCCAACAACTCCCCACGCCCCACACCCACCACCACCGCACGATGCTCAAAAACACTCCGACCAGCCAACGTCGCAGCCACATCACCCACCGACACACCAGAACCAACCACCCCCACCAACCGACCCGCAAAAGCCCGCAACGCCACCTCACTCCGCGCCGACAACACCCAACCAACCGGCCCCTCCTCCCGACCGGACACAGATCCCACCGACGACGGAGCCTCCCCACGAGACACCAACTCCACCGACGGAGCCTCCTCCAGAATCACATGCGCATTGGTCCCACTGATCCCGAACGACGACACCCCCGCACGACGCACACCACCCCCCGCCCCCCACTCACGAGACTCCGTCAGCAGCCGAACACCCCCACCACTCCAATCCACATGAGACGACGGCTCATCCACATGCAACGTCGCAGGCAACACCCCAGCCCGCAACGCCATCACCATCTTGATCACACCACCCACCCCCGCAGCAGCCATCGTGTGACCAACATTCGACTTCAACGAACCCAGCCACAACGGCCGGCCCACCCCACGCCCCCGCCCATACGTCGCCACCAACGCCTGCGCCTCGATCGGATCACCCAACCTCGTCCCCGTCCCATGCGCCTCCACCACATCCACATCACCCACACCCAACCCCGCATCCGCCAACGCCAGACGAATCACACGCTGCTGCGACGGACCATTCGGCGCCGTCAAACCATTCGACGCCCCATCCTGATTCACCGCCGAACCCCGCAACACCGCCAACACCCGATGCCCCCGCACACGCGCCTGCGACAACCGCTCCACCACCACCAACCCCGCACCCTCACCCCAACCCGTCCCATCAGCCGACTCCGCAAACGCCTTACACCGACCATCAACCGACAACCCACGCTGCCG
>NZ_JBIWKD010000051.1:0-2341 GCF_044765485.1 Streptomyces sp. NPDC102451 | reverse complement strand
AAGACGCTCGGCTGGAAGACACCTGCCGAAGCGTTCAACGAGCAGCTACAGTTGCATCAAAAGGCCGGTGTTGCAACGACCGGTTGAATCCGGTCTGTAGCAACAACAGGATCTCGATCCAGACGAGTGGAGTCTGGAGTCCGAGGAATCCGTAACCGTCCATCGTCAGCGCGGCCACGGTCAGCACCGGGACGGTGACGGGGCCCAGCGACAGACGGCGAACCAGGCGCGAGGCGAGGGGAGCCCCCGCGAGCGCGCCGAGTGCGGTCGGGATATTGGCCAAACCCGCCTTCATCGGTGAAAATCCGAGCGCGCCTTGCAGATAGAACGCGTTGTAGAAGGTGATGGCGGAGACGGCGAAGAGCAGCAATCCGAGCGCCACATTGCCGCCACCGAATGTGCGTTGCGCGAGCAGGCGAGGATCAAAGCTGGGCACCTTGACGCGCAGTTCGACGAGTACGAAAACGGCCAGCAGAACCAGACCGGCAACTATCGGCGCCCAGACGTCGGTGCGACTCCACGCCGCCACCTGTCCCGCTCGGATCAGTCCGTAGGCCAACGCCACGAGTCCGCTGATCGACAGCAACATTCCAGCGGGGTCCAGTGGTCGCAGAGTGGGGCTGCGGAAATTCGGAACCAGCGCGGCGAGCCCGGCCAACGCCAATACCGTGACCGGGACATTGATCAAAAAGACCGAGCCCCACCAGAAATGTTCCAGCAGGAACCCCGCGAGCACCGGTCCGGCAGCCATTCCGACACCGGCCGAAGTCGAGAAAATACCGACCGCGGCTGCTCGCGCGGGGCCGGTGAAGGTCCACATGAGGATGGCCAGCATGGCGGGCGTGATCAGCGCGCTGCCCACCCCCATCGCGGCTCGAGCCACAATCAGCTGGCCCGCATCACTTGCGTACGCCGCCCACAGCGAGGACCCGCCGAAGATCACCAAGCCACCGGAGAACACAGTCCGGTGACCGAAGCGATCGCCCAGTATTCCTGCGGTGAACATCAATGTGGCGAAGGCCAGAGTGTACGAACCGGTCGCCCATTGCAGCTGACCGGGATCGGCTCCCAGGCCGCGGGCCGGATCTGCGAGGGTCTCCAGCGCAGTACTCAGGACTGTGTTGTCCAGCCAAATCAGCAGCGAACACAACATGAGAACGGCAAGAATCAACTGCTGCCTGAACTTCGGCAACGTTGGAGGCGTGGTCATGAACACCCTTCGGATATCGTTCGGCGGGAACCTGAACGAGTGGACCATAAGTAGATTCCATGACGCCGTCAAGCCCGGACTTTCTTGCCGATGCTGTTGCGACTGAACGGAATCCATGCCCTCTGCCGTATTTGCGGACCGAATAGTTTTGTGCCCTCCGACGAATTTGCGATTTGAAGGAATGTGTGACTTCCTGAGAGTTGCGACCGGGTGCATTTCATGCCCTCCAGTGAGCTGTCGCACCGCGTCCTGTGCCCTCGGTGAGGATTGCTCAGGCGGATGGAGATGCGAGCGAGAAGCTCAGGCCACCCGTGGTCGGTGTGCCCTCGAAGGAGTGGAACAGCCGCAGCTGTTACGTCACACAGTCGAAGGGTGTCCAGGTGCAAGACACGTCATGGGCTCAGGGCAGGGGTGTCGTGAGATTGGCCCAGGAATCCGCGGATGGATTGCCCCACACATCCGGTCAACTCGCCGTTCAGAATGGTGATCACCAGGGCGACGGAAACGCCGGCTACCAAGAGGAGCGCACTCAATGAGCAGCATCCGTACCGATTTTGCGCCGGTTGTGACGCGGGCCGCCGAGGCGGAGACGACGAGCGACCCCAGCAGCGCGATGACACTGCTGGCGGACTCCGAGGCGACAGGCGGGCTGTTGACCAGCTACCGCTCGACCTTTGCCGAAGGGGCGGTGGGGGCGCCGGCGCACTTCCACACCCGAGCCGCAGAGACGTTCTATGTCATGGACGGATCCCTGCGCGTCCTCTTGGGGGAGGCGATCACCGTGCTGAGCGCGGGTGACTTCCTGCTCGTACCTCCGCACACCCCGCACGCTTTCGCCGCCGCCGCGGGCTGCACGGCGGACGTGCTGTTCACCTTCACGCCGGGGATGGAGCGCTTCGACTATTTGCGCCTCCTGGGCCGGGTGATGCGCGGCGAAGCCGACTTCGAGGAGATCAAGGCGTCCTCGGAGCGCTTCGACAACCACTACGTCGACAGCCCCGTGTGGAACGCTGCACTGGCCGAAGGCTGAAGGCTGAGAGGACGTTAAGTCCCGTTCCTGATGATGTGGTGTCACCCGTTCGTGGGTGACGGGACGGTTCCTCCGTCATGTCATGTCGTGTGCATGATGGG
>NZ_JBIWKD010000050.1:0-2440 GCF_044765485.1 Streptomyces sp. NPDC102451 | reverse complement strand
CCGGCCACCAGCGGGGCACCGGCACGCTGCGCGATGTGACGGGCGGCGACCTTGTCACCCAGGTCCCGGATCGCGTGCGGCGGCGGGCCGATCCAGGTCAGACCCGCGTCCAGGACCGCCTGGGCGAACTCCGCGTTCTCCGACAGGAAGCCGTACCCCGGGTGGACCGCGTCCGCCCCGGAGTCCTTCGCGGCCTGGAGCACCTTGGCCATGTCCAGATAACTGGCGGCCGGAGTGTCACCGCCCAGAGCGAACGCCTCGTCGGCCGCGCGCACATGCAGAGCATCCCGGTCCGGATCGGCGTAGACGGCTACGCTCCCGATCCCGGCATCCCGGCAAGCCCGAGCAACACGGACAGCGATTTCGCCACGGTTGGCGATGAGCACCTTGCGCACGATGACTCCCTCCTTGAGAACAAGCTGAGTTTAGGGACTACCGACACGGCCGTACGACCCGTCCCCAATAGTGAACTTGCCCACACGGAGTGTGATCCGAGGCTTGCTCGAGTCGCGAAATCCCTTGTCGCACCACGGTACGCCGGGATCCTCAACCGCACAGTAGCCACGAAGTGTGGCCCAAGTCTCTGTTCGGACGGTCAACGCCGCGCGGCGTTTCTTTGTGGAGTCCCTACGAACGGACGAGGGAATCTTTGCCGCCATGCCGAAGCGGCGGTACGGGCGTGCGAAGTGTGCGCGAACTCTTGTCCCTGCCATTACCGGTTAGTAGGGTCCGCGCTGTACCGGACGTACTACAGGTAACAAGGGGTGGGTGCCGTGGTGCGCAGACCAGTGGCCTTCGTGACCGCGATCGTTCTGTTCGTGGAAGCCGTGGGCATCGTGATCGTCAACGGCGTCCTCGCGACGGTCGCCGACAACCAGAGCATGTCCCTGGCCGGGATGGATCCTGACGCCATGGTCACCGGCACCTGGGTGATGGGCGGTGTCTCCGGGGCCCTGCTGGTGCTCTGCGGACTGATACCGCTGCTGGCCGGGATACGCGACCGCGCGCCGGGCCGCCTCGGCAGGATCGCCCTCATCGCCTGTGCGGTCGTCCACGGGGTGCTGGGCGCCCTGGCGGTGGGGCTGATCGGCTGGGCGGCCTTCGCGTTCCTGATGGTCGTCCTGGCGCTGATCGTGCTGACCCTGGTGGCGTTCGACCGGCGTGAGCCGGAAGCGGTGCAGGCCGGCCCGGGAGCAGCTCCCGAGCCGGTGTGACGTAAGGGCCGCTCAGACCCACAAGTCGGTTACGGAGACTCCCAGTTCGCCGAGGAGCTGGCGCAGCAGCGGCAGCGAGAGACCGATGACGTTGCCGTGGCTGCCCTCGATCGACTCGACGAACGGCGCCGAACGGCCGTCCAGGGTGAACGCCCCGGCGACGTGCAGCGGCTCACCCGAGGCGACGTAGGCCGCCACCTCGGCGTCCGTCGGCTCGCCGAACCTGACGACCGTGGACGCGGTCGCCGACGCCGTACGGCCGGTGGCCGTGTCGATGACGCTGTGCCCCGTCTGCAGGATCCCCGACCGGCCGCGCATGGACTTCCAGCGGGCGGTGGCCTCCTCGCTGTCGGCGGGCTTGCCGAGCGCCTCGCCGTCGAGCTCCAGCACCGAGTCGCAGCCGATGACGAGCGCGTCCGCGGCCTCGGGGCGGGCCGCCACCGAGGCGGCCTTCGCCTCGGCCAGGACGAGCGCCAGCTCACCCGGGGTCGGTGCGGTCAGCGCGTCCTC
Source organism: Streptomyces sp. NPDC102451 (assembly GCF_044765485.1). Lineage (NCBI taxonomy): Bacteria > Bacillati > Actinomycetota > Actinomycetes > Kitasatosporales > Streptomycetaceae > Streptomyces > Streptomyces sp. NPDC102451. The sequence goes on along the minus strand of NZ_JBIWKD010000050.1, from coordinate 716 downwards.
GTCCACACCGCTGACGATCACCTCGGGGGCGAAACCCGCCTGCCGCAGGAGGCCGAGACGGGCGGGCGAGGCGGAGGCGAGCACGAGGCGGCGCTGATCAGTCATACCCGCCATCGTAGGCGGGGCCGGAGGGGCCCTCGGTGCCTACCGGGTGCCCAGGACGAACATCGCCACGACCATGGCCAGCGCGAGCAGCAGTCCCGCGCGGCGCATCATGTCCTGAGCGTCGCGCAGTTCCTTCGGCGGCTTGTTCTCGGGGTCGGACCACAGCATGCTCCCGATGGTGCTCCGGAGACGGCTGCGGCGCCTGAGTACGCGTACTCAAGCGCCGCTCACGGCCCCGGCGGTCAGGAGGGCCAGTACGTCCGCGCCCATGAGCGGGGCCCCGGCCGCAGTGCGCCCCGGCGGGCGATCCGCTCCGGGTCCGACCACTGCTCGGGCGGCAGCGGAGCGCCGGGCGGCTCGGCGGTCACCGCCGCCGCGCGCGCCCGGACCACGGCGAGGGCCGCGGCGAGCTCCTCCGGCGTCGGGTTGCCCCGTACGACCTTGATCATGGTGGCTCCCGGTGGTTAGAGGGGGATGTTGCCGTGCTTCTTCGGCGGCAGCGACTCGCGCTTCGTACGGAGCTGGCGCAGGCCCTTCACGAGGTGCGCCCGGGTGTCCGACGGCATGATCACCGCGTCGACGTAGCCGCGCTCGGCCGCGACGTACGGGTT
>NZ_JBIWKD010000049.1:0-2498 GCF_044765485.1 Streptomyces sp. NPDC102451 | reverse complement strand
AACACAGTGGACGCGAGCAACTGAGGACAAGCCCTCGGCCTATTAGTACCAGTCAGCTCCACCCGTTACCGGGCTTCCACATCTGGCCTATCAACCCAGTCGTCTACTGGGAGCCTTAACCACTCAAGGTGGTGGGAATACTCATCTCGAAGCAGGCTTCCCGCTTAGATGCTTTCAGCGGTTATCCTTTCCGAACGTAGCCAACCAGCCATGCCCTTGGCAGGACAACTGGCACACCAGAGGTTCGTCCGTCCCGGTCCTCTCGTACTAGGGACAGCCCTTCTCAATATTCCTACGCGCACAGCGGATAGGGACCGAACTGTCTCACGACGTTCTAAACCCAGCTCGCGTACCGCTTTAATGGGCGAACAGCCCAACCCTTGGGACCGACTCCAGCCCCAGGATGCGACGAGCCGACATCGAGGTGCCAAACCATCCCGTCGATATGGACTCTTGGGGAAGATCAGCCTGTTATCCCCGGGGTACCTTTTATCCGTTGAGCGACAGCGCTTCCACAAGCCACTGCCGGATCACTAGTCCCGACTTTCGTCCCTGCTCGACCCGTCGGTCTCACAGTCAAGCTCCCTTGTGCACTTACACTCAACACCTGATTGCCAACCAGGCTGAGGGAACCTTTGGGCGCCTCCGTTACTCTTTAGGAGGCAACCGCCCCAGTTAAACTACCCATCAGACACTGTCCCTGATCCGGATCACGGACCCAGGTTAGACATCCAGCACGACCAGAGTGGTATTTCAACGACGACTCCACAACCACTGGCGTGGCCGCTTCAAAGTCTCCCACCTATCCTACACAAGCCGAACCGAACACCAATATCAAACTATAGTAAAGGTCCCGGGGTCTTTCCGTCCTGCTGCGCGAAACGAGCATCTTTACTCGTAGTGCAATTTCACCGGGCCTATGGTTGAGACAGTCGAGAAGTCGTTACGCCATTCGTGCAGGTCGGAACTTACCCGACAAGGAATTTCGCTACCTTAGGATGGTTATAGTTACCACCGCCGTTTACTGGCGCTTAAGTTCTCAGCTTCGCACACCCGAAAGTGCACTAACCGGTCCCCTTAACGTTCCAGCACCGGGCAGGCGTCAGTCCGTATACATCGCCTTACGGCTTCGCACGGACCTGTGTTTTTAGTAAACAGTCGCTTCTCGCTGGTCTCTGCGGCCACCCCCAGCTCACCGAGTAAATCGGATCACCAGTGATGGCCCCCCTTCTCCCGAAGTTACGGGGGCATTTTGCCGAGTTCCTTAACCATAGTTCACCCGAACGCCTCGGTATTCTCTACCTGACTACCTGAGTCGGTTTAGGGTACGGGCCGCCATGAAACTCGCTAGAGGCTTTTCTCGACAGCATAGGATCATCCACTTCACCACAATCGGCTCGGCATCAGGTCTCAGCCTTAATGTGTGACGGATTTACCTACCACACGGCCTACACCCTTACCCCGGGAACAACCATCGCCCGGGTTGGACTACCTTCCTGCGTCACCCCATCGCTTACCTAGTACAAGTCTGGTTCATCGGCTCCACCACTACCCTCAACTCCGAAGAGATCGGGCCGGCTTCACGGACTTAGCATCGCCTGATTCAGTATTGGGCGTTTCAAAGCGGGTACCGGAATATCAACCGGTTGTCCATCGACTACGCCTGTCGGCCTCGCCTTAGGTCCCGACTTACCCTGGGCAGATCAGCTTGACCCAGGAACCCTTAGTCAATCGGCGCACACGTTTCTCACGTGTGTATCGCTACTCATGCCTGCATTCTCACTCGTGAACCGTCCACAACTCGCTTCCGCGGCTGCTTCACCCGGCACACGACGCTCCCCTACCCATCCACACAGGCGTTGGCCCTATATGTGTGAATGACACGACTTCGGCGGTACGCTTGAGCCCCGCTACATTGTCGGCGCGGAATCACTTGACCAGTGAGCTATTACGCACTCTTTCAAGGGTGGCTGCTTCTAAGCCAACCTCCTGGTTGTCTCTGCGACTCCACATCCTTTCCCACTTAGCGTACGCTTAGGGGCCTTAGTCGATGCTCTGGGCTGTTTCCCTCTCGACCATGGAGCTTATCCCCCACAGTCTCACTGCCGTGCTCTCACTTACCGGCATTCGGAGTTTGGCTAAGGTCAGTAACCCGGTAGGGCCCATCGCCTATCCAGTGCTCTACCTCCGGCAAGAAACACACGACGCTGCACCTAAATGCATTTCGGGGAGAACCAGCTATCACGGAGTTTGATTGGCCTTTCACCCCTAACCACAGGTCATCCCCCAGGTTTTCAACCCTGGTGGGTTCGGTCCTCCACGAAGTCTTACCTCCGCTTCAACCTGCCCATGGCTAGATCACTCCGCTTCGGGTCTAGAGCGTGCAACTCAATCGCCCTATTCGGACTCGCTTTCGCTACGGCTTCCCCACACGGGTTAACCTCGCTACACACCGCTAACTCGCAGGCTCATTCTTCAAAAGGCACGCAGTCACGACT
>NZ_JBIWKD010000048.1:0-3193 GCF_044765485.1 Streptomyces sp. NPDC102451 | reverse complement strand
CGTCACCCGTTCCCGCCTGGGAAGACTCGTCCGCCAGGGACTCCTCGAACAGCCCGGACGCGGCCGCTACCAGAAACGGACTTAACGCCCTCTCAGAAGGGCACGGATGGGGCACGTCGACGGATGGTCATCAACCTGAGGTTGTGTGCTGGAGAGGGTGGCAGGAAATGGAAGCCGCCCGTGGTGAAGACGCCGCTGTGCCCACCCGTCAGGCCCAGAAGGCTTCGGTGACGACGATCTGTGGGTCGGGGTGGCGTCGCATGAAGGTGTAGATGAGCCAGCCGCGTCCACCGGCCAGGTCTACGATGTGGGGGCCACCGGGGCTCGTGGAGGCCAGGGGTCGGACGGTCATCCAGTGAGGGAGCGAGGCATCGGCGTCGATTCCCCGAAAGTACGGGTCTTCGGCAGTGATCAGTTCCGCACGGGCACTCATGACCAGGTCACTGGCTTCGGCGGGCATGTCCTGGAAGTCGTGCTGCGCTTGCTTCGTCCAGTCCATTTGCCAAGGCGGCCGGAGTGGTTCGTCGATCACTCTCCGGGCTTCCTCTCGGCGGCTTCGTGCCGGAGGCGGCTGTACTCCTCCAGAAGCCGGATGGACTCCTCGGGGTCCTCGGACTTGGCAGCGCGGGCTTCGAGGTCGCGAAGGTGCGAGTCGAGGACGGGGTTCCGAGCGATGGCGTACTGCGTCCACCACAGGCGCATGAAGGCCGGCACTGGGGTGATGTTGAAGGCGTCGCCGATGACGCGCTTCCAGTGAGCCTCAAAGTCCGGGAGGAGGTGCGGAGTGTGTTCCTGAATCGCCAACCGAAGTGCTTGAGGGGTGTGTTCGGGCATGGGCGGCAACCGCAGGGGTTCCCCGTCGTACCCATCGAAGTGGAGTGCATGGGCGGGCATGGTTCAGGCTCCTTGGTATGGAGGGTGGGTCAGGCAGCCTCGTGCCGGTCCTCGTGCGACTGGTGCCGACGGGCCATCTGCTCGAACCACTCGGCCGGCACCAGGTAGGCGACCGTCTTCCCTTTGCGGGTGATGGCGGCCGCCTCACCGGCGATCCGGGTCCGGTCCAGGATCTCGCCCATCCCCTTGCGCAGGTCGATGGTCGTGTATGTCTTCGTCTCCATACGCTGAAGCATATAGCAACTATCATAGTTGACATACGTGCCCGTGGGGTGCGCCGGCTGGAGGAAGCCAACGGGTGCGTCGGATGCAGAGCGGGCGCGGATTGCCTGATCGGGCTTGTGGCAACAAAGAAGCCCCCGGCCGCTGGCCTGGGGCTTGTTCATGGAGCGGGTGAGAGAATCGAACTCGCGCTCTGAGCTTGGGAATCACCCGGCACTTGGTCCCGTGTATTGCGCCTGACCTGCGGGAACGTGCACCGGTGGCATCGTCCCGGTTGCTCCGTCAGTACCCTTGGTGACCGCTGTTTACCGCCCCTTCTGGCACGTTGTGGCACGGCCTCCCGTGCGGGCAACCGCTCGGACGGGGCTGCCCGGTCCGGGCTGCGTGGCCGATGGTGATCGCCGGGTGGTCACCATCAGAATGCGGTTGCTCTGATGGGCTGGCTGCAGACGCGGCAGGCCGGCTCTCTGGGTGCCCTGGTGCGGTGTGGCCAGTCGCTACCACGTGGTCAAGTCGACTACGTGGACACAGTGGGGGTCGGATGTGTCTGTCACCCAGCGTTCCTCTTCGCCGATGAGTGAGGGCAGGGCGGCCAGCAGGGCGGTCAACGCGCCGGTGAGCTGTACGTCGGCCGCGATCAGGCCGTCGGCTTTCTCGACTGCGAGGTAGAGACGCATGCTGTCCTGTCCGGTGATGAGGAACCCGCAGAGTGCTGGGCTGGGCGGGGTCTCGACGAACGGCCAGGCCAGCGTGCGCAGTACGCGCAGCGCTTGATCCGTACTGGTTGAGTCGGCGGGTTCGAGGACGGTGGTGTCCACCGGGACCAGGGGCATGCCCATCACGGTCGCGTCCGTGTGGGGGAGGGGGCCGGATGTGAGCGTGCGTGTCCAGCCAAGCACCTGGTGGGCGGTCACCGACTCATCGTCCTCGTCCGACAACGGGACTTCATAGGCGACCAGTTCGTGTGACGCCACCGTGTCGGCGGCTCCGGTCACGACCCGGACCACATCCCGCGCCGGCAGCACACCGCGCAGGAAGGTCCCCCCGGCAAGGGGCACCGCTGTGTAGTCGAGGAGGAAGCGCGTGATGTACGCCTGCTGCTCGACCGTTTCCCCGCCGGGGTCGTTCACTCGTTGATCCAGTCCGGGCACCTGTTCATGCCCTTGCAGTAGGCCGTGATGACACCGATCTTCATGCCCCTGCCCGAGTCGTACTCACCATCGGCCGTACGGCGGGCGTACTGCACGATGACCACGATCTTGACCAGCTTGGTCTGGTTGCGGGCGACCCCGTAGTACTCGAGTCTGCCTCCGTTCTTCTTGTCGACCCTGCCGGCCAGGGCCGCGTCGACCACCCGGCACTTCTTGATGTTGTGCTTGCCGGAGAAGTGGCTCCAGCCGAGATCGGCGTTGCCGTAACGCGTAGGGATCACCCGTCCCTCGGGGTCGGTCTCCTCACACTTCACGCTCTTGTTCCAGTGCGGCGCCGCAGACGCCTCGCCCACAGGGGCTGCTGCGACGCAGGCGCTCGCGACAACTGCGGTCAGCATCTTGATCATCTTCATGACCGGACCGTGCCACCCCACCGCACGGTCTAGTCCTTCCCCGCGGCCAGAATCGTTTCTCTTGCCCTGGACGGATGAGGTCCGATGGGCAGCCGAGTGAACATATCCGGGCCTGTCTCAGTGTCGTCAGCTGCCTCGCGCTGCTGACGGACAGGTCACCAAGGACGGCAGTGGTTGGTACCTCCCGGACACCGAGACCCGGACGCGGGGCCACACCAGAGGCGTCCCGACTGTCCGACTGTCAGGTTCCGGCGCGGCGCGGCACAGCGAGGAGAGCGACGTGCGTGAGAGGCATCTGTCCATCCCGGACAGTGGCTGAGCTCCTGGGTACGGCCGAGTGCTTCCCTCGGCGGCTTGTAAAGGTCTCTGAGCGGCCGAAAGAGGGTCAAGGTGGTGCGCAGGTGGTGGGTGATGCCTTAGAAGCCGTTTCTCTACCGGGCGTGATCGTTTGATTGTCGCTGGTCAGGCATGGTTTCGGAGGAGGTGAGGGAGAGTCTCGACGTTCTGTTCCGC
>NZ_JBIWKD010000047.1:0-3743 GCF_044765485.1 Streptomyces sp. NPDC102451 | reverse complement strand
ACCACCACCAACCCCGCACCCTCACCCCAACCCGTCCCATCAGCCGACTCCGCAAACGCCTTACACCGACCATCAACCGACAACCCACGCTGCCGCGAAAACTCCACCAACACCCCAGGCGAGGACATCACCGTGACGCCACCGGCCACCGCCAGCCCACACTCACCACTACGCACCGCCCGCACCGCCTGATGCAACGCCACCAATGACGACGAACACGCCGTATCCACCGTCACCGCCGGCCCCTCCAGACCCAGGAAATACGCCAACCGACCCGACGTCACACTCCCCGAACTACCCGTGAGAAGCAGCCCGTCAGCCTCCGCGGAGCCCTCGTGCATGGGTGGCCCGTAGTCCTGGGACATCGCACCGATGAAGACACCCGTGTCGCTGCCGCGCAGCGAACCGGGCTCGATACCGGCGTTGTCCAACGTCTCCCAGGCGGTCTCCAGAAGCAGCCGCTGCTGCGGATGCATCGCCAGTGCCTCGCGCGGCGACACCCCGAAGAACCCGGCGTCGAACTCTCCCGCGTCGTCGAGGAAGTAGCCCTTGTCCACGTAACTCCTGCCGGTTCGCCCGGGGTCCGGGTCGAACAAGTTGTCCAGATCCCAGCCACGGTCACGAGGCAGCCCGGACACGGCATCCCGACCCGAACTCACCAGCTCCCACAGCTCCTCCGGCGACGACACACCCCCCGGATAACGGCAGCCCATCCCCACGACGACGACCGGATCGTCGTCCTCCGCCGTGGCGGCCGCAGCGGCCGGAGCGACGGCCGGGGTGGCTCCGCCGAGCAGTTCCTCGCGCAGGAACGCGGCCAGCGCGGAGGGGGTGGGCCGGTCGAACACCACGGTGGCCGACAGTCGTAGTCCGGTGACCTCGTTGAGCCGCTTGCGGAGCTCCACGGCGGACAGCGAGTCCAGGCCGAGCTCCCTGAACGCGACGGCCGGCTGTACGGAGTCGGCGTCTGCGTGGCCGAGCACGGTGGCGGTGTGGGAGCGCACCAGATCGAGCAGCTCGCGGTCGACGTCCTCCGCCGGCCGACCGGCCAGCCGGTCGGCCAGCGTCGACGCGGTCGCCGTGACGGCGGTCGCCGCGCGCCGCACGCGGATCAGCCCGCGCAGTACCTCCGGCAGGGCCGCCCGCGCGGCCTGGGCGCGCAGCCGGTCCAGGTCGAGCGCGACCGGTGCGGCGGTGGCCTCACCACGGGCGAACGCCGCGTCGAACAGTGCGACGCCCTCCTCGGACGGAAGCGGCTTCAGCCCGGTGCGCGCCATTCGGGCGATGTCCGCGTCGTTCAGGTCGCGGGTCAGTTCGCTGCGCTCGCTCCAGAACCCCCATGCGAGCGAGGTCGCCGGAAGCCCGGTGGCGTGGCGGTGCTGGGCGAGGGCGTCGAGGAAGACGTTCGCGGCGGCGTAGTTCGCCTGGCCCGCGTTGCCGATCGTGCCCATGATCGAGGAGAACAGCACGAACGCGGACAGCCCGAGGTCCTTGGTCAGGGCGTGCAGATTCCACGCCGCGTCCAGCTTCGGCGCGAGCACGGCGTCGAGCTTCTCCCGTGTCATCCCGGCGATCAGGCCGTCGCCCAGGGTCCCGGCGGCGTGCACCACTCCGGTGAGCGGGTGGTGCGCCGGGATTCCCGCGAGCAGTGCCGAGAGCGCGCCCCGGTCGGCCACGTCGCACGCGGCGACGGTCACCTCGGCGCCCAGCCCGGACAGTTCGGCGACCAGGTCCGCTGCTCCCGGGGTGTCCGGTCCTCGCCGGGAGACCAGCAGCAGGTGCCGCACCCCGTGCTTCGTGACCAGGTGCCGGGCGAACAGCCTGCCGAGTGTTCCGGTACCGCCGGTGAGCAGCACGGTGCCGTCGGTGTCCCACCGTGACGGTGTCTCCGGCCTGCTCCGACCCTCGGATTCGGGCCGCCCCGGCACGCCCTCCGGTTCCTGTCCGCCGTCCTGGGCCGTCGCCCTGGCCAGTCTCGGCAGGACGATCCGTCCGTCACGCAGCGCGAACTGGGTGACGTCTCCGGCCAGCGCGGACGGCAGCGCGGCGAGCGACTGAGCGTCGTCGTCCACGTCGGCCAGGATCAGCCGGCCGGGATGCTCGCTCTGCGCGGAGCGGAGCAGCCCCCAGAGGGGCGCGGCGGACAGGTCGGGTACGGGGTCGGTGGATCCGGTCATCACCGCGCGCCGGGACACCACGACCAGCCGCGCCTCCCCGAAGCGGTCGTCGGACACCCATGCCTGGACCAGGCCGAGCGCACGGTACAGCGCCGTGCGGGCGGCTCCCGGGGTGTCCGCCGTTTCGTCCCCTTCGATGCACACGACCACGTCGGACGAGCCGTCGGGCACCGCGGACAGTTCGGTGAACTGCCGCCAGTCGACGCCGTCCGCCGTCGCCGGGCGCAGACCGAACGGGTCGTGGCCGAGCAGCGAGAGCCGGGTGGGTGGTGCCGCGTCCGTCGACGGCGCGGGAATCCATCGCAGGCACAGCAAGGAGTCCCGGTCGACGGCCGCGAAGCCGAGGCCGTCGAGATCGGTCGGGAGCATGGCCAGCGACGCCACCTCCGCGACGGGCATGCCGGCGCCGTCCGCCGCACGCAGCCGCATCGCGTTGTCCCCCACGGTGGTCACCGACACGCGCAGTGCGGAGGCGCCGGAGGCGTACAGCGTGGCGCCTTCCCAGGCGTACGGCAGTCGGATGCGGCCGTCGTCGCCCGGCAGTATCCGGCTCATGAGCGCGGCGTGGAGTGCGGCGTCGAGCAGGGCGGGGTGGATGGTGTAGGTGTCGGGCTCGGTGGGGAGGGCGATCTCGGCGTACACGTGGTCGTTGTGGCGCCACATCCGGTGCAGCCCCTGGAACTCGGCGCCGTAGTCGTAACCCTGGTCGGCCAGGGCTTCGTAGGAGACGTCCACGGGCTGTGCCCCGGCGGGGGGCCAGGCCGTGAGATCCCAGTCGGGGGACGGCGTCCCGGCTTCCAGGACACCCGTCGCGTGACACGTCCACGACGTGGCCGTGCCCGTGTCGGGACGGGCGTCGATCCGTATCGGTCGCGCACCGTCTCCGGTGGGCGGCTCGCCGATCTCCACCCGCAGCCGTACAGCGCCGTGCTCGGGCAGGACGAGCGGAGTCTGCAGCGTCAGCTCACGTACGGTGCCGCAGGCGACCCGGTCGGCGGCGTGCACCGCCAGTTCGGCGAAGGCGGCGCCGGGGAACACCAGGGTGCCGGCCACCTGGTGGGCGGCCAGCCAGGGATGCGTGGCCAGGGAGATCCGGCCGGTGAGGACCAGGCTGGTCGCACCCTCGGTGACCGCGCCGAGCAGGGGATGGCCGGCCTCGGTCAGTCCGATGGCGGCGACGTCACGTCGGCCCGTGTCGGGCGCGAGCCAGTACCGCGTCCGCTGGAAGGGGTAGGTGGGCAGGTCGGCATGACGGCCGTCGTGCGGACCTGCGGGTGTGGGCCGGGCGGTGGCACCGGCGGTGAACGCCTCGCCGGTGGAGCGCAGGAAGGTGGCCAGGTCGCCGTCGTTCCGACGCAGAGTCCCGATGGCGCGGGCCGGGGTGGGCGTGCTGTCGATGGTCTCCTGCATGCCCGGAGCCAGAACCGGGTGGGGACTGGACTCGATGAACACGTCATAGCCGTCTTCGAGGAGCAGTCGGGTGGTGGCTTCGAATTCGACGGTGTTACGGAGGTTGCGGAACCAGTAGTCCGCGTCGAGTGTGCCGGTATCGACCGGCCCACCCGT
>NZ_JBIWKD010000046.1:0-4875 GCF_044765485.1 Streptomyces sp. NPDC102451 | reverse complement strand
GAACAGAACGTCGAGACTCTCCCTCACCTCCTCCGAAACCATGCCTGACCAGCGACAATCAAACGATCACGCCCGGTAGAGAAACGGCTTCTCAGCCTTGAGCACGGGTCGCCGCATGGTCTGGCCCGCATCTACATCCCGCGCGACCTGGCCCCGGTCGGAGTGTTCAACGGCGATTCCACGTGCCGGGAAGCGGTCACAAGATTCGCTGTCCTCGGCCCGTCGCCGGCCACCATCCGAGAGACGGTCTCCGCCCGCTCTCCCACCCCAGACGAGGCGTCGGCGCTCCGGATCGGGAACAACACCGCCGTTCTCGCGATCACGCGCGTCGCCACCGACGCCACCGGACGCGTCGTTGAAGCCGCACTCCTTGCCTTTCCGGGAGACCGAGTCGACGCCATCTTCACCGCCCACCACGTGCTCGAAGAGAGGACAACCCAAGGATGACAACACCGAACGAACTTCGGCTCCTCCCATGGTCGGGCCCGGGGGACAAGCCCTGCTACCTGAGCACCGACGACCCGGCCGGCTACATGTCTCGACTGGCAGACAACATCGAAGCGGCCCAACTCGACATGGCTGCCGAACTGCTGGAGTTGGCTGCGGAAACCTTCGCCGACCAGGACGCGGACCTGAATGACTGGCGCCGCCTGGGCCACGACCTGACCGACGCACTGAGGGACGTGCTCCGCGTTGCGACCAGCCGGTGTCATTTCCTGGAGCTGAGTGCGCCTCAACCAGAGTGAAGAACGCCGCGGTGCGACGGCAGCCGCAGACGCCTGCTTCTACGCGGGAGGGGTACCCAGCACAGATCCGGGTACCCCTCCCGTCGCATCTGCCGACCCTGTTGCCACCATGCGGACCGGTGCAGCAGGGGCCTCTTGTGACCGTCTGAACATCAAGAGGGGAGGATTCCTTCAACTGTGGTGCGAGTCATACGACGCTGTTCTATGGTGGAAGAAGTCTGACGCATAAAGCGCTATGCGCCGATATTTCCTGTGGGGGGAAAATGAGCTCCAGTGCTACCCGACTCACCTGTTTTGCGCTTCTTTCTTCAATGGAAGAAGATTTGCGCAGCATCATCTTGAGCGCATGTGAGGAGACAGAAAGTGCTCAGGATATTCTCAACGCGACACGCTACGAGAAGGCAGTAATTCGGCTGACGCGAGACCTCGGTAACCAGGTAAATATCAACATTTCCAGCCTTGCCCCCTACTTGGATTTCGCCGACGCCTATGAGGTTCTATCGGGTATTAAAGTGCGGCTCGCGGAGGAAATTCAGGAGTCTCTTAAGATTTTTGCGCCGTACCTGAACAAGCTTACTCAGGTACGTAACAGGGTCGCTCATACGCGGCCGATGGAAATTGACGACCTCGCTGTCGTGCATGATGTATCTAAGAATGTTTACTCCGCCTCCCCCTCCTCGTGGGAATGCTTGAAAACCACAATTTACAAGTTGGAAGAAAATCCCGCATACGTCCTTGGGCTCACCATTGACCTAGTGGCGGACCCTGACAATGCCCCTCAGCACAACCTTCCTGCGCCAGAATTTGACGAGACAGGATTTTTTGGTCGCCGAAAGGAGCTTGATCGAATCAAAAAAGCGATCAAGGGGGCTTATCCCGTTGTTTCAATTTTGGGTGATGGGGGCATCGGTAAAACTTCAATTGCCCTGAAGGCTGCCTACGAGCTTCTGGATGACCCGAAGAATCCGTTTGACGCTTTCGTCTGGGTAACGGCAAAGGCGACAATTTTGACCGTGAATGAGATCCAGCGCATTAGCGGTGCGATCGAGAATTCCTTGGGTCTGTTTGCATCAGCTGCTGAGCAGTTGGGTGGGAGTACTGCAAAAAAATCTGTAGATCCAGTAGGAGAGGTTCTTTCCTATTTGGAGCACTTTAAAGTCCTTCTGATTCTTGACAACATGGAGACAGTCCTGGATCAAAGGCTGCGTGATTTTTTGCTGGACCTTCCCATGGGTAGTAAGGTGATTATCACTAGTCGAATTGGGCTGGGGATCGAGAATCCTGTTTCATTGGCGCCTTTGTCTGGAGATGATTCAACACGTCTCTTGCAGAAGCTGGCGCGAGTGCGAAACGTGGAGGCCCTGCAAGGTCTGCCAGTAGCAGTTCTTTCCAAAATGGTGCAGGCGATGAAGGGGCACCCCGCGTACATCAGGTGGTTCGTCGCTGGGGTCCAGGCAGGGAAACGGCCGGAAGAACTTCTGCACGAGAATGATCTGCTCCTGGATTTTTGCATGTCAAATGTCTATGGGCATCTTAATGAAAAGGCGCGGGCTGTTCTTCGGTCGATGCAGGTGCTGCCGGGGCGGCGCAGTCAAGCTGAACTGGCTTTCTTGAACGAGTACTCTGCCGGAGAGATGCAGTCGAGCCTGCTGGAACTAATCACGACAAATTTTATTCAGATGCAGGGAACCTCGATGGATCAATCTTCGGAGACGGCTTACCAGCTCACGGATTTCGGAAAGCAGTATCTCGACAAGCGCCACGCCGTTCAGTCGCTGGACAGGGCGATTTTCGAAGGACGAAGTCGTGATCTTGCGGACTTGGGAATGCGTCTACAAGTGGAAAGCACGGCGTCGCCGTACGACCCTCGCACGATCGATATCAAGGGGCCTGGAGACTTTAGTACTGCTCGCCTGCTTCGCGATGCCCTGAGGCACCACGAACGTGGCGACGTTGACGGTGCTCTGTTGGTTTGCCATGAAGCACAAAGACTTTCGCCTGGATATCACGAATCATGGCGTGTCGAGGCCTTTATTCAAGCTGGGCAACGTGATGTTACGGCAGCGCGTGCCGCGTACGAACGAGCATTTGAACTAGCACCTGAATCACCCACCTTGAATTACCTTTATGGTGCATTCCTCGTGGATGAAGCGGTAGACCCTGTTTTGGGCCTCGAGAGGCTGCAAAAGGCCGCGGTTCTCGCCGAAGTTCCGCCAGCGGTTGTAAACGAAATCGCGTGGGCGCATATTCAGTTGCGGGATTTTGAGGCTGCGGTGACCAGCGCCTCTCATTCGATTACGTTGAAGCCCGATCTGCATGACGGTTCAATAGCCATGACCACAGGCGTTCGTGCGGGGGTTTACGGTGCCGGAAGGAAGGTCGATGGCGGTGAACTGGACAGTGCTGTGGAATGCATTGAAGCTGCGGTTGAGCTTGTGGAATCAGGACGGGTCGAGATGCTTGTCGGTGAGCCAGTGGACCGAATCGTCCAGTTGATTGATTCTGGCGAAATGCTAATGCGTCGTATCGATGAGAATTTTTTGCTCGAAAGCCTTGATGCCCTTTTGAGTCGTCTGAAAGATCGCCTGCGTGCTGTTGATTCAGACGCTCTCGGGAGGCGAGTAGGGTTGGTGACCAATGTGCGCCAAGATAAGAAGTTTGGGTTCGTTCGATCCTGGGGCAATGATTATTTTTTCCATCTGAGTGATCTTATGAATGAAGGCGATTGGGCTTATCTTGACTCTGGAGTGGCTGTCGCCTTTTATCCCGATGAAGGAGGAATGAAAGGCCCGCGTGCCACGGCTCTTAGATGGCTAGGTTAGGCATGGGAGAGCGGATCGGGGTGCCCACGTAGGTCGGCGGAGCGGGTTTGGCCGGTGTCCTGCCCGGTTTGGGGTCGAGCATGATCAGGGGGCCGTACGCTGATCGGCAACTCGGGCAGGCTGTGATCCTGCCCGGAATTTGAACGAGTGGCCCCCTGGTCTTGCTCGACGCGGGACCCGAACCGGGGAGGTGGCTAAAGCCGTGGAGCTGGCCGCCCCAGCCATAGCGGGTTTCTATCCCACCATGGGGCTCGCTCTAGCCGCGCGACCGGCGTAGCCGGGGCCAGAGCGGGCCGAAGGCAGGAGCGTCAGGCCCCGGCGGTGAGCCGGGGAGCGCGCGGCGAGCGGAGCGAGCCGCCTTGATGAAGTAGAGAAAGTCTTATCCCGCTGTGATGAACTGCTTGCCGTCGTGGCTCCGCACATGAGGGCCGTTGCCGTCCAGGGCGTCCAGGAGACGGACCGCGTAGACCGGAAGCGACCGTCCTCGGCCTGGCCGACCGTGAACCGGACACTGTCCTCGTCCTGACGGACTGGCAGTACGTCGGCCACGGGCACACCCCCGGTGAAGGCGCTCTCGCCGCCACCATCGCCCGTGACCTCCAGACCAACCGCGAGACCGCCCGAGACGCGCTGAAGGAGCGCACTGCCAACGAGGGGGAGTGGTGACCGTGGCGGACCGACTGCTCACCGTGAATGAGGTCGCCGAACGCCTCGGCACCGGTCTCCGCTTCCCTCGCCGGCTCATCGAGGAACGCCGCATCACGTTCGTCAAGGTCGGCCGACACGTCCGGATCCGGGAGAGTGCTGTAGACGAGTACGTAAGTGCTCACACGGTGGAACCCATCGTCCTGCGGCCCACCTCGCCGTTCCGTCGGGCTGCCTGATGGCCGGCAAGAGCAAGCCCCGCCGCGCCTTCGGCCGGATCCGCAAGCTGCCGTCCGGCCGCTTTCAGGCTCGGTACCCGGGACCGGACGGCGTGCTCCGTTCCGCTGATCGAACGTTTGCCACAAAGACGGACGCTGACCGATGGCTGTCACGGAAGCGCATAGAGCTGGAAGAGGGCCGCTGGCTCGACCCAGCGGAGGGACAGACGACCGTCCGCGACTGGTCGGCGCGCTGGCTCGTCGCCGTCTCACCGCAGCTCAAGCACAAGACACAGGCGTCGTACCGATCTCTGATCAACTCACTGATCATTCCGGCGCTCGGCGATCGGGCGGATTCAACTGGTCGTCGCAACACCTCGTGATCAGCGAGGTGTGGGATGGCGCGTCGTCAGCAGGCAGCCGATCGAGCGGTGCGTCTGAAGT
>NZ_JBIWKD010000045.1:0-6463 GCF_044765485.1 Streptomyces sp. NPDC102451 | reverse complement strand
GGTTCGATGCTGGTCATAAGGGGTGCTTCTCCTACCGTGCCCTCTCAGGCTAACCCGACAAGACGGGATGTCTCACCCAAGGCTGATAGAGAGGGAACGCTCCACCCGCACCTGATGACGCGCCCGCACCGTGATCCGCGACTCAGCAAGACTCGGCAAGGCCTGCTCCACCCGGACGACAGAGCGCCCACACAACTGAGCGAGCCGCTCACGAGCTACAGGCCCCAACCACACCTCATCCACCTCAGGATCTGGCTCCGACAGGCCACCCGGCCCGCCGCCCAGCCGCACAACGAGCTCGCCGAACGACCAGCCATTCAGCCCTGCCAGCCGCAGCAGAAACGAAGCGCTCGTCTCATCCCTGATCCATACCGGCTGCCTCGGCAGCCGCGAAAGCACCCCGCCCCTCAACATCCTCTGAAACCCCTCCACAACACCCGAACCCCGCCCTCTATCCACCCTTAGGAGCGCCCATGACCCAGCGCCGATACGCCAGCACCGTCACCGAAGCCCTGGACCGGGCCGACGCCCGCCATTGGACCAGGCAGCCACCCCGCTCCCACCGATCCCGCACCCGATACCTACTCCAGCACACACACAACGACCCGCAGGCCCTGGCCACCCTGCTCGCCGTACCCAAGAACGACATCCTGGGCGCCTTGGCCGGAGACACGCCAACCGACACCCAAGCCGCCAAGACAGAACGCGAACTCCTGCGTCAATGGCAGCCCCAAGTGCGCCGCCGAGCCCACCGCACCATCCTCGACAACGGCGGGCTCCTGACCGTGTCCTTCCGCGCATGGTTCGGCTTCACCGCCGCTGTCGGGACCACCGACGACCCCCGCCTACGATTCCTCACCACAAGCCTGTGCGCGCCCTACCCCGAACGGCTGTTTACCGCGCACCACAGATCATCCCCAGAACAGGAACTCCACCGAATTCTCGGCGAGGCTCTCGCCGCAAGCTACTTCCACCAGCGCACCAGCTCTCACACACAGGAGGCCGTCACGCTCCAGAAGATCGACTACCTTGAATTCTCATATTGACCACACCGAAGCAGACGCCGACTCTCTGCCCCACCCCTCGCAACACAGCTCCTCTGCCAGCCCCTCCGCCGGGGGAATGGCCCTTCATCCGTGGCGAGCGCTGCGGGCCCGCGCCGGTGCACCACGAGCTCCGATAGATCAGCGCGAACACGAAGCAAGGATGACAGACGATCATGCGCGCTGTCAGGCGCCCGGAACGGTCGGGCATCGCAATCACAAAACTTCAATCATCCGGTCAGACTTCTCCCACGATCAACGGACCACGGCGTCGCATGCCTCTAGATTCATCTCATGGCGGCAACGGGGTTCGTGTGGTCTGACGACAGAGAGAAGGCCATCTACCAGCAGGTGGTGAAGGAGTGCCTGGACGAAGGGCACTTGCAGGAAATGCTGGCGCGGCGACCTGAGGTGTCTGTCGAGCATGTGGCTGAAGCGGTAGGCACCGCGCCGTATGTCGACAGGGTGTTGGCGGATCGGGCTCACGGCAAAGGACACCTGCTCTACCGGCGAGTGCTGCGGATCTCTGCGCCGGTGAGCTGGGCCATGCCCGCCAGCGCGACCCTTGGCGAGCAGTGGAAGCAGGAAAACGCAGCGCGGTGGGCCGGCGGAATCTTCTCCTTCGCCATGGGAGCGCTCCTTGCTCTGGGCCCTGCGTGGCCGTGGGGGTTGGGACTGCTGATTCTGCAGTTCCTCTTCTATGCGGCGCTGACCTACCTCGACGGGCGGCTGAGCGGCCCCTTCAGCCTCTCCCCGCAGACGGGCGGCCCTCTCGTAACGTGGCGTCACGCCTGCCTGCTCGCGCTGCTCAACCCAGTGACGGCCACGCTGTGGTGGGCACAGCGGCTGACCCAATGGTTGTGGATGTCAGAACTTCGCCGTAGCGGGCTGGCCGTCGAAGTGGGGCTGGCCGTCGAGGAACTCTTCGGTGACGACCTGCACACCCTCCTGATGCCCAGCAGTTATGAGGGGCTGAGGGCCCCGCAGGACGACCAGTATCACGTCGACAACACGGCGCTGGCAGAACTGAAACGCAAGATGGCCCACTTGGACGGCGGGGCCGTTGCCGTGAGCGGGCCGCGCGGAGTAGGCAAAACGACACTGATGCAGCGGTGCGTGCAACCACGGGACTTCTCGGTCTTCGCCCATGCCCCCGCCACCTACACCCCGCACGACTTCCTCATCTCGCTGTTTGTCAGCGTATGCAGGACGTACATCGACCGAGCCGGCTACACGGCGCCCGACTTCGTGCGGCTGTCATACCTGCGCAGGCTGCTGGACCGGATGCTGCCGCCGTTGAGACGACTGCTGCATGCCCTGGCACGAACCGTGCCGGCGCTCGCCCTGATCGGGCTCGGCCTGTACGCCTGGGGCCGCTCCCGCGTTGAGGATCTGGACCCACGAGTGCGCCATATCCTTGCCTCCGCCGCCGAGGCCGTCGGATCCTTCCTTCAAGACGTCGCAGCGGGACGGGCGCCGGAAGCCGCCCTGGTACTCGCCTTCGCAGGGGTGTTTGTCTGGCAGAGGCGCCTCTCCCAGACCCTGATCCTCAGACTGAAGATCGCAGCCGTTTCGATCGTCATGTTCTGCGTCCTTGCTGCCTTCCTCTGGCCCGTCCTCTCCCTCCTCATCGATCCCGACCTCCGCGGAAGGGAGAACCCTGGCACCTTTCGGCCCTGGCAAGCCGGCCTCGTTCTTGCCTGGATCGGCTGCTTGTATCTGTACCTCTCCCCGCCGCCGCCAGGGGAACCGGCTGACGCCGGACGATTCGCGGACAAGCAACGGTGGTTCGGCCCGCCCGTGAGGCTGCTTCCCTTCGCCTTTGTCGGACTCACCTTCCTCGACCCGGCAACCCGCCCCTTCCTCGCCGACGACGAAAACCCGCTCCGTCTCGGCACGTTCCTCCTCGCCTTGATCATCTGGCAACTCATCAACCAACCCCAGCGCCTACTTCCAAGGACCGCACCACCGATGGTGATCGCATGCCGCAATCACCTCTACCGCCTGCAGACCATCCAGAGCTCCACTGCCAGCCTGACCACTGGCGCTGCCCCCTTCCTCACCCTGGGCACTATGCATTCGGGCGCTCTGACCTCTCTAGCTCCCGCCTACCCATCCCTCGTCAACGAGTTCCGAGAGCTGCTCACCCGCATTGCGCGGGATGAGCACGTCCAGGGCCACCGTGTTGTGATCGTCATCGACGAAGTGGATCGTCTCGGCACGGATGTTCAGGCTCTGAGCTTCCTTGCCGAGATCAAAGCGATCCTGGGAGTGCCCCATGTGCACTACCTGATTTCCGTCGCGGAGGACGTAGGGGCTGCGTTTGTACGACGCGGGCTGCCGCACCGGGACGTGACAGACAGCTCGTTGGACGACGTGCTGCACGTTCTGCCGCGCACTCTGGACGAGTCTGCAGTCATTCTGAAGAGGCGGGCGCCAGATATCAGAGACCCGTACATCGCATTTTCCCACGCACTCTCGGGCGGCATCCCGCGTGACCTGATCCGTTACGGCCGACGCCTGATGGAGATCCGTTCAGACACTGACAGTGTCCAACTGTCCGAGCTGGTGCAGGCGCTGCTGATCGAGGAGCTGTCGGCGACACTGGCTGGCTTCCGCACCCTGCTGGCCAAACAGGAGTGGCAGCCCGCAACTACGAATATTCTGGACTCCTTCCGCATCCTGGCCGCACACCTGAAGGTCGCCTGTCCCTGTCCGGAACCGACAGACCAACTGCGAGGAGCACTCCAGTATTTCGTTGCTTGTGGCGGCACCGACCTCCCAGACGCGTCCGGTCGTCTTGTTGACGAGGCCACCGCATACGCGTACTTTTCCCTCACCCTCCTCGAAGTGTTCGGCCAACCCGACTTCGCGGATCGAAGAGCGAGGGCAGCGCGACGTCCTGACGGACACCTTGGCCTGCTCGCAGAGGCCCGATTGGAACTTGCCGTATCGCCCTACAGCACCCGCACGGTTATCGATGCGGTGCGCGGTGCGTGGCAGCTCGAGTCGGTGGCCGCCCTGGGGACACACCCTGGCGTCGTGATCCCACCGCCGCGCGGAGCAGCGTGCTCAGCGGATCACGCCACGCACTGAGCGCCACGCACCCGGCCTGCCCGTCTGACAATTTACATCGGATCGGGCCGGAATCGACGGGAAGGGGCAGCAGAAGCCCTCCCTGATCGCTCCGCCACGAGCGGGACGCGGCGAGGCTGGGCTCCGTGCCTGCGTACTTCTGGACTGCTGATAGGGGCAGGCGCGCCAGCATCGACGCTCACCCCAAAGCGCCGCAACGACGAGGTGAGCGGCGGACCCTTCTCAGAGTTACCAAGGGAGGCTCCACAGACCGCGGTCCACAGCGGGGCCTGCCCACGCTGCCTTCAGGGCCTCCCGAATCGTCCTCCGGACTACGGCTTTGTGCTGACCTGATCGCTCAGCAATACGTACCAGGCCAGCAGGTCCGGCGACCGGCCTGACGCTGTCTGAACAGCGGCGTCCGGTGGTGTCACTGTGTCGTGTTTCGGATGCCGAGGACGTCGTAGAGGTGCCGGCCGTGGGCCCATTGCTTGAGTTCCGTGCGTCCGACGAGGATGAGCTTGTGGTGTTGGGCGAAGTCGGTCGCGGGCCGGGTGAAGCCGTTGAGCGCGATCATGATCGGCAGGTCGGCCCCGTGGTGTGGGCGAGCTGTCCCGTTGAATTTCTGCACGTGTCCCGATCCGACCGGGCTCTGGTATTGCTTGCACTGGAGGATCAGGAGACGGTTGTCGCTGTCGCGGGCGGTGACGTCCACGCCGAGGTCACCGGCGCCGCCGACCCGGCGTGGGCTGAGGAACCCGTCCCGTGCCAGAAGATCAGAACATGCCTGCTCGAAGCCCGTCGCGCTCATCGAGGACAGCTCCTTCATCCTGAAGGTGAGCATGTCCGGTCCGGCAAAGGCATCAGGGGCTATGAGCGTGTCCTGCGGGCCGGCGTAGACAGCGGACGAGGTGTCGGACACGAACGACACCAGCAGGCCCAGCATGAGGAACACGAGCAACCCGCCGGACACGATGAGCGCGGTCCACCATGGGTGGCCGGTGATCACGCCCCACAGGTCCACGGTGATCCACCGGCTGACGTCCTGGGTGATCCACTCCCAGAGCATCTTGCCGATGGCCAGCGTAAGAACGGAGTAGAGCAGGAATTTCAGCAGCGGGTCGAGCGCCCCGTCTTCGTCGAACACCACACCTCCCGATCTGAGGAACAGAGAATCCGGATCCTGCTGATTAGGCAGCTCGCCTGAACCGGACCGCGCGAGGCCCTGCGGACAGCCCGAGAAGCTCGGGCAACGCTGCGCCGTCCCGGGCCCAGCGCTGCAGCCTGTCGCGGTCGACCCAGTGCACGCCGTGCCGCTCGCCCCACGCGATGGCGTCACGGGTGAAGCTCCCGTTGGTGATGACGACAGCATGCGCCGCTTTATGTACCGGACCGGCGGTGCCCTTGACCGTGTACATCACTGAGGAGCCCACCTTCCCGCCGACGCGGGTGTGTTTGGCCTGCACCACGATCCGGCCGAGCCGCGGATGGTCCCCGATGACGTCGGCGGCCTGGTCCCCTGCGCCGCCCACCCTGCGGGCCGGACAACCGTCACGGACCAGCAGGTCCCGCAAGGCATGCTCGAAGCGCCGGTCGTCCATCGCGTCGAACTCGGCCAGGGCGATCCGAAGCGCGGCCACCCGCTCTCCCTCACGACGCCGCCTTGCGCTCGCCTGCCGCAGGCGCCATACGCCCACCGCTCCCACCAGCAGGACGAGCGCCAGCAGAGCGGGCCAGGCCTGCGCTAACGCGCCTGTCGCCGCCACCAGCATCCGCACAGCAAGCACGAGCACGGCCACCACGACGACGGCGGCCGAGACCACCTCTGCCATGCCGCGCGGGCGCCGCAAACGCAGCAGCGCCATCAGTGCTCGGTCTGCGCGGAGGCGGCCGGCTTCGGGTCAGCAGCCGGTGTGGGGACAGCGGACTCGCCGAACCCGAACACCTGCCCCCACAGCCACGCGCCTGCCAGCACACCGGCGATCATCCAGCCGCTCATCCGCTTCGCGCTGCGTGGTTTCGGGTTGCGGCGGATGTGCCCGCGTACGCGATGGAATCCGTCCGGTACCTTCGACATGCTGTTCCCCTCCCGCCGGCAGGCCACGGAATGCGGCCCGTCCCTTAAGGAATTGGTGTAGCAGCGGGCACTGAGCTCTCCAACCTCGGGACTGCTGCGCGGATAGGTGACACCTTGACCTGGCTTGCTGAGAGGCGGCCTGGAAGGATGTGGCAGTGAACCTCTTCCAACCTGACGGGTGGTTGGGCCGGCAGCCCCGGCGGCGGGCATGAAGAAAGCTCCTGGTAGACGGGTTCACGACCAAGATCACCAGTCCGCCAGGAGCTTT
>NZ_JBIWKD010000044.1:0-8594 GCF_044765485.1 Streptomyces sp. NPDC102451 | reverse complement strand
GGCGGAGAGCCTGTCGGCTCTTAAGTTGGCCCTGGCGGGCCAACTCGGGCCTGACGGCCCGTAAGGTGACGTGTCGTCATGCCTGGCGGCATGACTGTGTGTTGGCTGGGTTTGCCCTGACGGGCAAACAGAGAAAGAGCGGGGCCTGGCGGCCCCGCTGTCGCATGCTCGGGTGTCATGCCTGGCGGCATGATGGTGGGGTGCTGGGTGGGTTCGGGTTCCCTGCCCTGCCCTGCCGGGCAGGGGTTCGGTGCTCGGTGCGTCTCGACGTCTACGGTGCCGTGATGTCGTAAGGGTTTTTTAGACAGTTATCCGGTTCCTCTCCCCCTCTGGCGTACTCGGGCTGGTGCGCTATGGGCCCTGCCGGGCTAACTGAACGGGCCCCGCGGGACATGCCTGCCGGCATGTCCGGTTTCTTGTAGCGCCCAGCTGCCGCGGGGGCACGTCTTCGCCGGTTTTGGAGTGCGTTGTCAGACACACCCTGTATGTTCCGGGAGTTGTTGGCCCGTCTGGAATGAGCCCCGAATACCACTGGTGGGGCGTGGAGGGGAGATCAGCTGTGCCTGTAAGTCAGCATGTTGCCGCTCGGAGGATCATTACCGCTGCTCTGCGGGCGGGTGCGGCGTGGATCAACCGGGTTGAGGAGCCTCGTGCGTGGCGGGAGCTGTCTCGTATGCACGGGGTTCTCTTGTCGAGTCTGCCGGTTGGGGCAGGCCCTTCCACTCCTGGCGAGATGATCGACTTGTTGCCGGTTCGCTTGCGGGAGTGGGTCCCGTTGGCGTGGGAAGAACTGCCCTCTTTCATGGGTGACTTGGTTGTCCTGACGGACAACGGTGAGTTGACCGAGGAGGCCTTCGAGGCAGGGATGAACTATCTGGAGGCCCTGTACGGGGACGACGGGTACTTCGATCTCGGTGGGACATGGCTTCCGGCGTGGGTTCGGCAGACGGCTGAGCAGACGGAGCGGGCTGCCTTTCGGCACATCCGCTCCGATGGACAGGCTGGCTACGTGGCGGCGCGGACCATGCTGACCGAGGTGCCACACGGCACGGAGCGGGCGTTGGTCGAGGAGTACTCGAGGCGTGGCGCAGCACGGATGGACGTGTATCGGCCTGTTCCCTCGGACCGTATGTGGGTGGGGGCGTCATCGTGGTTGTGGCCGTGTCCGCAGTGCCGGTATCCGATGGTGCTGCGGGGCGGGCAGTTGCGGTGTGAGTATCCGCCGCATCAGAGCCGGTTCGGTCTTGTCGCGGGCGGTGGCAGGCAGGGTGGGCCGCCTGTACTGACTGGTGGGCGGGGCCGGTTGGCGACGGCTGCGGAGCCAGCGGAGGGCGTGTTGTGCCTGGACTGGGGGGTATGGCGCTACATCACCTGTCCCGGGCTGAGTGAGGTGGGCCTGATGCAGTGGCTGGAGAAGCAGGAGGGGGTTCGGGTCGAGCGCTGGGAGAACCTGGACGAGTGGGATGTCGGCGTCTACCTGGCGGACGGGCATCGCTGGCGGGTGGACGTCAAGGATCACCAGGACGCGCAGACGATCATCGACCGGCCGCCTGCCGGGGAGACGGTGGTCGTGCCCAACTACCGGCGCAGCCAGGTCAATCAGCTGCAGTCCGGGCTCGATGCGCTGCGGACTGCTGAGGGGCAGCGCTACAGCGTGTTCACGGTCAGCCGTTTCAAGGCTGCCGTGACCCGGCGGTTGAAGGGGGTGGGCGCATGACGTCGCCGAAGAACGCGAGGTACTCCGTCAGCGTGCCGCTGACGCTGCGGGCCGCAGTCTTGCTGGCCGCTCGCGTGTTTCCCAACCGGGCGGTGGAGGAGCAGGCGGCGTGGCGGCGTGTGGTGGATCTTGCTGATGCGCACTTCCTGGCTACGGGGCAGATGCATCTGTGGGACGGCTGGTCTGCGCTGGCTCTGCCCGATCAGGTGCGGATCACTCGGATGCTGCGGCAGCGGCCGGCGATCCTTGCCCACCATTCGGTGTTTGTCACGGAGACGGCAGCAGTCCTGGACAGCGGTGAGGCGGTCGAGTTTGCCCCGGCGGACGGGAAGGAGCAGGTGCTGATCCTTCCCGTCGGTGACGAGGAGGCCCTCATTGATGCCTTGCTGGACGAGCTTGAGGACAACGCGGCCAAGGGACAGTTACTGCCCAAGCCTGCGCCGCCCGGCTCCTACGTCAGCGACCTTCGGATCAAGGATCCGCTCAGTCCGTCCGGCCGGGTGGTGGACGTCTTCTACGACCTCGATTACCAAGGATCACCTGCTCCCAGCGTCGTGCAGGAACTGAGTGATGCCCCGGTCTTGGACGAGGTGGTGATCCCCTTCGCCGATCTGGACGAGATCGCGGGCCGGCTCGATGAGCTGCGCGGGCAGAACTACCGGCGCAAGGCGGTCGCGGACATCAGGCACCACGCCCGCGGCCGCGACGGCACTGACGTGGGCGAGCTCCTGCGTGTCCAGGCCGGGCCTCTGCGGGTCTTCCACGCCCCCACCGGCATGGGCAAGAACGTCCTGAGTGAACTCGTCGCGGTGTGGTGCGCCCAGCAGGGTCGAGTGATCTCGCTGGTCGTTCCGCAGAGCGCGCAGGTCCTGGCCACGGTGTACCGGCTACGGCAGGATCTGGCTGATCTGCAGGTCTCCGCCCAGGTCACGCCGGTCGTCTCGCCCGCCTCCATGATGGATCTGGCCGAGCAGACGGCCGGCAACCCGCACGACGATGCGGACTTCAGGACCTGGGTGTATCGGGAGATGTCCTACAGCTGCCCTCTGACCGGGCATGCCACCACCTCCTCCGAAGCAGTGGATACCTGGAAACCGGGTCACGAGCCGTGCGATCAGCTCAAGCCCAACGGGCCGAAAGCAGACAAGGCTCTGGCCTGTCCGTGGCGTGGTGGCTGTGGGAAGTTCCGCCACCACCGGGCTGCGGCGTCGGCGGGCATCCTCGTCACGAACCATGCGAACTTCCTGACCGGGCACATCCACGCGCCGGTGGTGGGTCGGCCTGCTCCGGGGCGGCGCATGACTACCGAGCAGCTCCTGTTGCACCGCAGTCATCTGGTCATCATCGACGAGGCTGATGCGTTGCAGGCGCAGGCTTTCGACCAGGCGGCCCGTCAGGTGCTGCTGGCACAGGACGGTGCGGAGCGTACCCCGGTCCGTGAGCTCGACAGCCAGTTCCGGCGGCACTGTCACCGGCTGCCGATGAGCCTTGAGCAGTATCTGCGGCCGTTGATCAATCACCTGGTGTGGTTGGCCGAGTCCTATGTGTCCCACCTCGTTGGCGGGGTCATCCATCCTGACCGGGAGCGGCGCAGCATGGTGGTGCCGCGTCGTTGGGATGGGATGTTCGCCTCCCGGATCTTCGGGCTGGAGGAGGGGGAGCGGCCCACGGAGCAGCAGATGGAGGCGGTTAACCAGCTCTACAAGCGGGAGGGGCCGCTGGAGTTCGCGGATGAGGTCGAGGGGCTGGCCGAGCTGAGGGAGTTGTTGTCCTCGGTCACGGATCTGGCCGGCGGGTCGGACCGGCTCACCCACGCCACCTTGAAGCGCATCGGTGAGGCGTTTTCGGCGATCACTGGTGAGAGGGACGAGAAGCGGTTGTCTTCGCTGGCGCTGCTGGCGGCCCGGCGGGCGTATCTGGAGGAGATGCGCAGCATCCTGCACCGCATCGTGGGTGTCGCGGCGCCGTTGCAGGGGGCGGGGATCTCCTCCGCCGGCAACGGCCTCGTGGACGCGCTGGCCTCGCATGTGCCGTGGCGGGCTGCCCCTTATGGTCCTTTGGGGCGTGCGCTGTTTGCGTTCTCCGAGACGTTCGATCCTGGCGACCGGCATCAGACGGCGCTGCGGCTGAAGTCCTATGTCGGTGATCCGCACGCTCACCTTGCCTACCTGGGCGAGGTGACCGCGCTCGCCCATACCGGCACCCGTCGGGCGGTGATCGGGATGTCCGCCACGGCGTTCATGCCGTATGCGCCGCGTCATCACCTTCTGCAGGAGCCGGCCTGGTACGTGCCGGACGACGTCAATGGAAGCCTCACCGTCGAGCTGCAGGCCGGGCAGGACGAGGGGGTAGGCATCGTGGTGTCTGGCACTGACGGAGTGAACCGGGAGCGTGCCTATACGGCCATGGGGCGCAGTGTCGGCCAGGACCTTCCCCCGCAGCTCGACGCAGTGGCCGCCGATCCTGCTACCGCGCATCGTGCGTATGCGCTGCTCGCGCCGACCGCTTACGACGCCGGTCCCGCGCTGGCCCGCGGCATGATCGACGCGGGGGTCGCGGCATCGGAGATCTGCGTGGCGGTACGGCCACTGGGGATGGCCTCGCTTGAGCGGATGCCGCCCGGTTGGGTGCCCATCCCGAGCAACCGGCTCGAGCAGTTCCCCCACGCCGTGGGTCACGGCCGGTGCCGGTACCTGATCGCCCCCATGGCACGGGTCGAACGTGGTCTGAATATTGTTGACCGTGCCGGGCGCTCCCTGCTGCATGTGGCCTGTCTGGTCAACCGGCCCATTCCGGTGATGGAAGACCCCCCGGTGCTGCTGTCCCTGGTCAACTCTCTCGCCTACCGACGGCGGCGGCCCGGTCCGGAACCCGCGGCAGAGCTGGAGCGGCTGCGGATCGTGGCGGGCCAGATCTTCGATGACATCCGCAGCGGGCAGGGCTACTTCAAGTCGCTGGGCCAGGACGTCAAGCTCGCCGTGGTCGCGGAGATCCTGACCCGGCTGATCCAACTGGGCGGGCGCACCCGCCGCGGCGGGGATCACGGGCGGCTGCGGCTGCTGGACGCCGCCTTCACCCATACCGCCGCAGACTCCACGCTGCCCGCCCTCCTTGAGCAGCTGCGCGGGAAATGGCAGGCCGAGGACCACATGCCGCTGATCGACGCCGTCTACCGCACCACCATGGCCGATGCCCTGCTGGGGCTGACGGAGCACTCCCCCACCGGATATGAGGAAGAGGAGACGGGCGAATGGTGACTGACGACCGAGGCCGCCTGTTCACCCTGTCCTTCGCGCTGGACGACCGGCTGCTGGGCACGGTGCACGTCTATCCGCAGGACGAGGCATTCACGCCGGCCTGGCGGCGGCTGCCGAGGCCGCGGGGCAAGGACGCTGTGCAGCCGATCGCGTCCCTGCAGACAGCTGCGCGTGCCGTGACCGGGGAGCGGCTGGTGTTCACCAACCCCGACCGACCCCCCAGGACCGGCCGGTGGGCCGGGCGAAGCGTGATCGTCACGCCCGGGGCGCTGGACGGGGCCGTGGTGCGCACTCTGATGCGAGAGTGGGAGACGCGGCTGGACGGGCACGACAACCGTGACACCCTCGCCACCCTGCTGCATCTGTCCGACGACGGGCCCCAGCCGCTCAGTTCGCTGCTGCACCGCGACGCCGTGGGGCGGATCACCGGTCCCCGCTGGGCGTTTAGGGTGGCCGGGTGGCGGCTGGCGAGCATGCTGGCCGCCCAGCCGCTCCTGCTGGACGAGTCGCTGCCCGCCCTGCGGTTCCACCTCGACAGTGAGGGCGACCTGCTGGCGTGGCAGGCCCCGCTGGTCCACGAGCGGACGTGGATCGACGAGGAGAGCGGCAAACGCCGGCGCATCGCCGGCTACGCCATGGAGCGCATCCACATCGAGGTCGAACCAGCCCCCGGCGGAAAGACGCTCATCGCGCATCTGTCAGCGCGTATCTCGCGCGTCGCCACCCATTACAAGGGCATCCGCAACGTCCTGCTGCGCCATCCCGTCAACCCGGACATCATCCTCAAAACCCCGATCACCACCCGGTGGGAGAAGGGTCCGGAGGGATTCATGCAGCCCGCGGCCGTCCGTTACCGCGGGGCGACGGCACAGATCGTCGAAGCCTGCGGTGTCGGCCGTCTGCCCCAGCCGCCCCTGACGGGGCTGGATGAGCTGGCAGAGGTGCGCGGCGTGCACCGCACGGGCAAGCACCCGATCGACAAGGGCGCGGGGGCGATGTTCCACGCCCGGCTCGAGGAACACGCCGGGCAGGTCCTCGGCCAGGAGCCCGTCGTCTACTCCGGAACATCCATCAAGATCAGCAAGCCGGGCGGGAACCTGCCGCCCTACGTGCCGGCCGGTAAGATGGCCGAGGCCATGACGAGCGCCCGCCTCGAAACGGTGCGCACCGTCGTGTTGTACGAGTCGGCGCAGTGGCACACGCGAGTGATGGGGCAGTTGGCCCGCGATTACGCGCGGCCCGAACTGGCCGATCTTCCCGACGAGCAGCCAGTAGTCCTGGCGCCCGGGTATGAGCTGGTGGCGGTGCGGCTGCCCGAGCTGGTCCGCCACGGCAGCCACGACCGCAGCCTGATCTTGAACACCCTGCCCTGGTTCAAGGCCGGTGCCGGGCGGGCGCTGATCATGGCCCTGTGCGAGACGCGCTACCCCAGTGAGCAGGAAAAGGAAGCGGGGGTGACGGATGCCAAGCACGCGCTGAAAGGGCTTTTCGCCGATCGCGGCATCCCCTCGCAGTTCATCACCATGGACTCCGACCCAGGGGACCCGTACCGGCTGAATACGCCGGAGAAGGTCGCGCGGGCCAGGGCCCTGAAGGCGGGTCTGCCGGAGCCGGACGTCGCTTACAAGGACGACCATGCGGTGCAGATTGCGTTCGGCAGCCTGCACTGCGACTCCGGCATCATCGACAACCGTCTGGCCGCCACCGCCTTCCACCGCAATGCGAAGGAAACGGCTCTGGACCGGGAGACTGTGGCGGTGGGGCTGTGGACCCGCTACCACCGCTTCGGCGAACGCCCCGGCCGTCCCCGTAAACCCGCCGTACTGGCCATCACGCTCGTCGCCATGCGGATGCCGCTCGGCGAGGACGCGTACTGGCCCACTCTCATGTACAGCGACCAGGGCTGGCTTCCTCTGGCCCAGGCACGGGCCCTGCACCATGCCGGTCCCATCGGCAGGAGAGGGCATCATCTGCGGGAAGACCACGGGGGTCCGGAGAACGTGCGCACCTATGTGGACCGGGCACTGGCCGCGCTCGGCGACCGGTATCCGATCGTTGTCTTCGCCGAGGAGCGTGAGCGGATCTGGCCCGGGCTATGCAACGACCGGCTCGGGGACGACGTTGTTCCCGGGCAGAGCCTGATCGCCAAGGGGCGGGATGTGGCGATCGTGCGGGTCGGCAACGGGAAGGGCACACCTCAGCCGTCACGGCGCACCGGCGGCGGGGGCAAGCTGCCGGCCAACCCGCTGCAGCCGGTCATGCCGGAGAAGATCCTCTACCGTCACGATCACGGGGACGTGGTGTCCTGGCTGTTTTCCGGGCAGTCCCGTCAGCACGCCGGCGGTCAGCGCACCGGTACCCAGTACACGCGCCGTACTCTGCCCGGCGGTCAGCTGGCTCAGATGGGTGCTCCCTTCCACGCTATGACCCGCATCGAATACGTGGTCGCCCACTGTGGTGGCTGGCGCGAGGAGCAGTTGGTCGGTCTTGCCGCCCGCGTCTCGGAGCAGGCGGCGATGTGGGATGGGCGCACCAACCTTCCTGCGCCGCTGCATCTGGCCAAGAGCGCTGATGAGAAGCATCCCGGTTTCGTCGATCAGGAAGGCTTCGGCGGGTAGCGCGTATGGCGTGGGCGTCGCGGGCTGCTGCCGGAGCACCTCGCGGTGGGGCTGGCTTGCGTCACCGGGGCCTCGCGGACCGCGGCCTGACGACGCCGCCCCCTGCCGTTCCTTCCGCAAGTACGAGCAGCCGTCCGGCGGAGACCCGCGCTGCCTCAAACGTCTCCTTGTAGCCGCCGATCGGCATCTGTGCATCGCTGAGGAATACCGGGTGCCCCTCAGCCCAGAGCAACTTGATCACCCTCTGCTCCGTGCGATAGGCGTCCGCGCCGGTGGCGAACTGGATCTGAGCGAATGGCACCCAGCCGTGGCTCTGGAACCGGACGACGCGGTCCTCGCGGGTCCGCAGTCCACTGATCCCGATTTTCACGGCGCCGTACTCGGCGTGGGAGAGGACGTACAGGCGGGCCGGGGCGCCCGGGTCCAGCCCGTAACGCGCGCAGTGCTGGCAGCATTCACCTCTGTTCCGGA
This sequence comes from Streptomyces sp. NPDC102451, assembly GCF_044765485.1. NCBI lineage: Bacteria > Bacillati > Actinomycetota > Actinomycetes > Kitasatosporales > Streptomycetaceae > Streptomyces > Streptomyces sp. NPDC102451. Next base: position 531 of record NZ_JBIWKD010000044.1, on the reverse strand, counting down.
CGTTGTTCAGTCTGGGGGCTGAGATCTTCTGGCACCGCTCGCACAGTGAGAGCCAGGGCGAGGCGATGTTCTTGAACGGCTCCAGCGGGCGGAAGCCGACGGCCCGCATGTCGGCAACCGCCTCGTGCGGGTCTCCAGGCCCGTATCGCTTGCAGAACCGGCAGCCGCCGGCGCGGCTGGTGACGTTGTCGTACCGGGGAGCCACGATGTGCCCGGCCGCGACGCACTGCGACAGCCACGGTTTACCTGTCCCGAGGAAGTCCACCAGCACGATGAAGCCGTGTTCCAGCATCGCCGCCGCAGCCGCTTCCGGGTTCTTCGGGGCATTCGGCGCGCACCAGATGCAGGCGCCCTGCCCACTCATCACGTTGTTGCGGTTCGGGTAAATGACCTGTTTGCAGGGGATGTGACGGCACATCCAGGGGTCGCGGGCCCGTGAAGTGACCCCTTCGATGCCGACACCTGAACGGCAGGTCGCGTGGCGGCCTGCGGGTGGAAGTGGTCTGCCATGGCTCGTGGCAAGCAGTTCCC
>NZ_JBIWKD010000043.1:0-10456 GCF_044765485.1 Streptomyces sp. NPDC102451 | reverse complement strand
TCAGACGCACCGCTCGATCGGCTGCCTGCTGACGACGCGCCATCCCACACCTCGCTGATCACGAGGTGTTGCGACGACCAGTTGAATTCGCCCTGATCGCCCTGATCCTCATGAAGCCGATGATCGTGCTCTGCTTCGCCATCGGATTCGGAGCCATGGCCGAAGGCCAGGGCGTGCAGAACATGTTCGTGGGCCTGGTCATCTTCATCCTGGCCTGCTTCGCATGGCCCGTACTGGCCAAGTTCATGACGTTCTCCACCGTCGGCGGGGGCAGCGCGATCGCGTCCGGCCTGATGAGTTCCGTCGGGTCGTCCGCCGCATCGGCGAGCGGCGGCTACCGCCCCGAGATGGGCGGGGCCGGCGCGGTCGGCGGCGGCAGCGCCTACACCCGGGCCCTGGAACAGGACACCGCCCAGACGTCGGCGAGCGGTTCCAACGCCGCCCCGGTGTCCGGCGGCGGGACAGGCGCAGGCGCTGCGAGCGGTGCCGGACGGTCCTTCGGCTCCAAGGTCTTCGGGACGGTCGCCCTGCCCCTCCAGCTCCTGGCGGCGGGCAAGGACACCCTCGAGTCCGGCATGTCGAGCACCGCCGGCCACGCAGGACTCGATCACGGTGCCGCGGGAGGCCGTCATGTCGTCATCGCCCAACGGCACGCGCCCGCCGGCCCGGGGCATCCGTCCGAAGCCCCGCCCGCAGCCGGGGACGCTCCGCCGCCGCTGCGGCCTCCCAGCCCTCCGACCCAGGAATAGCTCATGACACAGCCCGTCACGTACAGCGGGTGGCAGTCGGAGAGATCGGGCTTCATGGGACGCCTCTCCGGTCCCGGGTTCGCCCTCGTCGCCGTCGGCTGCACGCTCCTGCTCATCCCCGTCAACCTCGCGAGCTGGACCGCGGCCGGTGTGTGCGTGCCGGTGGCCGCGGTGCTCCTCGTCCTCGCGTTCGGCCGTGTCAGCGGGCTGAGCGCCGATGAATGGATCCTGCTGGCAGTGAGGCATCAGATCGCCGTGGCACGGAATCAGAACGTCTTCGTCTCGGGGCCGTTCGCCCCCCGCTCGGCCCGGACGGGCCGGCAGCCGATGGACCTGCCCGGCACCCTGGCCAGGCTGCGGATCCTGGAGGCCCCGGACGGGCTCGGCGGTCTGCTGGGAGTCGCGCACGACCCGGTCGCCGGGACGTACACCGCGGTGTCCCGGGTGTCCTACCCGGGCCTAGCCCTCGTGGACACCGACAAGCAGGCCGCCCGGGTCTCGTCGTGGGCGGCGCTCCTGCGGACCTTCTGCACCGAGGACTCCCCGATCGTGCGGCTGTCCGTGCACCAGCGCTGCCTGCCCGACGACGGGGCGGCCCTGCGGTCATGGACCGCTCACCACATCACCCCCGACGCGCCCCCGGCCGCGGTGAGCGCCCTGTCGGACCTGATGGAGGGCGCCGGCCCCGCGGCCACCAACCGGGAGACCTATCTGTCCGTGACCCTGTCCGCCGGCCGCGCCCGGCTCGCGGTCAAAGGCGCAGGCGGCGGCCAGGTCGGTGCGGCCGCCGTCCTGGTCAGGGAGATCCACGCACTGGGCGGGGCGCTGAGCACCGCGAGCCTCCAGGTCATGGAATGGCTCTCCCCGCGGAAGGTCGCGCAGAGCATCCGTACGGCGTACGACCCCGACGCCCAGGTCGCGATCGCCACGACCAACGCGGCCGCCCAGAGCCCCGGATGGGAAGGAGTCGAAGAGGGCGTCGACCCCGCACTGGCCGGACCGGCGGCTGCGGAAACCGGGTGGGGGACCTACCGGCACGACGGAGCCTGGACCGTCACCTATCAGGTCCGCACCTGGCCCCAGGCCCAGGTCTACGCGACGTTCCTCCAGCCCCTGCTGCGGCCCAGGCGCAACGCACGGCGGTCCATGAGCCTCGTCTACGAACCGCTCGGCCCCCGCCGCGCCCGCCAGGAACTCGCCCGCGAGAAGAGCAAGCGATCCTCCGCCCGCTATCTGCGCGCCAAGACCGGGCGGGACGAGAGCGAGGACGAGCGCCGCGAGGTGTACCTCGCCCGCACCCAGGACGCCGCCCGCGCGGCCGGCCAGGGCGTGGTCCGGATGACCGCGGTGCTGTCGGTGACCGTGACCGACCTGGAGGAACTGGAGACTGCCTGCGCCGAGATGCAGGCCGACGCAGCCGCGTCCGGTCTGGAGCTACGGCGCATGTGGGGCGCCCAGGACGTCGGATTCGCCGCCGGAGCCCTGCCGCTCGGCCAGGGGCTCCCGGATCGCCGGGTGGGCTTCTGATGGGGCTGCGGACACGCCTGCGCATCCCCGTGACGGCAGCAGGCCTGCGCATCCACCTGCCGGCACGTCGTCACGCCACGGACACGGAGCTGGAAGCGTCCGGCCTCGGTGAAGCCACCGGCATCAACACCGCGTACGTACCGGCGCCTGCCGGCCCGACCCCTGCCGAGCAGCGGGAGTCCCGCCGGCTCGAGGACGCCGAGACCGTCATGCGGGTAGCACCCCGCAAGGGCTGGCCGCACCCCTTCGCCGGCCGCTCCGCATCGCTGCCGCGCACCGAGGTCGTCCGGGCCGACACCGGCAACGCGGCCGGGGCGTACCCCTTCCTGCACGCCGGATCGCTGCCTCCGGTGGGCGCGTACATCGGGCACAACACGCTCACCACCCAGGCCTTCAGCGCGCACCCGGCGGTCTGGGTCCGCGAAGGCCTCTGCACCAACCCGAACGTCATGATCACGGGCATCCCCGGCAGCGGGAAGAGCGCCCACATCAAGGCCCTGTGCTTCCGCCTGATGGCCTTCGGGCACCGGACGCTGATCGCGGGCGATGTGAAGGGTGAGTACGCGGGGCTCTGCCGCCACCTGGGAGTCGAGCCGGTACGCCTCGGCCCCGGGCTGCCCGGCCGCCTCAACCCGCTCGACGCCGGGCCGCTCGGCGCGGGCCTCGACCGGATCAAGGATCCCGCCGAACTCCGTGGCCGCCTGCAGGAGATCCACCGCCGCCGCCTGACCCTGCTCAAGGCCCTCCTCGAACTCCAGCTCCGCCGAACCCTCGAGTCCCGCGAGGAGGAGGCCCTGGACGTCGCGGTGCGCGAGGTGACCGGCGAGCTGTACGGACAGACGAGGCTCGCCGTGCCGACACTGCCGCTCGTCTACGACAAGCTCCGCGACCCCACCGACGCGATGGCCCAGGAGCTCCGGGTCCGGGACGGCGAGGTCCAGCTGGCCCGCGAGCAGATGGTGTCGATCCGCTCGGCGCTCGGCACGATGGTCAACGGGCACCTGGGCGGGCTCTTCGACGAGCAGACCTCGATCGGCCTGGACTGGGACGCACCGATCCAGTCCGTCGACATCAGCGCCCTGGAGCAGTACGGCGACGAGACGGTCGCCATGGTCCTGTCCTGCGTCTCCTCATGGGCCCAGGCCGCCATCGACCGGCCCGGGCAGCGGCCCTGGATCGTCGTCCGGGACGAACTGTGGCGGCAGATGCGCTCCGGCGGCGCCGCGATGGTCCGAAAGATCGACGCCGACCTCCGGCTGTCCCGGGCGACCGGGACCATCCAGATCCTGGCCACCCACCGGCTGTCCGACTTCGAGAGCGTCGGCTCGGCGAGCTCCGAGGCCGTCGCGATCGCCAAGGACCTGATCTCCTCCTGCGAGACACGGATCCAGCTGGCGCAGGACACCCGGCCCCTGCAGATCACCCGCGAGGCGATCGGCCTCTCGGACGCCGAATGCGACCTGATCGGCTCCTGGGGCGCCGGGCAGCGGGGGAGGGCCCTGTGGAAGATCGGCCGAGGCGGTGGTCACGCCGTACAGCTGGTCCTGTCCCACATCGAGCAGAAACTCTTCGAGACGGACGAGCGGATGGCCGTGTGATGGCGGCGGAGAGGACCGGCTCGCCCACCGCGGGCCTGGACGACAACACCCTGCTCGCCGCCTACGGGTTCGGGGCGGCCGCCTCGGTCGGCGGAGCGGTGCTGCTCGCCGCGCCGGCCGCAGCTGTGCTGTCCGGGCGCGGGTGGGCCACCCGTACCGACAGCATCCCCGCCACCGTCCTGAAGTCCCTGGTGAAGGGCCCCGAAGCGGCGTACGACCCGGCCCCGCCCGGCTGGCTGTTCTACGTGCTGACCGCCGCACTCGTCCTGGTCGTACTCCTCCTGGCCGTGAAGGCGGTCAGCCACTTCGACCGCAGCGGCCGTACCGGCGGCGCCCAGTGGGGCGGGGCCACGGTGGAGCGGAAGCTCCAGGCGCCACAGGACCCGGCCGGACGCGCCAACCGGCTCACCGCCGGGCGCGGGATGCGTACGGGGAAGATCGTGGCCGCACAGCCCAACATCAGCGCCACAGTGTTCGGAGTGCCGGGGTCCTCGAAGACGACCGGTCTGGTGCTGCCGAACGCCGCCGAATGGCAAGGGCCCCTGGTCGTGACCACCACCAAGGCCGCCGACCTCGACATCATCCACGCGCGCCGTCGATCCCTCGGACCGGTCTGGGTCATCGCCCCGGCCGGCATCCCCGGCAGGCCCACCCAGAGATGGTCGCCCGTCGACTACTGCACCGACGCGAAGGCCGCCGACCGGATGGCGTCGTGGATGGCCGAGGCGTCCTCCTCCGGTGACAGCAAGCGCGCAGCGCCGTGGGTCGACCAGGCCAAGAGCGTCCTCAAGGGCGTACTGCTGGCCTCGAACCTGTCCGGTGGGGGAGTGGGGGCGATGCGCCGCTGGCTCAGCCTCGGCAAGGACGCCGTCGACCACGTCCGGGCCGTCCTGCTGCAGCACGGCTGCAACGAGGTCGCCGACGACTACGCATCGCCCTGGCTGCGGCTCCACGAGGACGGGATCGGCTCGATCCAGTTCACCCTCAACGTGCTGGCGAGGGTGTACGCCGATGAGGAGGTCCGCGAGACGTGCGCCGGCACCGACTTCACCGTCGAGGAGCTGCTGGACCGGAACGGAACCGTCTGCCTGATCGCGTCCGAGGCCGACGCCGAGCGGTTCGCCCCGCTGCTGACCTCCATCATCGCCTCGATCATCCATGGCGCCGAGGTCCGCTACAACAGCACGGGCAAGCCCCTCGACCCGTCGCTGGGCGTGATGGTCGACGAGGCCGGGAACATGCTGCGCTACCCGAGGCTGCCGAACATCCTGACCACCGGCCGCGGCATGGGCATCGACGTCCTGACGGTGTGGCACGACCTCTCCCAGCTCCGGGACCGGCTCGGTACGCAGAAGGCCAACACGGTGCTCTCCGCGAGCGGCCTGCGGATGCTGCTGCCCGGCTGCGGAGACCTGGAGACCCTGCGCTACTTCTCCGGCCTGTACGGGCGCACCGAGGTGATGCGGACCTCCCACGGCCGCTCCCGGGGCGAGTACTCGACGAACACCTCAGCCACCGAGACGGACCTCGCCCCGGTGCACTCGCTGCAGCAGCTGCCGGACTTCACCGCGATCGCGCAGTACTCCAACCAGCCCCCGATCAGGGTCAGGATGCGGCTTACCTTCCGCGACAAGGACCTGAAGAAGCTGCTGGCCGCGCCGGGAGGACGGGCGCCCATGCCGGCACCGGACCACGACGGCGGGCCCTTGGGACAGCGCTGAACAGAAGGCAGGCATCACTCATGTCCTCAGACATGTCCTCAGACATGACCTCAGATCTCGACAACCCGGCCTCGCTGTGGCCCACCATGTCCTCCGAGGCCCAGCCCGAGCCGCAGCGGTGGGTGTGGGCCGCGATGGACCCGGCGGACCGGCAACAACGCCTTCGCGAACTGGCGACCTGGGTCGACTGGCTGCGCGCCACGTTCGAGCTGCACAACAGCATCCCGCCGTGCTGGTACCGCCATCCGCCGGTCGTGGAGCACCTGACGGCCCTGTACGCCGGGTGGATCCGTACGTACGCCGGCGAGGAGGCCCCGGGCCGGGAGCTCGCCGAGGCGGACTGGATCAACACCTTGCACGCGTTCACCCCACGCCTGCAGCTGGCCGCGTGCGCCACCGGCATGCACCAGGCCCCGCCCCCTGTCCCGCCGGTCCCGGCGGTCCTGCAGGTCCTGTCGGGGACGGAGAACGACTTCGACTACTACCTGACCTCATCGGAGACCACGAACGCCCCCGCCGTCCATCCGGCGGCAGCCGAATTGCGCCGCCAGGCCGGCGAGGCCGAGCTGCCGCTATGACCCGGGACGGTGCTGGACAGCCCGATGACCACCACGCGCCGGGCGAACTGACAACTTACGGAGGCACCACCCATGGCCAGGAGTGCAGACATCAACGCGGAGCAGGATGAACGTCGCGTAGCCCGGGTTCCGTTGCCGCCCGAGCCGTCGAACGCCGTAGCGGCAGCAGACCACCCTGATCTCCCGCTGTGGCCGGGCAACGACCTGCCTGACGGCCGGTGGGAGCGCAGGGGCGACGTTCTCCACGAGCCGTCGGACGGCAACGCCATCTGGCGCCTCAAGCACAGTTCTGTCGCAGGTGATGGTGGTGCCACTCTGCCGCCCATCGACTGGGAGGAGGGCCTCAAGGGCGCGCAGCGGGCGTGGGCAGACCATGTGCCCGAAGCTCGCGGAGGTGCCGATGACATGTGGGCCGTGGTCGTGGAGGACCTGGAGACGATCGACCAGGTTGTACCGGCCCCCGACCCGTTGCCCACGGGCGAGGCCCTTCCGGTTACCTCCGCCGCAGCATCGGATCTCGTGCGCGATGCCTTGAAGGACACAGCTGCCTCGGATCTCCAGAGCTCGCCGGAGTGGCAGCGGATCCAGAGCATCCGGGGCGCCATGGGGCACCTGATGACCACGATCAGAGAGAGAGCTGGCGAGTACTGGAAGGAGCTGCGCACCGATGTCCGGTTCCAGGGATTCTGGAAGTCCGTCTCCATCCGGACGTGCGAGGCCATCAGCCGGCTGGCCACGGCGGGCGCGGACAGGATCCGTCGCACCACTGCGGGAGACCTTCCCAGCGCGGACACCTTGCTCAAGTTGAGTGATGCGGCCCTCACCTACAGCACTGCCGCCGCGCGAACGCCGGTCCCGTACGGCTCTCAGGAGGAAACGACGGCCGGCGCCCGATCGGTGGCCGAGTCCTTCCAGGCGTGGATCGCGACTCCGATGGGGCGGATGCTTGCCACGTCCAACCACCCGAGGATCGAAGCCTTCCGCGACGCTTGGCAGCAGCTGCCACCATCGACACTCCTCGACGGACCCGGCCGCTCCGCTTCCCCGTACGGCAGAGCTGCCGAGGAGGCCGGCGCTTTGGCAGAGGCCGCTGCCGAGTCCACCCGCTTCGCAGGGGCCGACCTTGCTGCACTGCGGGAGGTAGCAAGGAGGGCAGACGGTCACGCGGCCCGGCTGTCGGTCACCTTGCCTGGAACGAAGAGCCAGTCGGCTGCACACTCCAAGCCGGCGCGCGCAGCGGCCGTTGCCCCACGGCCACGAGTCGCCGCGTCGTCGCCGGTGTCTGCGCCCTCCCGATCGTCGAGAGCGGCGGTATGACCTGCCAGGCATGTCCACTGCTGGGTGGGGCGCGTGAGGGACGGTTTGGATTTGCATGCCTGAAAGGCGCGTTTCGCCGGAGTCGGTGAAAGTGGTGCGGAATGGCTATCGCGGATGACAAACTCGCAGTTCAGCAAGAGTGCTCCCCGCGCCCGCGGGGATGGTCCCAGCGCGTCCCTCGCCAGGGCGTCTGATGCGCCGTGCTCCCCGCGCCCGCGGGATGGTCCCTTCGCGCTGGCCGGCCACCGCTCCGGCGTCGTGTGCTCCCCGCGTCCGCGGGGATGGTCCCCAGTCGGCGGAGTGGTCGGCGCCGTCGTGCGTGTGTTCCCCGCGCCTGCGGGGATGGTCCCGTCACCGGCGTCACCCACGGCAAGAGCAACTTGTGCTCCCCGCACCTGCGGGGGATGGTCCCCTCACCTGCACCAGGTGCGACACGAAGTACACGTGCTCCCCGCACCCGCAGGGATGGTCCCAGGATCGTGAACGGGACGACTTAGCCGAGGATGCGCTCCCCGCGCCCGCAGGGATGGTTCTTGGATGGACGACCCGGTGCTCCCCGCGCCCGCGGGATCGTTCCCTTGGGAAAGACCCACCAGCTCCTCGGCAGCTCGTGCGAGGGGCGTTGCTGACCCGGGCGAAGATCTGGCTCAGCAGGTCACCCATCGCTCGCGGACGGGCATCAGCCGCTCCCGCACTATCCCGTGCTGTCCGTCGACAGCCGCCGCGTGATTCGGTCGAACAGCTCCGTCAGCGGCTCGCCGACGTGTTGGCCGAACTCGGTCAGCCCGTACGTGACCTGAGGCGGCGTCGTCGGCTCCACCTCCCGCCAGACCAGGCCGTCCTGGACCAGCGCCCGCAGGGTCTGGGCGAGCATCTTCTCGCTGATGCCCTGGATGCTCTCGCGCAGCTCGTAGAACCGGAGGCTCTTGCTCCGCAACGAGATCAGCACCCAGATGCCCCACCTGCTGGTCACATGGTCGACCACATCGCGCGCGGGGCAGTCGGTGTGAAACACGTCATACCGCTTCTCCGCCTCGGCCTGCCTGGTCTGCACACCTTCCGTCATGTCATGAGCTTACCTCGAGGTATGTCCTTACCAAAAGTAAGTCGGCGCTCCTAGCGTGCAGGCCACACAGCCATCCGACGAGGAGCTGATCATGATCGTAGTAACCGGGGCTACCGGGAACATAGGCCGGCCGTTGACGCAGGCGCTGGCCGATGCGGGCCAGCAAGTGACGGCAGTGTCACGGCACATGGGGGCGGTGCCGGACGGCGTCCGTCACGTGGCGGCCGACTTGGCCAAGCCGGCCGGCCTCAAGCCCGCACTGGACGGGGCGAAGGCGCTGTTCCTGCTGCTGTCCGGCGACCTGCACGCCACTGGAGCCGACCCTGCCGACATCATCCGCGAAGCTGCGGACAGCGGGGTCCGCCGGGTCGTGCTGCTCTCCACGCTGGGCGTGGTGACCAGGCCCTCCGGCCAAACGCGGATCGCGATGCGAGCACTGGAGGACATGTTGCGGGAGTCCGGCCTGGAGTGGGCCATCCTGCGGCCGGGCGGCTTCGCCTCCAACGCCCTGTGGTGGGCCGAGTCCGTCCGCGCGCAACGGGTCGTCGCCGCACCCTTCGGCGACGTCGGGGTGCCGATCATCGATCCGGCGGACATCGCCGCGGTCGCAGCAGCCTGCCTGCTGGAGGACCGGCACACCGGAGGCATCTACGAGCTGACCGGCCCGGAGGTGATCACTCCGCGCCAGCAGGCGGAGGCCATCGCCACCGCGCTGGGCTCGCCAGTGAGGTTTCAGGAGCTCACCCGCGAAGAGGCCGCGACCGCCATGACTCGGAGCATGCCGGCGGAGCTCGCCAACGACACTCTGGACATCCTCGGTTCCCCCAGCGCTGCCGAGCTGCGCATCAGCCCGGACGTCCAGCAGGTCCTCGGCCACGCCCCGCGCCCCTTCGCCGAGTGGGCTGCCCGTAATGTCGCCGCGTTCCGCTGAGGCCGGTCAGCTCAGTCGGGCAAGAACCGACGCTGCGGCCGCAGCGAATCGGGGCACAGCCAACCCCGTTGGCCCTGAAAGCCCTTGGGCATGGTGGGCTGCTGTGGAATCAGCCGGGTCTGACTATCCGGCGACGACGCTGACTGATCGTTCTAGCATGAGGTCCTGACCCGCTCGGCGCTTCTGCGGAGGCTGCGGAGGAATAGTTTGGGTCCTTGAGAGAGATTGTCTGTTGTGTTGGATTCGGTGAAAGGCGTGCGGAACGGCTTTCTCGACTGACAAACTCCCAGTTCAGCAAGAGTGCTCCCCGCGCCCGCGGGGATGGTCCCCACATGGCCGAACAGTGGACGCGCGAGTTCCTGTGGTCCCCGCGCCCGCGGGGATGAGCCCGAGGCGTAGCCGATCTCGGACTCGGGTCCGGTGTGCTCCCCGCGCCCGCGAGAATGGTCCCGTCGGCTGGCATTTCGGCCCGACGGACCACCGTGCTCCCTGCGCCTTCGCAGTGATGGTCCCGCCAAGCGGGGCGCGTGGAAGACCGCCATGCAGTGCTCCCCGCGCCCGTGGGGATGGTCCCTGGTCCATCATTTCGCCGAGGTACCGGGCGCTGTGCTCCCCGCACCCGCGGGGATGGCCCCATGCTCAACGTCATCACAGACGGCCGCAAAGCGTGCTCCCCGCGGCCGCGGGGATGGCCCGGACTCGTCCCACGCGGCGGTCGAGGCGCTCGTGTGCTCCCCGCGCCCGCAGGGATGATCCCTCGCACCGGCCACGGCGTTGGTACTGGTGGACTCGCGTATTCAAGTGTCGCCAGTTCTGGCGCTTGGGAGACCGCGCAGTGACTGTGCGCGTTCGCCGGGAGGCAGGGTGCGTGCTGTCAGAGGACGTTAAGTCCCGTTCCTGATGATGTGGTGTCACCCGTTCGTGGGTGACGGGACGGTTCCTCCGTCATGTCATGTCGTGTGCATGATG
>NZ_JBIWKD010000042.1:0-11311 GCF_044765485.1 Streptomyces sp. NPDC102451 | reverse complement strand
AACGTCACCCGTTCCCGCCTGGGAAGACTCGTCCGCCAGGGACTCCTCGAACAGCCCGGACGCGGCCGCTACCAGAAACGGACTTAACGCCCTCTGAGGGCGGCAACCGATGATCCACAGACGAGGACCACATTGCCCACCAACAGCTCGCGCATTGAACCGGGTTGTTCCTCAAGGACGGCGAAGCCGAACCGGTCCCTGCTGCCCAGCCCCGCTGCTGGGCATGCACCCACCTCGTCCCGTCAGCATCGTTGTCCACGACAGAGCCCGCCCACTTGCGCAACGCAGGATCCCGGCTCACCTCGACCAGTGCCGCAACGTCCTCCATACACCAGGGCCGAAGGACAAGAGCGGGAGCAGATGGCGTCGCTCCTGACCGCAGTATGACGGGGGCATCCACAAACCGATCATATGCGGCGGCGTCTTCACCCGACGCCGGCCGAGTCCGGCCCACGCCGCCTCGCGGCCGCCCCGTCATGCTGTGTCCGGACACGCAGAGCCTGGACGGACCATTCGAAGACTGGAGCCAGACCTTCCGGGGCGGGCCAGCCGTTGACCACTGCGAGTAGCTGGAGGTATCGCTCTCTGCGGGGATCGTTCACGCTCTCCAGCCGAGTCGCCAGGCGGCGGCGAAGCTCGATGTCGTCCGGGCGGCCGAGGATCTGCGCGTAGTGATCCGTGAGCGTGGCGACGATCGGATCGGCCTGGGGAGAGGCCGGGTCGATGCCGACGGCCAGGGCCGGGCCGACCTGGTCACGGACGGTTGCAGCAATGTCGCGCCGTGGGCCCGTGGTGTCGCTTCGGGCCTGTTCGACTGCCAGGTCCTCGGCCATCCGCCGCACGTCGGCCCGGAAATCCGGATCCTGGGACAGTTCGGCCAATTCCACCCACGCCTGGACCTGCTCCGCCTCCGGGGTGTCGGGCAGCTCGGGAGTCATCGAGCGCATTACCCCCGCGAATACGGGGGCGGCGTCAAGACCGCCGAAGACGGCGTCGAGGAAATCGCCGATCAGACTTCGGCGTTCATCCTCAGAGAGCTGGGCAAGCTTGTGCATGATATCCGTCTCCTCGAGGGTGGACCCGCGGTTGGCCACCGCCGTAAGCACCGCGCGACGCAGGCGCAGGGTGCTGATCTGCACTGCCAGTGCTTCGGCGTGCGCCGCAGCGACCTCGGGAAAAGAGAGCTCCCGGTCCATGACCTTCCGGATGGTAGGAAGGTCCAGTCCCAGTTCGCGCAGGGTTCGCACGAGGTCAAGGCGTGCAGCGGCATCTTTGTCGTAAAGGCGGTAGCCGGCCGGGCTGCGGTCAGTCGGCGCCACGATTCCGCGATCGGAGTAGAACCGGATGGTCTTGACCGTGAGACCGGTCCGCCGGGCCAGCTCGCCGATCGAGTAGAGCGTGTCGTCGTGCATGCCCCCACCTTTGCGTCTCCCCCTGGTGGAGACTCAAGCCCGTCCGACCAACTGCCAACCAGCTGGGCCCGCCGAGGCGACGGCCGGCGGGCCCTGCCATGATGCACATCATGCCGCTGAGACTGATCGCGTGAGATGAGCGCACCCCGGAGCACAGCGGCAGGGAAGGTCCTACTGGTCCTGTCGGCCTTCGACCGCGAGCACCCGTCGCAGACTCTGTCGGAGATCGCCCAGCGGACAGGGCTCGCCCTAAGCACTACGCACCGAGTGGTGGCCGAGCTGGCGGGGTGGGGGGCTCTGGAACGCGCTGAGGACGGGTCGTGGCACGTCGGGCTGCGGCTCTGGGAGGTTGCCTCCGGCTGCCCGCGCAGCCAGATCCTGCGGGACACCGCTCTCCCGTTCTTGCAGGACCTCTACGAGGCGACCCACGAGAACGTCCAGCTCGCCGTGCGCGAGGGCACGGAGCTCGTGTTCGTGGAACGGATCGCCGGGCACCGGTCGGTGCAGCTGCTGACGACCGTCGGGAGGCGGTTCCCCGTCGGTTCCACCGGGATGGGCCGGGTGCTGTTGGCGCACGCGCCGCGGGACATCCAGGAGGAGGTCCTCCGGTCACCGCTGCGGGCCTGGACCTCACACACCGTCACCGACCCGAAGACGCTGCGCGCGCAGCTGGACCGCATCCGCCGCGAGCAGGTCTTCGTCAGTGACCGGCAGCTCTCGGAGGACACCGTCGCGGTGGCCGCGCCCGTGCGGATCGGCCGGGGCGGGCCCGTAAGCGCCGTTCTGGGGATCGTCGTCACGGCACGTGGCGCGAGTCGCGCGGGGGGACTGCGTGAACCTCTGCTCAGGGCCGCGTACGGGATCTCCGAGGAGCTCGGCCGGCGGGCCCGCACGGCGGTCTGACCTCCGAGGGGGCTTCCGTCTGACGGAAACACAGGCGACCGGCCGCCGCACCGGGTGCCAACGTTCGGGGTGCTCGGAACGTTCGCAGCCACTCAGGAGATGCCATGGCAGACGCCCCCGTCGACACCGTTGCCTCGGTTCCCGTCGCCGTCATCGGTGCCGGTCCCGCCGGCCTGATGCTGGCGCACCTGCTCGGGCGGGCAGGGATCGAGACGATCGTGATCGACACCCGCACCCGGCACGAGATCGAGACGACTCAGCGGGCGGGCATCCTGGAGGCCGATGCGGCCCGCGACCTGGTCGAGACCGGTGTCTCCGACCGGATCCTGCGAGAGGGCCACGAGCACGAGGGCATCGGACTCCGCTTCGGCGGCCGGGAGCACCGCATCCACTTCAAGGAGCTGGTGGGCGCCTCGGTGTGGCTCTACCCGCAGACCGACGTCTTCGTCGACCTGGCCGATGCCCGGGACCGTGACGGCGGCTCGGTCCACTTCGGCGTCGGGGACACCGAGATCCTCGACGTCACGACCGGCGCTCCCCGGGTCCGCTGCACCGGCCCGGACGGCACCCGTCACGAGATCCGGGCCCGGTACGTGGTCGGCGCCGACGGCTCGCGCGGCATGTGCCGCGATCTGGTGCCAGGGGAGCGGCGAACGCGGTACCGCAAGGAGTACCCCTTCGCGTGGTTCGGCATCCTGGCCGAAGCACCGATGAGTGCGCCCGAGCTGGTCTATGCCCACTCCGAGCACGGCTTCGCGCTGATCAGCCAACGCACCGACAGCGTGCAGCGGATGTACTTCCAGTGCGAACCCGACGAGTCCGTCGAAGCCTGGCCGGACGACCGCATCTGGGAGACCCTCCAGGCCCGGGTGGCCGGCCCGGACGGCTTCCGCCTCGAGGAGGGGCCGGTCCTGGAGAAGACGGTGCTGCGGTTCCGTTCGTTCGTGCAGGAGCCGATGCGCTGGGGCTCCTTGGCCCTGGCGGGCGACGCCGCGCACACCGTGCCGCCGACCGGTGCCCGGGGGCTCAACCTCGCGCTGCACGACGTGAAGGTGCTCGCCGAGGTCCTGCTGCGTGCGCTCGGCGGCGCGGGCGAGGCCGCGCTGGACGAGTACCAGCCGCGCGCCCTCCAACGCATCTGGCGTGCACAGAACTTCTCCCACTGGATGACACAGCTGCTCCACACCACGCCCGGCGGCTCGGCGTTCGACCTACGGCGTCAGCTCGGCGAGCTCGACAACGTGGTGGCCACGCGCGCCGGACGCACCTACCTTGCAGAGCAGTACACCGGCTGGCCCACCAGCCGCCGCGACCACTGACCCGAATGACGGCGAGGATTTCCCGCGTTCGTCTCCGCCACCTCACCGCCGCCCCGCCGTAACCGGCGGAGTGGCACGACCGGCAGATCGCGCCGATCGACGGCCGCGGCCCCCTCCCGTACCCCGACGAGCGGGTCATCGGCGATGACGACCGACGCGTGGCGATCGTCCCTGTCTGCCGAAGTGCACCGCTCCCGCCCGCTCGAGGTGTAACGGTGGGGCTGGTGCCGGACACATACAGGGTGGAGGGCAGATGGATTCGACGATCGAGGAACAGTTCACCGCCGTGTACCGGTGCCATCGTGCAGCGGTCGAGCGGTATGTGCTGCGGCGAGCCCAGCCGGAAGACGTGGGTGACGTGCTGGCGGAGGTGTTCCTGACGGCATGGCGCAGGTTTGACCAGATGCCGGCTGAGCCCTTGCCGTGGTTGTACGGCGTTGCGCGGCGGGTGTTGGCCAACGATCGGCGTGCCGGCCAACGCCGTACGGATCTGCAGGACCGCTTGGCCGACGAGCCGCGCCCGCACGATTCCGGGTATGTGGAGGAGGTCATCGCACGGACGGATGTTGCCCAGGCGTTCGACCGACTCGGCGGTGACGACCAGGAAGTGCTGCGGCTGGCGTTGTGGGAGGAGCTGACGCCTGCGGAAATAGCACACGTCCTGGGCCAGAAGCCTGTGCCAGTGCGGGTACGTCTGCATAGGGCCCGCCGTCGGCTGCGGAAGCAACTCAACAGCTCTCGCCCTGTCCTGCCCACAGGCGCCCCGGCCGCCGCCGCTCCTTCACAGGAGGTCACCCATGCACGACACTGACAGGCTGTTGCACGGGCTCGACCCCGCGCGGGCCGCATCGCCCGCAATGACGGACGCGGAAGCCGAGGCTCTGCTCGAACACATCACAGCGACCACGCGGCCCACTGCGCGCCGGGTCGCACGTCGACATCCGACGACGTGGGTCGCCGGGGTGGCAGCCACCGCAGTGGTCGCGGTCGTCGCGATCGGTCTGACCGACGGACCCGGGCAGCGTTCCGCCGTCGCGGCCACGCCCGCTCCGCTCCGTCTGCAGGCCTTCGAGGGAACTGCGGCGGCGCCCGTTCTGCTGCGGCTGGCGCAGGCAGCTGAAAAGCAGCCTGCCGCGGCCGGCGGGACGACGGAGCACTTCTCGTACGAGACGTGGTCGCTGTTCACCAGGATCGACGGAGAGCAGGTCACCTCCGAGGTCGTTCCGCAGCGCCACGAGACATGGCAGAAAGCGGACGGTTCCACGGAGCAGGTCGTGACGTGGGACGGTGGACAGGACAAGGACAGCTTCCCGCCCAAGAACGAACCTCAGCCGCCCGCGGCCGGCGGCACGGAAGAGATGAAGCACTGGATCCTCTCCCAGGGCGACGGCAAGAGTGCCGGCGCCTTCCTCAACCGTCTCAACGAGCGCAGTCTCGACACGGTTTTGACCCCGCAGCAGCTCGCCGGGGTTCTGCGGGCGCTCGCGACGTTCGAGGGCGTGGAGTACAACGGCACCGTTGAGGACCGTTCCGGCCGCTCAGGGGTCGCCTTCTCCGTCGAATCTGCTTTCGGGGGCCTGCCGAACAAGCAGACGGTGATCTTCGATCCGCATAACGGCAAGCTTCTGGCACACGAGGAAATGCTCACCGAGGATCCCGGCAAGCTCAACGTCGAGATCCCGTCGGTCATCGACTACACCACCCACGTGAAGAGCGGCTACACCACAGGCTGATGCCCTGGCCCGGGTCCGCCCGAGTGACATCGCAATGGTGCCGATGCCCGGCTTTGCCGAGAGAGGCAGCAAGGCCGGGCATCAGCAGTGACGTCACGGGGCGGCGTGGCGCCCATGAGGTCTTGAAGCAGTCAGCCCGATTATCGATGCACTGTCCAGGTCGTCGGCCAAGCCCAAGACCGTGGGTGGGGGGTCCTGTGCTTCTGTGGGCCGTGCGGGTGGCTTTCGGCGTCGGCACCCGTCCATGACCGCACCAGCAACGGATTGCTTCCAGTGACCTCGAAATTCCTCCGAGGCCCTCACCCGACCCCGCCGACGACGTACGAAGGATCAGTGGAAGCCGCATCGCAGTCTGCAGTGGACCCTGGACGCCATCACCGCGGGCCCCGCGTTCGTCCGTAACGGACGCATGGACGTCCTCGCCGCCAACCAGCTCGCCCGCGCTTTCTACGCCGACGTCTACGCCACGCCCGGGGACCAGGCGAACCTGGCCAGGTTCAACTTCCTCGACCCCGCCTCACGCCGTTTCTACCCCGACTGGGACCTCTTCGCCGACGTCGCCGTGGCCATTCTGCGCACCGAAGCGGGCCGCAACCCGCACGACAAGGACCTCCACGACCTGGTCGGTGAGCTGTCCACGCGCAGCGACGAGTTCCGCACCCGCTGGGGCGCCCACGACATCCGCCACCACGGCACCGGCACCAAGCGCTTTCACCACCAGGCCGTCGGCGACCTCACCCTCGCCTTCGAGGGCCTGGAGATGGCTGCGGAACCCGGTCTCACCCTCACCATCTACACCGCCGAACCCGGCTCCACCTCTGAGGAGGGCCTACGCCTCCTCGCCTCCTGGGCCGCCACACAAGAGGGGGACCCGACTCCGCAGCCTTCGGCAAGCAGCTGAGCGACCGTCCCGCGCATGTCCCCGGGCTCGGTGTGAGGCCCGGCCGAACTACTCGACGGGCTCAGCACGTGCTGCGCATGGGCGAGGTTGTCGCTGCCCAGCGCCGAGAAGCCGCGGTTCAGCTCGCGACATCCAGGCTCGGCTACCCGGCCCGACTGTCTGGACTGCGTACACACCTGCCGCAGGCGGCGGGGAGGCCGCTGGTGGCCGGATTTCATCCGTATGTGATGGCACTTGGTCCGGAACAACTGCCGACCCTCTACCCTCTGATGCACTTGTCTGCGTTCACAAGCTCACGACGCCCACCGCCGCGGCCGGTCGCGCAGCTGTTTCACGGGGGACTGCATGAACATCGAACTTGCCGATCTGCTCACCTCGCTCCGGTCGGAGATCAACCGCGCCCGCATCGACGCGGCCGGCCAGGACGTCCGATTCAAGATCAACTCCATCGACCTGGAGCTGCAGGTCGTGGTCGAGAAGACGGGCGAGGCCAACGCCGGTGTGCGCTTCTGGGTGGTCTCGCTCGGCGGCAAGGCGGCTGCCAAATCTGCAGAGACCCACACGGTGAAGATCGCCCTGACTGCCCAGACAGCAGGCGGTGAGGCCGTCCTCACCGGTGACGACGTCTCCGACCTCTTCTGAGTCGGCCGGCTGTTGTATGGATCACGTCGACAGGAATCGTGTTGCCCAGGTCGTCGTCCGGCACGGAGACGAGATCGAGTACGGGTCTGGCTACCGGATCAGCACTCGGCTGATCCTCACAGTGGCCCATCTGTTCACAGCTCCGGACCGCGCCTGCACGGTGATGCTCGGCTACGACAAGAGCGAGCTGCCCGTCACGCTCATCTGGAGGGCCCGCTCAACGAGCCAGGACCTGGCCCTGTTGCGGCTTGATGCCGTGCCCGCGGGCCTCGGCGCGGCGTCGGGCGTCGCTATCGGACGACTTCCGGACGGGATGGGAAGCGTACCGTTCGTCGGGGTCGGCTTCCCGGCCCTCGCTACGCGACCCGAATCGGCCAGGTACCAGGGGTTCGACCGACGGGACAGCAAGCAGGTCCATGGCCAGGTACAGCTCGGTTCCAACATGAAGTCGGGGCTGCTGGACCTCACCATCATGTCCGCGCCGCCTCCTGAGCGTGCCGATGGGAAGGACCCCTGGAAGGGGATTTCAGGCACTGCCCTGTTCGGCCCTGACGGCCACCTCATCGGAGTGCAGGCCCAGCGACTGACCGCCGCGGGAACCAGCAGCGCCGATGCCGAGTCCGTGGCAAAGGCCCTTGACGACCCTGAGTTCGCAAGACTCCTCGGCGAGAACTTGGTCAATGCGCATGCGATGCAGCTGGACCTTCCGAACGACCGGAGTCCCGGACGCCGACTGCGGTCGGTGGTCTCCCAGCAGGAGCTGATCAGGGGTTTCGGCGACTTCGAGAAGAACCTCACCTCCGACCAGCTGCCCTTCGTCTTCCCGGGGAGCGAATACGACGCCGACCCCCGCAGGCTGCTCACCCGGCTGGTGACGTCCGCGGACCGTGGCGTGCTGATGGTCGGTGCGGCGGGCACGGGCAAGACCCGGACCGGCCTGGAGGTCGGACAACTGGCCATCGCGGAGGGCTGGCGGGTGCTGCACCTGGTTCCCCACGCGCAGGGAGGGCCGGTCGGCGACCAGATGATCGAAGAGATCGCCGAGCAGGCGTTCGCGAGGACCGGCTACGTACTCGTGGTGATCGACCTCAACGAGACCAACCTGGACCTTCAGGCACTGCGCCAGCTCCTCGCCGTGGCACGTCGAAGCGCGGTCATCATGGTCCTGCTCGCGTCGGCGCGCCCTGGCTGGCTGCTGGAGGCAGACCGGGCGCTGGTGTACGAGCTCTTCGACGAGGTCCACCTGCGGCAGGACGAAGAGTTCCAGCAGCTCGTCACCAGGAATGCACTGGAGACCTTGGCCCCCACAGCCATCGACCGTCTGGGCATGGAACGCATGCTCGAGGTCAGTGGCAACCGTCCGATCGTGGGGCTCCTGGTCGCCCGGGAGATGGAACGCAGGGTCGAAGCAGGGCTGCTTTCCGTGCCCGAGGTGACGGGTCTGCGTTCCGGGGGCGAGCTGACCGCATGGCTGCTGAGCCGGCTGAGGGAGGACCGTCTCACCGTGCCAGGGCGTACCCCCGGCAGCCTCGTCCCCGCAAGTGCCCCCCTCGGACTCGTGGCCGCCGCTGCCGCCGCGGCGGCCTGCCCGCAGGATCACGCCGAAGTGGTGGCCGCTGCCAAGGCGGCACTCGCGAGTGCGACCGGTGACGACGCCTCGGAGGCCGACGGCATCGTGGCGACCCTGGTCTCGCTCGGCTGGCTGGAGATCAAGGACGGGACTGCCTCGGTCGCCCACGACATCGTCGCCGACCAGCTCATGGAATCGGTCATGCTCCCCGAGCCGTTCCTCGGACCGGACGTCGCCCGAACACGGGCGCTTCTCGCGGGCAGCCTCACGGGTGCCCGCACCATCGGTCGGTTCGCCGTCAACCTCGGCCGGTTGGTCAACGACTTGGCCCTTGACGACGACCGGGCCTCGGCTGTGGAACCCCTGCTGTGCGCGTGGTTCACCCAACAGGCTGTCACGATCGGCGACCTGATGTGCCATGACTCCAACGCCGGCAGCTACGCCCTCGGCGCCATCTGCTCCGGTCCGCCGTGGTCCGACGCGGCCGTCGGCTCCTGGGACCAGGTCGTCAGCCCCTGGCTCAGCCACTTCGGCGGTGACTACGAAGCCCGTCACGTCCTGCACCGCGGGCTGCGCCACCTTCCCACTGACGGAGCAGGGCTCCTCGTGCCCGCCGCAGCCGACTGGCTCAAGGCATACGGGCGGGTCAGCACAGCCAGTTACATCGCGGGCCCACTGCTGTCCCGTACGGACGTACCGGGGGAGGTCGTGCAGCAGGCCATCCCCATCACGCTGGACTGGCTCAACCGCCATGCGGCGGCCTCGAGCGGCGGGTACGTGCTCCGGCCGCTGCTCGCCCGTACCGACCTCAGCCCCTTCGACGCGCGGCGGGTCCTGTCCGCCGCTCTCGTCTGGCTGAGTCGGCACGCCGCCACCCACAGCGCCGGATACGTGCTCGATGCCTTCCTCTCGCGTACCGACCTCAGCCACGACGACGTACGGCGCGTCCTGCCGACCACCCGCGAGTGGCTCGACCGCCACGCCACGACGCCGGGTGCCGGGTACGTGCTTCGGTCACTGCTGCCCCGAACAGAGCTGGAGCCCGACGACATCGGGCAGGCCGTGCAGGACGGCCTCGCCTGGCTGGACGCCCACGCCGTCACGCCTGCGGCCCGCTACGTCCTGCGTTCTGCCGTCAGCCGGACCGACCTGTCGGACGAAGAGGTACGGCGCCTCCTGCGGGCCGTGTGGGAGTGGATGGACGCACACGCCACGACCGTCGAGGCCGAGTCGATCCTGTCCCGTCTCATCATGCGCACGGACCTGCCCGCGGAGGACGTCGAGCGGGTGCTGTCCGCCATCCTGGACTGGCTCGGCCACCACGCCCACGGGATACAGGCCGAGTTCGTTCTCGGTCGGCTTGTCGCGCACACCAGCTTGTCGGACGACGACCGGCGGAGCGTGTGGCGCGCCGCGCTCGACTGGCTCGATTCCCACGCGGAGATCGAAAAGGCCTCCTTCATCCTCAAGCGTCTGCTCGGACTGGCCGACGTTCCCGAAGCCGAAGCCCCCAGGGTGGTCGCCGCAGCCCTTGCCTGGCTCGACCACCATGGAGACGATGCCAGCGCCGGACACATCGTCGGCCCGCTGCTCAGCCGCCCCGGCCTCCCTCCCGGCGATGTCCAGCGGGCGCTGCGTACAGCATTCGACTGGCTCGACCTCCATCCGAGCAGCGAGGCCAGCTTCGTACTCAAGTCGCTGCTCGCGCGGACGGACCTGGCGGCGGCCGATGTCCGCCGAGCGCTCGGGGCCGCCTTCACCTGGCTCGGTCACCACGGGCAGACGACGGACGCGGGCTACATCCTGAACGTGCTGCTGGCGCGCACCGACCTGACCGATGACGAGGTCGTCACGGCCTACGCCGAGGTCTTCACATGGCTCGCCCTGCACGCCGCCTCGGCCGACGCCGGCTACGTCCTCGGGAGGCTGCTCGCCCGCCACGACCTCCCGCCGACCGACGCCCAACGCGTACTGGACGTATCCCTCGACTGGCTCGGCGACCGCGCCGCCACCTCGGAGGCGCGCTTCGTCCTCAGCGCTCTCGAAGCGCGGGCCGGCTTCGGCCCTCCCGAGGGCCGGCGTGCGGCCGCCGCGCAACTCGCCTGGCTGGCCACCAATCCCACCATCCCTCAGGTCTGCCACCTCCTGGCCCGGCTGCTGAAACGCGCCGATCCGGACGCGGACGACTCACTGCTCCTGATCACCTCGGCTCTGACCTGGCTCGACCACAATGCCTCCATTCCCAAGGCCCAGTTCGTCCTCAACGCACTGCTCTCGCTCGACGGCCTGAACGCCGACCACATCCGGCGAGGTGTGGCTGCCGCTTTCACCTGGCTCGACGAGCACGCGCCCACCCTTGAAGCCCGCTTCGTACTCGAACCACTTCTGGGCCGCGGGGGTCCAGAAATCATGAAACGCGCAGCCCCGCTGGCCGTGGTCTGGCTCGACCAGCACGTCCGGATGGCGGAGGCCCTACGCGTCCTGAGCCCACTGTTGACCTGCGGCACCCTGTCCTCGGAGGTCGCTGGGCGCTCGGCCGGACACGCAGTGACCTGGCTCGGCGCGCACGCGTCCGCGGGGGATGCGAGCTTCGTTCTGGGACGCCTGCTCGGCCGCGGCGACCTGGGCGCGGGAGAAGCAAGCCGCGCCAGGGAGCACGCGCTGGCGTGGCTGCTCGAGCACAGCAACACTCCCGGGGCGGGCTATGTGCTCAAACCGCTGCTCAGCCGTGCCGATCTGAGAAGCCGTTTCTCTACCGGGCGTGATCGTTTGATTGTCGCTGGTCAGGCATGGTTTCGGAGGAGGTGAGGGAGAGTCTCGACGTTCTGTTC
>NZ_JBIWKD010000041.1:0-11788 GCF_044765485.1 Streptomyces sp. NPDC102451 | reverse complement strand
GGTTTCACCGGGACCAGCCTGTGGATCGACCCCGGCACCGGCCGTTACGCCGTACTGCTCACCAACCGGGTCCATCCGACACGGGAGGGCGACGGGATCGTGGACCTTCGCCGGGAGTTCCACTCGGTGGACACGGCCCACGCGTCGCCGCGGCCGTGACACGGCGACGGGCCCGGCACCTCGTGGTGCCGGGCCCGTCGGGCCTGCTCGTACGCCGGGCGCGCCCGCGCGTCACGCGCGCTCACACGTCACCGGCGCTCATGCGTCAGGCGTGGGAGCCGGCCTTGCGGCGGCGTACGACGAACACCGCGCCTGCGCCGATCGCCAGCGCCGCGCCGCTCGCGAGGGCGAGCTGCGAGGTGGACGAGCCCGTGGCGGCGAGGCTGCCGCTGACGGGGGTGGCCGACGTGCCGGTCTGCGGCTTGACGTCCGGGGTGTTCGGCTTGGTCGTGCCGGGCTTGGCGTCGTCGACCTTGCCCGGGTTGCTGCCCGCGGCGGCGATCATGAACTCGTAGCCCTCGAGGTCCGGGCTCCCGCCGCAGGTGCCGTCGGCGTTCCAGTAGTCACCGGCGACGAAGGTGACGCCGTTGCCCGCGGGGGCCTCGGCGTCGACCGTGAGGCGCAGCTTGACGTCGGCGTGCGCGCCGGCCTTCAGCGGGCTGATCTTCTCGATGTAGTTCTCGTTGTCGACGTTCTTCCACGTCGAGGACGAGGCGGTCGACCACTGCAGGTGCACCAGGTGGTCGAGGTCGTTGAGCCCGCTCCGGTCGGTCGCGTGGGCGTAGACGAAGGGGAACACCTCGTCCAAGGTCTTCTCGGTGCCGTTGGTCACCCGGAGGTTGAAGGTGACCTTCGTGCCGGCGACGACCGTGGACGGCAGACCCGTGACGACCGTGGTGAGCTCGGCCTCGGGGACGCAGGTGTCGTCCTCGCCCTCCTCGGCCTCCTCCTCCTTCGCCTTGGCCAGCGCCGCGTCGGCGGCGTTCTTGTCGGCGAGCGCCTGCTCGGTGGCCTTCTGCGCCGTGTCGAGCACCCGGACCGCGGCGACCCGCGCGTCGTCGCGCGCGCCCACGGCGTCCACGGCCTTGGCGTCGGCGGCGGCCTTGGCCTCGGTGGCGGCCTCGGCCGCGGTCTCCGCCTCGGCGAGGGCGGCCGCAGCAGCGGTCCTCTCCTCCTCGGTGGCCGTCTCCGGAAGGGCCTCGACGGCCGCTTCGGCGTCGACGACCGCCTGGTCGGCGACGGTCTTCGCGGTGGCGGCCTCTGCCGCAGCCGTCTCGGCGGCCTTCGCGGCCACGGTCAGGTCGAAGCTGTCGGAAAGGACCACTTCCAGAGCGGCCTCGGCGGCGCTCTCGGCCGACACCGCGTCGTCGTACGCCGCCTTCGCCGCCGCGGCGGCCTTCTCCAGCTCCGCGACGGACGGCTTCTCCTGCGTCTGCGCTGCCGGCTTGTCGTCGGCGAACGCGGGGGTGACCGACAGCAGGACCGCAGGCGTGGTCACTGCGGCGGCGACAGCTGTGGCAAGAATCCGGCGAATCTTCACAAGAGCCCTTCGGGGTCCGAAAAAAGAGAGAAGGGGTCGCAGCGGAATGGGACACGCGGATGCGACTCGAAGGCGATCGTATGGCCGGACAACGATCAACCATCACAAGTTCTCCACCTTTTCCCCGCCTGTGCCCCGACACCGCGACGGACAGAAAAGACGAAAGGGTGCAGTTGCTTTCGCCGCCTGTGCCTTCGCTGTGAGGAATGCCACAAGACCCTCGCATGCTCCGGTACTTGAGGCCGCCCGCGGTGTTCCGCGGCGCCGGGTCCGGACGCTCCCGGACCCGGCGCTGCGGGGCGAGGTTGCCCCTACGGGCGTACGGGGGCGTCCCGGCGGAGCGCGACGACGTCGATCTCGACCAGGATGTCCATGAGGTCGGAGCCGACGGTGGTGCGGACCGGGTGGGGCGCGGTGAAGAAGGCGCGGTACGCGGCGTCGTAGGCGGCGAAGTCGCGGCGCAGGTGCTGGAGATGGGCCGTCACCTTGACGACGTCCTGCGGTCCGAGCCCCTCCGCCTCCAGTACGGCGCCGAGGTTCCGCAGGACCTGGACGGTCTGCTCGGCGACGGTGTCCGCGACGGCGCCGGTGTCCGGGTCCTGGGGGCCGAAGCCCGAGGTGAACAGGTAGGGGCCCGCAGCGATCCCCTGGCTGTAGGCGCCGGCGGGCGCGGGTGCCCGGTCGGTGGCGACCGCGCGCCGGGCGGGGCCGGCGCCGGGGGTGGGTCCGGTCATCGGGTGAGGTCTCCTTCACGGGCGTTGACGTCCGCGTAGTGGCGGAGCTTGTCCTCGTCGACGGTGACGCCGAGCCCGGGGCCGGTCGGTACGCGCAGGCTGCCGTTCTCCAGCGGGATCGGCTCGATGATGTCGTCGGCGTGCAGGTAGTACATGGAGTCGATGGCGCGGGACAGCACGGGGGTGCTGCCGACCACCGCGAGATGGGCGGCCGTCGCGATGCCGAGTTCGCCGCCGCTGTGCAGGTTCATGCCGAGCCCGAAGGTCTCGCAGTGCGCCGCGAGTGCCTTGGTGGGCGCGATGCCGCCCCACTTGTAGACGTCCCCGTGGATGACGTCCACGGCGCCCAGGCGCACGGCGGGCGCGAAGTCCTCGAAGCGTACGACGCACATGTTGGTGCACAGCGGTATGCGGACCTTGGCGCGGACCTGGCTCATCCCCTCGATGCCGACGCAGGGGTCCTCCAGGTATTCGAGGTCCAGTTCCTCCAGGGCGATACCGGCCCGGACCGAGTCGGGGACCGACCAGGCGGCGTTGGGGTCGACGCGCAGGCTGACCTCGGGCAGGGCGGAGCGCAGCGCGCGCAGGATGGCGACGTCGCCCTGGACGTCCTTGGTGCCCTTGAGCTTGACGGCCCGGAAGCCGCCCTCGGCGACGACGCGGAGGGTGTGCTCGGCGAGGGCAGCCGGCAGGTCCGCGGGGCGGGCTCCGGGGGCATCGGCCCGGGTGATCAGCGCGGTGAGCGGGACCTCCTCACGCACGGGTCCGCCCAGGAGGTCGGTGAGGGACTGGCCGGTGGCCTTGCCCATGGCGTCCCAGCAGGCGACGTCGAGGGCGGCGATCGCGGCGTAACCGAGGTAGCCGTAGAAGAAGGGCACCATGTGCTGCTTGCGGTGGAACGCCTCGAGGGCGAAGGGGCTCATGCCGATGAGGTCCTCGGCGAGTGTCTTCACGATCGCGGCGACCGGCCGGCCCCACATGGTCTCGCCCCAGCCCTCGACACCGGTGTCGGTGCGGATGCGCACGACGGTGCGGGTCTCACCGGTCTTCGTCTCGAAGGAGCTGGTGAACGGGTTGAGCAGCGGCAGGTTCACGACGTGGACGTCGACATCGGTGATCTTCATGCTGTTCCTCGGTCGGTGCGGGTGATGCGTTCGGTTCAGGTGATGCGTTCAGTTCAGGTGATGCGGATGAGGCGGTTGGTGCGGTTCACGGGTCCGTGCGGGTCGCGGTGTCGAAGGCCAGGAGGGCGCGCGCGAGACCGCGAGCGCGGTCGTCGAGGAGCCTGTGGCCGTGCGCGGCATCGGCGGACGAGGCGTCGTCGGTGGCCCCGCCGACGCGTTCCCACTCGCCGTGCCGTTCGACGGTCAGCCCCGGGTAGGGCGGCCGGTCGAAGAGCGGCGGCGGGTCCACGGGGGCGCGTGCGGGCACGGGGGTGCGCACCAGGCCGGGGTGCGCGGCGAGCATGAGGGAGGTCTCGAACCAGCCCGCGTGGCCGGGGGTGACGTCGGGCCGGCCGCCGTCCTCCTCCCCGCTGGTCACCGTCCAGTACGAGCAGGCGGCGGCGGTGACCTCGGCGCGCAGGGCGAAGCGTTTGACGGCGAGCTTCATGATCTCGTCGTTGCCGCCGTGCCCGTTGACGACGAGGATGCGCCGGTATCCGCAGGCCGCGAGGGAGTCGAGGATCTCGCCCAGTACGGCGGCGAGGGTGGGTGCGGACAGGGTCAGCGCCGCTGCGAACAGGTGATGGGGGCTGTGTCCGTACGGCAGCGTGGGCAGGCGGACGAGCGCCGGCGCCTCCGTCGGGGCCTCCTCGTCGAGGAGGGCGAGGGCCCGGTCGAGCACGGCCTCCACGAGAAGGGTGTCGGTGCCCATCGGGAGATGCCCGGCGTGCTGCTCCTGGGAGCCGATGGGGAGCAGCGCGATGGCGTCCGGGGCGGACTCGCGCGTCTCCAGCCAGGTGGTTTCGGTCAGGTTCCGGTAACTCATGCGGCTGTCTCCCCGGAACACTGACGTGGCAGAGTCGGCGTATGGCGCATGAACGTTCTCCCTTGCGGTTGGTGCCGGACCCCGTGCCGGGTCCGGTGGTGGCGGCGGTTCCCCGCACGCTGGGGGCCGTGGAGCTGCTGCCCGGCCGGATCCGCGCGGCGCTGCTCGACCGCTCGGGCACGGTGCTCGACCGGGCCGAGGCGGAGTTCGACGGGGCGTCCCCCCGTCCCGCGGGGGTCGACGAGGCGCTCGCGCGGGTCGCGGCCGTGTTCGAGGGGCGCCGTCCGTCCGGGATCGGTGTCGCGGCGGCCGGGGTGATCGACCCGGCCGGTGGCCGGGTGATCGAGGTCAACGAGGCGCCGGCGCTGCGCGGGTACCGGGTGGCCGCACGGCTGGAGGAGCTGACCGGCGCGCCCGTACGGGTCGAGCACCGTGCGCGGGTCCAGGTCCTCGGCGACCGGTGGTTCGGCCCGGGCCGGGGGCGCCGCTCCTTCGCCTCGGTGTCCACCGGCGAGGTGCTGGGGGTGGGCATCCTGTACGAGGGCGAGGTGCTTGCCCCGGAGGGCGGCCGCAGCGGCGCGCACATGACGGTGTCCGCCAGTGGTGAGCCGTGCACCTGCGGGCGCCGGGGATGCTGGAAGACGGTGGCCACCACCCGCTGGCTGCGGCAGCGGGCGGAGGCGCTCGGTCTCGGAGCGGCGGGTGTCTCGCTCGGTGCGCTGGTGGCCTCGCCGGACGAGGCGGCGCGGACCCTGGTGGCGGAGTACGCGGAGAATCTGGTGCTGGGTCTCGCGACGGTCCAGCAGCTCTTCGCCTGCGGTCTCTTCGTCCTGCACGGTGAGGCCCGCGAGGGCGGGGAGCCGTTCCGTGCCCTGGTCGAGGCCCGGCTGCGCTCCGACGGCCTGGGCGGTGGGGAGCTTCCCCGGGTGGTGGTGAGCGAGGCGGCGGTGGACGATGTCGCGCTGCTCGGCGGGGCGGGGCTCGTGCTGTCCGGCGGGTAGGCGCGGGGCGGTGCTCACAGGGCGCCGTCGCGGACGGAGTGCGGGGCGGTTCCCTCTTCGCCGTCCGGGGCGGGTCGCCGGGTCCTGCGGGCCTTCGTCGGGTCGGGAATCGGTACGGCGTCGAGCAGCTGCCGCGTGTACGGGTGCGCGGGCGCGGTGAACACCTGGTGGGCGGTGCCCACCTCGACGAGGCGCCCCTTGCGCATCACGGCGACCCGGTCGGCCACCTGCCGGACGACGGCGAGGTTGTGGCTCACGAAGACATAGGTGAGGCCGAGGCGCTGCTGGAGCTCGGCGAGCAGGTCGAGGACGCGGGCCTGGACGGACACGTCGAGGGCGCTGGTGGGTTCGTCGAGGACCACCAGGCGGGGTTCGAGGCCGATCGCGCGGGCGATGGAGATGCGCTGGCGCTGGCCGCCGGAGAACTCGTGCGGGTAGCGGTCGAGGATCGTGTCGTCGAGACCGACGGCTTCGAGGAGTTCACCGACGCGCTGCCGGGTCCAGGCCCGGCCGCGCCGGCCCCTGGCCCGCGGGTCGTGGGTGACGAGGGGTTCGGCGACGATGTCCACGATCCGCAGCCGCGGGTTCATGCTGGAGTAGGGGTCCTGGAGGACGACCTGCATCTCGCGGCGGACCGCGCGCAGCGCGGCCGGGTCGAGGGCGAAGAGGTCGGCGCCGTCGAAGCGCACGGTGCCCGAGGTCGGTTCCAGGAGGCGGAGCAGCAGCCGGGTCAGCGTGGTCTTCCCGCAGCCGGACTCCCCCACCAGCGCGAGGGTCTCGCCCCGGTGGACGGTGAGGCTGACGTCGTCGACCGCGACGCTGCCGGGGCGGCCTCCGAACTCCTTGCGCAGCGCGTCGAGTTCCAGCAGGGGCGGGGCTGTGGCGGTCATCCTGCGGTCTCCAGTCGGGGCGTCGCGTCGAGCAGTCGTCGGGTGTACGGGTCCTCGGGGCGGGCGAACACGTCGTGGACGTCCCCGGTCTCGACGGCCTCGCCGCGGTGCATGACCACCACACGGTCGGCGGTCTCCGCGACGACGCCGAGGTCGTGGGTGATGAGGACGACGGCCATGCCGTGGCGTTGCTGGAGCTGGACGAGGAGGTCGAGGATCTGGCGCTGCACGGTGACGTCGAGCGCCGTGGTGGGTTCGTCGGCGATGAGGACGCGGGGCCGGGCGACGAGGGCGGCGGCGATCATGACGCGTTGGCGCAGTCCGCCGGAGAGTTCGTGGGGGTACTGGCGGTAGCGGAGTTCGGGGTCCGGGATGCCCACCTCGTCGAGGGCGGACAGCGCCGCGGCCCTGGCCTCGGCCCGGCTGTGGCCGCCGTGGTGGCGGAGGACCTCGGCGACCTGGCTGCCGATGCGCTGCAGCGGGTCGAGGCTGGTCATCGGGTCCTGGAAGATCATGGACAGGTCGGCGCCCCGGATACGGCCGAGTTCGCGTTCGCCGCGGGTCAGGAGGTCCTTCCCGTCGAGGAGGATGTGTCCGCCGGCGTAGACGCAGGGCGGCTCGGGGTTCAGCCGGAGGGCGGACAGAGCGGTCGCGGACTTGCCGCTGCCCGATTCGCCCACGACGGCGAGGGTCTCCCCGGGCGCGACGGAGAAGCTGACTCCGCGCACCGCGTGGACGGTGGTGGCGGCGAGGCGGAAGTCGACGCGCAGGTCGTGGATCTCGAGGACAGGTGCTACGGCGGTGGAGGTCATCGGCGGTAGGCCTTCGGGTCCGCGACGTCGCGCAGGGCGTCGCCGGTGATGTTGACGGCGAGGGAGGTGAGCATGAGGGCGACGCCGGGGAAGACCGCGACCCACCAGGAGGTACCGAGGTAGAGCTGGCCGTCGGCGAGCATCGCGCCCCAGGTGACGGTCTCCTTGGGGACGCCGAGCCCGAGGTAGCTGAGCGAGGCCTCGGCGACGACGGCGGCGGCGACGTGCAGGGTGCCGATGGTGGCGAGCGGGGCCATCACGTTGGGCAGCAGATGACGGCGCATGATCGTGGTGTCGCCGACGCCGATGGCGCGGGCTTCCGTGATGAAGTCCCGGGAGCGCAGGGACAGCACCTCGGAGCGGACGACACGGGCGTACGAGACCCAGCCGGTCACGCCGAGCACGAGGATGACGTACCAGAGGCCGGAGCCGAGGAAGCCGACGACGGCGAGGGCGAGCAGGATCGCGGGGAACGCGAGCTGGACGTCGGCGATGCGCATCAGGACGCGGTCGGGCAGGCCGCCGAAGTAGCCGGAGGCCAGGCCCGCCGCGGTGCCGATGACCCCGGCGAGCAGGGCCGCGCCCGTACCGACGAGGAGCGAGACCCGGGTGCCGTAGATGACGCGGGAGAGCAGGTCGCGGCCGAGCTGGTCGGTGCCCAGGAGGTGGGCGCCGCTGCCGCCGTGCTGCCAGGCGGGCGGCTGGAGCCGCTCCAGCAGGTTCTGCGCGTTGGGGTCGGCGGGCGCGATGAGCGGGGCGAACAGCGCGCAGATCACCACCAGGGCGAGGAAGACGAGGGCGACCAGGGCGAGCCGGTTGCGCAGCAGGGTGCGCAGGGCCGCGGTCCGGTGCGAGGGGGCGGCCGGGGCGTGGTCGGCCGCGGGGGCCGGGTTCGGGGAGATCGTGGTCATCGGGCGGTCCTCACCCTCGGGTCGAGGAGGCTGTAGGAGAGGTCGACCAGAAGGTTCACGACGACGAAGGTCGCGGCGAACAGCAGGACGGTGGCCTGGACGAGCGGGAAGTCGCGGTTGGAGATGGCTTCGATCGTGAGCTGTCCGACCCCCGGCCAGGAGAAGACCTGTTCGGTGAGGATGGCGCCTCCGAGGAGGCTGCCGACCTCCAGGCCGACGACGGTGACGACGGGCAGGGAGGCGTTGCGCAGCCCGTGGGTGAGGACGACCTTGACGGGTCCGAAGCCCTTGGCGCGTGCGGTGCGGATGTGATCGGCACTCAGTACGTCGATGAGGGAGGACCGCAGGAGCCGGGCCACCACGGCGACGGAGTACACGGCCAGGGTCACGGCCGGCAGGACGAGGTGGGCGAAGGTCCCGTACCCCGAGGCGGGCAGGGCGTGCAGGCCGACCGCGAAGACCAGGATGAGCAGGATGCCGACCCAGAACGGCGGGGTGGACTGGCCGAGCAGCACACCGGTCATGACGGTGCGGTCGGTGGCCCGGCCCCGGCGCATCGCGGCGACGGTCCCTGCGGGCAGGGCGACGAGGAGGGTGACGACGAGTGCTCCGGCGGCCAGCAGGAGGGTCGCGGGGACGCGGTCGGCGAGGACCGCGCGGACCGGCTGGTTGTAGAAGAGGGAGTCGCCGAAGTCGAGGCGCGGGATGCCCCACAGGTAGTCGAGGTACTGGGTGAGCAGCGGGCGGTCGAGGCCCAGGCTGTGGCGCAGGACGCTCTCCTGGTGGGCGGTGGCGTCCGGCGGCAGGAGCACTTTGACGGGGTCGCCGGAGAGCCGTACGAGGAAGAACGCGACGGTGGCGGTGCACAGCAGGACGAGCAGCGCGGTGCCGAGGCGGGCCGCGGTCATGCGCAGGATGCGGAGCCCGTCGCGGCGGGGCGCGGCGGGCCGTTCGGTGTCCTCGCCGGGGGCGGGGAGGGTCAGGAGCTCGCTCATCGGGAGACCTCCGCGCTCGCCATGTCGAGGACGCCCGCGAAGCCGGGGGTCCAGCGGGGCCTCGCGTTGCGGGCGTAGATGTTGTCGATCTGGAAGAGGGGGACGAAGGGCGCCTCGGTCTTGATGAGCCGCTGGAGGCCGGAGAAGGCCTCCCGCCGGGTCTCCGGGTCGACGGAGAGTTCTTCGAGGTCGACGAGCCGGTCGGCCTCCTCGCTGTGCCAGCGGCTCTGCCGCCGGTCACTGCGTACGTTGGACTGGATCATGCTCTCGCCGTCGAGGGTCCAGACGGTGGACGCGGCCAGGTACATCGGGCCCAGCGCTCCGTGGTTGTCGGAGGTGAGGCGCTGCGCGTACGTACCGGGGTCGAGGAGGTCGACCCTGGCGTGCACCCCGGCGCGGTCGAGGAGCCCGGCGATCGCCTCCGCGACGTTGGCGTCCACGTTGGAGGCGGTGAGGGTGGTGCTGATGCCGTCCGGGTGCCCGGCCTCGGCGAGCAGGGCGCGGGCCTTGGCGACGGAGCGGGTGAACGGCTCGACGCCGGCGTCGAATCCGAAGGCGCCGCGCGGGATCATCGCGGGGACCTCGGTCGCCTGCCCGCCGAGGACGGCCTTGATGAGCAGGGGCACGTCGACCGCGTGGTTGAGCGCCTGGCGCACCCGGCGGTCCTGGAGCGGGCCGGCGGTGAGGGTGTCCAGGGAGAGGTACGAGGTGCGGATACCGGTGTGGTGATCGAGGCTCACACCCGTGTAGCCGCCCAGCTGCTGGGCCGCGTCGGGGGTGAGTCCGGCGACGAGGTCCACCCCGCCGCTCTGGAGCGCGGCGAGCGCGGAGGACGCGTTCGGGGCGGGCGTGAAGACGAGTTCGTCGACGGCCGGCCTGCGTTCCCAGTGGTGCTCGTAGGCGCGCATCCGCAGTTCGTGGTCGCGCTTCCAGCTCGCGAAGGCGAAGGGCCCGGTGCCGACGGGACGGGCCGCGAAGCCCTCGTCGCCGACCTCGGCGAGGTAGCGCGGAGGGACGACCACCCCGCCGAAGAGGGACACCTTGTCGGGCAGGATCGGGTCGTGGACGGTGGTGTGGAGGTCCACGGTGAGCCGGTCGACGACGGTGACGCCCTCGACGTAACGCAGTTCGACGATGGGCGACCGGGTCGCCGGGTCGAGGAGGCGCTCGATGCTGAACTTCACGGCGGCGGCGTCGCACACCTCGCCGTTGTGGAAGGTGACACCGGGCCGCAGCCGGAAGCGCCAGACGCGGGGCGATACGGCCTTCCAGGACAGGGCCAGACGGGGCATCAAGGTGTTGTCCCGGCCCCGCGCCGTGAGGGTGTCGAACATGTTGATCAGGGCGTTCATCGAGATCATGTCGCCCTGTTTCTGCGGGTCCATGGTCTTGGGGTCGCCCGTCTGGGAGACCCGCAGGACATTGCCGGCACCGGCCGCGGGGTCCGTGCCGCAGCCGGTGAGCAGTGCCGGTGCGGCGATCGCGGGGAGCAGCGCGCTGCCGTACCGCAGGATCGCGCGGCGGGAGGGACGGCTGCGGTCCCCGGCCCACCCTCCACGTATTCGTTCCATTGAACAACACATCCGTTCCGGCAGATGGAATGCAGTGGGGGTAAGCTAAG
The DNA here is from genome assembly GCF_044765485.1 of Streptomyces sp. NPDC102451. NCBI lineage: Bacteria > Bacillati > Actinomycetota > Actinomycetes > Kitasatosporales > Streptomycetaceae > Streptomyces > Streptomyces sp. NPDC102451. Next base: position 1,295 of record NZ_JBIWKD010000041.1, on the reverse strand, counting down.
CGACATGGGGAAACCGGTCAATAGCCGTTCGAAGGAGCAGCCGCCTGCGGGCCGGGCTGTCGAACACTCCGTCATGGGCCCGGTCGACAAGGCGATGGAGGTCCTGTCCGCGCTGGTCGAGACGGGCGCGCCGCACCGTCTGGCCGACCTGGCACGCCGCACCGGGCTCACCAAACCCACCGTGCACCGGCTGCTGCGCGGCCTCGCGGGCTCCGGCTTCGTCGAGCCCGCCGAAGGGGGCAGCTACCGGGCGGGGCCCCGGCTGCTGGGCCTCGCGGCCGCCGCGCTCGACAGCGGTCCGGGACTGCACCTGATCAGGCCGGTGCTGGCCGAACTCCGCACCCGCACGGGGCTGCTCGCGCACTACGCCGTGCGCGACGGGGACGCCGCGGTCTGCCTGGAGGTGTCGGAGCCGGCCCGGGAGTACGCGCTGGAGCTGCGCCCCGGCTCACGGGCGCCCCTGCTGCTGTCCGCACCGGGCCTCGCGATGCTGGCCGCTCTCCCGGCCGCCGAGACCGAATCGGCCTTCGCCGCCGAGGACGCGGCCGGCCGGCCGCTGCCGGTGCCCGCCGTGGACCTGCGGGCCGAGACGGCCGCCGCCGCGGAGCGCGGGTACGCGGTCGACGACCAGTACGAGCAGGAGGACCGGCGTGCACTCGCCTCGGCGGTACGGGACGCCGAGGGGCGGGTCGTGGGGGCCGTCGCGCTCACCGGACTCGTCTTCACCCTGGACCGGGCGGGCGTCGAGCTGTACGGCCCGATGGTCCGCGCCGCGGCCCGCGCGGTCTCCGCGGGGCTCGGGTCCGACGGGGGGCCCAGGCTCGCGGTGGCCCGCCGAGGGGTGCGGGCCGGCGAACTGAGCACGGGCCTGTGAGCGCTGGGACCGCCATGACGGGCGGGAGCGGGCGCGCCGCCGTGCTGGCCGGGGGCAGGGAACGTCGCCTCTACTCGGGTGCGGCCTGGTCCGTGGGCTCCGCGCGAGGGCCCGTGGACCGCGGATGGCTGGGCACCAGGAGCTGGGACGGGGCGGAGCTGGACGGCGCGGACCTGTGGGACCTCGCCTCCGTCACCAAACCCGTGGCGGGCCTGGTCGTCATGGCGCTCGCCGAGCGCGGCGCGCTGTCCCTGGACGGCACGGTGGGTGAGCTCCTCCCGCGCTACCGGGACACGGACAAGGCGCGGCTGACCGTCACCGAACTTCTCACCCACACCTCGGGCCTGCCCGGACGGGTCCCCATGTACCGCGGCCACCCCACCCGGGAGTCCCTGCTCACCGGCCTGGGCACCCTGCCGCT
>NZ_JBIWKD010000040.1:0-15627 GCF_044765485.1 Streptomyces sp. NPDC102451 | reverse complement strand
CAGACGCCGCACGAGGAACGGCAACGAAGAAGCCACCCCCTCACACTCGCGGCATAATCGGACGTGTCGGCCCCAAAGGGGTCAGGTCAGCACCGTCGCCACCGCCGCGATCCGGCTCTGGCTCAGGGGCTGAGTAGACCTGCTGTCTCAGTCCCCGAGGAACCACAGGTAGAGGTGGTGTCCGTCGAGAACCGTCTGGCCGAGTTCCATAAGCTCACGCGCGAACTCCTCCGTGACGACGCCGGGAGGCAGACGAGGGACTTCGGCCAGCAGGGTGGCCACCTGGCGACTGTTGAAAACAGTGTCTGCATAGGGCAACAGGTGCCCCAGCATCGGAAACACCGACTGGTCGAGACTTGCCAGCTCCGGCCCCCAGACCACACCGTGCTTAGCGCGAGCCTCGATCGTGCCGACCTCGCTGCGGACCTGGAGATTAATCATGCTTCGAGCCTACGACTCCAAGATCCGCCGGACAGCACCTAGTCCGAGCCAGCGAGAATCGGCACTTGCCCGTCATAATAGAAGCACTCGTTCAACTGGACCTTGATATCGACGTCACTGTCTCCACGGACGTTGGTGTTGTTTGGGTACGAGCCCTTGGCCTCCACGTGGATGTTGACGCCATGGAAGGCCGCATGCTGATCAATCGCAGCCCGCACCATGCCCTCTGCCCGTCTGAGGCGACGCTCCTCTGATGGCCCCGGCGGACTCTTCCACTTACTGATCAAGGTCAACCGCTCGTACGTCGTCAACTGCCGTGCCACGGAATCCTCCACCCCATCGGTCTAACGCCGAGAGCAGCTTAGAAGCCGGGACTGACAACGAGCCGTGGCTAACGCACGGTCAAGTGCGCCACATATTTAGTGACCGTCTCCGCGTTAGCAGGCAGCGGCCGCCGACCAACGCTCGCGCACCAGGCAATGAAGGCGGCCGTGTCGGAGGAGTACATCAGGCGGGTGGAGTCGGTCAGCTGGCGGTCGGTCTCGGCCGTCCCCATGGCTATGTGCTGAGGGCCAGAGCCTGGGGCGCGGAGACTTGTCACGCTGCTCATCGTGGGGCGGCCCGACACCTCGTCGGCCCGGACGTCGCAGCGGGTGCTCCCACGAGGTGGGAGCAGGCTCAGGCCGTGACACGGCGCCCGTCTACGACAGAGGACGCGCCCCCTGGTGCGGGTCCTCTTCTGCGTGGCGAAGTGGTCAGCCGGAGAACTTGGATGCGCGGTCGGACCCCGGGCTGCGTCGCGAGGCCGGCGCCGTCGGGCAGATGGCGGCTCGGCTCGTCGCCCAGACTCGGTCGGCGTGACCCGACCGGCATCGGATGTTGCGAGGCCACTTCGGCAACAACCCTCCGTGATGACTGACGGTTACTCAGGTTTCCTTGACGCACCGTCAGTCATTAAAGATCATCTTGCATATGCGTTGCACAAGGAGTTGAAAAGCGACAGTGATCAGCGAAGGGTTGTGAAGGTGAGTATTCGCAGGTCAGGTTGGCATTCTGAGGTGTTGTGCCCCTTGGGTCCAAGGGGCACAACACCCCGCCCGTCAGATGTCCCGGAAGATCTCGATCTGCGCGCCCACCGAGTTCAGCCGCTCCGCCAGCTCCTCGTACCCACGGTTGATGACGTACACGTTCCGGAGCACGGACGTGCCCTCGGCCGCCATCATCGCGAGTAGCACCACCACCGCCGGGCGCAGGGCCGGCGGGCACATCATCTCGGCCGCGCGCCAGCGGGTGGGGCCCTCGACCAGGACGCGGTGCGGGTCCAGGAGCTGGAGCCTGCCGCCGAGGCGGTTGAGGTCGGTGAGGTAGATCGCGCGGTTGTCGTAGACCCAGTCGTGGATCAGGGTCTTGCCGTGCGCGGCGGCCGCGATGGCCGCGAAGAACGGCACGTTGTCGATGTTCAGCCCGGGGAAGGGCATCGGGTGGATCTTGTCGATGGGCGCCTCCAGCTTGGAGGGCCGGACCGTCAGGTCCACCAGCCGGGTGCGGCCGTTGTCCGCGGCGTACTCCGCCGTACGGTCGCAGTCGACGCCCATCTCCTCCAGGACCGCGAGCTCGATCTCCAGGAACTCGATCGGGACCCGGCGGATCGTCAGCTCGGACTCCGTCACCACGGCCGCGGCCAGCAGGCTCATCGCCTCGACCGGGTCCTCGGAGGGGGAGTAGTCGACGTCCACGTCGATCTCGGGCACGCCGTGCACCGTGAGGGTCGTCGTCCCGACCCCGTCGACGCGTACGCCGAGCGCCTCCAGGAAGAAGCACAGGTCCTGGACCATGTAGTTGGAGGACGCGTTACGGATGACCGTCGTGCCGTCGTGCCGGGCCGCGGCCAGCAGCGCGTTCTCGGTCACCGTGTCGCCGCGCTCGGTCAGCACGATGGGGCGTCCCGGACGGACCGCGTGGTCGACCTGCGCGTGGTACAGCCCGTCGGTCGCCGCGATCTCCAGGCCGAAGCGGCGCAGCGCGATCATGTGGGGCTCGATCGTGCGCGTGCCGAGGTCGCAGCCGCCGGCGTACGGCAGGGTGAAGCGGTCCATGCGGTGCAGCAGCGGGCCGAGGAACATGATGATGGAGCGGGTCCGGCGCGCGGCGTCCGCGTCGATGGCCTCCAGCTCCAGCCGCTCGGGCGGCAGGATCTCGAGGTCGACACCGTCGTTGATCCAGCGGGTGCGTACACCGATGGAGTTGAGGACCTCCAGCAGCCGGAAGACCTCCTCGATGCGCGCCACCCGGCGCAGCACGGTCCGGCCCTTGTTGAGCAGGGACCCGCAGAGCAGCGCGACGCACGCGTTCTTGCTCGTCTTGACGTCGATGGAGCCGGAGAGCCGGCGGCCGCCGACCACACGCAGATGCATGGGTCCGGCGTAACCGAGCGACACGATCTCGCTGTCGAGGGCCTCGCCGATGCGGGCGATCATCTCAAGGCTGATGTTCTGATTGCCACGCTCGATGCGGTTGACGGCGCTCTGACTCGTGGCCAGCGCCTCGGCGAGCTGACTCTGTGTCCAGCCACGATGCTGACGGGCGTCACGGATGAGCTTGCCGATACGTGCGAGGTAGTCATCTTCCATGTCTGCACGCTATCTCAGATATGAGATGACGATCGTGCCGGGGGTGTGCGGTTCGCGTGACGGTCGGGTGCCGGGACCGCCGGTGGCGCCTGTTTGAAGGGTCGGGCGCGCCCGGCGGCCCGGCGTGCGGAACTCGGCCGAACGGGTGAGTCAGCTGCGACGGCTGCGCTTGGTGGTCCTGCGCCATCCGAACGGGCCCGGAAGGTCCATGGACGTGGTGCGCCGGCCGGTACTGCTCGTGGTGTGCCTCGGTCCGTGCCGTCCGCCCGAGGTGACGGACCACGAGCGGCGGTTGATGTTCAGCCGGACGCCCGGGAGGATCCGGAAGCTCTTACGGAAGGTGAGCGGCATCTGTGCCTCCTCTGTCATGAGTACGCGTATCCCGAAGCCGCCGGGTCATGCACGCGGACCCGAGAGCGGCGGCGGGGTCTGCGCCGGGTCCGGGCCCCGCAGGGCGTTGGCCAGGGGTGCCGATACGGACCATCCCGTGCTCTCGTAGAGCGCCCGCCCTTCCGCCGACGATGCCAGCAGGCCGAACGTCGCGCCCTGTTCGGCAGCCGCCTCGGTGAGCGTGCGCATGATCAGGCGGCCGAGACCGCGGCGCCGGTTGGCGAGGTGGGTCTCCACCTTGTCGATGACGGCGGTGGCGCCGGTGACGGCCGCCTGGCCTCGTGCGGCGGACGTGCCGTCGGGCGCGCACACCCGGGCGTGGGTGACGCCGTCGCCGGTCCAGGTGTGGAGCCGGTAACCGTCGGGGAGCGGGGCCGGGGCGCGGCTCGGGGCGGGATGGAGCGGGGCCGACATCAGATGGCCGGGTTCGCCGGAGAGGGACCAGCCGGGTGCGATCCAGGACGCCAGCGACTCCGCCCGCACGAAGGCCTTCAGCCGGACGCCGGGCCTGGCCGCGCCCGAGGTGACCTCCCGCACGGCTGCCGCGTCGGCGGCGGTCAGGACGTGGCTCGTGGCGTGTGCGGGAGGGCCCGTGCGCACGGTGAAGCCCCAGGGCCGGGGGGACGGCTCGGCCGCGCCGCGTGAGGCGGCCCAGCCGTGGACCCATGCCCGTACGGCCTCGGAGGTGTCGGTGAAGGGCGTGGAGGCGTGGGTGAAGGGCAAGGCAGGTCCTGGAACTGGCTGGAACGGGGAACACGGCCCCGGAGGCGGATGCCCAGTACATCAGCCGTGCCGGGAAAACCCTTTGGCGGACCTCGGCGGGCGCTGTTACCTTGCCGGAGGCCGTGCGAGAGAACGAGGAGGTGGTACCCGTGAACGTACTGACATGGGTGCTCTCCTCCGGGGTCACGGCAGGGCGATAGGTCGTCCGGGAGTGCCGTTCAGGAGCACTCCCGAAAGGCACGACCATGCACTTCACTTCCGCGCAGCGCCTCGACGACGGCGTCCTCGAGCGCGAATTCACCCTCGGCGAGATCCCCGGCACCCTGTGGACGCCCGGCTCCGCCGCACCGGCCCCGCTGATCCTGATGGCCCACAACAACGGCCTGCCCAAGGCGGCGTCCCGGCTGGTGGCCCGGGCCCGGCACTCCGCCGCGCACGGCTACGCGGTGGCCTCCATCGACGCGCCCGGGTGCGGTGACCGGCCCCGGTCCGCCGCCGATGAGCAGGCTCGCGCCGAACTCCGCCGGGCGATGCAGGCCGGAGAGCCGGTCGACGAGATCTTCGAGTCCCTCATCGGCCCGCTGGTCGAGAAAGCGGTTCCGGAGTGGCGGACCACGCTGGACGCCCTCCTCGCGCTGCCCGGGATCGGCGGCCCGGTCGGGTACTCGGGGTGGACCGCCGTCGGCATCCGGCTGGCGGTGGACGAGCCGCGCATCTCGGCCGCCGGATTCTTCGCCGGGGGCTATGTGCCCCTCGCCCAGCGCGAGGAGGCCCGGCGGGTCACCGTCCCGCTGCTGTTCCTGCTGCAGTGGGACGATGAAGGGAACCCCCGGCAGCGGGCCCTGGACCTGTTCGACGCCTTCGGCAGCAAGGAGAAGACGCTGCACGCCAATCCGGGCGGACACGTCGGTACCCCGTGGTTCGAGGTGGAGGACGGGGCCCGGTTCTTCGGCCGGCACCTGAGGTGAGGCCGCGCCGTCGGGCCGGCGGCGGGCAGGAACCGCCGGCCTGACGGCAGGGCGAACAGCTTCACCGTCCGAGGACACGGGCGCCCGGGCATGACCGCGCGGCGGCGATGTACTAGAGTTATCTCGACATCGAGATATCTGCCGAGGCGCACCGCAGCCGCCGCTCGGTAAGGGTTACCTAACTAATCCTTACCTTAGCGGATGGTGGGGGCCGCTGGCGGCGCCGGCCGCACATGAGGCGCGGCGCGGTTGAACGCGCACATTGAAGAAGGAGACTGTCGTGTCGGCGAACAGCTTCGACGCCCGCAGCACGCTGCGCGTGGGCGACGAGTCGTACGAGATCTTCAAGCTGGACAAGGTCGAGGGCTCCGCGCGCCTCCCTTACAGCCTGAAGGTGCTGCTGGAGAACCTGCTCCGCACGGAGGACGGCGCGAACATCACCGCCGACCACATCCGGGCGCTCGGCGGCTGGGACTCCCAGGCCCAGCCCAGCCAGGAGATCCAGTTCACGCCGGCCCGCGTGATCATGCAGGACTTCACGGGTGTGCCGTGTGTCGTGGACCTCGCCACCATGCGTGAGGCCGTGAAGGAGCTCGGCGGCGACGCCACGAAGATCAACCCGCTGGCCCCGGCCGAGCTGGTCATCGACCACTCCGTCATCGCCGACAAGTTCGGCACCAACGACGCGTTCTCCCAGAACGTCGAGCTGGAGTACGGCCGGAACAAGGAGCGCTACCAGTTCCTGCGCTGGGGCCAGACCGCCTTCGACGAGTTCAAGGTCGTCCCCCCGGGCACCGGCATCGTCCACCAGGTCAACATCGAGCACCTGGCCCGCACGGTCATGGTCCGGGGTGGCCAGGCGTACCCCGACACCCTCGTCGGCACCGACTCGCACACCACCATGGTCAACGGCCTCGGCGTGCTGGGCTGGGGCGTCGGCGGCATCGAGGCCGAGGCCGCGATGCTCGGCCAGCCGGTCTCCATGCTCATCCCGCGCGTCGTCGGCTTCAAGCTGACCGGCGAGCTCCCGGCCGGCACCACCGCCACCGACCTCGTGCTGACCATCACCGAGATGCTCCGCAAGCACGGCGTCGTCGGCAAGTTCGTCGAGTTCTACGGTGAGGGTGTCGCCGCCACCTCCCTCGCGAACCGCGCCACCATCGGCAACATGTCGCCGGAGTTCGGCTCCACCGCCGCGATCTTCCCGATCGACGACGAGACGCTGAAGTACCTCCGCCTGACCGGCCGTGACGCGCAGCAGGTCGCGCTCGTCGAGGCGTACGCCAAGGAGCAGGGCCTCTGGCTCGACCCGGCCGCCGAGCCGGACTTCTCCGAGAAGCTGGAGCTCGACCTCTCCACGGTCGTCCCCTCCATCGCCGGCCCGAAGCGCCCGCAGGACCGCATCGTCCTCGCGAACGCCAAGGCGCAGTTCGCCCAGGACGTACGCAACTACGTCGCGGACGACGAGGAGGCGGGCAAGGAGTCCTTCCCGGCCTCCGACTCCCCGGCCGCCACCAACGGCGTCCCGTCGAACCCGGTCACCGTCACCGCCCCCGACGGCACGACGTACGAGCTGGACCACGGCGCCGTCACCGTCGCCGCGATCACCTCCTGCACCAACACCTCGAACCCGTACGTCATGGTCGCCGCGGCGCTCGTGGCGAAGAAGGCGGTCGAGAAGGGCCTGACCCGCAAGCCGTGGGTCAAGACCACCCTCGCCCCGGGTTCCAAGGTCGTCACCGACTACTTCGACAAGGCGGGCCTGACCCCGTACCTCGACAAGGTCGGCTTCAACCTCGTCGGCTACGGCTGCACCACCTGCATCGGCAACTCCGGCCCGCTGCCGGAAGAGGTCTCCAAGGCGGTCAACGACCACGACCTGGCCGTCACCTCGGTGCTCTCCGGCAACCGTAACTTCGAGGGCCGGATCAACCCCGACGTCAAGATGAACTACCTGGCGTCCCCGCCGCTGGTCGTCGCGTACGCCATCGCCGGTTCGATGAAGGTCGACATCACCAAGGACGCCCTCGGCGTCGACCAGGATGGCAAGCCCGTCCACCTCGAGGACATCTGGCCGACCGAGGCCGAGGTCAACGACGTCGTCGCCAACTCCATCGGCGAGGACATGTTCAACAAGTCCTACCAGGACGTCTTCGCGGGCGATGCCCAGTGGCAGGCCCTCCCGATCCCCACCGGCAACACCTTCGAGTGGGACTCCGAGTCCACCTACGTGCGCAAGCCCCCGTACTTCGAGGGCATGACGATGGAGACGACCCCGGTCGAGGACATCACCGGCGCCCGCGTGCTCGCCAAGCTGGGCGACTCGGTCACCACCGACCACATCTCCCCGGCCGGTGCGATCAAGGCCGACACCCCGGCCGGCAAGTACCTCACGGAGCACGGCATCGAGCGCCGTGACTTCAACTCCTACGGCTCGCGCCGTGGTAACCACGAGGTCATGATCCGCGGCACGTTCGCCAACATCCGCCTGCGCAACCAGATCGCGCCGGGCACCGAGGGCGGCTACACCCGCGACTTCACCCAGGGCGACGGCCCCGTGTCGTTCATCTACGACGCCTCCCAGAACTACCAGGCCGCGGGCACCCCGCTCGTCATCCTGGCGGGCAAGGAGTACGGCTCCGGCTCGTCCCGTGACTGGGCGGCCAAGGGCACCGCGCTCCTGGGCGTCAAGGCCGTCATCGCCGAGTCCTACGAGCGCATCCACCGCTCGAACCTCATCGGCATGGGCGTCCTCCCGCTCCAGTTCCCCGAGGGCCACACCGCCGAGTCCCTCGGTCTGACCGGTGAGGAGACCTTCTCCTTCGCCGGCGTGACCGAGCTGAACAACGGCACCACGCCGCGCACCGTCAAGGTCACCACCGACACCGGTGTGGAGTTCGACGGCGTCGTCCGCATCGACACCCCCGGCGAGGCGGACTACTACCGCAACGGCGGCATCCTGCAGTACGTGCTCCGCAGTCTCATCCGCAAGTAGAGGCACCGCGAAGTGAGTGAGGGCCGCACCCCGGTGGGTGCGGCCCTCTCCCGTTAGGCTCGAAGGTCTGATGAAGAACACCCTCACCTCGCCCGCGGCCAAGGCCGGACACGAGTCCGTGCGCCGTCACAACCTGAGCCTGGTCCTGCGGACCGTCCGCGACGAGGGCGAGGTCACCCGGGCGCGGGTGGCGAGCCTCGTCGGCCTCACCAGGGCCGCCGTCTCCTCGCTCGTCGAGGAGCTGCTCGCCCTGGGCTGCCTCAGCGAGTCCGGCAAGACCTCCAGCGGGTCGGCCGGGCGCCCCGGCACCGTGCTGAAGCTCTCCAGGACCGGCCCGGCGGGGCTCGGGGTGGAGATCAACATCGATTACGTCTCCGTGTGCGCCGTCGACCTCACCGGCACCGACCGGGTCCGGGTCACCGAGCACACCGACCACCGGGACGTCCCGCCCGCCGAGGTCCTGGCCCACGCCGCCCGGCTCACCAACCGCGTCATCGCCTCGACGCGGGAACAGGAACTGCGGGTGGTCGGTGTCGAGCTGGCGCTGCCCGGCCTCGTCTCCGGCGGCGTCGTCCGCCAGGCCCCCAACCTCGGCTGGAGCAGGGTCGCCGCCGAGGGCATCTTCGGGCAGGCGCTCAGCACACTGCGCCCGGCCGGGCGGGCACTGGCCGTCAGCTCCGACAACGAGGCCAACCTGGCGGCCCTGGCCGAGCTGTGGTTCGGCGGCCTCGGCGGCGTACGCACCTTCCTCTATCTCACGGGTGAGATCGGCGTGGGCGGCGCGCTCGTCGTGAACGGTGAGATGCTCCGCGGCGCCCACGGGTTCGCCGGCGAGATCGGGCACGTCGTGGTCGACCCGGAGGGCCCCCTCTGCCGGTGCGGCGCGCACGGCTGCCTGGAGCAGTACGCCGGCCGGGCGGCCCTGCTGCGCGCGGCCGGGATGGACCCGGACACGGGTGTACGCGGGATCGCCGAGCTGGAACAGCGCGCGGCGGCCGGCCAGGAGCAGGCCGTCACGGCGCTGCGCGAGGCGGGGGACCGGCTGGGCCTGGTCCTGGCCGGCGCGGTGAACCTCTTCGACCCGGAGGCGGTCGTGCTCGGCGGGATCTACCGGAACCTCATGCCCTGGCTGGAGGGGCCTGCCGACGCCCAGCTCACCGCCCGGGTGGTCTCGGGCCGCTGGCACGAGAACGGCAGCCGGCTGCGGGCCTCGTCCGTCTCCGGCGACGCGGCACGGGGCGCGGCGGCCCGGGTGGTGCACGACGTGCTGGGCAACCCGGCGGCGTTCGCGGTGCGTTGAGATGACCGCGGGCGCTCACCGCAGTCCGTGCCGGTCCGACCAGGCCGAGACCGCGGCGGCGATCTCGGCGGGGCGGTCCTCCGGGGCGTGATGACCGGCGGCCCCGCAGTGGACCGTTTCGAGCGAGGCGATGTTCGTCGCGCACCAGCGGGCCGTCCCGGGCCCGATCAGCAGGGTCGGCGAGCCCTCGAACGTCATGAGCAGCTTGGGCACGTCCTCGCTCCTGGCGAGCCAGGCGTTGTACGCCTCGATACGGGCGACGAGCTCCGCCGGATCGCCGTCGAGAGGCATCTGGCGGGCCCACGCGAGCAGGGGCCTGCGGCTCTCACGGTCCGGGTAGGGGGCCAGATAGGCCGCCAGGTCCGCGTCGCCCACCGGGGTGAGGACACCTCCGGTGAAGGCCTGGCGGACGAACAGGTCCTGGTCCAGGACCAGTTCCTCGCCCAGGCCGGGGGTGCGGATCGTCTCGGACCGCCTGCGCGCCTGAGGGGAGAGGTCGGACCGGGCCAGGGGCTTGACGATGCTCTCCAGGAAGGCGACGCCGAGCACTCGGTCCGGATTCCGCGCCGCCCAGTCGAAGGCGAGGGCGCCGCCCCAGTCGTGGCCGACCAGGACCACACGGTCCAGGCCGAGCGCGTCGAACCAGGCGTCCAGATAGCGGGCGTGGTCGGCGAAGCGGTAGGCGATGTCCGGCTTGCCGGAGCGGCCCATCCCGATGAGGTCGGGGGCGAGCAGGCGCCCGGGGCCGAGACCGGGCATCACGTTCCTCCACACGTGGGAGGAGCCCGGATTGCCGTGGAGGAGGACGAACGCCGTCCCGCTCCCGGTGTCCTCGTGGTGCAGGGTCGAGTCGAGTACGCGTAAGCCGGGCACTGGTCTCCTTCATTCAGCGTTCGGACCGGGGGTCGAGCGGGGTGTCGAGGAGTGCCGTGAGGTCACGCACCAGGGCCGCGGTGCGCTGATCGCCCATCCCGCCCAGCGGGGCGAGGAGTTGGTCGTGCAGCAGCTGTACGGTGCGGATGGCCGGGCCGGCCGCCTCCTGGCCGGCAGCCGTCAGCTCCAGCCGTACGACACGGGTGTCCGATGTGTCACGGGTGCGCCGGACGAGCCCGGCCCCCTCCAGCGAGCGGGCCAGCTTCGACACGTAGAGGGCCTCCAGGCCCGTGTGATCGGCCAGTTCCCGCTGGCTCGGGCGCAGACCGGCCCGCTCCATGCCGAACAGGGAGGACAGCACGGCGTACTGAGCGTGCGTCAGGTTCAGCGGCGCCAGTGCCTGGTCCACGGCGACCCGCCACTTGATCGACAGCCGCCAGACCAGATAGCCGGGGGTCATCCCGTGCGTTCCCTCACTCATGGCGAATACCGTACATGGCTACTATGTACATGGCTAGTAAAATTGGGCGAGCAGTCCCGCCACAACGCCGACCGGGGACGTACGCGCCGTGGTGCACGCGTACGCCCCCGGTGGGGAGACCGGACGATCAGGCCTTGTGCGCCGCGATCAGCTGCTGATACCAGCGGTAGCTGTCCTTCGGGGTGCGCTCCAGGGTGTCGTAGTCCACCCGGATGATCCCGAACCGCTTCGCGTAGCCCAGTGCCCACTCGAAGTTGTCCAGCAGCGACCACACGTAGTACCCGCGTACCTCGACACCGGCGTCCATGGCCGCCCGCAGCGCCGTCAGATGGGTGCGCAGGTACTCCACGCGGTCCGCGTCGCGGACGGAACCGTCCGCCTCGACGCTGTCGAACTCCGCCGAGCCGTTCTCCGTGATGTGCACCGGCGGCAGGGCGTCGCCGTAGGTCTGCTTCAGCACCGTCAGCAGGTCGGTGAAGGACTCCGGGACGACCGGCCAGCCCATCGCGGTGCGCCGCACGTCCGGGTACTGACCTTCGGTGAAGCGGTTGTCGGTGGCCACCCGCAGGGCCGGGTCCGCCTCGCGGTGCGGGGCGGCGGCGACCACGATCGGCCGGTAGTAGTTGATGCCGAGGAAGTCCATCGGCTGGGAGATCAGCTCCAGGTCGCCCTCGCGGCGGAAGTCCTGGCCGGTGATCAGCTCGCCCCAGGTCTCCTCCTCGGTGACCGGGTAGCGGCCCGCAAGCAGCGGCTCGGTCCACACCAGGTTGTGCTGGGTGTCCGCGCGGACGACCGCGGCGAGGTCGGCGTCCGACTCGGTGGCCGGGACGTTGCGGTCCAGGTTCAGCGTGATGCCGGCCTCGCGGACGCCCGCCGCGCGCAGCGCGTTCATCGCGTGGCCGTGGCCGACGAGCAGGTGGTGGGCGGCGGCCAGCGCGCCGCGGCCCTCCTGGGCGCCCGGCGCGTGCCGGCCCACCGAGTAGCCGAGGAACGCGCTGCACCAGGGCTCGTTCAGCGTGATCCAGCGCGGCACCCGGTCGCCCAGGTGCTCGGCCATGATCGCGGTGTACTCGCCGAAGCGCTCCGCCGTCTCCCGCACCCGCCAGCCACCCTTGTCCTCCAGGGCCTGCGGCAGGTCCCAGTGGTAGAGGGTGGCGGCCGGCTCGATGCCCGCCTCCAGCAGCGAGTCCACGAGCCGGGAGTAGAAGTCCAGCCCCTTCGGGTTGACCGCCCCGCTGCCCGTGGCCTGGATCCGGGACCAGGCGATGGAGAAGCGGTACGACTCCACGCCCAGGTCGCGCAGCAGCGCCACGTCCTCCGGGTAGCGGTGGTAGTGGTCGCAGGCGACGTCACCGGTGTCGCCGCCGTCCGTCCGGCCGGGCGTGTGGCTGTAGGTGTCCCAGATGGACGGGCCGCGGCCGTCTTCCTCCACGGCGCCCTCGATCTGGTACGAGGCCGTGGCCGCGCCGAAGACGAATCCGGGCGGGAAGACCGGGAAGTCACTCATGGAAACCCTTACTTGACCGAGCCGCCGGTGATCCCGGCGGCGATGTACTTCTGGGACAGGACGAGGAGGACCGCGGCGGGCACCGCCGAGAGCACGGACGCGGCCATGACCGAGCCCCAGTCACCGACGTGCGCGCCGATGTACTGGTAGATGCCCAGGGTGATCGGCTTGACGTCGTCCGTGGTGTTCAGCGTGAGCGCGAACATGAAGTCGCTCCACGCGTAGAGGAACGAGAACAGCCCCGCGGTGATCAGCGAGTTGCGGCTCATCGGCAGGACGACCTGGATGAACGTACGGATCCGGCCCGCGCCGTCGACCTCGGCGGCCTCGATGACCTCGCGCGGGATCGACACCATGAACGAGCGCATCAGCACGATCGCGAAGGGGATGCCCAGCGAGGCGTCCGCCAGCATCAGGCCGAAGTAGGAGTTGACCAGGCCGAGGTCCACGTAGGCGCTGTACAGGGCGTTGGCGATGACGATGCCCGGCACCATCTGGGTGATGAGCGTGCCGAAGACGATCGTCCTGCCGCCGCGCAGGTTGAACTGCGCCAGGCCGTACGCCGCCGGCGCGGAGATCGCCAGACAGATGGCCACCGCGCCGAGCGCCACGGCCAGCGAGGTCAGCAGGTTGGTGCCCTGGTCGGTGATGGCCGAGGTGAAGCCGGAGAAGTCGATGCCCGTCGGCACCGGGCCCACGTCGACCAGGCTCGCGTCGGGCTGCAGGGCGGTGTTGATCATCCAGTACAGCGGGAACAGCATGACCGCGAGGACGACGACGCCGAAGACGGTCGCACCCCAGCGGCGCTTGGGCCGGTGGACGGCCGCGGGAGCCGGGGCGGCGGGGATCTGGGTGGTGGTCGCCATGCCGGTCACTTCCCCTCGTTGCGGTTGACCCGCAGGTAGAACACCGCGAAGACGGCGGAGATCAGGATCAGGATGTTGCCGACCACGGCACCGGCCCCGAAGTCCATCTGGACGAAGGAGTTCTGGTACGTGAGCGTGCCGAGCGTCTGCGTGGAGTCGGCGGGCCCGCCGTCGGTGAGGGCGAGGACCAGGTCGAGGATCTTGACCGTCGACATGAAGCCGAGCACCAGCACCACAGTGATGACGGGCTTGAGCATGGGCAGGGTGACCGAGCGGAACGTACGCCAGGCGGACGCGCCGTCGAGCGCGGCGGCTTCGTTCAGCTCCTTGGGGACCTCCTGGAGGCCGCCGTAGAGGATCACCATGTTGAACGGGATGCCGATCCAGATGTTCACCAGGATCACCGAGATCAGCGCCATGCTGGTGCTCGTCAGCCACGGGGTGTCACCGGGGAGGCCGACGGTGCCGAGGAAGGAGTTGAGGACACCGGTGTCCTGGTCGAAGATGCGCCGCCACACGATGCCGGAGACGACCATCGGGACCAGCCACGGCAGCAGGATCAGCGAGCGCAGGATCCCGTTCAGCGGGAAGCGGCGGGTGAAGAAGACGGCGAGGGCCAGACCGATGCAGAATTGGCCGACGAGCGAGCCGACGGTGAAGAGGATCGTCTGCCAGAGGGCCTTGCCGAACAGCCCGTCGTCGAAGACGTTGCTCCAGTTGTCGAAGCCGTTGAACGGCGCCTCACCGGTGAAGAATGTGGACGGCGAGTAGTCCTGGAAGCTCATCACGATGTTGCGGACGAGCGGGTAGCCGAAGAACAGCGCCATGAAGATCACGGCGGGGGCGATGAACCCCCACTGGGCGAGCGACTTGCGCCGCTTGGCGCTCCGCGGGTTCACCGGCTTGCCGGCCGCACCGGCCGCGGGGGCCTTCGTGCCGGCCGGCGGAGCGGTGGCTGAGGCTGTGGTGGATGACATGGTTCGTTACCTCAGTTCCCGCTCGTGACCTGCTGCTGGGCACGCTTCAGCGCGGCCTCGCTCGACTCGCCGGTGAGCGCGGACTGGAAGGCGCTCTGCAGGGCCAGCGACACGGACGACCACTGCGCGCCGACCTTCGCGGTACGGGACCGGGCCGTGGCGACCTGGTCGGCCAGCGCCGCCAGCTCGGGGGTCTTCTTCCGCCAGATGTCGGCCGCCTTGGTGTTGGCCGGGACCATCCAGCTGTTGATGGCGTAGGAGATCTCCTCCTGCTCACCCGACATACAGCCGATGATCTTGGCGGCCGTCTTCTCGCGCTCGGTGTCACCGGTGTTGGGCACGGTCAGCACACCGCCGCCCAGCGGACCGACCGAGTCGTCGCCCGCCTTCGGGACCGGGATCTCGGCGATGCCCCAGTTGAGGCCCTTCTTGGAGTTCAGGGTCTCGACCTGCCACGGGCCGTTGATCATCATGGCCGCGTTGCCGGCCATGAACTGGTCGTTGACGTCGGCCTGGGTCCAGTTGACCGTGGACTTGGAGAGCGAGCCGTCCTTCAGGAGCGCCTTCCAGTAGTCCAGGGCACCGGCGACCTCGGGGGTGTCGAGCTTCGCCTCGTCGCCGCCGTTGGACCACATGAACGGGGTGAACTGGAAGACGCCGTCCTCCGCGCCGCCCGCGCTGAGCGCCAGGCCGTACCGCTTGCCCTGGGTCAGCTTCTTCGCCGTCGACTGCATCTCGGCCCAGGTGGTGGGCACCTCCAGACCGGCCTTGTCGAGGGTGTCCTTGTTGTAGAACAGCGCCAGGGTGTTCACCGTGCGCGCGGCCCCGTAGTACTTCCCGTCGAACGAGCCGAAGTCGACGATCCCCTCGGGGATGTCCGTCGTGGTCAGCCCGAGGTCCTTCAGCGGGATCAGCCCGCCGGCCTCGGCGAAGGTCGGCATCTCGGAGGCGTCCAGCTGGAGGACGTCCGGCAGCGACTTCGACGACGCCATGCGCAGCGCCTTCGTCATCAGCTGCGAGGCCGGCACGCTCTGCTGCTCGATGGTGACCCCGAGCTCCTTGCTGCAGCGCTTGAGGGTGTCACCGTCCCAGCGGTGGTACGACTCGTCGGTCGAGGAGTTCATGACGGTGTAGACGTCCTCGTCCCGCTGCTGGCCGCACCCCGACAGAACGGTGCCGGCGACGATCGCGGAGACGACGGTGAGGGGGACGACGATCCGCCTGGTGCGACGGCTGCGGCGTCCGGTCCGCCCGTCCGGGGAAGGTTCTGTCACGGTGGTGCCCTTGCGGTGAGAGGGTGGCCGGGCCCATGGGAACGCTCCCACGGGATGTTCGTCAAGCCCCTGCGCGGATCCGGCGGTGTCACGGCGGGGACGCTCCTGGGTGCCCGGTGGTGGGCCGGGCACCCCGGGGTGGGGTCAGCGGACGCCGAGGAGGTGTTCCATGGCGAGCTGGTCGAGTGCTTCGAAGGCCATG
>NZ_JBIWKD010000039.1:0-15697 GCF_044765485.1 Streptomyces sp. NPDC102451 | reverse complement strand
ACGAAAGAGTTCCCACTTCCTCGCCTTCCTCGGCCTGGCCGCCACCCTGACCTGTTACAAGAAGCTCGCGAAACTCGCCACGTGAGACAACCTCTTAGACCGTGTCCTATGTGGGCTCGGCTCGTTGGGTCGGTCATGGGGCGGGGTACGTGGAGTTGGATTGTTCCGGACGGGCTGTGGGAGATCGCGGAGCCGCTGATCCCGCCGTCGAAGGTGCGGCCGCAGGGCGGTGGGACGCAGGACACGCCTGATGAGACGCTGTTCGCCGCGATCATCTATATCCTGGTCAGCGGTTGCGCCTGGCGGGCTCTGCCGCCGTGCTTCGGGATATCGAAGTCCACGGCCCACCGCAGGTTCCTGATCTGGTCGAGAGCCGGTGTCTGGGGCCGGCTGCACGAAGAGATCCTGCACCGCCTGGACGACGCCGGCCTCCTCGACCTCTCCCGCGCGGTTCTGGACTCCGCGCACGTGAGGGCTAAAAAGGGGGCGAACTCACAGGTCCGAGCCCCGTGGACCGGGGAAAGCCGGGTTCCAAGATGCACGTCCTGTCGGACGCGAACGGACTGCCCCTCCTCGTCGGCCTCTCCGCCGCGAACACCCACGACAGCCTCGCGCTGAAGCCCATGATCACCGGTCACCAAACGAGACACGACCCCCACCGCGGCCGGTACTTCAAGCCCCAGCGCCTGCACGCAGACAAAGCCTACGACGTTCCCCACCTGCGGAAATGGCTATGGGGCAAGCACATCGGCGTGCGCATCGCCCGCAAGGGAGTCGAGTCCAGCGAACGGTTAGGACGCCGGCGTTGGGTCATCGAGCGCACCATGTCCTGGCTGACCGGCTACCGCAGACTCAACCACCGATACGAACGCCATCCCCGCAACTACCTGGCCTTTCTCGGCCTCGCCGCAGCGCTCTGCTGCTACAAACGACTCGCTCGCCTCACCACATAGGACACGGTCTTAGCGATCCGTCGAGGCCAAGACGTATTCCACGGTCTTGACCAGCGTCCGAAGACCATCGCATGGTCGATGTGCTCGCGACCGCATGAAGCCAGACCGCTGGCCGCGTGGCTTGTCCGTCACCCCGGCGTGGAGGTCATCTGCCGGGACCGGGCGGGCGCCTATGCCGAGGGCGCCCACCGCGGTGCCCCTAACCTCGCGCTTTCGTGAGTGGGCTCGCCCATGCCTTGATCAAATAAGCGGAGAGCGCCTCTGACCTATAACGATGGGACTTGTCTAGGGTCACCGAGGGGGCGGGTACACGAGATCAATTGAGGTTCAGAAATGGATCTCAGAGGTTGACGACGATGGCTTTGGTCTCGGTGTAGGCGTCGATGACGTCGGTGCCGTGTTCGCGTCCGAGGCCGGACTGCTTGAATCCGCCGAAGGGCAGGGGGCCACTGCTCATCTGGTTGACGGTGTTGATCCACACGGTTCCGGCCTGGAGGCGGTCGGCCATGGTGTGGGCGCGGCTGAGGTTGGTGGTGAACACGGTGGCGGCCAGGCCATAGATGGTGTCGTTGGCGATGTGCACCGCCTCGTCCAGGTCGCTGAACGGCAGCAGGACGGCAACGGGGCCGAAGATCTCTTCCCGGGCGATGCGCGAGGTGTTGTCGAGTCCGGTGACCAGGGTGGGGCCGACGAAGAGGTCATCGGTGTCGTCGTGGGGGTTGCCGATGATCTCGCCGCCCTCCTTGCGGGCCAGGTCGATGTAGCCGGCGACCTTCTCGTAGTGACCACGAGAGGCCAGGGGGCCCATGAGGACCTGCGGGTCGAAGGGGTCACCCATCGGGACCTTGGCCATGTTGGCGGCCAGGAGGCGGGTGAACTCCTCGCGCACGGACTCCTGGACCAGTACGCGGGTGCCGGCCACACAGCCCTGCCCGCTGCCGGCGGAGAAGGCAAGGGCGGAGGCTGCCGCGGCGGCCTCCAGGTCCGCGTCTTCGAAGACGATGAACGGCGACTTGCCGCCCAGTTCGAGGGTGACGCGCTTGAAGTCGAGGGCGGAGGTCTCCAGGACGTGCTTGCCCACGGCGGTGGACCCGGTGAAGCTGATCTTGTTGACGTCCGGGTGGGTGATGAGGGCCTCGCCCGTACTGCGCCCCGGACCGGTGATGATGTTGAGGACGCCGTCGGGAAGGTCGGTGTGCTCATGGACGAGCTCCGCCATGCGCAGCACGCTCAGTGAGGTCTGCTCCGAAGGCTTGGCGACGACCGTGTTCCCGGTGGCCAGCGCAGGGGCGATCTTGTAGCCCATCTGCAGGAGAGGACCGTTCCAGCCGGCGACCGCGGCAACCACACCCAGCGGGGAGCGCCTGGTGTACTGCAGCTGGCCGGGGGCCGAGGGGGCGGTGGCTCCGTAGATCCGGGTCGGCCAGCCCGCATAGTGGCGGTAGACCTCGACGGTGTGATCGACCATCCATCGCGTCAGCGACACCGGACCCCCCATTTCCAGGGAGTCCAGACTGGCCAGCTCGTCGGCGTGCGCCTCGATGACCTCGGCGATCTGGTACAGCACACGGCTGCGCTCGTCGGGGCTGATAGCCGCCCAGGCAGGGTCTTCGAAGGCACGACGCGCAGCAGCCACGGCGGCATCGACGTCCACGCGCCCAGCTACCGCCACCGTGGTCACCTCGGCACCCGTCATCGGGTCGACGGAAGCCACGACTGCAGCGTCGGCGGCAGGCCGCTCCGTTCCATCAATGAACAGACCGCGCGGTTCCCCAGCGAACGCAGGAGAGGGCCGATTCGTGACAGGAGTGAAAGGGGTGGTCATAGCGAGAGTCCTTCTGTTCGGGGTGGTACGGCACGCGTTGTGGTGATCGGGCGCCCTCTCGCCGGTAACCATGAATGCCGGCCTGGGTGTGCTGAAGCGGATGCTTCCCGGCACCGTCGGCAGACCATCACGATGTGCCGGTTGCGGATGGTCTGCCACAGGTCGAAGCGGGCGGGTGTATGCGCGGCGGGCGGCGCGGGTGTGGGAGTGTTCAGTCCAGGTCGGCCATGTCGAGGACGAAGCGGTAGCGCACGTCGTTGCGGCGCAGGCGCTCCAGGGCTTCGTTCACCTGCGAGGACGGCAGCAGTTCGATGTCCGCGGTGATGTCGTGGGTGGCGCAGAAGTCCAGCATGGCGGCGGTTGCGGGCATGCCGCCGCTGCCGGCGGAGCTGAGCTTCTTGCGCCCCATGAGGAGGTTTCTGGTCTCCACGGTGACGGGCCCGAGGTATCCGAGCTGGCTGAGGGTGCCGTCCATGGCGACGAGCTTCAGGTACGGGGCGAGGTCGTGCGGTGCGGAGATGGTGTCGATGATGACGTCGAACCGGTCCCGGGCTGCGGCCATCTGTTCCGGGTCGCTGGACACGAGGAGGCCGTGGGCGCCGAGGCGGCGGGCGTCGTCGGCCTTGTCGGGTGAGCGGCTGATGACCGTCGTCGTGGCGCCGAGCGCCACGGCCATCTTGACCGCGAGGTGTCCCAGGCCGCCGAGCCCCGCCACGGCGACCTGACTCCCGGGCCCCACGCCCAGTGCCTGGAGCGGCTCCCAGACAGTGATGCCGGCGCAGAGCAGGGGAGCAGTGGCGGCCGGGTCGAGGCCCGCGGGGAGGTGGTGGGTGAACCGGTCGCGGACGATGTACTCGCGGGAGTAGCCGCCGAGGGTGTGCGAGCCGTCCTGCCGGTCGGTGCCGGCGTAGGTCAGGGTCGGGAAGTCGTAGCAGAAGTTCTCCTGGCCCGCCCGGCACATCGCGCACTGGCCGCACGAGTCGACGATGTTGCCGACCGCGACGGGGTCGCCGACGGCAAAGCCGGTGACGCCGGGCCCGGTCGCGGTGACGACGCCGGTGAATTCGTGGCCCGGCACCAGCAGGTGCCCGGCCTTGCCGTCGTGAACGTCCAGCGCGTGCAGGTCGCTGTAGCAGACGCCGCAGTAGTCGACCCGCACGGCGAGGTCGTCTGCGCGCAGGTCGCGGCGCTCGATCGGGCCGCGCCGCAGCGTGCCGGACGTGCCGTCCGCCTGCCATCCAGTGGTGGGACGCATGACATCTCCTTAAACAGACTGTTCCGTCTATTCGAGAGTAAGCACCCTTCCAGCAAGAAGCAAACCAACTGTTCTGTCTGGTAACGTCGTGGGCATGACGGACCAGCCACTCACCTCGCGCGGAGCCGCGACCTACCAGCGGATCCTCGACGCGGCGACGCAGGAGTTCGCAGAGCACGGCATCGCCGGCGCCCGCATCGAGCGGATCGTGTCCACCGCGCGCAGCAACAAGGCGCAGCTCTACTCCTACTTCGGCAACAAGGAGCGCCTCTTCGACGCGATCTTCTTCGCGTCCCTGGAGCGGATCACCAACGTCGTGCCGATAGACGCCGACGACCTCGCGGACTGGGCGGTGCGCCTGTACGACGAGTACCTCCGGCGCCCCGACCTGATCCGGCTGGCCACCTGGGCCCGCCTGGAGCGTCGCCCGACCGGCCACCTCGTCGCGGAGCACGAGCAATACGACGACCGCAAGCTGCGCGCCATCGCCGAGGCGCAGGCCGCCGGGCGGGTGCGCCAGGGCGACCCGTTCGACGTGATGGCCCTCGTCATCGCCATGTCGATGGCCTGGTCACCGGTCAGCGCCGTCTACGCGGCGACCGCCGACGAACCCGTCGAGCTGCACGAGCAGCGCCGCACGCTGCTGCGCGAGACCGTCCAGCGCGCCGTCGCCGCGCACTGACGCGGCGCGCGCCGCCGACGAAGGCCGCCTTCGCCCCGCGTGCCTAATGTCCGCCGGATGTCATACCGAATGGGACCGGGCGGCTACCGGTAGCGATCAGTGACAGCTACTCTGCACGGGAACGCCCGGGGGGAAGATGCAGTACGAACAGAGAATGTACGCCCGCCTCAAGTTCCTTGAACTGATGGCCGAACTGAACGAGACCACGTTCGAAGCGTTCTTTCACCGTTTGATGTGCGCCCGCTATCCCGAGTTCCTGGATGTCCGGACCCACGGCAAGCTCGGAGACCAAGGCTCCGACGGGCTCATGCTGCACGAGTCCAAGCTGTACGCCAGCTACGCACCCCAGACCGTAAGCGCGACCGAGATCCGGCAGAAGATCAGGTCCGACCTCACCAAGGCCCTGGCGAAGCGGCGCAATCAGTTCAACACCTTCGTGTTCGTCCACAACGACCGCCGCGGCATGCACCCCGAGATCGCGACGGAGCTGTCCGATCAGCAGCGCGCTCACCCGGATCTGCAGTTCCAGCAGATGGGCTCGCGCAAGCTGTGGCACGAGTGCATGCAACTGGAACTCGCCCTGGCCGAAGATGTGCTCGGCTGCCAGATACCAATCCAGCCGGTCGTACACGGCATCGGCATGGAAGACCTTGCGCCACTTCTCAAGCACCTGCGCGACCAGCGCAGGGCGGCGGACCCGCTGATGCCGCTGGCCGAGGTGGACCCGCGCAAACTCGACTTCAACCAGATCCAGGAAGAGGCCCGCGAGGATCTGCTGCGCGGCATGCGGCAAAGCCACCTGGTCGAGGCGTTCTACACCGGCACACTGCGGGCCGTGGAGCACGATGAGGTCGCCCAGGGCTTTCGCGTGTACTACGAGCAGGTCCGCCGCGACTTCCCCGATCCCGAAGACGTGCTGTGGCAGCTGGAGATGTACGTCCTGGGCAACGGCAGCGTGCCGCCACGCACACAGCGCGCGGCCTGGGTGATTCTCGCGCACTTCTTCGAACGGTGCGACATCTTCGAAGCACCCCCTCCCGAATGGTCTGGGCCGCTGGGGATCCCGGCATGATCACCCCGACAAAGGGCATCGCTCCCGACCGGGCCCTCCTGGCCGTGGGAGCGCAGATCCTCCTACAGCTCGACGAGCCCCGCTCGGTCAGCCAGGCTTGGGCCCGGCTGAGGAAGTGGCGAACGGACCACGGTCATCACGCGCCGGTATCGTTCGCCTGGTTCGTACTGGCCCTAGACGTCCTGTACAGCCTAGGCGCAGTCGAGCTGCGCAGGGACGTCCTAGTCGCAAGGAGTGTCGATGCTGCGGCGCTTGGACGCTGACGACCCACGGTTCAAGGGCGCGGTGTTCACCCCCGGGCTCAACCTCGTGGTCGCCGATCGCCTGCGCGGTTCCGCCACCACCGACAGCCGCAACAGTGCCGGGAAATCGAGCCTGATCGAACTCATCCACTTCCTGCTCGGCTCACGCGTCACCAAGACGTCCCTCGTAGCGCGAAAGCCGCTGCGCGAGATCACGTTCAGCCTGGAGATGTCCTGGCCGAATGTGGACTCCCTCAGAGTGTGGCGCACCGGCGGCCGTCCCAACGTCGTCCGCATCTCGCCCGACATCGCCGACGCCGACAGCCGTGAGCCCATGGTCCTCGACCTCGGTGACGACCTAGCCGAGATCCCCGTGGAAACGTGGAACCGGCTGATCGAACGCGACCTGTTCCACCTCGGCGAGGAGCACGACGGCGTCAGCGGACGCACTCTGCTCTCCTTCCTCGCCCGGCGCGCCTCCTCCCACGGCTTCAACGAGGCGACCCGCACCTTCGCGCGGCAAGCGGATGCCGACGCCACCACCAACCTCGCCTACCTCCTCGGCCTGGACTGGCAGCTCGCCAACGGCTACCGCGAACTCGCCGCGCGCAAGGCGACCCGC
The DNA here is from genome assembly GCF_044765485.1 of Streptomyces sp. NPDC102451. Classification (NCBI taxonomy): domain Bacteria; kingdom Bacillati; phylum Actinomycetota; class Actinomycetes; order Kitasatosporales; family Streptomycetaceae; genus Streptomyces; species Streptomyces sp. NPDC102451. The sequence continues at coordinate 9,046 of NZ_JBIWKD010000039.1, read as the reverse complement.
ACCCAGCTCCGCAAGGCAGTCAACGATCCGGTCTGGGGCCGCATCGTCGGCAGCATCGCCGACCTGCGCGGACAGATCGCCCTCGCACAGGGCCAGGTGGACCGGCTGCGGGCCCAGATCGCCGACTTCCAGGTCGTCCCGGAGTACGAACGCGTCAAAGAACAGGCAGACGACGTCGCCCGCCGTATCAAGCAGCTGTCCCAGGACGATGTGATCGACCGCGACAACCTGGAAGAGCTCCAGCAAGCCATCACCGAAACCAGTGACGTCGACACCACCTACCTGGAACCGGTGTACGAGGAGCTGGGAGTCGTACTCAACGAGCAGGTACGCCGACGTTTTGAAGAGGTGAAGGACTTCCACCGCTCTGTCGTCCGCAACCGCCGCCGGTTCCTGGACGCGGAGATCGCAGAAATCACCGAAAGCCTCGAGAACCGACGAACCGAGCGCAGCCACCTCGGCGAGGAGCAAGCACACCTCCTCCGCGTCCTGAACGACGGCGGCGCACTGGAAGCACTCACCGCTCTCCAGCAAGCCATGGCCCGCGAGCAAGCCACCCTGGAAGCACTACGTCACCGCTACGACGCCGCGCAGACCCTGGAGGCCAGCGCCCGGCAGATCACCACGCAACGCCTCCAGCTCCAGCATGCAGTCTCCACCGACCTCGACGAACGCTTCGAGCACACCAGCGAAGCAACCCTGCTGTTCTCCCAGTACGCCCAACGCCTCTACGGTCAGGGCCGCGAGGCCTACCTCGCCATCGAAGCCGGCCCGAACAGCCTCCAGATCAGACCCCACATCCACAGCGATGACAGCCGCGGCATCAGCAGCATGGTCATCTTCTGCTTCGACCTCACCGTGGCCGTCCTCGCGCACCGGCATCACCGCGGGCCCGACTTCCTGATTCACGACAGCCACCTCTTCGACGGCGTCGACGACCGTCAGCTGGCAGCCGCCCTCCAGCTCGCAGCCGACGTCACCGAGGAGGAGAACATGCAGTACATCGCCACGTTCAACAGCGACGACCTCGACAAAGCCGCTCGCCAGGGCTTCGATGCTGCTCCCTACGTGCGCGAGCCCCACCTGACCGACCGACTCGACGATGGCGGCCTCTTCGGGTTCCGGTTCTGACCCGAACAGCACCGATCCTCGTATGGGTCACGACGCCAACCAGCCTTTTTTCAGCCAAGATTGCGGTCCAGTCAGCGTCAGACCACTCATTTCCGTGACGCGTCCTGGTCACCGCTCTTACGATCGTCGAGGCAATACACCTAACGGGGAGGGTGCATGGACATCGTCGAGACTGGCGGTGCGACAGTCGTGGCGCTGATGGCCACGGATGCCTGGCAGCAGGCCCGTACGGGCATCGTGGCTCTGTGGCGCCGCTTCCGGCCCGCCCAGGCCGACGAGGTCGACCTGGCTCTCGACGAGACACGCAGTGAAGCCCTTGCCGTCATGGGTTCGGGCAATCGGCAGGGCGAAGCCGATCTGGTGCGGGACTGGGACCGGCGGCTCAGGCGCCTCCTCGCGGCCGATCCGTCTGTCGCCGAGCAACTCCAGCAACTGCTCGACGAGGTCCGCGGCCAGCTTTCGGAGGCCGAGCGGGCGGCAGTCCGGCCCGTCGTCTTCCACACCCATGTCAGCGGCCAGGGACGCGTCTACAACGCCGGACGTGACCAGCACAACCACGGATGATGACACCCACCACACCGCGCCCGCAGGCCCCGGCTTCCGACGCACACATGTCCATCCGTGACAGCGGGCGGATGATGAGCGCCGCGCGGGATCAGCACATCCATGAGATCGGCGCGCTGAGCATCGGCACCTACGCCCCCGTCCATGCCGGCCCGTACCGGCCGTCGGCGGGCGCGGAGTCTGCGGGTCCTGACTCGGTGCGCGTGCCTTTGGCGCCGGCCTCGCTGTCTCCGGTCCGTGACCGTCATGACCTGCGGCACCGGCTCTTGGACGCCATCCTCAACGCGCATCTGGACGAGCTGCCCGTCGTCGTCCACGGCATGGCCGGATGCGGGAAGACCGCGTTGGCCCGGCTGTTGTTCGACACGGCTGTCGGCACACACGGCGTGGTCGGCCTGTGGGTGGACGCCTCCACCCGGATGTCCTTCAGGGACGGCATGCTTGCTGTCGCACAGGATCGGGGCGCCTCCCAGGACGAGGTCGACGCAGCCCGTGACCGGCGCCGGCCTGCGGCCGATCTGACCTGGCACTACCTCCAGCACTCGGATCAGCCCTGGCTCCTGATCCTGGACAACGCCGACGACCCTGCCGTTCTGGACGACGGAGGATGGCTGCGGGCCAGTCGCCGCGGCACCGTCGTGATCACCACCCGGGACGGGCATGCCGCTCCGTGGCGGCGAACGCGGCGCCACCATCTGGACGTCCTGGACCTGCCGGACGCCGTGCTCGTCCTGCGCGACCTCGACGTCCACGACAACGACCCGGCCAAGCTGGAGAAGCTGGCGCAGGCGCTGGGCTGTCACCCGCTCGCGCTGGTTCTCGCCGGCACCTACCTGGGCCGCCGACTCCTGGACCCGGTGACTGTGGACGAATTCCTCGGACGCCTCCGCGCCGACCCCAACACCACGCTGGACGGCGCCGCCCCGGCCGAAGGGGATCTACGGCGCCTCATCAGCAGCACCTGGCAGATCTCGCTCGACGCGCTTGCCGACCGGGGCGTGCCGGAGGCAGCCACGCTGATACGCCTGCTGTCGTGCTTCGCTGCCGCGCCGTTGCCCACTGGGCTGCTCCATCCCGCCCGGATCCGGGAGAGTCTCCTGTCCCAGGCCTCTCCCCCGCTGGATGCCGATCGTGCCGAGGCCGCGCTGAGGGGGTTGGTCTCCCAGTCCATGGTGGCCGTCCTCGACGTCCCCGGAGACCGGGAACACAGCACCGTGCAGTGCGTGCAGACCCACCCCCTGCTCCTGGACACGGTGGCCGCCCGCATTCCCATGGACCAGCGCGACACCCTGCTCGCCTCGGCCGCTTCCCTCCTGGAGCACCTGCTCCATGAGGGCGCCGCGCAGGGGCTGTTCCTGGACGCGCAGACGCTGCGTCTGTTCACTCCGCACGCCGTCGCGCTGCTCGACCGGGCGTGCCGGGCACGGTCCGCCGTGACCGGGCACGCCCTGGAGCTGGTCCGATATCTGCGCGCGCACAGCAGTGAACGCGGTGACTACGCCACCGCTCACACCCTGGCCGCCGCAGCCGTCGCCGCGCACCGGACTGGCCAAGACACGGACACACTCGAAGCCCTCGCTGACCAGAAGGATCTTGCCTGCAGTCTCCACTCCCTCGGACAGTACGCCGAGGCCGCGGACAGCCTCCGGCCCATCCTTCACACGTACGCCGACCAGTTCGGCGCGGACGCTCCGGCCACTCTGGACTGCGCGCATCACCTCGGTCTCGCGCTGTATGGGCTCGGCTCCTGGTCCGAGGCCGAACACCAGATGCGCACCGCGGCAGAAGGGAGGCGGCGCGTGCTGGGAACCTCGCACGCGGACACCGTGCTGAGCACCGCCTGTCTGGCCGAGGCAGTCGGCGAACAAGGGCGGTGGGCAGAAGCCGAGTCTCTGGCCCGCCCCAATCTGAGGACCAGTCGAGAAACCTTGGGCGAGGACCATCCGCACACCTTGGCGGCCTGCCACACACTGGCCTGGGTGCTGTTCAAAGGGGGCCAGCTCGACGAGGCCATGGCCCTGGTCTCCCGCACCATCGACGCCCGCGTCCGGCTGCTCGGTGACGCACACCCCAGCACCCTGGCGGCGCGCTCGATGCTGGCCAACATCCTGCGGGAGCGTGGCCAATGGCAGCCCGCGCTTCATGAGGCCCGCTTCGTCCTGGCAGAACGCGAACGCTCACTCGGCGCCGAGCACCCGCACACGATCGGTCTGCGGACCGTGCTCTCCCGCATTCTCCTCGGCGCGGGCGACATCGACACGGCTCTGACCGTGGCGTCGGACAATCTCGCCGCGTGCCTTCGCGCACAGGGCCCCGACCACCCCGACACCCTCACCTGCCGGGAAGCCCTGGCACAGGTCCGTGCAGCAAAGGAAGCATCGTGATCCAACCCGTGCGACGGACTTGGCGCAAGAGCAGCTACAGCGGCCAGGAGAACACCTGCATCGAAATACTCACCCCCCCCCCCCGCTGGAAAAGCACCAATCCGGGATTCGAAGTTCCCGGAGGGACCGGTGATCAACTTCGGCGATGTGTCGTGGCAGCCCTTCGTACAAGCCGTACGGCGAGGTGACTTCCCCCCTCATGCAACCTGACGAGACCGCCCGCACCTCCTTGCGCGACCAGGCCCGCTGGCTCAGCGCCGCACGCGACCAGGTCAACGTGGAAATCAGCGAATACCATGCCCACCACGACACAGGACGCGGAGCTCACGGTCCGGACTCGGTACGGGTGCCGCTCGCGCCCCTGTCGGCATCACCGGTGCGCAACCGTCACGCAGCCCGCCGCTCCGTGCTCCACGCGATCGCGCACCCTGCCGACTCCGCCCACCCGGAGGTCCTGTACGGCACAGCCGGCTGCGGGAAAACCGCTCTTGCCCGCTCCCTCTTCGACGAGGCCGCCACCGACGGCAGCGTCATCACCCTGTGGGTGAACGCCGCCACCGAGGTGAGCTTCCGCACGGGAATGCTCGCCGTCGCCCTCGACCGCGGCGCCCACCAGAGCCAGGTCGAAACGGCCCGAGCACGACTGCGCCCCGCCGCCGATCTCGTTTGGGAGCGCCTCGAGAACTCTCCGGAACCCTGGCTGCTCGTCCTGGACAACGCCGACGACCCCGACGTCTTCAATGACGGCGTCTGGCTACGCCCCACCGAGCGCGGCACCGTCCTGGTCACCACCCGCCACGGAGACGCCCCTCTGTGGCGGCACGCCACCCGGCACCACCTCGACGTGCTCGGCATCGACGACGCCGTGCACGTCCTGCAGGATCTCAACATCACCGGATACGACAGAGCGGCGCTGGAACAGCTCGCCCACGGTCTGGGATGCCACCCGCTGGCGCTCACCCTCGCCGGCGCCTACCTCGGCGGCCATCAGCTGTTCGGTCCCCTCGACGTGACCGAGTTCCTCACCCGTCTGCGCGAGGACCCAGGAGCCACCCTCGACGAAGGCGCCGCCCCCGGCGAACGCGATGTGCGCCGTCTGATCAGTTCTACCTGGCAGATCTCGCTGGACGCCCTCACCGACCGCGGCATCCCCGAGGCGACGACCCTGATGTGGCTGCTGTCGTGCTTCGCGCCCGATCCGATCCCTCTGGGACTGCTGCACGAACGACGTCTGGCCACCACACCACTCGTACACGCCGCTCCTCCCCTGCCGGCGCAGAGGACGGTCAAGGCACTGCTCGGCCTGATGTCCCAGACGATGGTCACGCTGCTCGACGTCCCCGGAGACGTCGGCGCACCCGGAGTGAAATCCGTGCAGGCACACTCCCTGCTCCTGGACACCGTCGCCGCGCGCATCCCCCTCGACCAGCGCGACAACATCCATGCCGCCGCCGCCCTCCTGCTGGACGGCCTGCTCGACCAGTCGGAGGTCGAAGGATCTCTCGACGCGCAGACCCTGCGGCTGTTCACCCCGCACGCCCTCAGCCTGCTGCGACGTACCTCCACAGCCCGGACCGCGGCCGCCCCCACAGCCCTCGCCGTCGTCCGGCGCCTCCGCGAGCACAGTCGCGCACACGGCGACATCACCACCACGCACTCACTGGCGGAAGCCGCAGCGCGCGCCTCTGCGACCGCCTCCACCACCTCAGCGGAGGCCGACGTGCTCAACGACCCCTACGCGCTTGCCTGCTCGCTCACCGACATGGGCCGCTACGAAGAGGCCCTCGAGGCGCACCGCGTGATCCTCGCAGCCCGTGAAGAGCACCTAGGTGCCGATCACCCCGAGACGCTGGCCAGCGCCCATTCACTCGGCCTCGCCCTCTTCGGCCTGGGCACATGGCACGAGAACGAACTCCACATGCGCCGGGCAGCGAAGGGCCGAGCACAGGTCCTCGGCTCCAGCCACCCCGATACGGTTCTCAGCACTGCCTGCCTCGCGGAAGTCATCGGCAAGCAAGAGCGGTATGACGAGGCCGAATCCCTCGCGCGCGCCAACTTCGCCACCAGCACGACAGTTCACGGAGCCGATAGCCCGCACACGCAGTCTGCCCGCCACACGCTCGCCTGGGTCCTGTCCCGCATGGGCCACCTGTCCGAAGCCGCTGATCTCACCACCATCACCCTCGCCCAGCGGCAGGCCGACCTCGGCCCACGCCACCCACGCACCCTGATCGTCCACCACCTACTGGCCGGTGTCCTGCTACGCCAGGAACGCTGGGCACAGGCAGCGTCCGCAGCGCGGTCGGTCCTCGCCACCCGCGAGGACATCCTGGGCTCCGAGCACCCGCACACCCTGGCCGTCCGCACCGCCCTGATCCGCGCTCTCACCGGCCTCGGCGACACCACTGCGGCCCATACCCTCGCCACACTGAACCTGGAGGCGTGCTCCCGCGTGCTCGGTCCTGATCACCCGGACACCGTCGACTGTCGCGACGCCCACAACACCGTCATCACCCTCACACCGACCAGCAATGTCACCCCAACTCCCGGCAAGAGCAAGGACATACGCCGCTGATGAACACGGCCACACAACCCCAATGGATCAAGAGCAGCTACAGCGGCCCCGACAGCAACTGCCTGGAATACCTACCCCCCCCCCCCGGCAGGGAATGACATTCATCCGCGATTCAAAAATACCCAAGCAGATGATCATTCGACTTCACGCCACCTCGTGGGGCCTCTTTGTACGTGCAGTACAGAACGGTGAGCTGGACGTGTCGGAGGCGCATGGCGATACGATCGCGGTCTAATACTCCAGCTGTAGATCGTGATCTTCATGTCTGGAATGCGGCTTGTCGTAGGTAATGGCTGGTCCGTGACCGTGCCTGGTGGCGGCGTCGCCAGTCGGACCAGCCGAGCCTGTGGGCCAGATCGTGAGGAGGCCGGACGGCAACGGTGATGAACGGTCGCTGGATCTCGTTGCAGGTCAGCGGGATCAGACCGTCGGGTCCCGGCCGGTGCGCGTGCTCATCGGCTCGGACGACGGCGAGGAAAGCGTGGGCGAGCATGGCGAGGGTGACCCAGCGGCTCCAGGAGGCGTAGCGGCGGAGCTGGTGCTCGTCGAGCCCGGCCAGGCCCTTCCCGGTCTGGAAGGTTTCCTCCACTCGCCACCTGGAACCGGCGATCCTTACCAGGGTGCTCAGCGGCACCAGCTGGGCGGAATGGCAGCGGTAGTAGGCCAGTTTGCCGGTGGTTCGGTTGCGGCGGATCAGCAGCTGGCGCCCCCCTGATCTCGCGGCGACCAGATCGATCACGGCCCAGTCGTAGAAACGCTTTCCTTTCGCTCCCTCTCCGGCGGACAGCCTCTGCCAGGCCCGCCGGGGCAGCTTGGCTGCCAGGGCATCCGCACGGAACTTGCCTGCTCCGGTGTTCACTTCGGCTGAGCAGGCCACTGCGAGCACGTAGCCCATGCCACGTTCCCCAGAGCGGACCGCAGTTTCGGGTTGGCGCCGTAGACCTCGTCGCCGGTGACCCAGCCGACATGGTGTCCGGCGTCCAGGAACCGTTCGATCATCACGCGGGCCAGCTCCGGCTTGGTCGCGAAGTCGGTGTCCTCGCCGAGTCCGGCCGCCCGGCAGCGGTCGGGGTCAAAGATCCAGGAGCGCGGAATGTACAGCTCGCGGTCCACCGCTGCGTGCCCGCGGGCGCCGGCGTAGACAAGGTAGACGGCGACCTGGGAGTTCTCGATCCGGCCGGCGGTGCCCGTGTACTGGCGCTGGGCCCCGACGGTGTGGGTGCCCTTCTTCACGTCGCCGGTCTCGTCCACGACCAGCACCGCGGCCTCGTCGTGCAGATACTCGACGACGTACTCGCGCACGTCGTCGCGGACGGCATCGGCGTCCCAGGCCGCCCGGCACAGCAGAGGGTCTGCCGCACGAACGGGTGACATCTGAACTGGCGTGCCTTGTATGGCAGGTGGGAAGGATGTTGCTGTGCCCAAGCCTTATCCCCAGGAGTTCCGCGAGGACGTCGTGCGGGTCGCGAGGAACCGCGGCCCGGGCGACACTGTCGAGCAGGTGGCCGCCGACTTCGGCGTCCACGCGATGACGCTGTGGAAGTGGATGCGCCGCGCGGACATCGACGACGGCACGAAGCCCGGGACGACCAGCCAGGAGAGCGTGGAACTGCGTGAAGCGCGCCGGAGGATCAAGCTGCTGGAGCAGGAGAACGAGGTCCTGCGGCGGGCGGCGGCCTATCTGTCGCAGGCGAACCTGCCGGGAAAAGGATCTACCCGCTCGTGAAAGAGCTGGCCGCAGGCGGGGTGCCCGTCACGGTCGCGTGCCGGGTGCTGAAGCTCGCCAGACAGCCCTACTACCGCTGGCTCGACGACCCGGTGACCCCAGCCGAGCTCGCCGAGGCGCATCGCGCGCACGCGCTGTTCTCCGCCCACCGCGACGACCCGGAGTTCGGCTACCGCTTCCTGGCCGACGAGGCCCGCGACGCCGGAGCCGACATGGCCGACCGGACCGCGTGGCGGATCTGCCGGGACAACCAGTGGTGGAGCGTGTTCGGCAAGAAACGCGGCCGGACAAAGAAGGCGGGCCCGCCGGTCCACGACGACCTGGTCAACCGGGCCTTCACCGCGACCGGCCCGAACCGGCTGTGGCTCACCGACATCACCGAACACGCCACCGGCGAGGGCAAGCTGTATCTCTGCGCGGTCAAGGACGTCTTCAGTAACCGGATCGTGGGCTACTCCATCGACGCACGGATGAAGTCCCGGCTGGCCGTGACCGCCCTGGACAACGCCGTCGCCCGGCGCCAGGACGTCGCCGGATGCATCCTGCACAGCGACAGAGGATCGCAAGGCGGATTCAACTGGTCGTCGCAACACCTCGTGATCAGCGAGGTGTGGGATGGCGCGTCGTCAGCAGGCAGCCGATCGAGCGGTGCGTCTGAAGTTGAGG
>NZ_JBIWKD010000038.1:0-16486 GCF_044765485.1 Streptomyces sp. NPDC102451 | reverse complement strand
GCGGAAACTCCGCTGCAGCACCACCCGGATCACCCTCGTCGTCCGAGCCGTCGTCGCCCTCGAACTCGCCACCTGATCAAGATGGAAAAGACTCACTGACAAAAACTGATGGATCATTACGGGGCGCAGTCCGGCAAAGCCGCGATCAAGCCACCACAGCCTCCGCCACCCTGTAGTCCCGGCCTCCCAAGCTCCAGGAGGCTTCACCTCGGCCGACCTGCTTCCCGGCTCCCCACCGCCCCTGCCGTCACCCCACAGGCCTTCCAATACGCAGCACCGCAGAGAAGCCCCCCTACCTGCACACATGATGGTTGGTGACACCGGTGGTCCAGCCATGGCGAATTGGCGAAAAGCAGCAGGCGCGTACTCGCAGCCGCAGTGCGCCGGGGCCGCCCGCTCCTGACCGCCACCCCGGAGCAGCGAGACCAGTGTCCCAGGCGACGACGCCGCGGCGTTGGGAGGCGGTGGGGTGCCGTACCGGAAGCTACGGTCGGCTGGCGCTGTCCAGCGGCAGGGATGGGCGGGCGGCTCCAGGTGCTCAGCGAGGGACCGTACGACCCGCCGGTCCGCGGAACTGGCGGTCCCTCCAAGCGCCATACTAACTAGACTCAGATATCTGATCAGACTTGCATGGGTGGGGGGTCTGCCGATAGCGTCCAAGCGCGGCAACGCCCAGATCCGAGGAGGCAGGCCATGCTGCTGACTACCGGACAAGCCGCAGAGGAACTGGGCTGTGCGATCACTACGTACCGGCGCCTCATCAGGGCAGGCGTGCTTCCCGGCCTCTCCCGGCGCGGTGTTCGCGTGATGACGCCGCTTTGGGTCGTCCAGGCACTGCAGAAACGAGCCCCTGCACCCGTGGACCGCTTGGACGCAGACCTGCTCGGGGTCCTGCGTGTCGACGCAGCACGCCAAGTCCAGGACAACGACCGGAACTGGGCAGGCTACGCGGCAGGTCTTGGCCCCGATGACCTGCTCAAGGGCTTGAGGGGCTGGTGGCGCTGTGACGCCGCGAGCGTGGCAGCCGGGGGAGTGCTGCCGGTTACAGTGTCGGGCTACGTGGTGGCCGTCCTGACCGGCCTGGACAGGTGGGAGAAAGGCGACGGGGGGCGGCACGCATTTCCGGACGCAGTCCTGGCCGGACACATCACCGACCTGGCCACCCCTGTAAAGCACCTGACCGCACCGCAGCAAAATGACCGGGACATCGCGAATCTCCTCCTGGGTACCCGCCTGCCCTCGCAGTCGAGCGGCGCGATCGCGTACGTCTCCACCCGTAGCAGTTCCGCCAACTGACCTGCAGGCACAAGGGATCATGATGGACGCAAAGACCTACACCGCACAGCTGGCCGAGCTGCGTGCCCTGCGCGACGACATCAAGAAGACCCAGGCCACCCTCGCCAAACTCGAGACGAACCGTGCCCGGCAGATCACCGCGCTGGCCGGATACGAAAAGGCGAATGCAGAGCGCATCGCGCCCGCGGCCGGACTCAGCCTCGCTGACGTCGTGGCGATCGCCCCGATCCTCGCCCCCGACCAGCTCGCCAATCCCGCACCAACAGCCCAGACCGCCGCAGCCGTCTCACCCCCAGTGCCCGCCAGGGAGGCAGCACTGCCCAGCGGCACCGAACACGCACAGGCCCAGGCGGCCACGGTCGCCCCGGCCATGACCCGCCCCGCCCCTGAACCAGCAGCGGAACCAGAACCGCCCGCACCAGAGACTTCCGCGCCGCCAACCATGCCAGCCCCGGCTGCAGCCCCTCTGCGCACGGCCCACGGAACCCAGCGCACCCTTCCCGACATCCCGCAAGGCCCTGACGGAGACCGCTGGTTCACCCACACCGCGAACCTTGCCTCCACGCACCCGAACTTCACCCAGCAGGCCCGCAGCACCGTCTTCCTCGACACCGAGGCCGGCGTGCTGGTCCACCGCGACCAGACGTTCCACGTGGACCTGCCGACCGCCAGCGCCGCAGAAATCCTGAACACCGTCTTCCACGCCCTGCCCGAGGGCGTCGAACGGATCTACATCACCGCGGGCGCACCCTGGCACCGCCAGGCCGACCAGCATCCCTTCCTCAAGGACGCCGTCGGAGCCTGGCTGAACGCCCCCACACCCGGCTGGCGCACGGACACCGGGCGGGGCAAGGACCGCATGGCCGGCCACTTCGTCCACCCCCGTAACCCTGTCGGCCGCTACCAGCGCGAACAGGGCGAACAGCACGTCGAGATCCGATCGGCGGGGGAGTGGTTCGACACCGAGGGCACCGAGCCCGCCGTCATCCGCGACGCGTTCGTCCTGCTGTGGAAAGCCCTGCGCCGCCACTGGCCCGACGCCGTCCTGATGGGCTCACCGTCCCAGACAGGCCGGGACCTATGGACCCGCACCATCCCCACCAAGGGCCAGCACGCCGACGGCTACCCGGTCCTGTCCGAAGAGCTGCGCGGCCTCTTCCACGCCACGGCCGGACAGGGACGCACCGAACTCATCACCCCGCCCCACGTCCCCGAACAGATGCCCGCCCTGGTCGAGTACGACCGGACCTTCGCCTACGCCAAGCACACCTGGAAAGCCGGCATCGGCACCCCCCGCCGTGTCACCGCCACACGGTTCGCCGCCTGGTCGGAAAAGGAACAGACCAAGGCGCTGTTCGCCTGCGGGCACTGGCACGTCCGTGTCACCGTCCCCCAGAACTGGGACCACGTCGGCATCCTCCCCGCGCCCGCCCCCGGCGACCGGGCCTGGCACTACCCCGCCACCCCCGGCACCACGTTCACCACCTGGGCGGGCGGACCCGAGATCCACACCGCTCTTTCCAACCCCCACGGCCCGTGGACGGTCGAAATCCTCGACGGCATCCTCTTCGACGACGGCAAACCCCTGGACGACTGGTCCAAGAAGCTCAAAGAAGCCTGGTCCTCCCTCACCGCCCAGGCTGACCTCAACGGCGACCCCGCCCAGCGCACCGCCGCGCACCTCGCAGCCCGGGCGGTGCGCGCCATCCTCCTCTACGGCATCGGCGCCTTCGCCCAGCGCCCCCGCACCGTCACCGGCACCACACCCCGCACCATGGAGCGTGATGTCCCCGCCGATGCCGAGATCATCGGCTTCGACGACCAGACCATCACCTGGCAGCGCCCCACTGGCTTCACCCGTGACCCCAACGCCCACCCCGAATGGGCCGCCCACATCTGGTCCTCCGCCCGAGCCGCCCTGCTCTCCCAGCGTCACCGCGACGACAACACCTACGCAGGAGCTCTCCACGCCCCGCCCGGCAGCGTCGTCGCCTTCCGCACCGACGCCGTCTACCTCACCCAGCCCCAGGCATGGCCCTACCACGGCCAGCCCGGCGACTACCTGAACAAGGGCCACCTCACTGGGCCTCTCACCGCCCCCACCACCGAGGACGAACTCCTGACCCTGCGCGACAAGGGCCGCACCACCCAGCCCAGCGCCTCCAGCAACGAGGGGTCCTGATGCCGCCCCGCCGCCGACGCCCCCCCGCACCACAACTCAACGACGCAGCCCAGCTCGCCGACCAGCTCCAGGCAGCCGGCTACACCAAACGCGACATCGCCCGCATCATCAACCGCGACCCCTCCCTCGTCTCCCAGTTCTACACAAAGAACAAAGGCGCAGCCTTCGTCCCCGCCCTCACCCAGGTCCTCGCCGCGATCCAGAGCGCAGGAATCACCGACACCACCGAACTCGCGGCCATCGCCGCCGGGCACATCACCCGCCGCACCACCGCCGCTGGCACCAAAGCCCGCGTCCGCACCAAAGCACTCCTGATCACTCCCACTGGTACCGGCACCGGCCGCGCAGGAGCACAGGCCATCGCCTCCGGATCCGCCCGCCTGCGCCCCCTGATCGCCGAAGCCGCCCGTCAGGGCCTGCGCCTGGCCTTCACTGTGCGTCTCGCCAGGAGCGGCTACGTCCACGCCTCCGGAAGCCGCACCGACTCGCCCGGTATTCGCCGCGACGTCATCCAGCGCACCGACCACACCGAAGAGCGCTCCTACGGATCGGCTGCCACCGGTGGGTTTGATGCTGCGGACTTCGCCCGCCGAGTCGACCAGAGTGCCGGAGACGTCACCGCAGCCATCCACCAATGGCTTGTCGACACTGGCCGTATCCACCCCGGCGCACACATCACCCACTTGGAAATCCGCACCTGGCGCCCGCGCTGAGCCGATCCCGCCTGCCTGTGCCCTGACCTGCTGCCGGGACTGTAAAACGTTCGGCTCTTCCAAGATTCTCGTAGGCGTTGATCGTTCCGCTGGCTGTCCGCTGACGGTCAGTTGAGCAGGATGAGTCGGCGTAGGAGGGGATGGCCGGCGCGGCCGTAGCGTTGGCGCTTGAGGAGTTTGATCTTGCAGTTGACGCCTTCGGTGCGGCCGTTGTGGTGGGGCAGGGTGAGTGCGGCGTCGACGGCGGTGCGGTCGCGTTGCAGGCCGGTGGCGAAGGAGCGCAGAAAGGGCAGGTCTGCGGCGCGGGTCCGGGCGATCCAGTCAGTCAGCTGCTCGTCGTTGCCCGCGGAGGGAACGAGCAGTTGGGCGAAGGTGCGGATCTGCTCGGCCAGTACGGTCATCTCGGGGCAGGCACCGGCGAGCTGATCGCGCAGGGCGCGCTGCTTGTCGTCGAGGTGGTCGGGGTGGCGGGTGAGGAGGCTGGTGACTTTGCGGGGTGAGAGGGCGGCGTGGTCGGCTTCGACACGTCCTTGGTTGATGTAGCGGACCAGGAGGTTGGCGCTGCCGGTGTACCCCTGCTCGCGGATCTCCGCGAGCAGGTGGGTGACAGGGACGGCGGGGTCGTCGCTGCGTCGTTGGCGCAGGTAGTCGCGGTAGGGGTCGATGAGACTGGCGCGATAGACGGGGGCGCGGATCATGCGATCCGGCTCGGTGGCGCGGGCGTAGCGCTTGACCGTGTTCAGCGAGACCCCCAGCCGGCGTGCGCAGGCGAGCAGGCCGACACCCTGGTCCAGGAGGTCGTGGACCTGCCGCCATCGCTCCCGGGTGGTGGCGGCCCGCTTACCGTCCGGGAGGGGTGGGCCGAACTTGCCCCAGCACGAGGCATGCGCGCCGATCTCCTTCAAGGTGGCCTCGACGAGACCGTGCCAGAGGTGCCAGCGGTCGCTGACCTGCAGGATCGTCGGGTCGGCGTCCGTGGTGGCCTGGGCGAATCCGCTGGCTCCGTCCCGGCACATCACGCGGACACCGGGATGTTCGCGCAGCCAGGCGGTCACCGTCGCGGCCTTCCGGTCGGGCAGCACATCGACCCGCCGGCCACTGTCGGCATCGATGATGATGGTGGCGTAGTTCTGTCCCCTGAGCAGGGCGAACTCGTCGATCCCGGCCACCATCGGTATGGGCCGCTCCGGCAACGGGATGCGCGTCAGAACGTTCAGCACCGTCGCCGAGGACACGGTCTGGTGCAGCACCATCAGCAGCCGGGCAGCGGCCGAGCCCGACAACACCACTGCGAGGGCTTCGACGATCCGCCGCGACGCTGGAGTCCTGCGCTGATAACGCTCGGTCAGATCGGCGACCTGCTCGACGAACGTAACTCTCGCGCAGGCGGGGTTCTCGCAGTACAGACGCCGCACCGAGCTCGATCATCACCGGTCTGCCGCCCACCGCCTCGTCGGCCACTCGCCGGACATATCGGCTGTGATCCCAATCCGATGACCGACCGCACCCGGGACAGTCCACCGGCACCCTGTCCACGGTCCGCACTATGATCCTGACCCGACTCTCGCCCACTTCGACCGTCTCGACCAGCACCGACGCCAGATGCGGCAGCAGGTCCGTCAGCTCGACATCACACGCCACCACCCTGCCCCACCGAGCCACCCGACCGGGCCGGAACTACGCAACCGATCAACGCCTACGAAAATCTTGGAAGAGCCAAACGTTCGGTGTAATCCCGATCATGGAAGATGCATCGATGACCAGACAACGTGACCGAGGCCGAGACCGTCGAGCCGTCTGAGGCCGTGGTGCCGACGTCCATGGACGACCGGCTGATCGACGAGCTCGTGGGTCGGGCTCAGGCTGAGGGCCTACAGCTGGCCGGCGAGGGCGAGCTGCTCCAGCAGTTGACCAAGCGGCTCCTGGAGTCCGCTCTCGAGGGCGAGATCACCGACCACCTCGGCTATGACAAGCATGATCCCGCGGGGAAGAACGGCGGCAACTCACGAAACGCGACCCTCCTGTGAGGGAGAGATCAACCCGTCTCGACGCCCGGGGCACACGCCTTCGCTCCGTAAAGACGGGCACGACAATGACGCCCCTTTCGGTAGCTCTCCTGCGAACCGACAACGCTGCGAACAGCGGTTGGATACTCTCCTGTCCGTCTGCCGGAACCACGCAAGCTGAGGATCGTGAGCCGGCCGCACACGAACGCTGGGGGAAACGGGTGCTGAGCGACAACGACATCCTCAAGGCAGTACAGAAAGAAGTCGAGGGACGAGGGGAGTCCCTGACAGTGAATCTGCCAGGCGCGGCTGCGATCACCTGGCATCCCGTCCTGGAGGGAAAGATCGTCCGGTGCGTGGAGTCCCGTACAGAGCGGGAACGCTTTCACGCTGGCCCTATCGATCTCTTGGGCCGTGCGGTGTACGAAACGACCATCAGCCGGCACCACATGCCGCCGCCCCGAGACCCATCCGAGCAAAGCACGGTGAAACTGGTACGCCGAGGATCGGTCGATAACCGGACCTGCGACTGCGGCAACGGGGAAGTCACTTGTCAACGCTGCAAAGGCGCAGGCGAAGTCCCCTGCGAGCAATACCGTCCGTGCAGTGAATGCCGCAACCTCGACAGCTGCTTGCGGTGCGCAGGCACCGGCTTCCCCACCGGGAAACCAACCGGCCACACTGCGCAGGACGCAGAGGAGCGTGTCCGGTGCAGGCAGTGCGGCGCACAGAACGCCGCATGCGGCAGATGCCACGGCCGCGGCCGCCTCCCATGCACAACCTGCCAGGCAACGGGATCAAGGACCTGCCCCGACTGCGACAGGGACGGCACCGTGCCACACAAGCGCTGTGCAGGCACTGGCCGGACCGTTACCTGGACAGAAGGTGTTATCACCAGAACGCCCAGCACCAGCGAAGTCAAGCTGCCTGAATCCGGAGTGTTCTACTTCGCCCGGCAACAAGTACGCGAACGCGGGGCGTGGGCACCGACGAAGCTGACCGACAACGACCCCCTGTATGACCAGCTCACCAAGGAGTTCGGCCCGATCCTGACGACGCTACTTCTCCCGCACCAGCAAGAAATCGCACGTCGCGCAACAGCCAGATACCTGCGGCTCGCACGGGTCACCGTGGCAGAACACCCACACAGGGTCTACTTCGTCTTTCCCACGGACAGGGGGCCGGAGGTACTGGTGCTTCCCTCACAGAAGCGAACCTGGCAGCTCACCGCCGTTGTGCTTGGCGTACTCGTTCTTATCGCACTGGTTGTCCGGTTCGTTACCTGATCGCTGGAGTCGCAGAGCGTGAAAACCCGCACCCCCGAGGCGCGGTCGGGGGTTTCAGCGCTGTCCGCGAGGTCGAAAAGGAACGGCAGGCTTGCCGCCGTGCACGGGTAGACGTCCCCCTGATGGTGAGCCGCACCGTAGAAGTGTGAATGCCTCTTCCCGGACACCCTGGTTCCGCCGAAGCCATCTCCCTCAGCCACCCCGGAACCTCGCCCGCCGGACCATAAGCGTGGTCCATCGACTCCCAGTCGACGCTGTCGAGTTCATTGATCATGCGGTGCACTATGCCGGTCAGCACTGACACCGCCCCTGTGTCTCCCGGGCGGATAGGCACGAGGAGGACCGCCCTATGCCGTGTGACTGTGAGCTTCTGTCCGACCCCTCTCGCGGCCGCCTGATCCCAGGACCAAGAGGCTCATGACGCCCGAGACCAGAAGGCCTGTCCCGACCACCCGGCCATTGGACAGTGGCCTACCGGTCTACCGATCACTGGGTGACCGTCAACCAAGACGGCGGCATCATCCTCATGGCGACCGGAGGAACCCCCTATGGGGCGGACGAAGCCGGCGCCGCAGCACCAAGATCTGCCACAGGTATGAACGAATGGCACGTCGAAGACGAGGCGGGCTCACGCGTCATCCTGCGAGTCCTCGCGGACCGTGCGTCGTATTCGGCACTGTAGCGCTTGCCTTGTGCAGTCTGGAGGGGAACCTTTCTTCGCGTGCCTGTTCAGAGTTGGGGCTAAGGTCGTTTATCAGGAAAGCCGTCCGTAACACCCGTCCAGGTGGTTACCGTCTGCGTTTATGCGGATCTTGCACACCTCGGACTGGCATCTCGGCCGTCAACTGCATCGCGTGTCCCTCCTCGCGGAGCAGCGCGCCTTCCTCGAACATCTGCTGGACACGGTGCGCCAGGAGCGCGTCGAGGCAGTGGCCGTTGCGGGCGACGTTTTCGACCGCGCTATCCCGCCTCTGGACGCGATCGACCTGTTCAACTGGGTCCTGGGAGAACTGGCCGACCTTCAGGTGCCTTTGGTCATGATCAGCGGCAACCATGACTCACCCCGTCGGCTGGGCGTCAACTCGCGGCTGATCGAGCGCGCGGGAATCCACCTGCGCACCAGCGTGGAGGACTGTGGCCGCCCCGCCGTCCTGCACGACGAACACGGGCCGGTCGCCTTCTACGGACTGCCCTACCTCGAGCCCGGCCTGGTCCACACGCATCTCGGTGCCGAGAAGCCCAGCCATCACGCCGTGCTCAGCGCGGCGATGGATAAGGTCCGCACCGACCTGGCCGCCCGCCCGGCAAACACCCGCTCCGTCGTCCTGGCCCACGCCTTCGTGACCGGAGCCGACACCAGCGACAGCGAGCGCGACATCACCGCCGGCGGCGTCCCCTCGGTCAGCGCCTTCGTGTTCGCCGGAGTCGACTACGTGGCACTGGGCCACCTGCACCGATGCCAGCAGATCAGCGAACGCATCCGCTACAGCGGCTCCCCGCTGGCCTACTCCTTCTCCGAGGCCGACTATCCCAAAGCCACCTGGCTGATCGACCTGGACGCCAACTCCGACCTGACGGCCCGCAAGATCCCGTGCCCCGTGCCCCGCCGCCTGCGCCAGCTGGCCGGCACGCTGAACGACCTGCTCACCCAGCCCGAGCACGCGGACTACGAGGACTGCTGGCTGCACATCACGCTCACCGACACCGACCGGCCCCACATGGCCATGGAACGTCTGCGAGCGCGTTTCCCCCACGCGTTGAAGCTGAGCTTCTCCCACCAGCGCGACACCGACACCCAGTCCTACCGCTCCCGCGTCAATGGCCGCAGCGACCACGAGATCACGCTCGGGTTCCTCGACCACGTCACCGGCATCCCCGCCACCGTCCCGGAGCAGAACCTACTGCAAGAAGGACTCGAAAGCGTCCGTACCGCAGCCGCCCAGCGAGAGGCCAGCTGATGTACCTCCACCACCTGACCGTCCAGGCATTCGGACCCTTCGCCCGCACAGAATCCGTCGACTTCGACACCCTGACCAGCAACGGCCTGTTCCTCCTGCGCGGAGACACCGGCGCGGGCAAGACCAGCATCCTGGATGCCGTCTGCTTCGCCCTCTACGGCACCGTGCCCGGCATCCGCCCCACCCACCGCCTGCGCAGCGACCACGCCCCCACCGACACGCGCACCCACGTCATCCTGGAGTTCACCGCCGCAGGCCGACGCCTCAAGATCACCCGAAAGCCAAAGCAGACCTACCCCAGCAAACGCGCCAAGACCGGAACCGCCACCGCCGAAGCCACCGTCGAGTTGCACCAGTGGACCGACACCGACGGCGTCACAGGGTGGGAGCCGGTCAGCGCCAACCACCAGGACACCGCCAGAGAGATCGAAGCAGCGTTGGGGCTGTCCAAAGAACAGTTCTGCCAGGTCGTCCTCCTGCCACAAGGCGACTTCGCGACCTTCCTGCGGTCCGACGCCAAGGACCGCACGGTGCTGCTGCGCCGCCTCTTCGACACCGGACGCTTCCAGGAACTCCAAGCGTGGCTCACCGACCGAAGCAAAGCCACCAAGAAGGACCTCGACGACGTCACGGCCACCCTGCAGCACCTCAGCGAACGCATCCACCAGGAAGCCGGCCCCCTACTCCACCAGGACGGCACCAGCACCGACGAGGCCGCCCTACCCGACACCCAGGACCCCGCCGACCTCCTGCCCCGGGCCCAGCACCTGCGCACCCTCGCCGTCAACGCCCACACCGAGGCGGTGGCCGACGAGGAACGCAGCGACATCGAACACCAGAACGCCAAGACCGAACACCAGCGCAGCCACGAGCTCGCAGGCCAGCAGACCCAGCACGCCAAAGCCCAGGCACGACGGACAGCACTCGACGACAAGGCCGCCCACCACCCACGACTGCGCAACGAACTCGACAACGGCCGGCGCGCCGAACGGCTGCGCCCCCTCCTGGACGCCGTGAAGCACACCTCACGTGTCCTGGAAACGGCCACGACAGCCGAAGACCAGGCCCGCACCCAGCTGCCCGAAGAAGACCGTCGCACCGGCATTTCCCAGCTGCAGGCCGCCGTGGAACAGCACCACGCCGAGAGGGGCCGCGTCGAAGGGCTGCTGCCCGACGAGCAGCGCCACGCACAGCTCGGCGCCCAGATCACCGAGCTCAGCACCCAGGCGGAGCAGGCGCAAGCCGACCTCGAGGAAGCTGGGCAATGGCTGGCCGCATGGCCTGACCTGGAGGCCGAACACACCAGCCTCCTCAGCGACATGACCAAAGCCGCCGACCGGGTACCTCAACACGAGCAAGAGATCAAGACACTCAACGCCCACCTCGAAGCCGCACGCCTCCGCGACACCCTCACCACCGAACTCGCCTTGGCCGCACAAGCCGAAACCGACCGTGCCGCTGAAGCCCTCGAAGCCAAAAGGCGGTGGCTCGACCTGCGTGAACGCCGCCTGGACGGCATGGCCGGGGAGCTGGCCGCTGAACTCACCGACGGAGCCCCGTGCTTGGTCTGCGGCTCTCCCGAACACCCGAACCCGGCCCGACTCCTCCCCGACCAGCCCACACGCCAGGACGAGGAGGAGGTCCGCACCCTCCACGAACAGGCCGACACGCTGCACACGCAGGCCAGCCGCCGCCGGGGCGAGCTCGCCACCCAGCACGCCGAAGCAGCCGGAGCAGCGGGCCCCACTCCCAGCGACGAGCTCAAGGCCCAGCTCAAAACGGCCAAGGCAGCCCACCGGGCCGCATGCGACGCCGCCAGCGCACTGCCCGCAGCCCAGGAGACCTTGACCCACCTCCGCACAGAGCACGACGCCCGCACCCAGCAGCGCCAACAAGCCCAGGACCGCGTAACCGAATGCCTGGCACGCACCAAAACCCTGGCCCAGCAGCAGAACGCTCTCGCCGACACCCTGGCCACAGCACGCGGCACAGCCACCACCCTCGGCGAGCGCATCACCGAACTCAGCCGCACCGCCAAAAACCTGTCCGGCGCGATCGACGCCGCCCAGAAGGCAGCCGACGCAACCTCCCGCCACCATGACGCGACGACCACCGCCACCACCACCGCCCACGACGCCGGGTTCCGACTCTCCAGGAGGCAACCGCCGCCCTCAAGGACCCCCAGCTCCTCGACCAGTGGAGCCAGGAACTCGACCAGTGGGGCAAGGACGACGCCGTCGTCACCGACCTCCTGAAAACCCCGCACCTGCAGGAAGCCGGCCTCCAGCCCCCCGCCGACCTCCCAGCCGCCGCCAAAGCCCTGCTCGAGGCCGAAGACCGCATGAAGAAGACCGCAGCCACCCGCCAGCAGGCCGGTCACCGGGTCACCGCACTGACTGAACTGATCTCCACCCTCACAGCCCGCCTAAACGACCTGGAACCCCTGCAAGCCCGTCACGCCCTAGTCGACCGCTTGGCCAGCATCGCCTCCGCCACCACCACCGCCAATACCCTCAGCATGGAACTCGAGGCCTACGTCCTGGCCGCCCGACTCGAAGAGATCGCCGAGGCAGCCAACATCCGGCTCCAGGCCATGACCTCGGAGCGCTACCTCCTCCAGCACACAGCCGACAAGGACGCAGGCCGACGCGGACGCCTCAAGTCCGGCCTGGGACTGAGAATCCTCGACACCTGGACCGGCACCGAACGCGAAACCTCCACCCTCTCCGGCGGCGAAACCTTCACCGCCTCCCTCGCCCTCGCCCTCGGCCTGGCCGACGTCGTCACCCAGGAAGCCAGCGGCCGCCCCCTGGGAACCCTCTTCATCGACGAAGGCTTCGGCACCCTCGACGAACAGAACCTGCAAGAAGTCATGGACGTCCTGGACCAACTACGCGCCGGGAACCGCGCCGTCGGCATCGTCAGCCACGTCGCCGAACTCAGCCGCCGAATCCCCAGCCAGCTCAACGTGCTGAAAAACCGCAACGGCTCCACCCTCCGCCCGCTCATCAGCACCGATCTGTAACGTCAGACCCACCGCACAGAAAACCCACCCGCACCCCGCCGCACCCGCGGCACGCAAGAAAACCATCCCGACCAAAAACCGGCCAGGAGAGCATGCCGACCGCCGCGATCGAACTCCGCCCCCACCAGAAAGAAGCCGTCACCGCGGCGGTCAAAACGCTGCGCACCCACCCGCGGGCAAGCGTGATCGCCGCCTGCGGCACCGGAAAAACCCTGATCGCGGCCAGGACCACCGCCCGCATCGCCCCCCGCGGGCGAGTCCTGGTCCTCGTCCCGACACTGGACCTGCTCTCCCAGACGGTGCGCTCCTGGCACGCCGCCGGCCACAAAGGCCCGGCGGTAGCCGTCTGCTCCGCCCGCCAGGCCATGGAACACCCCTCCGCCGGCAACCTCCCCATGACGACGAAGCCCGCCGAGCTGTCCGAACTCGCACCGGCCACCGGCCCGGTGACCGTCTACGCCACCTACGCCTCCCTGCCCACCATCATCAACGCCCACCGCGACCACCACCTGCCGCCCTGGGGCGTGGTCGTCGTCGACGAAGCCCACCGCACCGCCGGCCGCCTCGGCAAAGCCTGGGCCGGGATCCACCACGACGACCAGGTCCCCGCCGCCCGCCGCCTCTACCTCACCGCCACCCCCCGCATCTGGGACCCCGACACCGACCACAGCGACACCCCCGTCGCCTCCATGGACGACGAAACCCTCTTCGGCCCCGTCGCCTGGCGCCTCACCCTCTCCGACGCCATCGACCTCGGCCTCCTCGCCGACTACCAGATCCTCGTCCCCGTCATCCAGAACACCGACCTCCGCGACTGGCTCGCCACCAGCCCCGGCGCAGGCGCCGACGGCCTACGCCTCGCCGGACACCAAGTCGCCGTCCTCAGAGCCATCCACGACCACCAGCTACGCCGCGTCCTGACCTTCCACCACCGCGTCCAAGACGCCCGCGCCTTCGCCACCACCCTCCCCGGCACCGCAGCGGCCCTCCCCGCAGACCTGCAGCCCGAGGGTCTGTGGTCGCAGTGGATCAGCGGCACCCACCCGCCCCGCACTCGCCGCCGCATCCTCCTCGACTTCGCCACCCACACCCACCCGGACCAACCCGCCGTCCTGTCCAACGCCCGCGTCCTGGGTGAAGGCATCGACGTCCCCGCCATCGACGCCGTCGTCTTCGCCGACCCCAAGAACAGCCCCGTCGACACCGTTCAGGCCGTCGGCCGCGCACTGCGCCAAACCCCCGGCGCCGGCAAAAAAGCCACCCTCATCGTCCCCGTCTACCTCACCCCCGACGAAGACCCCGACGACCTCCTCAGCGCCGACGCCTACACCCCCCTATGGCGCACCGTCCAAGCCCTGCGCGCCCACGACGAACGCCTCACCGCACGCCTCGCAGACCCCCGCACCCACCGCCCCACCCTCGGATCCGAAGACCCAGGCGCCTGGCTCCACTTCGAACGCCCCACCCAGCAAGAAGAAGTAGCCCTCGCCCTCACCCTGCGCGTCCTCAACCCCAAAAGCGCCGAATGGCGCCGCGGCCTCACCGCCGCCCGCCGCTACCACCGCACCCACCACCACCTCGACGCCCCCCAGACCCACGAAGACCCCGACGGCTACCCCCTCGGCCGCTGGCTGACGTGGCAACGCCACCTCCACACCACTGGCGCCCTCGACCCCGCACGCACCCACGCCCTCGAACGCCTCGACATCATCTGGAACCCCCAGCAGCACGCCTTCGAACGCGGCCTCGCCCACGCCACCGCCTACACTGCCGTGCACGGCCACCTCGCCGCCCCCGTCGACCACCACCAGGACGGCTACGCCCTCGGCCGCTGGCTCGCCACTCAACGCAAACGAGCCGACACCCTCACCCCCGCCAGACTCCAGGCCCTCCAAGACCTCGACCAGCACTGGAACCCACCTTGGCCCCTGACCTGGCACCGTACGTATCACATGGCCCGCAGACATCGTGCCGCCGGTCACGAACTGACCGATGTGTCCCGGAGCTACGTCACTGACAGTGGACACCGCCTGGGGGAGTGGCTGCACAGCCAATGCCTTCACCCCGAGCGTCTGCAGCCCACCCAGCAGAGCCTCCTTGCCGACCTCGGCCTGATCCAGAGCGCTGGGCCGCCCCTGGCCAAACGGAAACCCGCCAGCCATAGCCGAGAGCAAGGGATGGCCGCCGCCCGTGTTTTCCGCGAGCGCGAAGGGCATCTTGAAGTTCCTCAGCGTCACATCGAACCAATCGACGGTAGCGCCGTACGCCTCGGGCAGTGGATCAGCAACGCCCGACGCCGCAAGGAACGTCTCCCCGTTGACCTGATCCGTACGCTGGACGCCCTGGACATGCGTTGGTAGGCCCGCTCCTTACCTCCGTACGCTGCGCCGCGTATCCGCGATGCGCCCGTCAGAATGCTTCAAAGCCATGCCTGCCGCTGGACGCTGTGGCCGTACGCCTCGCACGAGGCTGTTCCACCCGTCGCTAACCGAAGCCTTTGTCCTCCGTGGCCTGCGTATATAAAGCGTCCTTGACGCAGGGTGTGGTCGAAGGGCCGATGCTAGTACCTGGGTTGAGGCTGTATGAGCGGGCTCCGTCCCCCTCTGCGTTGGGGGAACAGCGACCCTTGGGGATCATGCCCGGCACCGCCAATGCGGGAACCGGCGGTTGTAGCCATGCTGGGTTGTTACTCAATGGTTCCTGATGAGACTTTTCGGGTGTGACGCTCGGCGCCTCCCAGGTTGGTGGGTTCACCGACACGAAAGGGCCGACCTCCCTTGGGAAGGTCGGCCCTATTCTTTGGGCTCAGTAGCGCCTGTGTGTATGTGCTACCTGTTGGAGGGCAGCCTCGGCGCCGGTGAACCTGTCAGAGACGAGAGATTCCGCCGCTAAAGGGGAGTTCGTCCTCGAATTCACACGCGGCTACGGCTTTTTCGTCGGCTCCCCAGATAGCAGCCAGCACCTTTGATGCTTTGGTGAGTATCACCGCTGCTTCGACATCATCGTGCAACTCCAGTTCCACCGTGGTTGGCCACGCGATGAAATCTGAGTTTGCAACCTTTAGGTCGGCGTCTTCGTTGTCTCGAACATCGACTGAAAGACCTTCAGGATCCTCGGCGTGGCCGAACCTTGAGAAGGTCGCTCGAAAGATATCCGTCAGCAGTGCAAGGGTTCGCCCTTGGTCCAACGAGACGTAAATGCGGCAGTATTCGTATTTTTCGCGATTTGAATCATCGGATGTCGATGTAGGGGCCATCATCGAATTCTCCTCCGATCTTGATTACGGACAGGTCCACTTTCATTCCGAGTGTTTCTTGAAGGGCGTCTCGAACCCTGCTAAGGCGTGGCTTTACGTCTCCGGCAGTGATCTTTCCTACTCTGATCGCGTGAATTCGCGTCTTATCGCGCGAAGATCCGGAATTCGGCGTCCCGAAAGACTCAGCGATCATTCTGTCGAACTTTCGCGGAGGGACGAGGACGGCAATATCCAAGTCCGAATCC
Source organism: Streptomyces sp. NPDC102451 (assembly GCF_044765485.1). Lineage (NCBI taxonomy): Bacteria > Bacillati > Actinomycetota > Actinomycetes > Kitasatosporales > Streptomycetaceae > Streptomyces > Streptomyces sp. NPDC102451. The sequence goes on along the minus strand of NZ_JBIWKD010000038.1, from coordinate 519 downwards.
GGCCCTACGTGCTGAGACGCTCGGCTGCCTTGCACGGATAGCTTGCCAATGTCCCCCACGCCCTTTTCGCGAAGCATGGCAGAGATTTCGGAGAATTTTCCCGAACTAATACCCTGCGGTACATCGAACTTGCGTTCGATGCTGCTCCCTCTAAGTCCGAAGAAGCCGATCGCCCCTCCGGTCATGCCGGTGGCGACGCCAACTTTGAAGAGTGCATTGCGGACATCACACAGTCCGTCGTCGACGGCGCAAGGGAGATCTGGAAGGCCGGCGCTGGATGCTTGGGCGGTGTGCGCCCCGGGCCCGGTCCCCATGGCCCAGTGCTTCTTTTCCGGCGGCTTTTTTGGCCCGACGTTGAGGCTGACGGCCTTGGAATAGCCAGACTTCCTGTTGTAGGAAGTGTAAGTGGTGAGACTGAGCTCTTTCCAACCTCGGGACTGCTGCGCGGATAGGTGACACCTTGACCTGGCTTGCTGAGAGGCGGCCTGGAAGGATGTGGCAGTGAACCTCTTCCAACCT
>NZ_JBIWKD010000037.1:0-16903 GCF_044765485.1 Streptomyces sp. NPDC102451 | reverse complement strand
AACGTCACCCGTTCCCGCCTGGGAAGACTCGTCCGCCAGGGACTCCTCGAACAGCCCGGACGCGGCCGCTACCAGAAACGGACTTAACGCCCTCTCATAGCATCACGACCGTCTCACTGGACTTGAAATCTTCCGCCCACAGAACGAACCACCACCCAGTACTCGATAGGCAAGAGCGTCAGCCACGCCACAATGGAAGCGGCTGCTTCTCACTCGGCTGCAGGCAAAGCCTCCCTGGGGTGGACATCACAGGAGAGTGACGTCGGCAGACGTCGTCCACGGCATACTGCATCATGTGTCTCCGCCGACTGCGGGCAGCGTCCCGGAAGGATCAGTAGGGTCATCGGCGTGCGTAATGTGCGAGTGGTTCTGATCGGCGGGACATCGAACGTCGGAAAGTCGACCGTCGCCCAAGTGGTCGCGGAGAAGCTCGGCTTTCAGTGCCTGAGCACCGACGGGCTGGCCCGGCACCCCGGGCGCCCCTGGAGAACCCCCGAATGGGAGGTACCGGCGCACGTCGCCGAGCACTACGGATCACTCACTGTCGACGAACTGATCACGTCTGTACTCGGCCACTACGACCGGCTGTGGCCCCGCATCGCAGAACTGATCACAGCCCATGCGGCCGAGAGCCGCGGCAGGACGGGCCTGGTTCTGGAAGGTTCGGCACTCTGGCCCGTCCGCGTCGCGCAGCTGCAGGTCCCGCGCACGGCCGCCGTGTGGCTCACCACCGACGACTCCGTAGTACGCGCCCGCGTTCACGCGGCGGGCCGCTATGACACAGCCGCAAACGAGGAACAGATTCTGATGGACAAGTTCCTGGCCCGCGCCGAGCGCTACCAGACACTCATGACCGATGCCATCAACAGGCTGAACCTGGACCGCATCGACGCGGGTGACGGACAGTCCGCCACAGAACTGGCTGACACCGTACTCGCGGCAGCCGACGCACAGACCGCGGCGGGACGATCGTCCACCGGTCGGTGACCCCCACTCATGACGGTCCGCCCCCGGCACAGCCCCACGCCCAGCACCCCCGTAGTCGCGGACGGCGAGGCGATCACCCCCTACCAGAAGCTCCGCCCGACAGGCGCCCCCAACACAGCCCCACCCGAAAGCGGCTGGTCAGCACGACGCCAGAACGGCGCCCAGCAGTTCCCACAGAGAGCGGGAACCGGCGGCCCAAAACGGCGCCGGTGTGGCGGCCGACGACATGGAAGCACTGCTGCCCGACGAAGACCACAGCGGGTGCGGTGCGCGGCCGTTCGTGACGATGACCGCGACGTCGGCGTCGTGAACCTGGCGGGCGGTGCCGTTGAGGATCTGAAGGCCCGGGATACCCACCGCGGACCTGGCAAAACCACCACACCGGTGCCCGCACCGGACCACCCAATGCCACCCCCAAAGATCAGTGGCCTTCACCTCTACCCCCAGACCCCCGCCGCCTCCGACCCCGACCCCGACCCCGACGGCATCGTGGCAGCCGCCCCAGCGCATCAGTTCGCAAACCACTCCCCCGAACCGGGAATAGAGCAAGACATCCAGCCGGGCCAGCCCACAACCCAGGCTCCGCACGTGCACCCCTTCCCAGTACAACCGTAACTGCTTCCAGCAGAACCCGCCGCCCCCCAACAGCACAACAAATACACCAACCACAACAAGAACCCACCAGTTGAACAGCAGCCAGTGGACAACAACCACCACCAAAACACCGGCCGGACCCCCGCCACGAGATAACCGACCAGCCCGCCATTCACCAACTACCAGCCCCTACCCAGCCCCCAGATCCACCACCACACCAACAACCACCTGCTCCCGGTCGCCCGGCTCTTACGTGGGCAAGGGCTCACCGGCCGGCCCGGGAGACACCGCTCGCCAGCTGACCGAGGAAGTCCATGACTCCCAGGCCCAGAAGTGTCGGTGCGGTCAGCACGCCCAGGGCCAGAACGAAGACAACGGCGAATTTCTCATCCAGCCGGCTCCGGAAATGCGTACCCCGACGCAATCGGATCACGACGATAACCATCAGCAGCACGGCCACGTCGACCGTCAGCAACTGCCCCACCTCCCCCGGAACCAGAACACTGGAGCAGCACACGTTGCCCCAGACCCCTTGTGCAGTCGGGTACCGGTGACACTGAAGTCGGATCGCCGGTCAATGGCACAAAGCCATCAAAGCCGGCTGAACCCTGGGCGTGCACGTCAGGGCCCTGGAGTCTTGCGGCGCCGCTGCCGTGCCGGTCCGCTGCCGCGTGTCCGCTACGACCGCCACAGCGGGCCGGGGCCTGGAGACTGCTTCCAACACGTCCTGGACAACACCGCCTGGTTCGGCAGGACGGTGCCCCTCTGTGGTGTGCTGATCGTACTCATGGTGTTCGCTGCAGCCGCCCGGGGCCGGCTGTGGGTTCCGGATGAGGTTCCCAGGCAGCCGCGCACAGGGACTCGGACACGGCGGATGCGTAACGGGCAGCGGCCAGCCAGTGGATGGCGAAACCGTCGCCGTCGGCAGGAAGGAGGCGGCCGAAGGGATCCCGTCCACGCTCGGCCGCCGAGGCGCACAGGGCGGCAAGAAGGCCGGCGGCTGTGGGAAGGCCCGCCCGGCGCAGGCGGCGGGTCTCGGTGGAGATATCACCGAGCATGCCGAGGGCGGCACGGCCCGCCGGGACCGCCTGTTCGACCCGCCGCTCCAGAAGGTACAAGGGTGAGTGTCCGCCGGAGTTGCCGGGTTCGGGTGAGACAGGGTGCACGCGGGCGTCCGGGACGGGAAGGTCGGCGCGGCGCAGGCGGTCGAAGCCGAGGTCGACCGTGCCCTCACCGGTGGGATGCGAGCAGGCCAGGAGGGCGAGCCTGGGGTGGAGCGCGGGTACCAGACGGCCGATGATCCGCAGCCGTGTCCCCGGTGCCGTGGCCAGAAGCATCAAGTTGTCACGATGCGCCAGCGCGGGGCTGTCATCGGCGACCGTCAGCCGGACCGGGATACCGCCGTCGCACGACGCGAGGAGGCAGGTGCCGCCCGGCTCCCGTACGGCACCGCGAAGTTCGACGTCCAGGAAGAGCAGGTCGCTGCCGCCACCGTCCGGGTCCGCGTAACGGGACGTGGACCGCAGAGCCCGTACGGCCTGCTGAACCGGTGGCGTCTCCCACAGGGCGGCGAGCGGTGGCTCGGTCCACGCCGCACCTGGGGCAGTGACGGCTTTGACGCCCTTCCCGGCACCCAGTCTGCCGTCCGGTGAAACGGTCGCCCCCGAAACTGCCAGCCCGGCCCGGCCCAGTTCCCGGTGGGTGAGCGCACACTCCCCCAGGCGCACCACGCGGTCGGCCACGCCCACAGCGCGTCCGACACCGCCGGGTGCCACGTCGCCGACCGTGCAGAGACGGCCGCCGCCACCAGCGACCCAGGTGCGGGCGCCACCATGCCCTGAGTCGGTGACCACAGGTTCGGTGAACAGGCCGTACAAGCGCAGCGAGCCGTCCGGGCTGTACGGGCGGCGTGCCCGGCCTCTGGCTGCGGCCAGGTCCGCACCGGAGGCGGTCCTCACCCGGTGTGCGGTGCCCAGGAGTTCGGCCAGAGCGGTGACGAGATCGGCGGTGCGGTAGGACGGGTCACCGGCCCGGGCCGCGCGCAGCAGTGTGACGACGGACAGTGCGGCGCCCGCAGCACGTGGCAGATGCTGGAGGCGGGCGGTGTGCGCGGCGCGGAGGAGCGCTGCTTGGGCGACGGCGCCGGCCCCGTCGACACCGGCTTCCAGCACGGCGGCTGCCGCCGACCACACGGCGCCGGCCGCCGCACGCTGAGGCGGGCTCGCCACGTCGGGTGCAAGGGTGGTGTCGTGGGCGGGCGATACGGGTCCGGCCGCCGCCGGGGACGGCGGCGCGGCGGGCTCAGGAGCCGGGTCCGCCGCAGGGGCGGCACAGGCGGCAGCTGCCCGGTGAACACAGGCCGGAGCAAGAAGACACCCACAGGTGATGGCACCGGCCGTCGATACCATGCCGGCCGGGGCATGCATACGCAGATCGGTCTCCTCATCGACCGCGATCGTCACCATGTCCCCGTCCCGGTGTACCGGGCGGGCGCCGAGTTTGATGACCGCCGCGTCCAGCCGCTTACGCAGCCGGGGCGAGAGCTCTTCCACCAGGGTCGCCGTGACCTCAGGTGCGACAGGTGGCAGCTGGGCGGCGGTCATGCGGTCTTCTCCCCTATCCAGCGGGCCAGTTCGAGAGGGCTGAGTGCTGCAACAGGCATGCCGGCGGCCACGAGCTGGCCGGCGACGCCCGTCGAGTAGCGGGGCCGGCCCGCGTCGTCGAGACTCGCACAGCCAAGGACATGGGCACCGGTGGCAACCAGGGACCGTACTTCGGCCAGCAGACCGCCGAGCGGAGCACCCTCCTCGAAGTCGCTGATGACGACGACGAGGGTGCGGGCGGGCACCGTGACCAGGCTGCGCGCGTGCCGCAGCCCGGCAGCAATGTGTGTGCCACCACCGACGCTCACCTCCAGCAGGAGGGAGAGCGGATCATGCACATGGCCGGTGAGGTCGACAACCTGGGTGGAGAAAGCCAGGAAGTGGGTACTCAGAGCCGGTACCCCGGCCAGCACGGAAGCGGTCAGCGCGGACCAGATCGTGGACGCCTCCATGGATCCGGAAACATCGGTGACCAGGATCAGCCGCCAGTCGGCCGACCGGCGGGCGCGGCTGCGGAACACCGGCTTCTCGGGAACGATCTGAACCGTTCCGTCAGCAGCCCGGCGGGCGGTGGCCAGGTTGGCATGCACGGTACGCGGCAGGTCCAGTCGGCCGCCCGGGCGGCGGGTGGGCCGGGCCAGCATGGTGCCGGTGAGAGCGGGCCGCAGCCGGGTGGCGAGCTGCCGCGTCAGCTCCTCGACCAAACGTCGGACCAGGGGCCGCAGCGCCGTCAGACGCGCCTCGGGAAGGCCACCGGCATGGCGCAGGACGGTACGGAGCAGTTCCACGGAAGGAGTGGCCGCCGCCGGGTCGATCTCGGCCAGGACGTCCGGCCGGCCGGCGCCGGCAGCAGCGGCAAGAACCTCCTCACGGATACCGGGACCGAAGAGCGCGGCCAGCTCCTCGGACCACTCACGGACGCCGGGAAACGCCGCCTCACGGCCGCCACCCCGACCAGGACCGGGCATACCGCCACGTGACCCCTCGCCACGCCCGTTCCCGTACAGCTCGTCCAGCGCGGTCGCCAGCCGGACGGCACGCGACGACAGTTGGTCAGGGCGCCTGCCCAGCACGAGCCGCCACCGGTCGGCCGACGCGAGGGCCCGCACAGGGGCGACCCCGGCGGGACGAGCCTGAGCCGGCACGGAAACGGAAACGGGCACGGAGACGGGCACGGGGGCGGGCACGGGCACGGGGGCGGGGGCGGGGGCGGGGGCGGGGGCGGGGGCTGCGGAGATACCCGCCCCGGTGGGGGGTGTGCCGGTGCAGGATGCCGTGCTGGCGGGTGGCGGGGAGACGGCAAGATCGTCCGGCTCCAGCGGGAACCGGTCCTCATACACGGGAGACGGTACGGGAAGGCCCAGCACGGTCAGAAGTTCGCGGGCCGAGAGGTCAGCGGCCGTCCGCGCCGCCAAGCCGGCCGGAGTATCGGCGCCAAGGCTGTCGACCCGTTCACCGAGCCTCTCCTCGACAGTGTCCAGCAGCCGGTCACGAGCAGCCGGGCTGAGAATGTCAAAGCCGCCACGCAGAGCGGGCAAGCGTGCCAGGAACGCGGCGTCATCCAGCTCGACGACACGCTCCAGCAGCGGGTCCAGGGTGCCGGCACCCACAGTCAGGAGCGGGCCCGCCGCCGTCAGGACACCGGTGAGACGGGCAGTGAGCGCGACCCGGGAAGCGCCGTCGACAGCACTGTCCACCCAGGAGGCGACACGGGCCCCGAAAGCCTCGGCCTCCTCATGACCCGTAAGGACCCGGACGGCCCCCGCAGCCGCAGCGATCATCGCAGTGCCACCGGCGGCCAGCCGCACGAGCGCGTCAGCAAGCCGGATACCACCCAACCGGTCAGCACGCTGGGCAAGCTCAAGCAGAGCACGGGCGTCCTCGGGCTCCTCGGACCCGGCCAGGCCATCGACCTGACGGACCGCCGCCGAAGTCAGGACCTCCACCACGTGGGCGATGCGGGCGGCCGAGGCGGCGGCCAAGCCCTCGACGGAAGCAGAAGCGGACAGGGCGGAAGCGGACGCGGGAGCGGCCAGGGCCGGCAGGTGCCCAGCGCCGATGCGGTCCAGGAGGTCAAGCCCGGTGAGGATTTCGGGAAGGGTGCCACTGGCGGGAAGCACGGCCGCGAGTTCCGTGAACCGTTCGTCGGCCAAGGCGGGAAGTCCGCACTCGGCAGCCTCCATGAGGCCCCTCACGACCTGGGCGGCCGTGGGGCCGCCTTCCGCCCGCTCGGCCGCGTGCCGCTGCCGCAGCACCCCCTCGGCCGCCTGGGCCGGAGTGACACCACGGGCCCCGGCAGCCGTGAGCATCGCAGCCGTCGCCGGGGACCACCGCACCAGCCAGCGGGTCGTCAGCCCCTCCGAACCCGCAGCACCCGACACCGCCTGTTCCTGCGCGTAGGGGATACCGCACACCGTCAGCCTGCGCAGCAGCAGCTCGCGCCGCCCGTCGAGGGTGGAGCGGGCCGGGTCGAGCCGGAGATCACGCGGCGTCTTCTCATGGGCGTCCCCCGGGCCCGGGAGCGAGAGCGCTTCGGTGTCGGCCTCGACGGCCGGACCCAGCCCACTACGCGGCACAGCGGGAGCGGGCCGTCCGGTACGGGATCCGACGAGTACCTGTTCGAGGGCCTGGGCGACGGCCCGGCCGGTGCCGTAGGTCTCGCCGCGCCCGAGCACCGTCTGCACGGCCTCCAGGAACTCGCCGCGGCCGGGAACGGGCAGCCCACGCAAACGCGCCAGATCCCCCGCCACCCGCACAACCTCCCGCCCGTCCGCCGGGCCATACGGGTGACCCCGCTCACGCAGAGCCACACAGACACCGACCGTGATACGGACCAACGCCTCGTACAACGCGGACACAGACCCGCCAGCCTCCAACACACAGTGCTGCCACTCCGGATCCCGGATGCCCGCCGGATACCCAGACCGCGAATCAAGCAATGGGTACGTATACGGAATCAGGGAGACCGTGCACGTCTGCGTCCCGGCAACGCCGGTCGCGTGACCATCCGCCCCCGGTACGCACGGAACGGCAGGCGTGGCCTGCCCTGGAGGGGCAGGCACCTCGGCGGCCCCAGGGGCGGACGGCAGCAGCGCCGGGGCATGAAAAGCCCCCACCACCACAGCAGGCCGCAACCCGCCCGCCAGAGCCTTCGCGACATGCCCCCGCATACAAACCTCACGCACCAGGTCACTGCTGTCCACGCCACCGCTCGCCTCGGCTTCGTAACGCAGCGCCCAGCCGGTGAGGAGGGCGGCACGGCGCAGTGCCTCGGGTGTCGAACCGGGTGCCGGGGCCTCGACCAGCCGGTCCCACAGGTCGTCCCCGTCGCGTCCGGTGAGCCGGGACCGGAGGGCGGCGGACAGCCCGTGCCCCTCCCCCGGCACGGGGCCGGTGTCCGGGGAGGGTACGGGGGCCGGAGTGCCCGGTCCGCCCCGCGCCCAGGCCCGGTCGGCCAGCGGCAGATCGCAGGCCACGGCCGGGACGCCGTTCCTGGCCGCCCAGCGCAGGGCAACCAGTTCGGGCGAGAAATCCGCGAACGGATAGAAGGCGGGCTCTCGTTCGCCGCCCGCCCCCGTCCCTTCCGCGGGCACGGCAGCCAGCGCCACCGGAGCCTCGGTCTCCTCGTGGGCGAGCCAGCCCAGCCACGGCTGGAACTCCGCCGGCAGCTCGACAAGGAGGACGTCGGGGGCCGCCGCGTCCAGCAGCGCCGGCAGAGCGGCCGCCAGCGAGGGCGCGTGGTGGCGCACCCCGATCAGGAACGGCAGCCCGGGTCCGGCCGCCGCGAGGGCCTCGACCGCGGCCTCCGGAGTGGTGGGCCCGGCCGAAGGGCCCTGCAATGCACCGGCGGGCGATACCTCGGTGCCGGGCGACGTTTCGGCGGTGGCCCACATGCCCGGGGCGATCGACGTGTCCGCGGTGGTCGACGTGTCCGCGGTGGTCGGCTGGCTCATCAGTCAGTTCTCCAGTACCGCGCGAAGCTCCCACAAGGCACGCCAGGTCGCCGACCCCTGCTCCGCGCGCCTGCGCACCGGGCCGTCCCAGTATCCCAGCAGCCGTGCCGCGTCGGCCGGGTCGTCCTTGCGCACGACGCCGAGCAGATGGCCGGGCAGGAGGGAGAGCACGTCCCGGTCGCCGGGGAAGTAGGCGGTCGCCAGGCCCAGGGAACCCGCGACGGAGACCGCCTCCGCCGTGCTCATCACCGTGGAGGGGCGCTCGACCTCCCAGCCCTCCACGGAACGGCCCCCGCGCAGATCCCGGAAAGCGGTGACGAGGGCTTCGAGGACCGCGTCGTCCACCTGGTAGGCGGCGCCCGCCCGTTCGACGGCCGCCCGCGACTGGCGTCGCACGAGCGCGGTCTCGGCGTCCACGTCCCCGATCGGGCCCACGGTCTCGAAGTTGAAGCGCCGCTTCAGCGCCGCTGACATCTCCGAGACGCCCTTGTCCCGCAGGTTGGCCGTGGCGATGAGGGTGAATCCGGGGGCCGCGTGCACCTGCGCGCTCTCGCTTCCCGCGAGTTCGGGCACCGCGATCCGCCGTTCGGACAGCAGCGACACGAGCGCGTCCTGGACCTCGGGCAGACAGCGGGTGACCTCCTCGACGCGGGCGACGGCGCCCCGGGTCATGGCGGTGAGCACCGGGGAGGGCACCAGGGCATCCTCGGTGGGGCCCTGGGCGAGCAGCAGGGCGTAGTTCCAGCCGTACTTCAGCTGGTCCTCGGTGGTGCCCGCGGTGCCCTGCACGGTCAGCGCGCTGGTCCCGCAGACAGCCGCCGACAGGAGTTCGGAGAGCATGGACTTGGCGGTGCCGGGTTCGCCCACCAGCAGCAGTCCGCGCTCCCCGGCAAGGGTGACCACGCAGCGTTCGACCAGGGCGCGTTCGCCGACGAACTTCTGCTCGATCACCAGGCGGCGCGGTACCCCGGCACCGGGCCGCGCTGACTTCGGCAGGCCGAGCGCCTCGCCCGCGCTGCCCATCACGAAGGTGACGACGGCTCGCGGGGTGAGCAGCCAGCCCGGCGGGCGCGGCCCCGGGTCGTGGGCGGCGAGGAAGGCCAGCTCGGTGCCGTACTGGTCCTCCGGCGGGGTGACCTGGCGGTGCGCCCGACCGGAGACTCCGGCAGGGGGCGTCCGCTGGTCCGGGACCCCGCCTGTGGGGGCGCTCACGGTGGTGGTGATGTCGCTCGTCATCGGCGGCGGCCCTTCCGGGGTGCGCGGGTGTCCAGTTCTTCGAAGGCGGGGGCGTCGCCGCCCCGGGCCCGTGCCCAAGCCGTGGCGAACAGCTCGGTCACGGGCATGTCCGGCAGGGCCCGGGTGGACCCCGCCACGGGGTACAGCCGTTCCTTCCAGATCTCCAGCGGCAGACCGGGCGCGCCACGTTCGAGCCAGCCGCAGGGGAGGAACAGGGTCCGCCCGGCGCGGGAGCGCTTGGCCTCCACCACCAGGTCGGTGGCGGCGAGCTCCGCCCGGGCCTTCTTCATCCGTGCGGGCTTCCACTCGCTCCAGCGGGCGCAGTTGCGGTCCGTCGGGTCGGGCAGGGCCAGCAGCACCAGGTACAGAGCCGCGGCGTCGGCGCTCAGCCCGAGAACTGTGGAGGCCTCGGCCACCAGGTCCGGCACCGTGCGCGTCGGGTCCTGGGCAGGGTGATACAGGGTGCCGTGAGGCGCGCCCGCCGAGACCAGGGCGTCGATCTCCTTGCCCAGCAAGGTGCGCAGGGCGTGGATTTCACCCACCCGGTACTGCGCGACGGTGCCCTCGACCAGGCCGAACGCCGGGTCCTCGGGGCCTTCCAGGCCGGCCGGGCGAATCAGGAGACTCTCGTTGCTGCCGTTGCCGGGTGCGAGGAGCAGCGCCGCACCGGCCCGGACCAGACCGTCGGGCCCCGCCCCGCCGGACTCCGGAAGCTGGTGGGCTGCCCGGACCACGGAACCGATCGAGCCGCCCGCCTCGGTCCAGTCCAGCCCGAGGTCCAGCAGCAGGTCCGGGTCGGCGAGGGCACGGCGCAGGGCCGCGAGCCCGACGGGCAGGTGAGCCCGCACGGGGTGCCCGTACGGCAGCGTGTAGGCCAGGGTCCGCAGCGCGGTCAGGGCGGTGGAGAGCGAGGCTTGCGCGCCGACCCGGCGCAGGCCGGGCCGGCCGGTGCCGTCCTCGACCGGTGAGCCGTGGCCCAGCCAGGTCCGGGAACCCGGGTTGAGGACCAGGTCGAGGGCGCCGGGAGTGGTGCCCGACAGGTCGAGGTCCAGTTCCTCGGGGACGCGGACGAGGGAGGCGAGACGGGCCTGCCAGACCTCGGCGGCAGCCCGGACGTCCGGGCCCGTGGACCACAGCTCGGCCGGGTCTGCGGGCAGCAGTGCCTGGAGCAGGGCATGGCGGTCGTCGTGAGGCAGGGCATTCAGCCTGGCCTGGGCCGCTTCGAAGGCACGGGTCTTCGTCCCGAGCAGCGCGAGCGCCTCGGCGCCGGGTTCGTCGACTGCGGCCGACAGCAGGGCGGCGGACTGGAGGGGACCGATCCCGGTGGCCGTGTGGAAGGCCTCGGCGGCTTCGGGCCGCCAGGGGGCCGGGCCCTTCTCCCGAAGCAAGGTGGTGAGACGGGTGAGCCGGGCGCGGGCGATGCCCTGCCGGTGGACGTGCTCGTGGTCCAGGGTGAAGCCGGGAACGGGGCCGAACGCACCGGTGGGGTCGTGGTCCAGGGCCAGCCAGCGTGACACGTCGTCGTGAAGGTTCCACCCGCGTTCGGCGAGGACGACGACGGTACGGGCGCCCTTGCGCAGCACCTGACCGATCCGCTGCACCGCCTCGCGGCGCCCCTGCCCGGGCGTTCCGCCGTACGGCTCGACGAGCTCCACCTGCCGGACCGTACCCGCCGGGTCCACCAGCGGGCCCTCGGCCAGCGCGTCGAGCAGCATCACGAGACCTGCGCGGTGCTCGGCCGACGTGGTCGCCGATGCGGCCCGGTAGGCCAGTTCGGGCAGTTGGTCAGGCACGGATGTCCAGACCATGGACCGACCGGGGACGGTGTACTCGTCGCGCTGCCAGCCTTCCACGGGGGTGAACGGCGCCCCTGACGGCACCGGCGGGCCGAAAGCCGGTTTACCGCTGAGGACGTGATGGACAGCGAGGATCTGCCGGATCGTGTTCCACCGGCTCCCCGATCCCCACCAGCCGCCGTACATGCGCTCGGTACCCCAGGCGGTGGCGTCCTGCAGGGTCGTGTCGTCGCCGTGCTCGGGCCTGTGGTCGACGAACATGTCCTGGGTGTGCGCGGTGCTCCGCGGGGCGACGGGCTGTGGGGGTTCCAGGTAACGGGCGGCCGCGACGGCCCTGTCAACCGCGTCGCGGACGAGGGCCGTGACACCCGCGAGGAGCCGCGCGTCGGACACCTCGGGCAGCACCCGGGCGGCGGCTTCCTCGCTCAGTTCACGCGACGAGGGGCCGGTGTATTCCTGCACGGCCGTGAAGGCTTCCCGGTGTTCGGCGACCGCGGTGGCGACCTCCTGGAACAGCTCTTCCGCACGTGAGTCCGTCAGGTTCCGCAGGGTGGTGGACCCCTCCTCGTCCCTGGGGCGCATGGCGTGCCAGTAGGCGACGGGAGGGACGTACGGGGTACCGGCGGCGCCGTTGCCGACCGAGGAGCCGGAGGTGACGGACCACAGGCTTCCGCCGGTGCCGTCCGTATCCGCCGGATGAGCCTCGACGGACCGCCCGGCGATGGCCATGACGGGGCGTGACCCGCCGGGCAGGGTGAGGGCGCCGAGCGGCACCAGGGAGCCACCGTGCGGCGAGTGCGGCAGGGTCACCGTGTGGCCGTCGGGGGTGCCCGCGACAATCCGGTGCCCGTCCGCGGGAGCGGGCATGCCCGGTTCGGTGGCCGTGCGGCGGACCCAGCGACCGAGGATCGTGCCGTCCGTGCCGAACGGGGTGCTTTCGAGACCGGGCTGGAGGGGCAGCACCTGGCAGTGTTCGGTGAGCAGCCGGGTGCCTTCCTGCACCCCGGAGTGGAGGAAGGCGGGAAGGGAGGTCCGCCCGTGCGTCCCGCTGACCGGGTCGTACTCCAGCCAGACCCGTAGCGTGCCCTGGTGGCCGTCCCGCCAGTGACCGGTGCCGTCGGAAATGACGGCTCGCTGAGGCGGGAGGGAGGTGTCGCCCGCATGCAGGGCCTTGCCGCCGGTGACGCGACCGCCGCCGGGCAGCGGCAGACAAACGTCGTCGGAGGGGCTGGAAGCACCCCAGCGGGGGATCTGCTCGCCGCCGACGGTGAACACCTCGGCGGGGCGGTGCGACCAGTAGCCGCGCTGCTTGCCGTCCTGCCACCAGATGACCAGCAACTCGCCGTCGACATAACGGAAGGCGACGGTCCGCCAGTGGTCGACGGTGGCGGGCAGCCGCAGGGTGTGTCGCAGCAGAACGCCTTCCGGGCCGACGACGACGGCCCGTTCGAGGGTGTTCAGGATCAGCGCGGGCCAGGCGCCGGTGACACCGACGCCCTCCGACCGGTTACGCCGCTGACGCGCGGCAGCCGCCTCCGTGGCCAGCTCGGCGTACGCCTCGTCCAGCGCGGGCCAGCCCAGCTCGTCGAGGAGGCCGGTGCGCAGGGTCGAGGCTAGCAGCGGGACGACGTCGTGGCGCTTGAGGAGCCCCACCGCCTCGGGAGCGACCTCTGCGACCACGGAGCGGTACGCCGAGAGCTTGTTGAGGGCCGTCCTCAGCCCAGGAAGCCCCTGTGCTGCCGTGTACTCCTCGGCGCAGGCCGTCAGCCACTCCCGCAGGATCCCGGACAGCACCGGATGCGCCGCCATTTTCGCCATGCCGGTGTCGCCCAGCCGCTGCCCGCGTCCGCCGCCGAGGCCGAGGCCGAGGCCGCCGACGGTCCGGCTCAGCAGGGCGCGGAACACCGGCCGTTCGGCGACAGCGGTGAGATCCCGCTCTCCGGGCGCGGTTTCGGTGAGCCAGGAGGCGATCGGAACGCCGGGGCCCTGCGAGGTGCCCGTGTCCTGGTCCTCCGGCTCGGCGACGGGGATGCCGGAGGCCAGGCAGAGGTCGAGAAGGTCCAGGTCGGCGTTGCGCTGCCAGCGGCCCTGGAACAGCTCGACGGGGCGCCCGTCGGCGCGCAGCCGGTTCGCCATCCGGACGGCCAGGTCAAGGGTCTGCGGGCTGCGGGCCGCGGTGACCCGGTTGCGTCGGCGGTGCGCCTCCCAGCGGGCCAGCCAGTCCGCCGGGGAGACGGACGGGTCACAGAGGGCGGCGGAAGCGGAGGTGTTCGGGAGGGCGGTCAGCAGGTCCTCGGCGCCGGACTCCGCCAGCAGCACGAGCCAGCCGTGTTCTCCGTCAACGTCCCGGCCGCTCTCGCTGAAGGTCTCCGGGAAGAAGCCGAGGAGCCGGACTCGCACGGCCGCCTCCCGTCGGGCAAGGGTGACGAGCGCGGGGCGGTAGGCGGTCCAGAACGAGGCAGGGGCGCGCACGATCCCCGGGGAAGCAATCAGATCGGCCATCAGCTCGCGTTCGGCGGCCTCGCGGTCCAGCCCGGCGGCCTTGACCAGCGCGCGTACGTCCTGCGGCAGCGCAGCGTACGGTGGCATGCCGGCGGCGCAGCGCTCGACCAGCAGACGGCGGTACTGTGCCCAGGCGTCAGCCGGTGCGAGCCGGGCCACCAGGTCACGCACATACTGCCGCAGCGCCTTGACGGTCAGTGCCCCGGCAAAGGCGAACTCCAGGAAGACGGCCCGCTGCCGGTCCTCGTCCACGACCAGCCCGTGCACCCGTTCGGCCTCGCGGGCCTTGCCGAAGAAAGAGGCGGCGTAGCTGGTGTTCTCCGCCTGGAGGAAGAGGCGCGCCACCTGCTCGTAGTACGTGGGGAGGAAATGGGGAACGGCCCGGCCGAGCCGGGTACCGAGTGCGTCGAAGCCCTCCTTGGCCGCTCCGGCGCGGCTCCTGGCCTGCCGGCCCAGCCGCTCGATGTCCTTGACCAGAGCCAGGGCGTGGTGCCCGTTGGCCGGGTCGTTGACCAGGGCCCAGGCCGGGAAGCCCAGCGTTTCGCGGCGCACCTGGCCCACGACAGGCGTCTCCGCGGTCCGGGCCAGCCCGAGGAACTCCAGAGCCAGGTCCTCGGCTTCACCGAGGGTGCCGGACACGAGTCGGACCACGGGGCGGTCACCGAGGGCGGTGTGCGTGTAGGTGCGGGCGGTCAGCGCGTCTGCGTCGTCCCGGTCGGTGGTACCGGCGGGGAGGACCGCGCCCGCGTCCAGCAGGGCCGCCACGCGGGCCTCGGCGGCGGCGCTGGAGGCACCCTTGCCCCGGGCCTGGACGGGAACGGACACCGTTCCCGCTGTAGTTGTGTCCACGGTCGTGTTCGTCGTCGTTGCTTTCGTCGTCGTGGTGTTCATGCCGCCTGCTCCTCGTCCTCCACGTCGCGGCCGGCATAGAGCGCCGCCGCCATGCGCATTCCCTCGGACCAGGTGACAGGTCCCACTTCGGCGGCCGTCAACGTGCGCCCCGCAGTGTCGGTCCAGCCCAGGGAGCCCGTCTCCGTGCCGTGCTCGTCGTATCCGTCGTGCTCGCCGATCCAGATACGAGCCTCGGCGGTGGTCCCGTCCTCGACGACCGGGCAGACCGCGTACCCACCGCGCGACCGGTACCCGAGCTGGGTGACTCGGCCGTGCAGGAAGCGCAGCTCCTTGAACACCCCGCCGGCGTAGGTGTCGACGGACGTGGTGTCCGGGGCGAGGCCCTGCGGTCGGCGCCACACCTCGCGGAACAGCTGCTCCACGTTCTGGCGCATCCCCAGTTCGACCGCGAACTCCCGCAGCTCGTCCAGGTCATCGAGGAGGATGGGGTGAGGCACGCTGACGACGTCCGGGGTGATGCGGGCCGTGTCGCCGTCCAGGTCGACGAGGCCGAGGCCGCGTGCGGGGTCGACATCGCGCAGGAACCCGGCGACTCCGCCGTCCGTGCCGGTCACCACCACGTCCCGCAGGGCAGCCTGCCATGCCGGGTCGGGCCAGACCTGGGCGAGGACAGCCGTGGGAACGGGCAGCGAACGCACCATCCACTGCTCGACGTCGGTCAGGCACCGGCGTTCGTGCCGCTCCAGCCACTCGGTCAGCTGCCGGAGCCCGACGACCGCCGGATCATCCTTCAGTTTGGCCGGGACGGACTTCAGCCGCCGGCCCTTCCCGTTACGGCACACCACCTTGCCCGCCTCCAGGGCGACTTCGTAGTCGCCCGCCGGTACCCACCCCATGCGCTGTTCTCCCCGTTGTTCCTGACACGCCGGTCTGGCGGCACGCCGATGAGACCCGTCGACGGCAACGCACCGTGACGATTGAGAGAGACTCTAGGCGTACCCACTGACAATGAGTTCGGCCTCCGTCCGCGTGGTCGTACAGGCACGCACCACGCGCAGTCGGCAACGGCGCGCAGTATGGGAGAGCACGCATGTCTCGCGCGTCGCGCGGAGACCGACCGTTCGAACTGCTCCAGGCGACAAGGACCCGGCCGGCCCGGCCTCCTGCCGGTCGCGGATGTCCACAGCGGGTACGCGGACAGGCTCCGTGGCGGCACCGGCGCCCCCTGGCACCCTTCCGCGGCCGGGACGCAAGCCTGGCCTGGTGCGGCTCATGCCACAACTGCCCTAAATCCACTGCGAGTTCAGCATCACAACCGCCGGGCAGGCCCGTGATCCTCCGGTCGCTGATGACCGCTGTTCGCGTCGCGTTCCCCACCACGCAGCGAGGATCGGCGATCCTGAGCACGACGTCCCGCCGCTGACCCTGCAGGAACTCGTCAGAGGATAGGTGCCCATGTTCGTATCCACACACGGAGCACCACTCGGCGGGTGGGCGGTTGTTCCATCGGAGCCCGATCCGCGGCCGTCCCTCACGCCGGGTTTGAGGTGTTGCACCGGTCAGGGGCTGGCGCGATGGTAAGGGTGTGGGCTTCGACAGGGTTCAGGGCGGAACGGGCGCTGAGGGCATCGCGGACGAGCGTGGCCTTCTCCGTCGAACCGTGCGCGTCGAGCCAGGCAAGGGCGAGGGAGACGGCCCGGCTGGCGGCTGGGGGCCCGAGGTCGGTGCGGTCGAGGAGCGGGGCCAGGACGTAGCGGGCGCGAGCGGTGGCTGCGTAGTGGTCCAACCATGCGAAGGCACCCGTGACGGCCTTGCCCATGTCATCGACGCTCAGGTCGTCACGTGCGAGCAGGGCCCTCAGGACAAGCGGGGCGCCGTGCGCGGTGGCATGGTCGTCCAGCCACGCCAGGGCGATCACGAGGTAACGCTGTGCCTGTTCTGCGGTCATCTCCGAGCGGATGAGGAACGGGGCGAGGATGAACCGAGCGACCGCAGCCGTGGCGTAGCTGTCCAGCCAGGTCGCGCCTGCGGCGAAGGCCCGTCGGGCGTTGGCGGGTGTGAGGTCGGTGCGTTTGAGGAGCGGTCCCAGCACGTGGGCCGCGGAGAGCTCGGCCTGGTGGTTGTCCAGCCAGGCCAGGGCGTGGCTCGCCGCTCGCTGAGCCTGGTCGGGTGTCAGGTCGGCTCGCTGGAGCAGAGGCTTCATGACGTGGCCGAGGCTACTGGCGCTGGGCCCACAATCCAGCCAGGACAGTGCGCACGCGATCGCGCGGGACGCTTCCTCCGGGCTCAGAAGCCGTATCTCAACCGATGATGGAACGTGTGAGTCGAACGGGTTTCCCGCTGGGGTGATCTTCCGGCGGTAGGTGCATGAAGGCAGGGC
>NZ_JBIWKD010000036.1:0-21206 GCF_044765485.1 Streptomyces sp. NPDC102451 | reverse complement strand
GGCCTGCTCGGCCCAGAAGCCCAGCCTGTCCGCCTCGGCCTGCTCGTACGCCTCCACTGTCACGTTGGCGTTCGCGGCCAGATCGGCAGGCGGTGCGAACCGCCGCTCCTCCTTGGCGAGGCTCGCGATCGACACACCGTCACCGGCTGCCTCAGCGACCCGTGATGCAGACATATCCGCTCACTTTCTCCGTCGACTCCATGCTTGGGCTCTCCCGTGCGAGGCGCGGACCACGGCCGACCTGGCCCCGGTGGAATGCGGTGCCTCGCCCCGGGCCCGCCGGCCCCGTTTCGGCCGGAGGCCAGGAGTGCGGCTGAGGCTTTCGGTGGAGCGACGTCCCGCACGGTGTGAGTGGTCGTGCCTCACGGAGTTTCGCCAGAATGGCATTGGTGTAAATGTAGCGTGTATTCAGGTATCAGTCCAGGGTCATGGGCCGCCCGCTCATATGTCTTTGGCATATGCAAGGTCACGAGATCGCTTCTGCCTGTCACCGGGTCTTGGCACTGATGCCCGTCAGCCTCCATGCTGACGCCAGGCCGCTGCCCCCCGTGGGCGTCGCCTCCTCCTGCGCCGACGGCAACCCCGCGCGCACTGCCGTACATTCCAGCGGCCACGCCGCTTCTCTTCGCCTCATTCACCGCCGCGTACATCGCTGCCCTTCGGCACCGATCGCAGGCTCTCGCGCCGGCCGATCTCCGGTCGGCTCCCCCTCGTGTATGCAACAGGAGCATTCATGAATCCCTCCCGGCATCCACTCTTCGAGGTGAGGTCCGGCTCCGCGCTGTCACCTTGTCAGGAGCGGGACGAGCATCGCCAAGCCGCCTCCCCGTGCCTGGGTGTGAGGCACCGAAGACGGCGACTCTCGCCCTCCGGGTACGCAGGGGGTGGGCGATGACCGGCCCGGCCGGACAACTCGCCGCTGGGCAGGCCCCCGGGGCCCTGCCGCTGGCGGCCTTCCTCCTGGTCGTCTGTCTCGCCGTGCTCCTGTACCTGCTGTACGGAGTGGACGCCGATGGCGCCAGAAACGTCTACGTCGCCGGCAGGTCCCTACGGCCGCTGCCCAACGCCCTCGCGCTCACCGGTGATTACATTTCGGTGGTCACCCTGCTCTCCGTCACGGGTTCGGTGGCACTCACCGGGTTCGGTGGCATCGCCTTGGCGGTCGGAGGGATCGGAGCGCTCGGGGTTCTGCTGTTGCTCGCCCGACCGCTGCGCACCGCCGGCCAATTCACTCTCGGTGACACGTGGGATGCCCGCTTTCCCGGTGCCGCCGCGCGGGTGGCGGGTACCGTCGCGACGCTCTGCTTCTGCCTCCCGCTGACGGTGGTCCAACTGGTGGTGGCCGGCTCCGCCGTCTCCTTCCTGCTCGGCCTGTCCGACATCGGGCCGGCCGCGCAGTTCTGCACCGCCCTCATCGGCGGGATCATGATCAGTGCCGCGTCCGTCAGCGGGATGCGGGGCAACACCGTCCTCCAGGTGATCAAGACCGTCGTGCTGCTCCTCGCCATGACGGTCCTGGCGGGGCAGGTGCTGGACGAGTTCGGCTGGAATCCCGGCCGCCTGCTCGACGCGGCGGGGCGCGGGAGCACCGATCCCGGACATTTCCACCTGGGAGGACTCCTCCGCGGGGACGGACCTGCGGGGAGCCTGTCGCAGATCTCCGCACTGGTCACCGTGGTTCTCGGTGCCGGAGCGGCCCCTCACATCCTGATGCGTCTCAAGGCCGCCGACGACGTGTCCGCGCGCCGCACGGTCACGTACTCCATCGGCCTGGTCGCCGCCTTCTCCGGGCTGGCGATCCTGCTGGGCCTGGGTGCGACGGCGCTCATCGGGGTGAAGAGTCTTGCGGCCGCCGACCCGGAGGGTCTGGCCGCAATCCCGATCCTTGCTCTCCAGCTGGCTGCCGACGGGTCCAGCGGTGGCGCGATTCTCGCTCTGACGGTCTCGATGATCTTCCTCACCAGCCTCACGGTCGTGGCGGCCCTGACCCTCTCCTCGGCGGCGTCACTGGCACACGACATCTTCGGCCGTGGACGGTCGATGGCGACGGAGATCAAGCTGATGCGCTGGTCCGGCGCGATCGTAGGAGCGCTGGCCGTGATGCTCGCGGTCGTGCTGCAAGGGAGAAACGTCCTCGCCCTCTCCCATTTCGCCATCGCGGCCACAGCGGCGGCCATCCTGCCCTCGCTCGTCCTCGGCCTGTTCTGGTCGGGTTACACGCGCGCCGGCATGCTCTGGAGCGTCTACGGGGGCATCGGCTGCTGCGCCGCGCTGCAACTGTTCGGGCCGGCTGTTTCGGGAAGCCCCGACTCGGTCCTGCCCGATGTCGACTTCGCCTGGTTCCCGCTGGACACGACAGGCCTGGTGTCCGTTCCGGTGGGCTTCCTCCTCGGGTGGGTGGCGAGCCTGGCGTCGAGATCGTCCACGAGCCGCACGACCCACTCGGGGGATTCGGGTGAGGAGGAGGGAGTCTGGAGCGGCTTCGCACCGCCGCCCCCGCCGCCCCGGATGTGACACGTGCCGAACGGCGCCGAATGGAGTCAGGCAGCCCCGTCCCCGGAAGGGGGCGGGGCCACGGCCCGGAGAAAGGCCTGCGTGAACGCCTCGATGGTCTCGTCCGCCGTGGGAAGGTCCGCCGCGGCCACGCGGTTCGTCACCGGGCGCAGCAGAAAATGCAGGAAAATGGGGCTGGTCATCTGCTGCGTGAGCAGGAGCGGTGGCATGTCGCGGATGCGGCCGGCAGCGGCTTCTCCGGCGAGCCATGCCCCCACGCCGGCCAGCAGGCGCGGAGTGACGCTCCGGAACACCATCTGGACGTTCTCGTCACCGGGGCGGGCGAACACCTCCGCAAGGAGAGCCGGCAGAACGCGGGGCTCCCGCTCGAGGGCGTCGGCCAGGAGCCGGTAGAGCCGACGGACGGTCTCCTCCAGGTCGTCGCTCCGTCCGGCCAGGACGGTCTCCATGTCGACGATGGGGCTGTGGCGCTCGAACACCGCGCGCAGCAGTTCGTCCCGCCCGCCGAACGTCGCGTAGAGGCTCGGCACGGAGCACCCCGCCGCGGTTGCCACCCGCTCGAAGGTCACCGTCCCCAGCCCCTGCTCGCTGATCAGGGCGGCCGTGGCATCGATGGCACGTTCCCTCACCGGCTTCCGCCCTCCCGGTTCGACGCCGGCGGCCCGCAGCGCCTCGTCCAGGGCCTGACGGGTGCCGCCGAGCCGGCGCAGGAGCGTGCTGCGGGAGACTCCGGCTTCCTGGGCGATGTCGCGCACGGTCACCTCCGCCGCAGGTACGCCTCGCGCATCCGCGGCCCGGAGGGTGGCATCGACGATCTCCTGAGGGACAGGAAGCTCTCCGCTACTTGACATACCTCTTAATCTACGGTGTATTCGAGTATCAGTCCAGCAGGCTTCGAATTGCCCAGGACATGCGGGGTCTTGTCCCGAAGGCCTCATGGGCGATGCGGCCCCTCGGCAGAGCGGACAGGGCGACGTGGACAGTCGCCGACCGCCACAGCTGTCACGAGTTTCTCTCGACACGGCTTTCGCAGGGCGTGGTTCCGGTCAAGGCGGACCATGCCGGCGCTCCAACCCCGAAAGCAGACGATCATGCTGCGTACAGGAAGGTTCGCAGGCCCCATCGCAGGGCTGCGATTCGAGACTCCCACGTGTGCGGGACTCACGGACCAGGACGGGACTTTCGCCTACCGGGACGGCGAAATCATCGCCTTCTCGGTCGGGTCCGTCCTGATAGGCGCCGCGCGAGGCGCCGCACGCCTCACCCTTGCCGACATCGTCGCGAGGGTCGCCGGGAATCCAGGCAAACTCGCCGATCCGGGCCTGACCAATATCGCCCGCTTCGTGTACTCGCTCGACAGGGACGGTGACCTGGACGGCGGGGTCACCCTGACGCCTGGCATCCACGCTCTCGTGGGCGACCGGGTCATCAACTTCCGTAACCAGACGACCCTCGCACCGGGGCCGGCCGACCTCATCCAGGCATTCACGGACGATCCGGCCGTCACGAGGCTGCTCGACGATCTGAACCGGGCCAAGGTCTTCAGGGACGCCACGCCACGTACCCTCACCTCGGCAGCCGCGGCGCGCAACGAGGTGCGCCGGAACCTGCTCGGGATCCGCCGCTACCGGGACGTCAAGATCCCCCTACGGAACGGCTCGTTCGTCTACGCCGACGTCTACCGTCCGGACCACGGCGATCCGGTCCCGGTCGTCATGAACTGCGGTGTGTACGGCAGGGCGTTCGTGCACCACACCATCTGCGACGAGCGGGACGCTGAGCGGCACGAGGTGATGGAGGAGCGGTACTTCTCCGGAAATCCCGACGGATTCGAGTACGAGAACCACGAAAGCATCAACACGGCGACATGGATCCCCCGGGGTTACGCCCTCGTACGCGTCGACAGCCCTGGGGCGGGCAAGAGCCCGGGCACCCTCGGCATCTGGGGGATCGACGAGGCCGAGGCGTTCTACGACGCGATCGAGTGGGCAGGGGTGCAGCCCTGGTCCAACGGGAACGTCGGGCTGTGGGGCATGTCGTACTACGCGGTCAACCAGCACGCGGTGGCGAGCCTTCGACCGCCGCACCTCAAGGCGATGATCGCCATCGGCACGGATGCAGACCTCTACGAGGAGGTCATCTACACCGGGGGCATCCTCAACGAGGAGTTCTTCCCCTTCTGGTTCGAGAAGGGGATCGTGCCCGCGATCTGCGGCGAGGTCGACGCGAAGGACTTCCTGGCGATGGCCAGGGCCAATCCCTTCAAGGACTCCGACCCTTCAGCGGTCTTCGGCCCGCGGTCCGAGGTCCTGATGAGTCCGGACCTCAGCGAGGTGACGGTGCCTCTCTGGACGGTCGCGGTGACGACGCACCCCGCCCACTTCCACCAACTCGGAAGCAGCGAAACCTATCTGAACACTCCCACGAAGAACAAGAAGATCGACTTCTGGGAGGACTGGTTCATGAAGTCGTACTCCGCCGCGGCGGTCGACGAGCACGTGGCGTTCTTCGACCACTGGCTCAAGGGAATCGACAACGGGATCATGGACGAACCACCCGTACGCCTGGAGATACGGACGGGGCGAGGTGCGTCGTACCTCCAGGAGGAGCAGGAGTGGCCGGTCGCACGCACCCGGTACGTCAAGTGGTACCTGGACGCGTCGCCCTCCGACCTGGACGGACGCATCCCCAGCGAGAACACGCTGCGACTGGCGAACACGGTCCCCGAGGCCGAGCGGTCCGTGACCTATTCGGCCCAGGTGGACCCGGAGGCCCCCGTGGTGCCGCAGGCGCCGGCCGCCGGGGAGAACGCCATGACCATCTCCCCCTGCCGCCACGGCGCCACCTTCATCAGCGCGCCGCTGGAGGAGGACACGGTGCTCGCCGGCTACAGCAAGCTCGTGGTGTGGGTGGCGTCCACCAGTGAGGACATGGACCTCTTCGTGGCTCTGCGCGTCCTGGACGAGGAGAACAGAGAGGTCGACTTCAGCGGACCGGCGGTCATCCCCGGCGTCTCCACCCATCTCTATCCGCTGTCCAAGGGCTGGCTCAAGGTGTCGCACCGCGCCCTGGACACCGAGCGGTCGACCGACTTCCGGCCGAAGCACACGCACCTGCGCGC
Organism: Streptomyces sp. NPDC102451; assembly: GCF_044765485.1. Lineage (NCBI taxonomy): Bacteria > Bacillati > Actinomycetota > Actinomycetes > Kitasatosporales > Streptomycetaceae > Streptomyces > Streptomyces sp. NPDC102451. The sequence continues at coordinate 15,571 of NZ_JBIWKD010000036.1, read as the reverse complement.
GGACCACGCCCCGCTGCGGGACGGCGAGATCGTGCCGGTGGAGGTGGAGATCATCCCGAACACGGGCCTGGTGAGGAAGGGCCACCGCATCCGGCTCGACATCCAGCCGTACACGGGGGTCGGCCACGGCAACCGGCACGCGTACGACGCCTTCAGTCACGACGGCGCGCAGAACACGATCTTCACCGGCCCGGGGCATCCGAGCTATCTCCAACTGCCCGTGCTGCCGCCCCGGTGACGGCAGCGGCAGCAAGAAGTGGCGGAACAGCGTGCGCCGGCCGCGCCCCGTTCCGCTCGACCGTCACCGCACCACACACCGTCCTGAGCAGTCGTGAACTTGGAGTGGGGAGAAGCTGATGAACATCGAGGAACTGAGCGCCCGGGCGGAGATCCACGACGTACTGATGCGCTATTGCCGCGGCCTCGACCGTGTCGACATGAGCCTGGTCCGCGGTGCCTTCCACCCCGACGCGTGGATCCAGTTTCCTGAAAGCCTGCATATCGGCCCGGTGGACGGCTTCGTGGAGTTTCTCGCGGGGGAGATGCCGCGGTTCGTCCGGACCATGCACTTCCTCGGTAACAGCCTCGTGGAGTTCGACGGCCCCGACGCCGCCCACGTCGAGACCTACTTCCAGGCCGACCACCAAGGCTCGGAGAAGCACCAGTGGAAGGGCGAAACCGTCAAGCTGTGGGCGCGGTACCTCGACAGGTTCGAGCGGCGGGACGGGAAGTGGCTGATCGCGCGGCGCGGAATGCTCGTCGAATGGATGTACAGGTACCCGGCGGACGGGTGGTTCGATGATCACCCCGACGCATCGGTGGGACGGCGTGACGGAGGCGACCCCAGCCTCCGCAGGGTCGGTGGCTTCGGCGGGACGCCTCTGACCGACCGGGCATGGCCCTCCTGACCTGAGGTATTCCGGCGCGTGCAGAGCGTTGTACCGCCCCTTCTCCGTCAACAGTCAGCCACGCGCGTTCAGCCGACGCCCGGTCCACGGGACACAGACACTGCGTCGGCTGGGTTACAGAACCGTTTCGACCATGCCCGGCCGCCGGGGACCGCATCCGCTGACGGGCGACCCAGGAGATCATGACGATGACAGCCAGGACAGACACCGATCGGCCGCAGGCCCAGAAGATCCTCGCCCGCCTGGAGGAGCTGCGCCCCTGGCTCCGCGAGCACCAGGCCGAAGCTGAGCAGCAGCGCCGCATCCCTCAGGACACCATCGAACGTCTCGACGCGGCCGGCCTGTTCGCTCTGACCACGCCCAGGCGGTACGGCGGCGCGGACTTCACGACGCGCGAACTGCATGACGTCTACCGGGTGCTGGGCGCGGGGTGCGGGGCGACGGCGTGGATGGTGTGGGCGGCCGCGGGAGGCAATCTGTGGAGCTTCTCCTTCGCCGACGACGTCATGTCGCCGGTGTACGCCTCGCCGTGGACCGGTAACCACACCTTCGCGGTCGGGGGCACCAGCCGTCGCATGTCGGGAGCGGCCAGGCGGGTCGACGGCGGCTGGATGGTCCAGGGCGCCTGGCCGTTCGCGACAGGAAGCGTGCACGCCTCGCACGGCTTCCTCGCCGTCTTCTACGACGAGACCGACGACGCGAAGGTCGGCATGGTGCTCGTACCGAAGGAGGAGCTCGTCGCCCGCGACGACTGGGACGCGATGGGCATGGCGGCCACAGGCAGCCAGACCGTCGCGACCGACGGCGAACTCTTCGTCCCGGACGAGCGCTTCAGTACTCCTCAGCAACTCAATGCCCACATCGCCGATCTCACGGAGCAGGGGCTGGGGCCGCGACGCGGAGGGCTCGCCCGCTCGCTCGTGACGGGCACGGGTGTGGCACTCGGAATGGCCGACCACGCCATGGAGGTGTTCCTCGGAGGAGTCGGAAAGCGCAGCATCCCCTACTCGCCGTACGCCAGGCAGCTCGACGCCCCGATCACCCACCTCACGGTCGGCCGCGCCCACGCCCGGATCCACGCGGCGGGCCTGGTGGCCGACGCCGCGGTGGCCGAGCTCGACCGGCTCGACGCCGCGGGGGCGGATCCCACGGAGCGCGAGGTCGTCCGCTTCCACACCGACGTCGCCTACGTCTGGGACGCCTGCAGCGCCGCGGTCGAGACGCTCTTCCGGGCGTCCGGAGCCTCGGCGATCATCAAGCGCCAGCCGCTGCAGCGGATCGCCCGGAACTGCCGTGCCGGCAGCCTGCACGCGGCCCACAACATCGATACCTGGATGGAGACCATGGGCCGGGAGTTGTGCGGGGTCGAGGCCGGTCCCGCCTCGACGAGCGTGCTCGAACGGCGGTCGTAGGACAGCGACGCCGGTGGCGGTGCAGCACGCCGACGCCCTCGAACCCGCACCGCCCGATGCGGGCCCGGACGGTGGCAGGTCCGGCATGCCGGCCTGGCACCGGCGACCCGCCGCGGGCAGGCGGCGGGTCGCCGGTGTGCCCGGCGCAGCTCCGACGGCCCGCCCACACCTGACACGACAGGAGCATGAACGTGACCCGCCCCCTGCGAAGCCGGATCTCGCACCCATGACCGGCCGACCGGCCGTCGGTCCGGACCACAGCCGCGCGGACGCCGTGACGGTCAGCGTGCTCTCCGAGATGAACGCACCGGACCCACGCATCGGCCGGCTCACCCAATCACTTGTCATGCACGTGCACGCCTTCCTGGTCGAGAACCAGGTCACCTGGGAGGAGTGGCTGGCCGGGCTCGACTTCCTCGCCCGCGTGGGGCAGTGGACGACCCCCGCTCGTAATGAGCTCCTCCTCATGTCGGACACCACGGGCAGTACCACGCTGCTCAACGCGTTGAACCGTCACCGACCGACGCCGGACATGCCCGCAACGCCGGAGCATCCCCTTCTCGATGACGCACCGCGGCGCCCGATGGGCGAGGTGCTCGCCACCGAGGCGCAGTGGGCGGGTGGCGACTGGACACGCGTACACGGGCACGTTCTCGACGCCGAGGGGCACCCGGTGGCCGGCGCCCGGATCGGTCTCTGGCAGGCCCATGGCGCGGGGGAGTCGTCGAGCCCGCCGAGTGGTTCGCGAGCGCTCCTCACCACCGGCCCCGACGGCGCCTTCTGGTTCCGCACCGTCAAGCCCCGGAGCTACCGCCTGCCCACCGACGGCCCGGGCGGGGAGTGGCTGCGCGCCACCGGCCGTCACCCCGTACGTCCGGGGAACATCCTCGTCCGCGTCGAGGCCGAGGGCCACCATCCCCTCACCAAGCGCCTGTTCGCCGCCGACGATCCCCTTCTCGCACTCGACGTGTCCTTCGGTGTCGCCGACGGCCTCGTGCTCGACTTCCCTCTCGACCAGGACCCGGTCGCGATAGAGGCCAACGGGATGCCCGGCCCCTACTTCGAGGTCGGCTGCGACCTGGTACTGACGCCAGGCACACCGATCCACGAGGCCGAGGCATGATTCCGCACATCGCGCCCGACCGGGATCGTGGAATGCATATAAACTGGATCTATACTGACTTTCCAGGTCAATGATCGATCACGTCTCCCGAGCGCGGTACGGGAACACCGCGGGAATGCGAAGGGCCCGGCGTCGCGGCATGACGGGGTTCACCGACCCGATGGGAGGCGGTGACGGCATCATGGGAGTGAGCAGAGCGGGAGACCGCGCGCCGCCGACCGAGGTGGTGGCTGTGCTGATCGATCGTCGTGGTGTCGTGACAGGCCTGTCCCGAGCCGCTGAGGACCTTCTGGAGCAACAGGCCGCGGAGGTCCTGGGGCGGTCCGTCCTCCGGCTGCTGGCCGAGCCCAGCTCCGCCGACCCCACCGGCGGGCTGCCGGACACGGGTGAGATCAGCCTGCTGCGCGGCTCCGGCGGGACGATCACCGTCTGCTACCGCGCCGAAATGCTACGGAGCCCCGAGCCGACACTGATCCTGGCCGCCCCGGCGGACCAGGCTTCTGAGGCACAGGGGGACGGCGCCCTGTCGCGAGCCCTGCTCGGCCAGGACAGCATCGGTTTCGTCCTCCGTGACACCGATCTCGCGGTGGTGCAGGCCAACGTGAGGCACGGCGCGTTCGCCGGACCGGGTCTCCCTCAGGGCAGCCGTCTGGCCGACGTGATGCACCCGGCTGACGCGGCCGACGTCGAAGTGGCCCTGCGGGGCGTCCTGGAGACGGGCGTGCCCCTGGTCGCGAGCGAGCAGCGCGTGAGGTCCGCCCGGCCGCCGCGCGGCGACTGGTCGTTGTCCGTCTCCGCCGTACGGACGGAGGACACGCAGGGGAGGCCCACAGGCGTCGCCGTCCTGTTCACCGACGCCACGGAGCACTGGGAGGCCGAACGCCGACGTGAACTGCGCCATCGTGCGTCGGCGGACGTCGGTGGCACGCTCGACGCGAGCACGACGGCGGAGGAGATCGTCGACACGCTGGTGCCCGACTTCGCCGATCTCGCGTGGGTCGACCTGGCCGACGCGGTTCTCAAGGGTGACGAACCGCCGAAGACCTTCGGCGGGGGCGATCTCCACCTGCGCAGGGCGGCGGGCCGTGTCGCGCACGGCCCGTGGCCGGCCGGCATGCTCCGGTTCGGCGAACCGGTGCCGCCCTTCCCTGATCTGCCCATGATCCGTGACCTGCAGGAAGGCCGCACCATCGTGACCGACCGGGCCACCCTGGAACGTGGTCTGGCCGATCCGGCCCATGTGCGACTCGCAGCACCCGACGGTGGTCACTCGATGATCGTGGCCCCGCTCTTCGCGCGCGGCCTGGTGCTGGGAGCTGTGGTCGCCTGGCGCATCGATCGGACCGAGCCCTTCGACGAGGAGGACGCGGCCCTCTTCACCGAGATCGCCGCTCACGCGGCCCTGGGCGTGGACAACGCCCGCCGCTACACCCGTGAGCAGCGTGCCGCCGCCGCCCTCCAGCAGCGCCTGCTGCCGCAGACACACACCTCCACCCGGGTCATGGAGACGGCGGGCGCGTATCTGCCCGCGGGAGGCGGAGCTGAGATCGGTGGCGACTGGTTCGACGCAATCGAGCTCCCCTCGCTCCGGACCGCCCTCGTCGTCGGAGACGTGACCGGCCATGGACTCCACGCCGCTGCCACCATGGGGCGCCTGCGTACCGCCGTGCAGACTCTGGCGGATCTGGAACTGTCCCCCGACGAACTGCTGGCCCATCTCGACGACCTGGTGACCCGGTTGGCCGGCGAGGCGGATCCCGCACACCGCGACATGGTGGGCGCCACCTGTCTCGTCGCCGTGCACGATCCGGTCACCGGACGCTGCACCATGGCGGCGGCGGGTCACCCGCCGCCGATCCTGGCCGTGGCGGACGACCGTGCCGTGCCGGTGGTCGTCCGCCCGGGGCCGCCGCTCGGCGTCGGGGGCCTGCCCTTCGAGACGACCGACGTCGACCTGCCCCCGGGCAGCATCATGACCCTGTACACCGACGGCCTGCTCCAGCGGTACGGGCCCGACATCGACAGCTCCACACGTGACCTCGCGACACGGCTCACGGAACTCCGGCGCCAGGAGGACAGCCTTCCTGCGCTTGCCCAGGCCCTGATGAACGAAGCCGGCGGGCCACCGCAGCCCGACGACGCCGCCCTTCTCCTCGCCCGTACCTCCGCGCTGGAGGCGGACGCCGTGGCCTGCTGGGACTTCCCGGCCGACCCGGCGGCGGTGGCCTCGGCGCGAGCGGCAGTGGCCGGGAAGCTGGCCGAATGGGGACTCGAGGAGCAGGCCTTCGCGACCGAACTGATCGTCAGTGAACTGGTCACCAATGCCGTACGGTACGCGGGCGGCCCCGTGGGCCTGCGCCTGATCCGCGTCGATGTACTCCTGTGCGAGGTCACCGACCCGAGTAACACCCAGCCCCGCATGCGCCGCGCCCGCACCACCGACGAGGGCGGTCGCGGGCTGTTCCTGGTGGCCCAGCTCAGCCGCCGCTGGGGGAGCAGGTACGGAGTGAGCGGCAAGACCATCTGGGCCGAGCAGGAACTGTCGGGATGAGGGCCGGTCCGGCGAGGGCGGGGAGCCGCCCCGCGCCGCTCAGGCCTTACCCGGTGCGACCGGGGCGAAGCGGTCGAGAGTCGTGATCCCCGCGAACTTGTGCGGCTGGACTCCGGCCATCAGCCTGCCGTAGTTCTCGGACAGAGCCTCGAGGTTGAGGGCGCCGTGCAGTGTGATGACACGTGCGTCGCGCCAGGCCCGCTGGATCGGCTCGCTCTCCATGATCGCGGTCGAGCCGGAGTTCCTCTGGATGAGCTCGATCGCCTCCGCACACCACTTGGCCGCGTACGCCGTCTCGACGAGGACCCGGGCACTGAACATCTGCATGTACTCCGGATCGGCCGGCGTCCCCGCGGCGGCGAGCTCTCCGAGCCGGTCGGTCTCCTCGGCATTGGCACGAGCCGTCAGGGTCGCGGACTGGATCTTGGAATGCACCTCGGCGAGCATCAGGTGCGTAGAGGGCGCTTCCAGCTGGTTCTTGTACGTGGTGCCGCGGATCGGCCGGCCGGCGGAGCGCTCGAGGAACCTCTCCAGCGCGCCGTGCGCGAGGCCGATGGACATCCCCGCCATCAGACTGAAGGCCCAGCCGAGTGAGGGCGCCTTCCACAGGGAGCCCTTGAGGCCGTTGTCGATCGTCCCGCCTGCGATGTGACGGAAGTCGACACAGCGATGATCGGGCACGAAGAGTTCGTCGCCCACGAGGGTGAGAGAGACGCTTCCGGTGGCGCGCATTCCGGCGACCTGCCAGTCGTCGAGGGAGCGCAGCTCGTCGCGCGGAACCTGAACGGCCAGGAGGTAGGGGCCGTCGCCTTCGTCAGCGATGCAGCCGAGATTGGTGAAGGGCGCCCAGAGGGAGTCGCTTCCGAACGTCCAGGGGCCGCCGGTGATGACCCAGCCGCCCTCGACCCGCTGTGCGCGCCCCTTGGAGGCCGGGAAGTGGCTCGAGCCGGCGACCCTCGGTCCCACCCACTCGGATCCGTAGACCTCTTCGACGACGCGCGCACCCGAACCGGCGGGAATCCAGTTCGTGGAGGCTCCCACCCACACGCTCCATCCGCATGAGCCGTCCCACTTGGAGACCTCGGAGATGACGTCGAGCTGCTCCCGGACGGTCAATTCGTAGCCGCCGAACTCAGCAGGGCTGCCGATGTCGAAAGCACCGGTGGCGTCCAAGTCGGCGATGGTCTCGTCCGAATGGCGTCCGGCGCGCTCGGCGTCGAGCGCACGCTTACGCAAGGTGGGTCCCAGTGCGCGGACCCTGGTGAGGATCGACGCCAGTGCCTCGGACGTGTCGTGCGTCGCAACCATCGTGGTCATCTCCTGTGCTTCGTTCCTGTGGGTGGAAGGCCGGGGTCTGCGACGCCGGGTGTGATCGGAGCCCGGTGTCGCGAGGCCACGACCGGAGCTATGGGCTGCCGTGGCCGGTCGGGGCGCCTCCCGCGGCGCAGACCGTGTCGTGGAGGTGCTCCGCGTGGCCACCTGAACCAGGGCGGCCGTACGGCTACGGTCGGACTCGTCGCGATGGGGCGCGCATGGTGGTGTCTCAGGGTGCGTCTGCGCCACCCTCGGCCTGGATTATGAGGTCCGGTTCTGTCGTAGGGCCCACCACCGGCACCGTAAGAGAAGGTACGACAGAGTGTCAACATTTTTCTACTGGTTGATCAGGTCCTGTTCATCGCGTGCGGGTGAGGCGCGGTGGTGTCCGGCTCGCCAGGTCGCCTGCTTCTCTACTTCTCATGCGTGCTCACGGCTGGGTGGGCGTCGGGCGAAGCTCGTGGGTGCCGATGGTCCTCCGGTCGTGCACCCGGGGGCGCTGACCGTTCGGTCCGACGCAAAGTGTTGACAGGTCTGTCGTAGCTCCTGATGATGGTCCCCATCTCCGCCACTCGCTCCGGCCCTGGGCCGTTGTGCGGGAAAGGTGCAGCCCGGGTGCCGGGCGGCCGAGGTGGACGAGCCGAGAGTGACATCACCCACCGCCCGGTCAGTGTGATGGCACCCGCCGGTGAGTGCGGACGCCGAGCTGAGGAGTGTGCGTCCGGTCGGCGAGGTGCGATCCCCTTCAGCGTTGCCTCCCTGTGCCGCGAGGCTGGTTCGACCGGCCTCGTCGCGAGCGGCCGGCCCGGAGGCGACGCGATGTAACCACTGTGCGGCGGGCTGCGGTCTCGGCCGGCATTCGCTTACAGACGACGAGGAGCGCAAGCATGGCTGAACACGACAAGGCCGCGATCATCGAGGTCCTGAACCTCTACGGCCTCGCACTCGACGCTCACCAATGGGACCTGTTCGACCGCGTCTTCGCGGAGGACGTGACGGCGGAATTCGGCCCTGCCGGGAACGCATGGACCGGCCTCGCCACCTTCAAGCGCTCCTTCGCGGAGTTCCACGAGAGCCTGACCGGTCATCAGCACACGATGATGGGCCATCTGGTGCACGTCGACGGCGACAAGGCCTACGCCTTCAGCTACGGCAACTGGCTTCTCGTGCGCGAAGGCGCCGAGGGCGGTCCGACCTGGCAGGGAACCGGCTGGTACGACGACGAACTCATCCGCACCGACGAGGGATGGCGCATCCGGCACCGCGTCTGCCGGCTGATGTCGTGGACCGGCAATCCCTCGGTGCCCGAGCCGAACGCCGAGCACCACCCCGACATGAAGACGAACGTGCTGCGCGAGCACAGCGAGGCAGGGAGGGTCGGCTTCCTCAAGGCCATCCAGGCCAAGTAGGAGACCGGCGCGCGGGCCCGAGCCGGCCGCCGTACCTGCCGACCGAAGCCAAGGGCGGCGGTCCTGGTGCCCTGTCCCGGCTTCGCCGGCGTCTGGGTGCGGGCGGCTCGGCGACGGCCGGACGTCAGGGGCGAGGCGATCGCCATGTCGCGGAGGTCGTCCGCGCACCGGCGCCGGGCCGCCTCGTCGGTGGGGCGGTCCTGGCGGATCGGGTGGTGGAAGAAGGTGCCGAGGGCGGTGCCTCCACCGCGACGCGCAAGTCGTATCGACCCCATCACCGCGTCCGAATCCTTGACAGGAATCGAGCGCGCACTTCTACTATTGCGAATGTGAGTCCACGTTCGCATCCCAGTGAGGTTCTGAGAATGACTGACAGCCCTACTTCGGCACCGGCAGACGTGACACTCGTTTCAGGGCCGACCGGCGCTGGGAACATCGACGACTTCGAGCTGTTCTACGCACGCCGAGCGCTGGGCCGCTTCCGTGCGCGGCTGGGCCGGCAGGGCCTGCTCGACCTGTTGGCCGCGGACATCGACGAAGGCAACGCCTTCCTGCGGGAGAGCGCCCAAGCCTCGGGCGGCAGCTTCGCCGGGGGCACGACGGTGCTCTCGACGAAGGGCCTCGGGGCGGGTGAGTTCGTGGCCTGGATGGACAAGGCGTTCGCCGACGAGGAGGTGCTCCTCTCGGCACAGCCGGAGCACTACGTGATGGTCGGCCAGGCGAACGGCTCGGTCCACGTGGTGGAGAACGTCGGCCCCCACATCTGCTCCTTCTACCTCGGGGACTGGGCAGCGGAAGCGATGGCCTGGGCCGAGGACGCGGACGAGCTGCTCCCGAAGGCCGATTTCCCGTACAAGAAGGCCACGAACCTCTTCCTCTCCGACGGTACGGTCGTCGGGCGGGTTCTGATCCAGTTCGGCGAGACCGACGAGGGCTTCACCTCGAGTCTCACCGTCTACCTGCCCACGTCGTGCCCGCGGGACGTCCTGGAGCACCACCTCCGGCACTTCGCCGTGGAGTTCAGGAACTGGATCGTCGCTGCCGCGGCGGCTCACAGCTGACCGTGTGACGGGCTCGGGCCTCGCGTCCCGGGCCCGTCACCCACACGCTGTGCCACGACGGCACGTCCCCCTGGGGCCGAAGAGGCGATACGGGCCTGGCAGGGCGATCCGATCGTTTCGCCCGCCAGGCCCGTGACTTCGGGACAATCAACCAGGGGCGGCCTTCGAGTGCGCCTCGGATCCCCCTTTCTTTCCGCTCGCCGGCATGCGGTGGGACGCAACACCTGCACACCAAGGAGAAGACCCAGTGGCCGAGCTGTTCTACGACGACGATGCCGACCTGTCCATCATCCAGGGCCGTAAGGTCGCGGTCCTCGGTTACGGCAGCCAGGGGCACGCCCACGCGCTGTCGCTGCGTGACTCGGGTGTCGACGTCCGCGTCGGTCTGCACGAGGGCTCGAAGTCCAAGGCCAAGGCCGAGGAGCAGGGCCTGCGCGTGGTGACCCCGTCCGAGGCCGCCGCCGAGGCCGACGTCATCATGATCCTCGTCCCGGACCCGATCCAGGCCCAGGTCTACGAGGAGTCCGTCAAGGACAACCTCAAGGACGGCGACGCGCTGTTCTTCGGCCACGGCCTGAACATCCGCTTCGACTTCATCAAGCCGCCGGCCAACGTCGACGTCTGCATGGTCGCCCCGAAGGGCCCGGGCCACCTGGTCCGCCGCCAGTACGAGGAAGGCCGCGGCGTCCCGTGTCTGGTCGCCGTCGAGCAGGACGCCACGGGGGAGGCTTTCCCGCTGGTCCTCTCGTACGCGAAGGGTATCGGCGGCACCCGTGCCGGCGTCATCAGGACGACGTTCACCGAGGAGACCGAGACCGACCTGTTCGGTGAACAGGCCGTCCTTGCCGGGGGTACAGCCGCCCTGGTCAAGGCCGGTTTCGAGACGCTGACCGAGGCCGGCTACCAGCCGGAGATCGCGTACTTCGAGTGCTTCCACGAGCTGAAGCTCATCGTCGACCTCATGTACGAGGGCGGCTTGGAGAAGATGCGCTGGTCCGTCTCGGAGACCGCCGAGTGGGGCGACTACGTCACCGGCCCGCGCATCATCACGGACGCCACCAAGGCCGAGATGAAGAAGGTCCTGGCCGAGATCCAGGACGGCACCTTCGCCAAGGCCTGGATGGCGGAGTACCACAACGGTCTGCCCAAGTACAACGAGTACAAGAAGGCCGACAGCGAGTCCCTGCTGGAGACCACCGGCAAGGAGCTCCGCAAGCTCATGAGCTGGGTCGAAGAGGAGGCGTAAGCCGTCGTCCGAAGGTCACCTGGCTGCGCTGCCAGGGGCTTTGATCCGCCGGCGCGCCCGAACGGCGGCGGCCGGCGTCCGGGCTTGTGTTCTTCGCTCACCTGCACACCGCCCACACCGTGGACCGGCATTCGTCCTTACGACGGCCATCGTGCGAGCGCTGACCTCGAGCGCGACAAGCGGGTCCGTGTCGCCTCGCGGGAGCAGTTCCCGGCCTTCACTTCAGGCAATGGCGGCCGTGGGGGCGGTCTCGGGCTGAGGGGAGGCCGGGCGCCTGCCGCGCCGGTCTGCCAGGAAGGCGAGGGCGATACCGAAAGCGACCCAGACGGCGAGGGTGAGGGTCGGAAGGCCGGCACCTGCGCTGTCGAAGAAGCCATTGGTGCGCAGGAGGCTGCCGGCAGCGCCCGGGGGGAGTAGTTGGCCCAGCGTGGCCCAGCCGTCGGGGAGCCAGTGGGGGCCGGTGGCGATACCTGAGAGGGGATTGCCCAGGAGCATCATCAGAGCGCTGCCGAAGGCGAACCCCGCCATCCCGAACCGGGCTTGGAGCCCCAGGAGGGTGGTGGACATGGCGGCCATGCCGAGGATGACTCCGAGGGCGGACATCCCGTAGTCGCCCTCGATCGAGTGTGTGGCGAACCGGAGGACGGCGGCGACGACCGCGCCCGCCGCGACGGAGAAGAGCAGAGCCCCTGCGATGCGGGTGCGCAGTCCACGGTGGCCCGGGAAGAAGCTGCTGAGTATCAGGGCGGGGAAGATGCCGCCGAAGATCATGGGCATGAGCGCAGAGGTCAGCCCTGTGCCCCGGGGATCATCCTCGGTGAAGGGCACCAGGTCGTGAACGGATGCCTCCTTGGTGTGCTGTGCGGCGACGGTCTCACCGAGCGCCGTCACGGCGCCGGTCGCGGAAGGGGCGCCGGCGGTGGCGGTGTACACGTCGACGCTCTGCTCGGTGACGGCGATCCCACCGGCTATATCGCGGCTCTCGACCGCGGACCGGATGTCCGCCGGCGTCTCGTAGACGCGGACGTCCCACGCGCCCTCGTCGATGTGCTGCCGGAGGTCGCCCACGGTCGGCTGTGCCCCGGTGATGCCGATGGGGACATGGTGCGGGCCACTGTGGAGCGAGGGCAGCGCGAACGCGCACAGCATCGTGGTGATCAGGGCTGCCAGCCCGAGGACGACCAGGACCAGCTTGCGTTTCGTGCCGGGCGGCGTGGAGTGCTTGGGCATCGTTGAGTCCTTCTGTGCTTCCTGCAGTGCGCGGAGAGGGCGGAGCTCTGTCCGGGGTGGGGCGGTGGAGACGGCGGGACGAGTGCCGCGCACCCGAGTCCCCGTACGCTGAAGCACGGTCCGGGCCGCCCTCATCGGCACGCTGTTCGGGCATTCACCGAGAACATCCGGTCGTACGACCGTGAGATGAAGGCGCGATGCCGAGTCCAGGCGGCCTTCCAAGCCCAAGATCAATCGCACCGGGAGGGGCCGGCCTGTCGGGCCCGGCACCCGCTCATGCGGTCGGCAGCCTCGCGACTGCCGACCAGATGTCGGGCCGAAGCCTCAGGCCTGGGCAGCCGCGGCGGCGACGATCCAGTTCCTGAACTCGACGGCGTAGTGCCGCAGATGGTGGTCCAGGACCTCGTCCGGGCAGGAGACGGGGAAGTAGACGGTCAGGTTCGCCGTGAAGCCGTCAGTGGTGTCACCGAACTGGATCAGCGCCCGCCCGACCACCGTGCCGTCCGCCAGGAACAGGTTCGAGGACATCTTGCGAGGAAAATCGGACTCGGGGAGAAGCTCGTCCGCGTCCGCGGCCCAGGCCACTGCGTCCGATCCCCAGCCACCCATGTAGAAGGAGGAGACGTGGGGGCCGATGTTCTCCACCACGCGCGCGCCGATCTCATCGGTGCCCATTACGTAGTGCTCGGGGTGCGACGCGAGAAGCGCGCGCTCGTCGCCGGCGAACGCCTTGTCCATCCAGGCCAGGAACGCACCCGAGGTGAGGCCCTTCGTTGCGAGCACGGTCGTTCCCCCCTTGAAGCGGCCGTCGGAGGTGCGGGCGCTCTCGCGCAGGAAGGCGTTGCCCTCCTCGATGTCCGCGGCGAGGAGGTCGAGGAGACCCTGGCGGCCCAGAAGCGTCCGGAAGCGGTCCACGGCGCGGCGGGCGTAGAACAGCTCGAAGTCGTCGATGCTCCCACCGGTGGGGCCGGACTCGAGGGTCACCGTCACGGGCGGTGAGATCTGGTTGTCGGTCATGGTCGAACCTCCACGTAATATGTGAATGCGAATCCACATTCGCATTATGAGGATACCCAGAGGTGTGGACCACTTGTCAAAAGAACCCGCCGAGACCCCCACTACGATGCTGGACATGACTGAGGAGCCCGACCGCCCGCTGAGCTACCGGCAGCCCCAGCAGGCACGCAGCGCCGCGACACTGGCTCGCGTCCTGAAGGCCGCTGAGGAGATTGCCGCCTCATCCGGCCTGGAGGAGATGACGATGACCGGCGTCGCCGAGCGCGCCGGCGTCTCCGTCGGCACGATCTACCGCCGCTTCGAAGACAAAGAACAGCTGATCACTGCCCTGACCGAGCGGATGCTGGAACGCCGCGAGGAGTACATGGCCGAGCGGCTGCGCGTGGCCGAGCCCTCACTCTCCGGCGTCCTGGACGCCTACGCACACGCCCTGCTGGAATCCTTCGCCGACAGCAACAGCCTCTTCCCCGCGCTGCTGCGCGCCGGGAGGAACAGGACCATGGACCGCGGGGCCCACACGATCACCGAGATCCACCGACTCCTGCTCGAAGCGGCGGCTCCCTATACCGGGCATATCCAGCGCCCCCACCCGCAGGAGGCGCTGGACACCACGGCCCGCGCCGTCCTGGGTGCCTGCTTCCACAACTCGGTGCGCCCCGACCCCGTCACGGGCGAGGCTGCCAGGCGCCGCTATGCCGACGAGCTCAGCGACATGGCGATTGCCTACCTGCTCACCCCCGACCGCAGGGGCGCCGCCCAGGGCTGAGCGGCTGTTGCCGACCGGCGTACGCTCGTCTCCGCAGCAGAGCTGTAAGCCTTCGAGCCGTGGCGGCGACGGAGCGGCCCCGCGCGTAGCTGTTCCTGCTTGAACGGGCAGGAAGCGGGCACTCAAAGCCAGCGGCGCCATTTGAAGACGCCCCAGAGCCCCACTCCGAAGCCGATCATGAGCGCGACGGCGAACGGGTACCCCGCCACCCAGTGGAGCTCCGGCATGTGATCGAAGTTCATGCCGTAGATGGAGGCGACCAGTGTCGGGGTGAAGAGGATCGCCGCCCACGAGGAGATCTTCTTCACCTGCTCGCCCTGCTCGATGGTCTCCTCCGCCAGGCGGCGGCTCTCCTCGCCCTGGGCGAGGCTCGCGCTCGACATGCGCCGCATGGCCTCGTTCTGCTCCACCGTCACCAGTGTGGAGTGGACGGTCAGCGCGTTCTCCAGCAGCGACCTGGACCCGTCGACCCGTTCCGTCACCCGGATCGTGTGGTCGAGCACGTTGCGCAGCCGGTTCTGGATCTCGTCGCCGGTGCCGTACCTGCCGGCGCCACGGAGCAGGCCCTGCACCATGTCCGGCAGCGGACCGATCGCGCGCTGCAGCGCGATCACCTGTGCGAGCAGCCGGTAGATCCGCTCCGAGAGTGCGGGATCGGCGTTCCCCTCCCCGAAGAGGCTGTCCTCGACCTCGTCGATGTCGTTCACCAGCCCGGCGACGACGGGCGCGTAGCCGTCGACGACGATGTCGAGAAACGCCGTGAGCATCGCCTCAGGTCCTGTGCTGAGGAACTGCGGCTCGGCCTCGAGGGCGTCGCGGGCCACCGACAGGTCCGGCACGGCGCCGTGCCGGACGGTGATGACGAACTGCGGGCCGACGAAGAGGTGGACCTCGCCGAAGTCGACGCGCTCGTTCCGGTCGTCGTACGAAGCGGGCCGCAGTACGACGAACACGGTGTCGCCGTATCGCTCGAGCTTCGCGCGCTGATGTCCCTTGTGGGCGTCCTCGACGGCCAGTGGGTGCAGGCCGAACCGGACAGCGGCGGTCTCGAGATCATCCGGACCGGGGTCCATCAGCCCGATCCAGGCCACGCCCCCCGACCGCTCCAGTTCGTCGGCGGCGTCCTGCAGGTCGGGCGGGCAGGTGGTGGGGCGTCCTCGGACGTAGATGCGGCCGTCGATCGCCGTCATCGCCCTACTCCTTGCCGTCGGTGGCCGGTGGTGTCGGGACCAGCACACTCTGTACGGCGGGCCCGACGAGCGCGACCAGCGTCTCACGCTCCGCCCCCGTGAGCGTCGGGACACCGACGATGCCTCTGCCCACCATGAGCCCGACCAGCATCGACGACACGATGCCCGCCCGGAGCGTCGCGCCGTCGACTGCGCGTGACGCGATAGCGTCGACGAGCAACCGCTCCTGGAGGAACTCGCGCAGCTGCGTGTTCGCCTGCTCGTTGACGATCGCGCCGCGGAGCATCGCCATGAGCGGCTCCGAAGTCCGGGCATCGACTTCCCACACCTCGATGAAGGCACGC
>NZ_JBIWKD010000035.1:0-21934 GCF_044765485.1 Streptomyces sp. NPDC102451 | reverse complement strand
CATCATGCACACGACATGACATGACGGAGGAACCGTCCCGTCACCCACGAACGGGTGACACCACATCATCAGGAACGGGACTTAACGTCCTCTGAAACGCTCGTGAGCCGAGCGTCGTCGGAAGACCGCGGACAACACCGGTGCCGCGGTCGCGCAGCCTTCGGACACGGTGCTGCCGGGGGATGGCTCCGGGGTCACCGGCGTCACCGGCGGCGCCTGCGAAAACGGAGCAGCGCGGCGACAAGCTCGGGCAGCGCGTGGACGACGCCTTCGACCTTTGCCCGGTCTGCGCGAACGATCGCCGTGACGCAGACGATGGTCACGCACACGATCGTCACCACGACGACGAGCAGGGGGATAAGAAGCATGGGGTCGATGAGCTGCACAGGGTCCTCCGTCGAGTAGAACGGCCTACCGAACACGTAGGCGCGCCGTCAGGTTGGAGGACCGGCCGGTTAGCCAGGCAAGCGCTGCCCTCCACCCTTAACAGCCCTCCACCCCTCCTGTGGTCTTGGGGCCTGTCCCACAGGAAGGAATCGGGGAAGGCCTGTAGACCAGTGGGCGGCAGCGGGTCGTTCCACAGTCTTCGGCCCTGGCAGGAGCGCGAATGGGTCAACTCGGCAGAGGTGTGACGGGCCGACTTGCTACCGAGCAATGTCCGGGTTCACGGTCCCAGTTCATGGGGCCGAAGCTCATGTTCTTGGCTATGTGGTCGTACTACTGGGCCCGCACGGTGACGTCGTAGCGGTACAGGCACGACCGGAGCGTTCTACCGCTGGTGATGCGCTGGCGCTCCTGTTCGGTGTTGTGGCTCTGTTCACGAAAAGGGGTTGAACGGGGTCATCCAAGACGGCTCTGACGCCGTGATCACACCAGCCACGACAAGATCGTTCCACCCGCAGCGCCGTCTCACCGAGGCGTCACGGAATCACCGGCCGCCCGCCGATGGCCAGGCCACATGTCGGCATACGCCGCGTCGAAGAACTGCGCCTGCGACCCGCGCAGCACGGACCCGTCGGATATACCACCCCTGGCCGCCTCCGCGAGGCGGGCTGCAAAACGATAGGCAGCGCCACGCAAGGGCTCGCTTCTCGCTGCCAAGACGATCTCCGCATGCGCCAGCCACAGATCATCGACGAGCTGGTCGAGCTCGGCATCGGCCGCGGTGCCACCACCGCCCGACCGCGCGAGCGCCGCCTTCTCCACCTGCGACGCAAGCGCCAGGAACTTCAGGACCGCGTTCTTGAGCTCCGCCCGGTGCGCGGCTGACTCCTGTACTTCGAGCTGCCGAGTGTTGCTCGTGACAGGAGGTACTGGCCAAACAGCGATCCGCCCGCGCCGAGCGCAACACCAGCCAACGACAACAACGCCGGCCCCAAAGTTCCCCAAGATCCCATGACTTGAGTCTCTCAGCACCACGTTCGTCGCTGCGCGAGGAGACCCAGCCACCCGCGCACCGCTCCTGCCACCGTGATTGCGGCGCAACCTTTAGCATCGCCTCCCGTGATCACAGTCGTCGTTACCATCGCGCTGGCGTTCGCCGGCTATGTAGCCACCTATCTCAACGGCTTGCGCCTGTCGCAGCGCCAAGAACGCCTCGCTCGCCTGAATCGGCAGCTCAGCGATTTCTACGGACCGCTGTTCGCCCTCACGGAAGCCAACAGCCGCATCTTCGGCGCGTTCGTGGAGCGCAACGCCCGTCCTGACGGCAGGTCCCCCTTCGTGCATGAGACAGCGCCTTCCGAGGAGGAACTCGCCGAGTGGCGATTGTGGGTGAGGACCGTCTTCCTCCCGAACATTCAGGCGATGCGCGACCTCGTCATCAAGCGCGCTGACCTCTTGAGCGAACCAGAGATGCCGCCGATTCTGCTTCAGCTGTGTGCACACGTTTCCGGCTACGAGATCACAGCCGCCCGGTGGGAGCAGGGGAGCTATGACGAGCACCTGTCCGTGGTGCCCTTCCCCGGTGAGGAGATAGCCGCGTACGCGCGGCACGGGTTCGCGGGCTTGAAGCAGCAGCAGGGCCGTTTGCTCGGGCGACGGTAGGACAGTTGACCAAGAGGAACGACCTCTGGGAACTCCTGACGAAATGGGTGTTGGGGACCGATAGGCTCGGTGGCCATGAGCCAGAGCGGTTCGCAGGCGGCGGCGTTCTTCCGAGACGTCCGCGAAAGCAGCGTGGTCTGGCTTGTCCGGGATGACGACGGAAGCCCGACGCACCTCTCCGCGGACGGCACGCGAAGTCTTCCCTTCTGGTCGACCTCGCCCCGCGCCCAGAGGGCAGCGAAGGTCTGGGGACGTGGGCTCCGCGTTGAGTCCATGCCCTTGGACACCTGGTGCGATCGTGTACTGCCCGATGCCGCCCGGGACGGACTCGTGATCGGCATCAACTGGAGCGGGCCGCGCCTGGTCGGCTGGAGCTTCACCCCCAAGGAGGTTCTCAACCGGCTAGCGGCGGTTGAGTAGCCCACGGAGGCGCACGGGCGGCACGCTTGGAGCAGTGGGATCAGCCGGGTGACGTCGTTGCGGTTGCCGCCGGTCAGAGTGGCGGCGAGCGGGATGCCGGTGGGCTCGGTGATCAGCCATCATCAAGAAGACCGAAGCCTTCCGAAAACCCTTCCAGGAACTCCCGCCGCGGGGGGTCGGACTCGGCTTCGGCCATCGTCCCGAGCAGACCGATCAGTTCGCCCCGTTGGTCGCTCGACAGCTGCCTGACCAAGTGGGCGACACCCTCCAGAACCTTGACGGCATCGTCCGGATCCATCTGCTCGTCTTCGCTGCCCTCGATGAACCACAGGACATCGATCAAGGCCGCGGCCAGGGCGTGAGTCAGAGACGAGTACACGGGCATGAAGGCGTTCTCCCAGCAGGTCACGGCAGCAGCGTCCGGCCACCCCACCACATACCTCTGACATCACCCTCAACCAGCCCTCCACGGAACGTGAGCCAGAACCGGAACTCGTGAACGAAGACAGTGTCGGCTCACGAGGTCGACACCTTTCCGACGAAGGCCTCGCGGCACAGGACGTCTACCCCAGGCCCGTCTGCGGGTTGCAGATCTGACAGGCCTCGATGTCGGGCTCGGCCAGTGCGATGGCTGCTTCCTCGCGGTTGATGTAACCGAAGTCGTTCTCGTACAAGGTGCACGAGCCCCGGTGCAGGAGGGCTTTGTCGCTGGAGCGCTGAGGCTGGATCTTCCACGACCGCTCGGCCCGTGCCTGCTCACGGCGGCGCTTGTCCTGCTGCTCCTGGACCTCGAGCTCGCGGACCTTCTGATCCGCGCACTGCAGCTGCCACGCAAGGTACTCCCGCGTCGCGCGCCACTTCTCGAGCCGGGATATGGATCCGGGATCCGACACCGGACTCAGCCCGCCCCGGCCGCGGCCGGTGACTCGTGGCTGTGCTGGAGGGCCATCCGCCTGGCTACCACGTCACTCCGCTCCAGGGTCGCCCAGAACGGATGCGTGAAGACCACGCTGCTCAGCTTCAGGAGTTCGGCCCGGAAACGGGCCACCTCCCGACGCTGCTCCTCGGTGTAGCCGGGGCTGTCGGGCTTGGCGGACCGGTATCCGCTGTGCAGCTGCTTCTCGCCTTCCCAGCCCGGCATCGGCTCGGCCGACCACGGCAGGGCTCGGGCGTACTGCTCGTAGGCGGCGCGGGTCTGGTGCAGGGCGAGCTGGGCGTCGCGCAGGTCTTGGGGGAAGTCGTACATGGCCACGCCGTAATGATACGTCTGTTCGAATTCGTGTGGCGAGGGCTCGCCGGACCGTGCCAGAGGTCTCACCCGAACGGCATCCGGTGACGACCTGGGTGGGGCCGGCTGGCACCTGTGGAGGTGAGGGGTGCGGGGCCTGCCGTGGTGAGGTTTTCCGGCTGTTCGCCGTACCGGCCGGGGTGGGCCCGCTGCCTCTTGGTGTGGTCCGTCTCACGGTCCCTGGGGTGAACAGGACTGGAACATCTCCGGGAGGTGCTGCGTTTCTCTGCGTGTGGGTGCGGAGGGGACTGTGTCCCCGGGCCTCACCTATAGCCCATGGGGAAGATCGTTCGGCTGAAGCCCCATGGAGCCCTCCGCCGAGAGGCGACCACTCTCCGCACCCGCACCCCATCTGCCCCGGCTGGCCTCCCCCGACCAGTCGGGGCTTCCCCGTGCGTGCGCCTGCCATTCGGTCGTGCAGATCCCTCTGTGGTCCGGTTCAGGCTGCGTGACCGGAAGCGGCCTTCGGGTTACGTGTTGTCAGTGGCGGCTGCTTTGATGGATCGGCTGCGCAAGGGGGCGCGGCTTGGTGGGGAAGGGCTCGTGCAGCCGGGGCCACACCGGCCTCGGTCCACTTGGCCGGCCACTGTCGGCACGCGCTCCACCTCCGGCAGCAGCGGCTCCCCGGTAATTCAGGATGAAATAACGGGACGAAACGCTATCTGAGCGGCAAAGCAGCGCTGGCACGCCGGTTCACGTCACGGTCGTGGTCCCATCCCGGCGAAGAGGGCGGCGAGCATTCGGTCGACGTATTCGTGGGTCAGTGGTTCCTGCGTGATCAGCAGGCGGAAGTACAGCGGGCCGGAGAGGATTGCCATCGCCAGGTCCAGGTCGAAGTCGGGCGCCAGTTGGCCTTGGTCTCGTGCCGCCTTCAGGCGTGCGACCGTCTTGTGCGCCTGTGGGGCGATGAAGCGCTCATTGAGCGCGGCGGCTACGCCGGGGTCGTGCTGGGCCTCGCCGACCAGGGCCTGGAAGAGGGGGCGGAGCGGTGCCGTGGCCAGGAGGTCGACGGCCGCGTGGATCTGCTTGCGCAGGTCTGCCGCGACATCGCCCGTGTCGGGGTAGTCCAGGTCCGACTGGCCGAGCGAGAGCACCGAGTCGAGCAACAGGGCGCCCTTGGAGGGCCATCGGCGGTAGATGGTGTGTTTGCCGACGCCGGCCCGGGTGGCGATCGCTTCGATGCTGAGCTTGGCGTAGCCGAGTTCCTGCCCCAGGTCCAGCGTGGTTCGCATGATGGCGTTGGTCAGGTCGGGGCCACTTCGACGGGCGTTGGTCATGCTCCCACGATAACGGCACGGCACGTGCCGTGCTTGACAGGATTACGTGGGCCCGGCACGCTTTTCCACCTCGGCACGGCACGTGCCGTGCCGTCGAGAGGGGTGGCCTGGGCAGCACCCGTCGGCGCACCCTCCGACACTCTCCTGCCCCCGCTGCGGCAGGCTCTGTCCGCCTGGTTCGGACACCCTCGGACCGACGAGGGCCCGCACCACCGGCCGGCCACCGACCGCGTACGAACGACGCACACGATGAGGACGCCTGCCATGCACGTACCCGCCGACCCCACAGTCCTGCACCCGATGCCTGACCAGCCGAGGGTGGTGCTGCTCAAGCCGTTGGTCACGTCACCGCTGATCGACGTCGGGGAGTACTCCTACTACGACGACCCCGACGACGCGGCCGCCTTCGAGACCCGCAACGTGCTGTACCACTACGGGCCGGAGCGGCTGGTCATCGGCAAGTTCTGCGCGCTCGGAACGGGAGTGCGGTTCATCATGAACGGCGCCAACCACCGCATGGACGGCCCCTCGACCTTTCCCTTCCCCACCCTGGGCGGCTCCTGGGCCGACCACTTCGACCTGCTGACCGGCCTGCCCAACCGCGGGGACACCGTCGTCGGTAACGACGTCTGGTTCGGCCACAGCGCGACCGTCATGCCCGGCGTACGCATCGGACACGGCGCGATCATCGCCAGCGGATCCGTGGTCACCAAGGACGTCCCCGACTACGGCATCGTCGGCGGCAACCCGGCCCGGCTCATCCGCACCCGCTACAGCGACGAGGACATCGCCCGGCTGCTCGCGCTGGCCTGGTGGGACTGGCCCCCGGAGCACATCAGCGAGCACGTACGAACCCTCATGTCCGGCAGTGTCGACCAGCTGCAGGACGCGGCACCCTCCCTCCCGCACCCCTGATCCACCGCCCCGTGCTCGCCATCACCTCTCGGAAGGGGGCCGCCATGCCCGCCGCCACCGATCGAACCCCGTTCATCGACTGGCTCGAAGGCCATGCCACCGTCACCGGCCACACCGCCGACATGCGTCGTGACGAGGCCGCTCCCTTCGGATTCACTGTCCACGACACCCCGCTGGAGCCACCCGAGCCGGGAAGCATCGAAGAGGCCTTCGCCGAGACCGGCCTCGGACTCGCCATAGCGCCTCTTGGTCAGGCCCGGGCCGAGAACCTAGGCGCCCCAGACCGCATCCGTTTGCAGGGGGTCTACCAGCACACCCCGGTCATCGACGCGTTCGACGGCATCCTCTGCACACCCGTCTCCACCACCACCGACCTGGAGAAGCCGTGACCAGCAGGTTCACCGAATTGGTCGTCGACTGCCACGATCCGCAGCGACTCGCGGCGTTCTGGTGCGAAGTCCTGGACTTCACCGTGCTCGACCGGAGCGAGGGCAAGGTCGAGATCGGCTCCTGGGAGCCGACCGTCGAAGCTGTCCGCGCCGGCCAGATGCCGCCAACGCTGGTGTTCATCCAGGTGCCAGAGGGAAAAGCTGTGAAGAACCGGCTCCACCTCGACGTGAGCCCCATCGACGCCGGCACCGAGGACGAAGTCTCCAGACTGCTCAGCCTCGGCGCCACCACGGTGGACGTGGGCCAGGGCCCCGCCCGCAGCTGGACAGTCATGGCCGACCCCGAGGGCAACGAATTCGACGTCCTGCGCACCCTGGCACCCACCACCGACGTCACGCCCACCGCATAGCGGGTGACCTCCGCGACGAACTAGCCCCATATCGGACAACGTTCGCGCTGTAGACCGCTGGGACAACTCGTCGAAATAGTCGTCCCGCAGTAGCCGTGGATGGCCCCGTCCCGGCCTCCGACGACAGGCTGGGCGGATTCGGAATCGGAGTCCGGAGTGGGTTGTCCGCCGGTACGTTCCGGAGTCCGCAGCAGCCCGTTCCAGCCATCGCCACACACTGCCTGACCTGGTCTTTTGCCTTCCTCGCTCCTACGATCGACATCGGTCGAAAGGGGGGCCGGATGGACCGGACTGTACGCACCGTCGAGGACGTTCTCGCGCTCTTGGACGGGCTCTTCGCATCTGAATCCGAGGCCGGCCGCTTGGCAACGGGCGACGGTAAGGACTTCTGGGACCGCTTCTATGCCGACCGGTCAAGGCTGGTCCCGTTCTTCGTGTCGAAGCCGGACGAGAACCTGGCCGCCTACCTCGACCAGGGCCTGATCGCTCCTGGCCGGGCCCTGGACCTGGGATGCGGCCCGGGCCGCAACGCGCTCCCTGTTCCGCCGGGGTGCGGCCGCCTCGGGCGATGTCCGCCCTGCTCACGGCCGGTCAGGTGCGGCGAGTAGGTGTCGTACACGATCGCGATGAGCTTCCCGCTGGCCTGCAGGCAGCGCAGGCGCTGGAGCCGTCGGGGCGGCATCACCGGCGTATTCGGCGAGCTGCCGGCCGTTCTTGCGGCCCACCGGGTCCCGGATGTAGTCCCGCATCTGGCGCCGGGACTCCACACGGGAAATACGTCCCCCGATCCGCAAGATCAGTTCCCCAAGCCCTTCTTCCCACGGCTTCGTCGGTACATCAGCTTCTCGTTCAACGTCCGGCGGCCGGCACCAGCTGCCTGGGAATCCGTGCAACCGTCACTGTCGCTCGCCAGCGAGCGCTAGGTCATGGATCATGAAGTGGAGTTGCACGTCGTCCATCAACTCCGCCCACAGTCCCTCGGCGTCGAGCACGGAGGCCGCGACCATCCGAGCCTCAGCGACGAGTTCGGGGTCGTACGTGAAGCCTGGCCAAGGAAGGACGGGGTAGTCGTTCTCCTCGCCGAACTGCCGAACCCTCTCCATGTCGCCCAGGGCGGCGGCCGGGAGTGACTCGTTCGCCCAGGACCACAGCCAGGTCTGCTGGGCAACGCTGATGCTGCCGATCACTGTGAGCCGGCCTGTGAGGAAGACCTTGCCGTCGCGCGACCACGTGATCTGTGCGTCGTCCATCGACCAGTCGTATTGCACGTCTCCCGACAGGCCGAAGCGCTCGACCATGAGTGCCTGCCGCGAGCGGGCGCGCTCCCGAGCCGCGAGCACGACCGCCTCCCAGCCGGAGTGGTCATGCTCCGAGCGGTCGTCCACGTTGCCTCCTCGTACAGAACTGTCGGCAAGATCCTGCCACCCCGGCTGTGGCCAGGGCTCCCGGGCCTGGACCTGCCGGTGCCCGGGTGCGTGACTTGCCGTTGATCCTGTCCGGCGGGGCTTGGTTCCCTTCCGGTGATGCGCGGACCGGGCGTATGCCTCCCCCGTGGCTAGGACTCTGCCGACGGCGTGGCGGGGTGCTGGGTGGCGGTTCGTCGAACTCCGTGCCGTGCTGGCAGGCGATGCAGAGGCCATCACCAGGTGTCCTTGGGCCGGCTGACGGTCTGGCGCACCTGAGAACGGTGCCTGAGGGCCGCTATTGGCCGAAGATGCGGTTCCAGAGCTCTTGGCCCGCCGCAGTGAGCGCTCCGACACCGGTAACCCGTCCTTGCAGCCGCGTCAGCGCATCACGGATACGGTCGCGGTCCTGGTCTTCCTCCGGTTGGGAGAGCTCGTCGGCGACCTCTTGGGCGTCGCGCTCGGCCAGTCGGGGCTGTTCCAACGCCTCGGCGTGCTCCTGCACCAGATTCACAATGCGTTGCGCGAGGTCGGTGACGTCCGACGGGGCCGACCCGTCGCTGCCGGGATTTCCGCGAGTGTAGGTCACGTCCCTGGCTGTTCCGGTCACTACGACTCCGTCGCGCATCCGGATCGTGTTTCCGTGGCCGTTCTCTGCCGTGGTCATCTTGGCGTAGTTCCCTCCGTACGATTCGACGCACCGTGTGCCGTAGCCGGTCAGTTCGATGCGCGGGTAGTCGAAAATGCACAGCGATTCGTGGTCGGCGTGCTCAGCGGCCGCGAGGGCGTCTCTGAAGCTGACGCGTAATCCGCGGGCCATGGGTGAGTCCACAGGCTGAAGAATCCCCCACAGTGGTGCCGGATGAGCGGGGGCCCGGCCGGCGCCGAAGCTCCTGCCGGTCGCTCCCTGGTGCTCGTCCCACTTCCGCCTTTCGGTCATCTGCTGGTGCGTCCAGCGCAGCAGGACGGTCAAGACGGCTTCAGTGCGGTCGTTCTGAGCTTCGGCCAGCTGGGCATCTTCCTGCAGGAGCTCCACCGCACGGGCGCTTCCTGCATCGGTCAGCCGTGCCATTCCGCTCCAGTCCGGGCGGGAGCGTGGCGGCCAGGAGTAGACAGGGAGGAGGGGGAGCCCTGGTTCGGCGAATTTCGGCGGCCCGACGTCGGTCCTGTCGAGCTCGACGTGGCCTGCTGTTTCTTCCTGTCTGAGGAGGCCGGTGAGCCATCGGCATGCATTGCAGTGGCACTCCGGGAGGCTGATCAACGCGCTGTTCGGACAGTTCCATCGCGGCTCAAGCCATTCGTCGGGGCTCGAGGCCGACTCGTACAACCACCGCAAGAGGTCATTGACCTGGATGTCGCTGTAGGTGAACTCAGGCACAACCTCCCCAATGAGGTCGTACTCCGGAAGGGGGTGGGGGGTGTCCTGCCGGAGACTTTCCTCGTAGGGACTCGGGATCCGACGGGACCGCCTCCACCACCACAAAGCGCCCCCCGAAAGCCGCCGTCACCGTCTTGGTTGACGAGTATGCCGTCAGTCACGGTGCCCGGCCAGGAGGTGGCGCGCATCGCCGCTGTTCGTACGGGAATGGTGAGTGTGAAATGCGCCGCCGGGCCGGGACGAGGAACTCACCACCAGCAGCGTTCTTCAACCGTGGTTTCAACCGGGCGGCTGTGGTCGCCCCGCTCAGGAATCACACTCGCCGTGCTCGCGCATGCTTTCCTCGCCGTCCCTGGCCGGTCAGCAACGGGAAAAGGAGGCATTGATGGGGACGCGCCCGACCTCGTGGACCTCACACCGGCCGAGATTCGACGTCTGCCGGCAGTTGGACCCCGGCCCTCGTTCGAGCCCGCTGCACTCTCCCCACTCAAGCCGTTGACCAGCGCAAACGAAGAAGGACGGCTGGAGTACCAGGGCTTGCCCGGACGATCAGCCGGTGGCACCGGTTGGCGCGCTCAGTGAAGATCCGAGGTGAAGCCGCCGCGCGTAGGCGTCCGTGCCATCAGGCAGTCACGTCGACAGCGATATTTCGCCTTGCTTGCCCGATATTCTGACCTCCACCGTATTCGGGATGTCTTTGACCCAGTACGTGCAGGTGAACGTGTTGTCCACCTCGGCCACGAGGTAAACAGGACAGCTCACCCGGTCGGTCTGTGGGCTGATTCGGGCTTTCACCGCCTGCTCCACCGCCACGGGGTCCAACACCACGGGGTCCGCGGGGACGTCGGTGTCAGTGTTCATCACCTTGGTCGTCACGATCACCGCGCAGACGGCAACCACCACCGAGGAAGCCGCCATGATGCGCCGCGCAAAGCTCCGTTGATCAGTCACCGGACAGTCCTACCGGGCCCGCAGCCGGGCTGACAAGGGTCCCCCGGTCTCTATCGGGGAGCGGTGTCGGCGTACAAGTCGTCGATTCTGGAAGCGGCCGAGGGTAGAAGGGCAATCCGCCGAACGTGTTGGCCAATTCTCGGCTCACCCGCTGAGAAGCCGTGCCACCTTATGGCCCACCGCCTCACCCGGCCCTCCACGGCCGACCCGTGCCACACCGCACCCCCGTCGAGCCGGTCAGCAGCGGTCGAGGGCCTCGCCGAACAGGGGATCGAGTGGATCGCCCTCCTCCCCGACGACGAGACAGGTCGTCGCAACCGGCCCCCGGGAGAGTTCCACGAGCCGGGCCAGGGCCGCCGCCTCGGACGGCAGTCCGGCTGGATCGAGGCCGAGAGCCTTGGCCGCGCGGTCGCGTCGCCGGTCGAGGTCGGGCACGTCATTCCGGTACTCATCGGCGACCGTCTGGAGTTCGTCGGCCGTCCGTCCAGGAGTGTCTCGCCACCATGGCGCCACGAGACACAGACGCACCAACTCCGGCAGTCCGAGGGCGAGGGGCCCGGCCTCGCCATCGAGACTCACGTACACCACTGGGCGCTCCTCTCCACCCTCGCCGACGAAGCAGAAAGCGTCGCCTGATCCCGCACGCGCGAACTGCTCCAGCCGGGCCCCGGAAGCAAGCCGGACCCCTTCCTCCAACTCGTGGTCTGCCGGGTCCGTCGCGTCGAGATCCGCGACCCCGGCAAAGTAGGCGACGACGTCCTCGTGGGTGCCCAGGAGCGGCAACAGCCGGTCGGGCTGTGCTGGTTTCCCGGGGTCGGCCGGTGCATTCGGTCCGTTCACCAGACACACAGTAACCGGGGCTACCGTGATGAATCCCGAGTGGCGGCGTCTCAGGAATCCTCCGGTCCGGTCGTCTGCAAGAGGTCGATCCCGCAGAGAACGGCCAGTTCTTCGGCCGTCGAGGACAACGGTTGTTGCAGGTCGGCGAGTTGTGCACGCATGTCGGCGGCTCTGGTCCAGAGCTGTTCGTGTTCGATGGCGCTCCGGCCGGGTGGGCAGGTGGCCTCGTGCTGGCTGAGTGCCGAGTGCCATGTCGCGAGGAAGGGCCGGAGCTGCTGGTTGGCCAGTACGAAGGCGATTCGGGGGAGCAGGAGCGGGGGTGGGGATTCGGCCGCGACCCGGTGCAGTACCTCACGCGTGGTGGCGAAGAGGGAATGCAGGGATGTGAGAGCTTCGCGCAGCGAGCCGTCTTCGGGGCCCAGGGACTGGACGCCGACCCGGGTGACCAGCTCCACCTGAAGGTCGAAGGCGGCGGCCCGCTCCACGGGGCCCGGTCCCGAGCGCGTCAGGTCGAGAGTCGGGGAGGGGGCGGGCGCCGACCGCGGTGACGTGCTGTCGCGGGAATTCTGCGCGAGCGGCGTCGCGAGGGTGTGCAGCAACACTTGGCGCAGGTCCTCCTGGCGGGCCGTGTCCTCGTCGTGC
Source organism: Streptomyces sp. NPDC102451 (assembly GCF_044765485.1). Classification (NCBI taxonomy): domain Bacteria; kingdom Bacillati; phylum Actinomycetota; class Actinomycetes; order Kitasatosporales; family Streptomycetaceae; genus Streptomyces; species Streptomyces sp. NPDC102451. The sequence goes on along the minus strand of NZ_JBIWKD010000035.1, from coordinate 9,975 downwards.
CTGCGTACTGCTCGTGCCAGCAGAGCGTGCACGGTCCAGGACCGGTGGGCGGACGGGTCGGGCAGGAGAGCGCCGGAGCCCAGCAGCGTGCCGACGGCGTCGGAGACTGCGGGGCCGGCTTCCCACGGATCGTACGGATCGGTCGAGGCGATGGCGTTCTCCAGGACTGTCTGGGACAGGAGCGCCGGTGAGGCGAGGGCGAAGAGGCGCAACACGTCGTCGACCGGCCCGTTCCCGGACAGGGGGCGGGTCAGGAGCATGGAGGCAAGAGGGATCCGCGAACGCTCCGAGGACCGGCTCCCGGCACGTCGTGTGCCGGGCGAGGCCAGGATGTCGGTGCCGGCGGAGTGCAGACGGTTCCTGAGGCCGATGAAGTCGGTGGTATCGGCCAGGTCGGAGAGAAGGTCCAGGGCCTGGGGGTGTCCCCCCACATCGTGGACGAGGGCGAGGGCCGTTGCCTTCTCGACCTCGCTGCCGGGCGTCCTGTGCGAAGTGACGAGTCTGTACCCGTCCGCGTCGGAGAGCGGTGGGACGTCGATCGTCTCGGCGAATGACCCGTACCGGAACGAGCGAGTGGTCAGCAAGGTGGAGGCCAGCAGATGAGGACCGCGCAGTAGCTGCAGTTCGGCTTGGTTCAGGCCGTCGGGCAGCCCGTCCACGACCCACAGGCATGGTGCTCCTCGTTCGCCGAGGCGGATCGCGAGCCGGCTGAGAAGCCGTACGAGGTGGGCGCCGTTTGTGTGGTCCACGTCCAGCGCGTGGCACACGGTGGCCACCTGCTCCGCGTAGACGTCCATTGCCGTCGTCGGTGGCGAGCCGTGAGCCGGGTGGAGATCGAACCAGAACACCCCACCGGGAAAGGCGGAGCCGAACCGGAGGGCGTACTCCTGGGCCAGTACGGACTTGCCGATGCCGGGCATCCCGCGGAGCTGCGCCGTCCGGCCGGATCCGGAACCCGGCTGGGCGACGAGTGGGGCGCGGTGACGAACGAGCGCCGTGTGTATGCGCCACTGCTCAGCGAGCCGGTCGGTGAACCGCGTCGAGCCCGTCCTGGCAGGGGCCGGCAGCCATGGAGCGGAGGGTGCTTCACGCCCGCCCGCCAGATGCCCTGCCGCGCCGAGCGGCCATTCGATTCCCGTCACGTGTGCCGCAACCTGTTCCGCGAGGCCCTGGAGGGCTTCCGGGGCGGCGGGCCAGATCCAGTGCTTGGCGTCCCGGAGTTCGACAGGATGGACGTGGTCGGCGGAGATCTCAGGATTGATCACAAGGACACGGCGCCGGGGATCACCTTCGCGCTGGCCGGCGAGATACGCATAGGTGAGCTCCCACTGGCAGGCCCGCCGGCGGGGATACTCGGCGGAGTAGAAGGCGAGCAGGGCCTTCGAGCGGGCGACGGCCTCGGAGATCGAAGTGGTGATCGACGCGAAGTCGTCGACGCCCATGTCGTCGAGGAATACCCGCAGCCCCTGATCCCGCAGTACCTGGGCGAGCGTACGAGCTTTGTCGGCGTCGGTGCGGCTGTAGCTGAGGAACACGTCCCACTCGGCCACAAGCGCGGGAACACCGCCGGGCGCTGCCGGAGGGACCATGATCAGAGCCTCCCGCAGAGGCTCACACCTGCGCGCCTGCATACCTGCTCAACCCAGAAATCCAGCGGGGGGGGGGGTGCTGTTTGCTCGCTTGCGCGGGAAACCGTCATGGCGGCGGATGAGGAGGTGATCGTCACCCCCTCATCATGCGCCATACCGCGCGGGCCCCATGCGTGGTGCCGGACCGTCTCAGGGGGTGTCGAGCTCGGTCTCCTGCTGATCGGGGATGGGGGCACGCCTCTTCCCGGGGCGCCAGTCGGGCCTGCGCAGATACCGTTCCGGGTCGCGGATCCCAGCGAGGTCTCCCAGGGCGATGATGTACGGCCGCAGGCGCTGCTGGAGTTGATTCAGGTCGGCGCGGAAGAAGACGGCCTCGGGCCACAGCGTCTCGTCCACATGGCCCTCCTGCGCGGCCGCCCAAGCGTCGAGCCTCGGGTGCCAGGTCTCGAGGAAGGGAGCGAGGTTGTGGTTGACGATCGTCAGCACGAGTTCGTAGACCGAGTCACCCCTGGCCGGTGGTGGAGGCGCTGTTCCCGATTCCACGGGCTCCCTGTACAGATCGACGAGCTTCTTGAGCGAGGCGACAGCCGTGCGGAGGTCCCCGCCCTCGTCGCTCAGCGGGCGGGTGGCAACCCGTGTGGCGGCCTGGAAGAACAATCGCTGGGCGGCCTGTCGCATGTCCGTGGTGGCGGCGAACGTCATCTCACCGACGGGCAGGGTGAGCTTCACTTCCGTCAACTGGCCCGACCGGCGATAGATCTCGGCTCCCAGCACCAGAGCGATCCCGACCAGCCCGCCCACCACGACCGAGAGCGTTTGCCCACCGGTCTGAGCGATGGAGTACGCGGCGATGCCCACCACCGAGCCGACCAACGCTGCGAGCATCACTCGCGCCAAGGTCCGGGCACCAGGCCCCCATGCACGCTTGCGGCGTGTCGTCACAAGAATCTCCCCCCGGTTCCTTCTCGGCAACCGACGGTACTGATCACTGACGATCCCTTCAACTGGCCCTGCCCGGTGCGTCGTACGGGATGGAACCCATCGCCGCCCGCGAACCGGAATCCGCCGTCTACAGAGCCCTCCGCCGCACCCGAACCAGCGGCTGCGGCGCCCGAAGTCCCGACCGGTCCGGCCTGACCGCTCTCCGGGCCTTGCCCCACTCCAGGCCGGCCGCCAGGGTGCGGTGCGCTGCGGCGTCGAGCAGGGCCCGGGGGACCGGTACGCCGGTCTGCCGGGCCACCTCCAGAAGCGATGCTGCTGATGCCTGCTCAGCCGGCAACACCGCCTTGTACGAGTGCGACAGCGCGTCCAGCTGCTGACGGTGGATCGGGCGGAAGCGGTGGTTCCGTCGCCCCTTCTGCGCCTGCTGCTCGAAGACATCGGTGACCAGCCCGCCCCGCGCCTGGCTCACCGCCTGCGGTGCGGCGAGAGCGAGTTGCCAGCCCGCGGCGGGCAGCCGGTACAGGGCGGAGGCCAGGGCTCCGGCGCTCCGCGCGTCCGCGAGGATCTCCGCGCCGCCCCGCGGTTCGGGCCGGGTCGCGTTCTCCGGCCGCCACTGCGGTCCGTACAGCAGCTGTCCCACCCGGACCGCTGCCGTGTGGGCGATCACGGTGGCCGGGTGGGGGATGACCTGTGGCAGGCGTACGACCTCTCCGCGCCGGACGATCTCATAGCTGGGAGCAGGGAGCGCGGGGTGGGATCTCGGGTCGGCGATGTCCACGATCCGGTGCCATGCCGTCGCGGACTTCTGCCAGGCCTGCGCGGACCCGCGCAGCGCTCCGGCGCTCTCCCGCAGGGCGGCGGCGGTCTCGTCCGGCAGTTCCTCGGCGACCGTCAGCAGGACGCGGCCGGCCAGGAGGCGCTGCATGGCCGTCCAGCGCGCCAGCTGCTGGAGGTCCGATCCGCTCATGGGGTGATCGGAGCGGTGGTGCAGCGTTTCGAAGGCCGCCCGGGACAGCCGGTCGCAGTCCTCGGCGAGATTCGACGGTACGTCCTGCGTGCGGTCGCTGGGATCGGCTTGGACAGCGCTGACGGGAAGCGTCAGGGAGAGGGCGCCGATCGCGGCGTCCGCGTCGCGGGCCCCGTCCTGGCCGAGGACGGACGCCCTGGAGAGGAAGTGGCGGACGTCGCCGAACGCTGCCGCCGCGGAGGGGTCCAGGGTGTCCTGGGCGAGACCGGACGCCACCTGGGCCGCGCCCCAGGCGAGCTCGGAGCACCTGCGGGTCAGGTAGTGATGGGCCGGGACCGTGTCGAGTGCGTACGCGTACGCAGTGAGCGGTACGCGGTCGGGCCCGCGGTGGCTCTCGATGACGTCGCGCACCGCGTGGACCGCGGCCAAGGCGTCGGGCAGGTGGTTCTCCGCCGGACCGGCGCCGGGCGGGGGCAGCAGCCCCAGCGCGGACCGTAAAACGTCACTGGCTCGGCGCAGGTGGTGGACGAGATCCAGCGTCGCGGCCGACCGGGGGGCGTCCTCGTCACCCAGGCCCACGGGTTCGGTCAGGGCGGTGAGGAACCGGTCGAGTTGACGGGCCGAGGCAGGCCGGTCCGGCGAGGGAGCCGCCGCTGCCGTACGGAGCCGGTCCCCGGCCGTGTCGAAGAGTTCGTCGAGCGTCGCCATCACTGCCCCCGGACGGCGGCCAGCGACCGTGCGGCGGCAGCCGCATGCTCCGCGGCTTCACCGAGCTGGACGTCTTGTTCGGCGAGGCCGGCGAGCGCCCGGTGCGCCCTGTCCAGAAGGGTGACGTAGGGCTCCAGGCCGTCGGGACCGGTCCTGATGTCGCCGGCCTCCAGGGAAATCGGACGCCCGGTCCCGGGCAGCGGGAGCAGAGAGCGAGCTGCCAGGCATTCCTGTGCTGCCGTCAGTGCGAGGAGATCGTCTCCGGCCCCGTCCCAGGTGACGGCGTCGGCCACCCGCCCTCCGAGATCGAGTGCCTCCCAGGCGCCGGCCAGCACCGTGGCCGGATCCGCCGATCCCAGAGCCGCGTCCAGAGCGTTCATCGCCGTATTCATGAGTGCCTCTTCTGTCTGTCGCCTGTGGTGGCCGAGGGGGATCGTGGCACCGCATCCGGTGGGAGCCCAACGCCCTGTGGATAACGCGGCCCTTGTGGACGAAGCGGGTGTGAGGGGCTCAGGTGATGCTCCTGACCTCGGGCGAGGCGGCCAGGGCCTGAAGTCGCTTGCGGGTCCGGCGAGTCACTGCCGCATCGGGCCCGTGGATGTCGGTGACCGCACCCAGAACCTCCGTGCCGAGCGCGGGTGCGTCGGCGTCAGGGACGGTGCGCCAGAGGCTGTAGACCCGGCGGGTGGCCTCTTCGGTGTCGGGGTGACAGGGCCCCTGGATCGTGGCCCGCAGCCGGGCCGTGTGCAGATACCACCCGAGCGAGGTCGTGCGGTCGCCCGCCAGATAGGCCAGATGCGCGCGGACCTCCCGGATGTGCACGGTGTTGAGGTGCTCCGGACCGTACTCGCCGGTGACCTCGGTATCGAGCTGGTAGGCCATCCAGGCGGCGTCCGGGAGCCGGCCTCCGGCGGCCGTCGCGGCGATGTCCGTCAGCCGGCCGCGCAGCACCTGGGGGATGCGGGCCCCGGCCTGCTCCTGCGAGGCCTCGTGCCCGAGGCCCCAGAAGGCCGGCGTGACCGTGCCCCAAGGGCGGTACAGCTGTTCGTGCTCGACGTGCATCAGCCGTCCTTCGGTTTCGTGGCTCACCACTGCACCACCCGGCGGACCTCGGTGACCCGGGTGATGGCGCTGGTGGAGTTGCGCCAGCTGCTGTACGGAACGACGCGGGTGCGCACACCGGTGCGGGGCGCCTCGATGACCATGTCGTCGCCGATGTACATGCCGACGTGTCCCGGGCGGGCGTCGGAGCCGTCGCTGCCGGGGTTGAAGACCAGGTCTCCCGGCCTGGGCCCGTCCACGCTGACGTGGGTGCCGATGCGGACCTGGTCGTAGGTGACTCTCGGGATGCTGATGCCGGCGGCCCCGTAGGCCTGTTGCATGAGGGAGGAGCAGTCGCACCAGTGGGCCGGGCCGGCACCGTGGGCGTCGGTGCAGTCGCCGCCGAGCCGGTACCAGCCGCCCTTCTGCCTCAGGGCCCAGGCGACCGCGGTGCGCACCTCGCGCGGCGTACCGGCGGGCAGGGCGTAACCGGCAGGCAGCTGTACGTCGCCGCTCGGCGCCGGGGCGGTGAACTGCTTCGCCAGCGCCAGGATGTTCTTGACGTAGTTGTACGTCTGGCCCTGGGCGAAGCTCGCAGGAGGGACGCCGCCGTACTCGTCGACCCTGCCCCAGCCCGCGTTGTAGCCGGCGAGGGCGAGCTCCGTCGGCGATCCGTCGTACTGGGGGTGCGCCCTGCCCTTCCGCATCAGGCTGCACATGAACTTCCCCTGACCCGCGATGGCGTCCGCGGGCTCCCAGACGCTCCTGGTGCCGTTCCCGTTCCCGTCGGTCGCCCAGGTGGACCAGGTCCCCGGCATGAACTGGGCGATGCCCTGGGCGCCGGCTCCCGGGGACTGAGCCCGCGGATCGAAGTTCGATTCCTGCTTCAGCTGGGCCCCCAGTACCGCCGGTTGAAGGCCCGCGTCGCAGTCGGCGGCCGCTTCGAGGATCATCGGCGCGTACGCGGAAGGCACGCCGCCCCGGCCGATACGAAGACTGCCGGCGGTCGGACCGAGGTTTCCGCCGGACCCTCCGTCGTCCTCGCTGAAGGCCGCGACGAGCAGGACGACCCCCACGCCCAGCGCGACGGGAGTCATCACGGCCCCGCCCACGGCGACCGCCAACCAGCGTGTGACGCGCACAGTCCCCCCAGGCCTGCACTCAGTTTGCGGAAACGAACCCGCATGCCCGGTCTGCTTCAAGACATCGAGCTGGATGCAGACGGGTGATCTCATGTGACACTATGCCACCACTGCTTATCGGGGCCCACGTTGGTGACGTGAGTAAACCTTCCGAGTGACCGGATTCTGTCGCACGGATCCGTTCCGGTATGACGAGATGATGGATCGCATTAGCGTATGCGAAGAGTCGGCGCGGCGTAGGGGGCAAGCGTGGGCAAAAGGGGATCAATCGCGCTTTCGCTCTCTCCGGGTGCCCGCCTCGTGGTGCCGGTGATGGCCGCGACGGGCGGCAGCGGCCGGTCGACCGTCGCGGACCTGCTGGCAGCGCAGATGGCCGCGGCCGGTGCGTCGGCCGTCGTCCTCGACACCGCTCCACGGCTCTCGTCCCCATGGCCGTCGTGGACGGCCGGGCAGCAGGCCGGGGGACTGGCCGCACTGCCGCCGGACAGGCCGCTCACCCGCTCCCGGGTACAGGACGCGGCCGCGCAGCGAACGGGCGAGGACCGGCCGGCCTGGCAGGTGCTGACCGACGGCCGCGACTGGCACAGCGACCCCCTCGCTCTGCCGCACGCACCGGCCGCATGGCTGCAGTTGGCGGCCATCGGAGGCTGGCAGTGCGTCGTCGCCGACACCCCGCACCCGGTGGCGCACGACATCGTCGAGTCCCGGTGCGCCGGGCGGACCGGCCGGACCCGGGCCTGGTGCGAGCTGCCCTGCGCGGTGCCCGTGCTGCGCCTCGGCCACCGCCAGCGGCATACAGGCCCTCCAGCAGGCGGTGATGGCCATGCACGCGGACGGGATGCCGCTCCAGCGGACCGTGGCGGTCCTGGTCGCCCAGGCGGACGGGCGCCTCCCCGCCGTCGTACGGGCGGGCGCCACGATGCTGTCCGCACGAACCGCCGCGGTCGTCCACCTCCCGCACGACCCGCATGTCCGCGCCCACGGGCTGCGCACGGTCTCCCGGCTGCGCGCGCGTACCCGGCAAGCGGCAGCCCTGCTGAGTCAGGAAGTCCTCGCGGCGGCCGGAGCCTCATGGGGCACGCCGCTTCCGGACGCACCACGACCCGCGCCCCTGGCCGTGGTCTCCCATTCGTAGCCGACCTTCGACGAGGTGTTCCCGATGACGCTCATGGACGCGGTCCGCACGCTTGCCACCGACCCGGGCCTGCACGCACTGGCCGCAGACCCGCCCCCGGTCGTGCCGAAGCCCTCGCCGGCCCTCCCCGCGGCGGTGAACACGCAGGTGCAGACGGTTCTGAACTGGACCGCGGGATTCGGGCTCGCCGCCGCGGTGATCGGAGGCCTGACCGGCTGGCTGCTGGTCGCCGTCGGCCACAACACGGAGAGGGCCCAGCTGGCCGCCAGGGGCAAGCAGTCCGTGCTGTGGAGCCTGTGCGGTGCCGGAGGCATCGGCCTGACCAGCTCCATGGTGCTCGCGGTCTACAACATGTCGATCTGAGGCGGCGGCCATGAACAGACACGACCGCAGTGCTCGTACGGCCAGACTCCTCCTTGCCGCGCTCGGCGTCCTGGTCGCCGGTGCGCTCACCGTCGGCGGCGTCGTCGCCTATTCGCTGTTCGACGGCGAGCCGGAGCAGCCGAGCGCCGGCTCCTCGGCCACGGACAGGCCGAAGCCGTCGGGATCCGGGTCCGCGGACGCCGTCGCGCCGATGACGCCGGAGAAGGCCAGGAAGATCCCGTTGGACGTGCCCACCGGGCAGGAGGGCGGCGCCTCCGTCGGTTTCCCCCACAGCGCGGGCGGCGCCGTTTCCGCGGTCGTCCACTTCTGGGAGGAGTACGCCTGGATGGACGACCAGAAGGCCCGCCAGCAGCTCGAGGTCGTCACCTCCCCGGACGCGACCGGGTACATCGACAAGCAGATCTCCGAGGTCCGCAAGCTCAGGGAAGGCGCCGGCCTGCCCGCCTCCGGTGGCACACCGGCGGGGGTCACCTTCACCACCACGGTGGATGCCGTACGCATGCGGAGTCTCGCCGACGACGACCTGCCCCGCGGGGACGTCGTCCACATCTGGCTGAGCTTCGACCGGTACGCGACCACACCGGACAAGGCGACCGACGACAACCCGGTCAAGGGCGACACCACCGACTTCATCGTCAAGTGGCAGGACGGCGCCTGGAGGATCACCGACGAGGAGGCCTACGTCAGGCAGCGGACCCTCCCCGTCGCCTACGACCCGGATTCGGCCTTCGCATGGCGTGACCAGTGGGTCCAGGTCAGGCATGAGGACTGAGCGCCCGCAGCATCCTGCGGCGCCCGGGGTCTGGTTCCTCCTGCTCGCCCTGCTGTGCTGCGTTGTCGGCGGCGTGGCGGGCGCCCCCGCCGCGGTGGCCGACCACGGCGGCAAGCACGCCGCCTACGGACCGCCCGAGCCGCCGCCGGCGGACTGGGCCGCGGGCGGCGACGTCGCGGGCGTCGACACCCAGGGCCACTGGTGCGTCCTGGACTTCGGGGCCACCGACGGGGACTGCCGGCCCGCCGGGGCAGGCGAACTGCCGGGCAGCATCGGCGCCTGCGAAGGGGCGGACGGCAACGCGGCCATGAACTGCGGCGAGGCCGATCGCCGACGGTACGAGGAACTTCGCCTCGACAAGTGGCGCAAGGCCTACGACCAGGAGCAGGGCAACTTCGAAGAGCTGAACACGTACGTCACCGCCTGCGTCGAGAAGGGCGGCACCTTCCAGGAGTGCCTGCGGGACGGTCAGAACACGTACCCCCCGGACGCGAAGAACCCGGTGGCCTGGGCGGAGGGCAAGATCAGCGAGCTCGCCTCGGACGCCCTGAAGGAGGCCGCCCGCTACATCGGCAAGGCCGTGGTGTGGCTGCTGGAAGAGTTCGCGAAGGTCTTCAACACCTCGTCCACCATCGACCTGACCAAGGTCGGCATCGGCTCCGCCACCGGCGTCATGACCTCCCTCTCCCTGGTGGTCGCCACCTTCCTCCTGCTCCTGCAGTTCGGGAAGGTCGCCATCAGCCGGCGAGGCGAACCGGCCGTCACCGCCGTCACCGGCCTGGCGAAGTGGGGCGTCATCTCCTCCGTGTACGTACTGGCCACCCAGACCGCGCTGTCCTGGTCGGACGCGGTGTCCACCTGGATCATCAACTACACCTTCGACGGCGGCGGATCCGGCGAGGCCGATGCGACCGAGGCGATGCAGCACCAGCTCGGCACCCTGTTCGGAGGACTCATCACCGGCGGCGGAGGCGCCGCGACGGTCGGCACCGCTCTCATCACCGGCGAGACGGTCGCTGCCGCGGCGGTCGGGGTCATCATCGTCGTCGGGATCATCTGCATCCTCGCGATCGCCGCGCTCTGGCTCGAAGTGCTGCTGCGCCAGGCCGGGATCATGATCCTGGTCGCGACCATGCCCGTGGTCCTGGCCGGCCAGCTCTCGGACTCCACCCAGGAATGGTGGCCGAAGGCCCGTAACGCACTGACCGGATTCAACCGGTCGTTGCAACACCGGCCTTTTGATGCAACTGTAGCTGCTCGTTGAACGCTTCGGCAGGTGTCTTCCAGCCGAGCGT
>NZ_JBIWKD010000034.1:0-22147 GCF_044765485.1 Streptomyces sp. NPDC102451 | reverse complement strand
GACCAGCGCTTCATCGACACCTACTGGTCGCGCTTCGAGGGCAAGTACTTCGCGGGTGACGGTGCCAAGAAGGACGAGGACGGCGACATCTGGCTCCTCGGCCGGGTCGACGACGTCATGCTCGTGTCCGGACACAACATCTCGACCACCGAGGTCGAATCAGCCCTCGTCTCCCACCCCTCGGTCGCCGAAGCCGCCGTCGTCGGCGCCAACGACGAGACGACCGGCCAGGCCATCGTCGCCTTCGTCATCCTGCGCGGCACCGCCACCGCCTCCGACGAGCTGCTCGCCGAGCTGCGAAACCACGTCGGCACCACCCTCGGACCGATCGCCAAGCCCAAGCGCGTCCTGCCGGTGGCCGAGCTGCCCAAGACCCGCTCCGGCAAGATCATGCGCCGCCTTCTCCGCGACGTCGCCGAGAACCGCGAACTCGGAGACGTCACCACCCTCACCGACTCCTCCGTCATGTCCCTCATCCAGACACAGCTGCCCTCGGCAGCCAACGAAGGCTGAACAGGGTGTCCCCCAGCCGTACGGCAGGGGGACACCACGAAGGAAAAGAGCCGGCAGCGCCGCTGCTACTGACCGCTGGCGACAGCCAGGGCCCGGCGGACCCGAGCGGGTTCGTACGTCGGTGCGGCGATGGAGAGCACGACGAGGGCGGTACGGCCCAGATGAGCCGCCAGGGCCTGGGAAGCGGCGCCGGCGTCACGCGCCTTCACCGCATCGGCGATCGTGCGGTGCTGTGCGCTCGTCTCCGCCCGCCATTCGAGCGGGTTCCACGAGACGAACGCGAGGCGGTAGCGCGTGGCGTGGTCCGACAGCAGGGCGAGCTCCCGTTCCATGCGCGGACCGGACGGGTGGACCAGGGCCCGGTGAAACAGCTCGTGCGGGCACTCCCACTGCTCGACATCGCCCGTGCGCGCCTTCTCGTCCATCTCCTCCAGCAGTCGGTCGAGCTGCTCGAGATGCGCTTCGCTCATGCGCGGTACGGCGATCCCGACCGCGAGCGCTTCGAGGGTGATGCGCATCGCGTAGAGCTCGTCGAGGTCCTCGTTGCTGAACGTCGTCACACGGGCGCGGTGCTGGGACTCCTGCTGGACGAATCCCTCGCGCTGCAGAATCCTGAGCGCCTCACGCAGAGGGCCGCGACTCACTCCTAGTTTCCGGGCGAGCGCGACCTGCGACAGGGGATCACCGGGGCGAAGCTCGCCGTGCATGATCTCGCGGCGCAGCGTGTGATGGGCCCTGCTCACCTCGTCGGGGTGAGCGAGGTCGTTCGCCACCTCGGCTGACTGAGCTGTCATGTTGTGTCGACCTTTCGTGCGTGTCCACAGGGCGCCTGGATGAGCTGCAAGGACAACCGTAGCCGACAAGCCGCTACCGCATTGCCGACACTTCAGGTGACGTCCTGCTCCATCCGTGACTCCGCCGGCCGCATGCACCTGCGAAATACAGGATCACCGAGCCGGACACTCCCTCTCTCTTGACTGAAACTGTTGACACTTGGCAGGTCGATGGTGCGAAGCCGCCCCTCTACCGTGCTGCGGGGCCTTCTCCGGATCCGGCTGTGCCGCAGACGGCAATGCCCGGTGGGCACCCCCTGAACCCGACCGCTCAGGGAGTGCCCACCGGGCGGACCGGCCGGGCCGACGGTGCTGGAGCACTCACGGTGCCCGTGCGTCCTCGGCACCTGGCCGGCCCGTGCTTTTAGTGCCGCGAGGTGAGGTGGTTCTCGACGCCTCCGAAGGAAGGGCGGCCCGAGGAGGAGTCACCCGCCGTTCGGTGCCGGTTGTCCACGACGGTGTTGCGCACCTTCCCCAGACGTTCCACCTCGACCTCGACCGTGTCTCCCGGCTGCAGGAGCTGAGGGGGCTTACGCGCGTAGCCGACTCCCGACGGCGTACCGGTCGCGAGGATGTCGCCCGGCCGCAGGGAGAGGGTGTGCGAGATCAGGGACAGCGTGTCTCCGACCGTGTAGATCATCTGATCGGTTCGAGCGTCCTGCACCGTCACGCCGTTGACGCGCGTCTGCAGCCTGAGGCCCTGGCTGAGGTCACCGACCTCGGCAGCGGGGACCATCGGGCCGATGGGTCCGGACCGGTCTCCGTTCTTGCCCAGAATCCACTGGGAGGTCAGCTTCTGCGCTTTGCGCGAGGTCAGGTCGTTGAAAGCGGAGTATCCGATGACGGATGCCAGGGCCTCCTCGGGTGCCGCATCGACGAGCGGTGCCCCCACCCAGGCGACGACCTCACCCTCCCAGTCGAGGCCCTCCTCGTTGGAGGGCACGGGAACCGCCGCACCGTCAACGGTGAGTGATTGGGTCCACCGGGCGAACAGGGTGGGATAGGGCGGCAGCTCCTGGTCGCGGAACGACCCCTCCGCGGCATGCTCCGAGTAGTTGAGTCCGATGCAGAACACGCGTGCGTCGGGAAGCACGGGCGGCACCCGCTCGACCGACGCGGCGTCGAGTGTCGGACCCGCGGGCGGCCGGGAGAGATGTCCCGCCGGGTCGGCCCAGAAGTCCGCCAGTGAGGCGATGACGGTGACCCCGCCGTCGTCGGCGAGGGCCGCGACCTCCACCCCGTAGTCGGCACGCGGTCGCCTGATGCCCACGATCCTCATGTCTTTTCCCTTCCTGGCCTCGGGATGTTCCCCCGGGACCCATGTCAGTCATTGCTGTTCTCGCGCCTCGGACGCCGGGCCGTCCGTCGGCCGGCGGCCCTGCACCGGACGGCGCCACTGCCGTCCGGGTTCCTGGCGATCGGCAGACCCTCCGGAGTGTTTGCCCGCCGGTTCAGTCGCCGGCGTCTTCGCGTCCCCCGGTGTGGTCGTGATCGAGGTGGTGCTGGATCAGGAGATCGGCACCGAAGTCGTTGGAGGGGTCACGCCAGACGCTGTGCACGTGGTTGGCGTCGTCCTCGGCGTTGTCGAATTCCACGAGCGTGACCGGACCCTGGATGCGGAAGTAGTGCGGCTGCTCGACGGATGTGCCGCCTGCCCAGGCGAAGTGCAGATCCTCCACTCCCCCGGCAGCCGCGATCCGGTCCATCTCGAAGCCCACGAGGCCCGGTCGGGCGCGCTCCACAAACAGGGCCAGCAGCTCGTCGAAGTGCTTGCGCTGGGCCGGCGAGAGGTCACCGGCCCGGAACCCCCGGGGGTGGGCGCGGAAGTAGGCCAGGGCCTTGCGGTCCTCGTCGGTGATCATCGCGTCACGGCGGCCGACCCCGTGGTAGGCGGGGTACTCGACCTCGCCGACGGTTGCCACGGTCCGGGTGACGAAGTCCGCCGGCGGCCTCGAATGAATGATGGTCCGCTGCTGCTGGGAGGGGGTGAGACTGTCCAGAAGGACGAAGGCCGCGTCCTCCTCCTCCCCGAGGATCCGGAAGGGGCCGAAGCGGGCAGGTTCGGCACCCAGCAGGAACGGCGTGGCGTTGACCAGGTCGCCGTCGACCACGGTGATGTTGATCGACAGATGGTGGCCCACCAGGCGCCAGCCCCAGGTGGTGTCCGGCTGCGGCTGGCCGAAGAAGACCAGGAAGTAGCCGCGCGCGTCGCGGAGTGTGGCTGCGACGTGCCCGAAGAGAGGCTGGTTCAGTTCGCGGAGCACGTGCTCGTTGGACATCACCTGGACCACACGAGCGTACGCCGCGATCGACATCGACTCGGCGATCAGCCGGTGCGCCAACACCTCCTGCCGCCGGTCCAGGTCGCCGAGCGTCACGCCCGGGCGACCGGACTCCGGCAGGAAGTTCCAGTGCGTCCGTACGGGGCTTGTCCATGGCAGCAGCGCCCGCTCACGCTGGTCCGCGCTCAGGCCGTCGAAGAGCCCCATCGCCGCGAAGGTGACCGCCGTCGCGTCGAACGAGCCACCCGTCCGCGGCCGGTGTGCCTCCGGAAGCTCACCGTCAGGATGCTGATGTGGCGTTGCCGTCATGACGTTCCCTGCCTTCTTTCTGGGGACTGCGTGTGGAGTGGTGATGCTGCTCATTCGTACGACAGCGGTGCTGTCCGGGGCGCCCGGACCAGGACAGTGCCTCGGTGGTGCTGCCGGGTCGGGGCGCTCCCGCGGTCCCGGCCCGTGTTCACTTGTGAGCCGCGTCGTACCGGTACGGGCCGAGGCACATGAACATGACCGCACACACCACGCACACGACGGCCAGCGTGAGCATCGCCGGAGTGTAGGAGCCCGAGCTCTCCCGGCTCGCGCTCACCGCGGACGAGGCGATCGCCCCGCCGATCTGGAACGCCGAGAACGCGATGCCGTAGATCTTGCCGTAGGCCATACGTCCGAAGTGCCGGGGCACGAGATAGCTGAGGACGTCGAACTCGGCGCCGATCAGCAGACCGGCCAGCGCCGCGGCGATGAGACCCGTCACCACGTTCGGGCCCGCCGCGAACAGCAGCACCGATATGAGACCGCCGGTGAGGTTGAAGGCCATGACCACCGACGCCTTGAACCGGTCGAGCAGCCACCCGGTCACGACCCTGGCCACGATGAGCGCGAGCCCGAGCGCCACCGGCACCAGGTTGGCGATGTGTTCCGGGACGCCGGCGTCGAGCAACAGGGGAATCTGATAGACCGTTATGGAGGAGCCGACCAGCCCGAGCAGGAGGAACGCGCCCAGGATGAGCCAGAACGGCCTCCTGCGCGCTGAGACCTTGAGTGTGTCGCCACTCGTACTGACATCCGTCCTACGTGGGCTCGGTTCCGTGATGAGGAAGAACGCGATCGGGAAGGCGATGAGCGCAACCGCCCCCAGCCCGAGGAAAGCCGCTCGCCAGCCGAACGCCCCGATCAGCCATGCCGTGAGGATGGGGACGATCACCGTGCCGACCCCGATGCCGGAGTTGGCGATCCCCAGTGCGAACCCGAGCTTCCGCTCGAACCAGCCCGCCGTGAGACGGAGGTAGGAGACCGGCCAGAGACCCAGGCCGCAGACCGGGATGAGGGCCCAGGCCAGGTAGAACACGGGCAGGTTGTCGGGCAGGAGGTACATCCCCATCAGGGAGAGCCCGAAGACCGGGGAACTGCACAGGATGACTCGGCGGCCTCCGTACCGGTCGACCAGGTAACCCTGCAGGGGCGAAATGATCATGACCGTGATGCTGAGGAAGGAAGCAGCCAGGCCGATCTCGGAGACGCCCCAGCCGAACTCCCGGTGGAGCGGGGCGATGAACGCCCCGAACGACATGACCGTGAGAACACTGGGGCCGACGGTGAGCCCGAGCGCGGACGCTATGGCCGTACGCCAGCCCGTCGCCTCCCTGGCCGTGTCGGACGGGTCTTCGCCTGCCCGGATGAGCGTTGCTGACTTGTCCATGGTCATGCGGAATCCTCCTTGATTCCCCCTGTGGAAGCGCCCCCTCTCTCGCACCGACATGTCCGGTCACCGGACCGTCGGCCTGACAACGAGAGACGGGGAGCCGTATCCACTCTGGCCGCCCGGCGTGTGAAGAACCCCGGGTCCCGGCGGGCCGAGCGATCCGCGGGCCCGTCGTCGATTACCTCGCTTCCGCCGCAGGCTGGAGCGCCTGACGCAGACGTGAGACGAAACGTGGTACGTCCTCGTGCTCGCCGGCCGCGAAGACGTAGAAGTCCGGCCGGGCGAGAAGCACCTCGCACCCGTGCTCGGCGAACCAGCGCGCGTAGGAACCGTCGACATCCTGGAGGTCACTCCTCCGCGAAACGTCGGCGACCACGCCACCCCTCTCCCGGAACCAGGCGGCGTCCTCGTCGCTCAGGTACTCGGCAGGGTCCCCGGCACAACTGATCAGCTGCCAGCCACCGCCGACGACATCGTCGAAGAGCCCCTCCCCGTCAGCGGTACGAACGCGCCCCTGCGGCGCCAGCCGCCCCTCGGCGTCCCTGCCCGGGATCGTCAGCGACGGCTCGCCCAGACGCGGATGCGGAGGCTCCCGCGTGACGGCGTCGGGATCGGAGGACCGCTTCCTCATGTCGGCGTCCCGTGCGGCCGCCCGGTCGACGTCGAGTTCGCAGATGACGCGGCCGGCGGCCACCGCCTCGTCGATGATCTCCCGCACATGGCCGGAGCGCTCCGGCCCGTACGTGTCGAGCACCGTCGGCGTCGCCAGCCCTTGGTGGACCATGATCAGCCGCCAGGTGAGCGCGCGGGCGTCCCGCAGACCGGAGCACAGCCCCTGCCCCAGGAAGGGAGGCATCAGATGGGCCGAGTCGCCCGCGAGGAACACGTTCCCCTTGCGCCAGGTGTGCGCCCAGCTCCCCCGGAACGTGTAAACGGCGTGGCGTTCCAGGCGGGCTGTCTCCGGTGTCACACCCCAGGGCGCCATGAGCCGCCAGGCAGTGCTGTCCCGGCCCAGCTCCTCGACGGTCATGTCCGCGCGACGCATGAACTCGAAACGCCGCCGCCCCGGGCCGCTGTTGACCGCGGTGGCGGGTTGCGCCGGATCGCAGTACTGGGTGACGAAGGCACTCCAGTCCTCCTCGGCGAGCGGCTGGTAGTCCACCACCAGCCAGTCCGCCTGGAACCCCGAGTCGCCGGTCCCGATGCCGAGCTGGGAGCGCACCGCGCTGTTGGCGCCGTCCGCGCCGATGAGCCAGCGCGACCGGACCTGCGCGGTCTCAGCCGGGTCCTCGGTGCGGGCCACCCGGGCTGACACTCCGTCGGCGTCCTGCGTCATGTCCTGGAAGGTCCACCCGCGGTGGACCCGCACGCCCGGCGTCGCGACCGCCATGTTCTCCAGGGCCGCCTCGAGGTCGGGCTGGTAGAAGCCGTTGGTGTTCGCCCATCCCGACTCGGAGGCCCGGTTCCAGTCCATGGCCTGCAGGAGTTCGCCTCGGCCGTTGCGGAACTCGTACCCGCCCCGCTCCCCCTGGGATGCTTCGAACAAGCCGGCGTGGTCGTCCATGAGGCCCGCGGACTGCAGGATGCGGAGTGCCTCGTGGTCGATGGTGCACGCCCGTGGCAGCGGATACCGCTCCGGCCAGCGCTCCACAACGGACACCTGCAACCCGGCCCGGCCGAGGAGGAGGGCCGTCAGCAGACCCACGGGACCACCGCCGACGACGAGGCAGTCGACCACCGGCCGGAAGTGTGCGGCGGGCATGGGATCAGGTCGATTCGTCATTCGCCCCGCCCTCCTGCCTCGGTGCCGTCCGCACGGGCGACCGGCACCTGCCCGAACGGTGAGGCCTGCCCCCACGGGGTGGTGACGGTCGGCCGGCTCGCGTCGTGGCCGTGCGCGTCCTGGGGCATGACGACGCACTTGTGGTGCGGCGAAGCCGCCTGTGCCCGCCATGCCGTCGGCAGTTCCTCGAGCGCGACGGTACGCACATCGATCTTCAGCTCGTCACGGGCGAGGGCGCTCCAGAGCCAGGTGAGTGCCGGCCGCTTCTTGGACAACGGGGTGTGCAGGCCCGCGAAGCCGGACAGCCTGAGCTGCTTGCCGCGCAGCAGCCCGGCAGGCACCTGTGCGGTCGCGCCGGCCGGGTTCCCGATGTTGATCACCCTGGCCCCTGGTGCGCATACCCGGAGCGCGGCCTCCAACGGCAGGCCGTAGACGCCGTCCAGGACGACGTCCACCGGTCCGGCCACCTCTCGCATCCTCGCCGCCAGTTCCTCCACGTTCTCGTCGGCACGCAGATCGACGACGGCGTCGGCGCCGAGCTGGAGAAGGCGTCCGAGAGCCGTGCGGTCGCGGGCGACGCCGATCACCCGGCTCGCGCCGTTGCGGTGTGCCACCTGGACCGCCAGCTGCCCGACCGAGCCGGTGGCTCCCAGAACCAGTACGGTCTCGCCGGGGCGCAGGCCGGCGTCCTCGACGAGCGGCATGTACGCGGCGGTGCCGGAGTTGCCGACCGCCGCGGCGAGCACGGGGTCGAGGCCTTCGGGCAACAGCAGGAGGTCCTCGTCGGCGATGAGCGCCTGCGTGGCGAAGGAGCCCGGGGTGTCCGGCGACGCGTCGCACTCGCCGTAGACCCAGGAGCCCGGCACGTAGCGGTCCGAGTCGAGCACGACGCCCACACACTCACTGCCCGGGACGTACGGAGCTTCATGGCGAGCCGAGTGAAAGGTGCCGGACGCGATCACCAGGTCCAGCGGGTTCAGCGGCGCCGCGACCACGGCCACCAGCGTGGTGCCGGGCGTACGCGGCGGCAACGTGACCGAACCCGGTCTCGGCTCACCGCCGGGGGCGTCGACGACCGCTGCCAGTACCCCTCTCGGCCGCGCGCCGTCCGGCGCTTGCATGCTCTCCATCGTCAGCCTCAATTCCTCACAACCGTTGGCCGGCACGCTTCGTGCTGCCGGTGCGTTCCGGTCGTCCGTGAAGGACGACGCCTTCCCCCGTCAGATGCTGGCCAGACGCCGGAAACGGCTGGCGTGGAATACAAGGGGGGAGGTGTCGAGGACCGCGCTGAGACCCTGGATGCCGAGCAGCACGATGTCGTGATCCCCGCACGGGACCTCTTCCTGGATCGTGCAGTCGAGCCACAGGGTGGCGCCCTCCACGAAGACGCTGCCGTCGTCGGAGGCGAACCAGTCCACACCCGCGAACCGGTCGCCACCCTTGCTCGCCAGCCGGGCACAGATCTCGTCCTGGCCCTCGGCCAGCACGCTCAGCCCCAGCCTGGGACGGTCACGCAGCTTGGGCCAGGTCGTGGAGGTGTGCTGTATGCACACAGACACCAATGGCGGGTCCATCGACACTGAGGTGAATGAGCTTGCGGCGAGTCCCACGGGCTCGCCGTCGCGGTAGGCACACAGGGCGGTGACTCCGGAGGGGAAACATCCGAAGGCCTGCCGCAGTTGCTGGGCGGCCTGCACCGGCTCGATATCTCTCACCGAAATCTCCTTCTCGGTCTGCGCGCGGGCCGTCCCGGCCGGAGCAGACGTGATGGGTGTGGGCGTATGGGAGGGTGGTGCTGTGTGAATTCGTCAGAAGCTCTGCTCGGGACCTTCGGAACCTCTGCTCGGGCTTCAGGGCTCTGCTCGGACGGGTCCGCGCCGGCGAACCGCTCTCAGGCCGAGGGAGCGCCTGTCGGAGTGTCCAGCCATTCCCGGACGGCCTGGGCGTCGGCGTCGAGGACGGGCGGGGGACGATGGCTGACGCGGGTCGTCTCCGTCTCGACGCCATCCGATTCGACGGTGTACGTCCGCAGGGCTGATCCCGGTAGCGCGATCTTCCCCAGGCTCTGGTGTTCGACGTCGACGAGAAGCCCCTGGGAGCGGGTCTGCTCCCACTCGTAGACCTCGTCGAGGCTGCGGACCCGGCCGGCCGGGATGTCGATGTCGGCGAGCTGGTCCAGAAGTTCGTCCGGCCCGTGCTCCGCGAACACGTTCTCGAGCAGTGCGGTGAGACTCTCCCGGTTCGCCAGGCGGTCGGCGTTCGTCGCATAGCGCGGGTCGTCCGCCGCGAGGTCGAAGGCCACGCAGAGGCGCCGCCACATGGCGTCGTTCCCGCAGGCGATCTGCACGCTTCCGCCCGCGCAACGGAACAGTCCGTACGGAGCGATGGTCGGGTGCTGGTTCCCCTGCGCCCGGCCGACC
This sequence comes from Streptomyces sp. NPDC102451, assembly GCF_044765485.1. Taxonomy (NCBI): domain Bacteria; kingdom Bacillati; phylum Actinomycetota; class Actinomycetes; order Kitasatosporales; family Streptomycetaceae; genus Streptomyces; species Streptomyces sp. NPDC102451. The sequence continues at coordinate 12,617 of NZ_JBIWKD010000034.1, read as the reverse complement.
TCGCCGGCCACGGTCCAGCGGGTCCCCTGGAAGGCGTGGGCTGCGACGACGGAGGCCAGCAGCGACGTGCGCACGATCTGTCCCCGGCCGGTGCGGTCGCGTTCGCGCAGGGCGGCGAGCACGCCGAAGGCGCCGTTCATGCCGGCGAGCAGGTCGGCGATCGGTACGCCGACGCGCTGGGGGTGAGCGGGATCCGGTCCGGTGAGGGACATCAGACCGCCCTCGCCCTGCGCGATCTGGTCGTACCCGGCACGGCTCGCTTCGGGTCCGTCGTGGCCGAACCCACTGATCGACAGCACCACCAGCCGGGGATTGAGCTCCATCAGCCGCTCGGTCCCGAATCCGAGTCGCTGCAGCGCGCCCGGCTTGTAGTTCTCGAGCAGGATGTCGGCCCGCTCGATGAGCCGGGCGAGCACCTGCGCGTCCTCGTCCCGCTTCAGATTCAGCGTGATCGATTCCTTGTTCCTGTTGCACGACAGGAAGTACGTCGACTCCTCGGTGCCGTCGTCGGCCTGGATGAACGGCGGCCCCCAGGAACGGGTGTCGTCCCCCGCGGGACTCTCGACCTTGATCACACGGGCGCCGAGGTCACCGAGCATCATGGCCGCCTGGGGCCCGGCGAGCGCGCGGGTCAGGTCGACGACGAGCAGTCCGGCGAGTGATCCGGTCATGAACGGGCCTCCGTGTCGCTGAACGACGGGCTGGCCGGGTTCGGCCGGATCACGAGCATGCTTGCGGCGAGATTCGTGTGGTTCTCGACGGCACGGAGTGTTCCGGTGGTGAGACGAGCCCCGTCGAGAACCTGGAGGACATGGGTGGTTCCGTCGGCTTCAGTGAGGGTCAGGGCGCCGGTCAGCACGATGTAGAGCGTCTCCGCCGCGACGGGCGACATGTCCGCCCGCCCGCCAGGAACGTAGTGCGACAGTGCTGCCGTCACAGCGCCGTCGTACTGATCGCCACCGAAGAGATGGACGGGGCCGACGCCGTGGTGGCCTGGGGGCTGGAAGCGTGCGGCCTCGGCGAGATGGGTGATGTCTATCGGCATGGTGGTCACTCGATTCTGGCTGGGCGTGCAGGCCAGGTGCTTGCGATGGCAGACGATGACGACAGTCGGCCGTGTCCGCAGCGGCCGTGCGGCGCACACGGAGAGGGCTTCACTCGCCTTCTGCTCCGGGCGGCCGCCGGCTGGCCGGGGTGACGCCATGGAACGTTGCGGTCAGGAGCACCATGCGGGAGCCGAAGCAAATCTGTCAACATTTTAGTCGCCCCCTATCTACAGGCCACCACCCAGGCGCCGAGGTGGCGACTCCCAAAGGAACCCATGCACCGCCTGATCAACCTGGCGCGTCCGACCTGGCGCCATCAGGGCAGCGAGGAACCCTCCTCAGGTAACCCCTGCCTAACTTGTTGACATTTTTAGGGTGCCTTTTAGTATGACTCCCGAAGCCGGACACCTCCTGAGCGGGCTCACCCCCCATCCAGGGGCAGCACACAGGCAGGGAAGGAACCGGCTGCGGTCGACGGCGCACGGAGCGAAACCCCTGACGCGACAGCGCCTCGCTCGGCGCCTCGGCTCCCGTCGACCGCGGTCGGCCACGCATCGGCCGGGCACGGCGGAGCGAGCTTTTCGAGGCCCGTCCGCCCCACCCCTCGTCCCACGACCTCGTTAGGGCCTCCATGACCGTTCTGCCTGACGACGGGCTCCTGCTCGCCTCCGAGTTCCCCGATGCCTCCCGTGAGCAGTGGCGCGACCTCGTACGAGATGTCCTGCGCAGATCGGATGGAGGTGTCTCCGCGGCCTCGGCGGAGGACCTCCTGTCCACGGAGCTGGAGGACGGACTGCGTACCCGGCCCCTCTACACGGCGGGCGACGCCGCGCCCGACCCGGGCCTTCCCGGCAGTGCGCCCTTCGTACGTGGTGGGCGGGCGCAGGGGAACACGGTCGGTGGCTGGGACGTGCGCCAGCAGCACACGGTGGCCGACAGCGGCTCGGTCCTGACCGACCTGGAGAACGGGGTCACCTCTCTCTGGCTGGTCGTGGGCGACACCGGCATCCCGGTACCCGCACTCGAAGGGGTACTGAAGGGCGTCCATCTCGACCTGGCACCGCTCGTCCTCGATGCCGGTCGCGATACACCGGCTGCCGCGGAGGAGTTGCTGCGGCTGTACGCGGAGCAGGGCGTCGCCTGCACAGCCGCGTGGGGCAGTCTGGGAGCCGATCCGCTGGGCCACGAGGCGCGTACGGGCGAGGCGCTGGATACCGTGCCGCTGCTCGGCCTCGCGAGGCAGTGCGCCGCGCGGTACCCGGGGCTGCGGGCGTTCACCGTGGACGCGCTGCCCCACCACGAGGCAGGCGGGTCCACGGCGCAGGAGCTGGGTTGCTCCCTGGCGACGGGAGTCGCCTACCTGCGCGAGCTGACGGCGGCGGGACTTGATGTCGAGGAAGCCTGCGGACAGCTGGAGTTCCGTTACGCGGCGACTGCCGATCAGTTCCTGACCGTGGCCAAACTGCGAGCGGCACGGCGGCTGTGGTCGCGGGTGGCCGAGGCCTGCGGGGCGGGCCGGGCGGGTGCACAGCTCCAGCACGCGGTGACGTCGCCGGTGATGATGACGCGCAGGGACCCGTGGGTGAACATGCTCCGCACCACCGTCGCGACCCTGGCCGCCGGGGTGGGTGGAGCCGACGCCGTCACCGTGATGCCCTTCGACAGCGCGCTCGGTATGCCGGACGCGTTCGCGCGCCGCGTCGCCCGCAACACCTCCACCATTCTCATCGAGGAGTCCCACCTGTCCCGGGTGATCGATCCTGCCGGCGGCTCGTGGTACGTGGAGCGGCTGACCGACGATCTCGCGCAGGCGGCCTGGGCGTTCTTCCAGGAGATCGAGCGAGCAGGCGGCCAGGGGGCGGCCCTGCGCTCCGGGCTGGTCGGCGAGACACTCGCCGCGACCTGGTCCGTACGCAGCGCGAAACTGTCCACACGGCATGAACCGGTGACGGGTGTCAGCGAGTTCCCGCTGCCGACGGAGAAGCCGGTCGTACGCGAGCCGTTCCCGGAGCCACCGTCCGGAGGGCTCCCCCGGGTGCGTCGCGACGAGGCGTTCGAGGTGCTCCGCGCCCGCTCCGACGCCCACCTCGCCGCCACCGGCGCCCGGCCACGCGTCTTCCTGGCCGCGCTGGGCCCGGCAGCCGCGCAGACCGCGCGCCTCGCCTTCGCCTCGAACCTGTTCCTGGCCGGCGGGATCGAACCCGTCGCCGACGGCACCTTCGAGGAGAGCGGAGCCCGGGAGGCGTGCCTCTGTTCCAGCGACGCGCTCTACGCGGAGCAGGCCGAGTCCGTCGCCGGGCAGCTGCGGGCCGCGGGCGCCGAGCACGTGTTCCTCGCGGGCCGCTCGGGGCACCACGCCGGTATCGATACATACGTCTTCGGGGGCTGCGACGCCGTCGCGGTGCTCTCCGCCGCCCTCGACCGCATGGGAGTGTCCTGATGTCCATCCCTGATTTCTCCGGGATCAAGCTCGGAACGCCGAAGGCCGAGACCACCGTCGACGACTGGCGTACGGCGGTCGAGCGCGTCTCCGACGGCGATGACCTGCTCTGGGAGACTCCGGAGGGCATCGAGGTCAAGCCGCTCTACACCGGGCGGGACCTGGAAGGGCTGGACTTCCTCGGCACCTACCCGGGCATCGCGCCGTATCTGCGCGGCCCGTACCCGACGATGTACGTCAATCAGCCCTGGACGATCCGTCAGTACGCCGGGTTCTCCACGGCCGAGGAGTCCAACGCCTTCTACCGGCGCAACCTCGCGGCCGGACAGAAAGGCCTCTCGGTCGCGTTCGACCTGCCCACCCACCGCGGCTACGACAGCGACCACCCCCGGGTCACCGGCGACGTCGGCATGGCCGGTGTCGCCATCGACTCCATCTACGACATGCATCAGCTCTTCGACGGCATCCCGCTGGACCGGATGTCGGTCTCGATGACCATGAACGGCGCGGTCCTGCCCGTCCTCGCCCTGTACATCGTGGCCGCCGAGGAACAGGGTGTGCCGCCCGAGAAGCTGGCCGGGACCATCCAGAACGACATCCTCAAGGAGTTCATGGTCCGCAACACCTACATCTACCCGCCCGCCCCCTCGATGCGGATCATCTCCGACATCTTCGCGTTCACCTCGCAGAAGATGCCCCGCTACAACTCGATCTCCATCTCCGGCTACCACATCCAGGAAGCCGGAGCCACGGCCGACCTGGAGCTCGCCTACACCCTGGCCGACGGCGTGGAGTACATACGGGCGGGGCAGGCGGCAGGCCTGGACGTCGACGCGTTCGCACCGCGGCTGTCGTTCTTCTGGGCGATCGGCATGAACTTCTTCATGGAGATCGCCAAGCTGCGAGCTGCCCGCCTGCTGTGGGCGAAGCTGGTCAAGGAGTTCGGCCCGAAGAACGCCAAGTCGCTCTCGCTGCGCACCCATTCGCAGACGTCCGGCTGGTCCCTCACGGCGCAGGACGTGTTCAACAACGTCACCCGCACCTGCGTCGAGGCGGTGGCCGCCACCCAGGGCCACACCCAGTCGCTGCACACCAACGCCCTCGACGAAGCCCTCGCGCTCCCCACCGACTTCTCGGCACGGATCGCCCGCAACACCCAGCTCCTGCTCCAGCAGGAATCCGGCACGACACGTGTGATCGACCCCTGGGGTGGCAGCGCATACGTCGAGAAGCTGACGCACGACCTCGCCCGCCGCGCCTGGCAGCACATCCAGGAGGTGGAACAGGCGGGCGGCATGGCCAAGGCCATCGACGCCGGCATCCCCAAGCTCCGCATCGAGGAGGCCGCCGCGCGCACGCAAGCTCGCATCGACTCGGGGCGCCAGCCGGTGATCGGCGTGAACAAGTACCGGGTGGAGACCGACGAGAAGATCGACGTGCTCAAGGTCGACAACTCCTCGGTGCGCACCCAGCAGATCGAGAAGCTGCGCCGGCTGCGCGAGGAGCGCGACGAGGCGGCCTGCCAGGACGCGCTGCGCGCGCTCACCCGTGCCGCCGGGGGCGAAGGGAACCTGCTGGAACTCGCCGTGGACGCCGCCCGGGCGATGGCCACGGTCGGCGAGATCTCCGACGCGCTGGAGAAGGTGTACGGCAGGCACGCGGGCCAGATCCGTACGATCTCCGGGGTGTACCGCAAAGAGGCAGGCGAGTCCCCGTCCGTGGACCGCACCCGCGTGCTCGTCGACACCTTCGCCGAGACCGAAGGACGGCGTCCGCGCATCCTCGTCGCCAAGATGGGCCAGGACGGACACGACCGCGGCCAGAAAGTGATCGCCACCGCCTTCGCCGACCTGGGCTTCGACGTCGACGTCGGCCCGCTCTTCCAGACCCCCGGTGAGGTCGCCCGCCAGGCCGTCGAGGCCGACGTGCACGTCGTCGGGGTTTCCTCGCTGGCCGCCGGTCACCTCACCCTCGTACCGGCGCTGCGCGAGCAGCTCGCCGACCAGGGCCGCGAGGACATCATGATCGTTGTCGGCGGGGTGATCCCGCCTCAGGATGTCCCCGAGTTGCTGGAGATGGGCGCAGCGGCCGTCTTCCCGCCCGGGACGGTGATCCCGGACGCGGCCCACGACCTGGTCCGGCGACTGGCCACCACCCTCGGGCACGAGTTCTGAGGGCCTCAATCGTCATGTCAATCGACCTCGGCGCGTACGCCAAGGGAGTGCTCGACGGCAAGAGGGGGCAGCTCCCGGGGTCGAGGGTCTGCAACCGAGCAACTGCCTTGCTCTGTGCGGCCTGCGCCAACTTCGCGTGCCGACGGGAGATTTCACGACATGCCTGCGCCTGCTCCGCGAGGAATTCCCGGTCCTGCTCTCGGTCGTTCGGGGTCGCCCGCATCACCCATGCGAACTGCCGCGACCACCGCCCCACGAGCGCACGGGACTTATGCAACTCCTGTGCCACCTTCGTAACACTCCGCACAGGACCAAGGTCGCGGTACACAGCGAACGCCTGAAACGCCTGAGGAGACTCGTCACGCTGCCGCTCCCAGGGATCGACGACTCCCCGGTTGTCCACCGGTTAGCCTTCCTTCTCCCCATGCGCCACGAAGTCCCAGCTGTCGAGCACAAGGGTAGGCGCCAGCCACGTCCTAAGCGTCGCCGGTAGAGCACGCACCAGAAGCAGTCGCACAAGGTGTGGAGAACCGCGCAGTTACCGTCCGGCGCTCGACAGGGCGGCCTCGCCCCGTGTCCTGCGCAAAAGGACAGCGTCGAAGTACACGTAAGTCAGGCGGATTTGAAGGCCAGCACACTACATGCAGTCGATCCAACCAGCCGAGCCCCACCCGCCGTCCGAAAGATCATCCCTCCCCATCAACTCTCGGGAGGAAGTCGCAAGCGAGAAGCCGCCAACCTCCTGGAACAACGCACCTAGCCTCCTACAGCGCCCAGCTGACGCAAGAGGTTGCCGTTGTCGACGCGTGCCCACTCCTCGACGAAACGTCCCCGCTCGTCGATCCGGAAGATGTTCAGCAGATCGAACACGACGCGTTGACCGTTGGGCGGCACGGGACCGACCGGTGACTGAACGAACTCACGGACGAAGGTGCCCTCGATCCACGTCTGGCAGGCCATACGGTCGCTGCCGACCACCACGATGCCGCGCCGGATCGAACGGTCATCGAAGGCCTCGCGTACTGATGCGAAGTAGGCGGTGAGTCCGGGGAAGTCAGACTCGAAACCATCCGGCCCGTGGAAGCGGAACTTCTCCGTGTCGAAATACGTCGCGGCCTCGACCGGATCCGCGCCCGATACCTCCAGCTCTCCAGCGCGGACTAGCCGCGTCACGAGTTCGGTTCGAGTGAATCGCTTCTGTGTCATGTCACCAGGCTGCCCTGCCACCATCCATGCGGTCCAACGATGATTCCGCATGATTCCCATGCCAATTACGCATGGTAATTTCCCGCCATGGCAGAGTTCACCCTCGCGGCCCTCCGCGTCGTTCATCAGGTCGCTGTCTCAGGATCGTTTACTCGGGCTGCTGAGGTACTGGGCTACACGCAGTCGGCCGTTTCCCGTCAGGTAGCCGCCGCGGAGGCGGCAGCCGGAGCACCCATCTTCGACCGAAGGCCACGAGGTGTGGAGCTCACCCCGGCAGGCCAGGTTCTCGTCCGGCGCGCGACGGAGATCCTCGCCGACCTGGCAGCGACCGAGCTGGAACTCGCCGGCCTGCGCGACCGGCTCGCGGGCCGCCTCGCGATCGGCTCCTACCCCACCGCCGCTATGGCCTTGGTCCCCAAGGCGATGGCCGAGGTGACCTCGGGCCATCCCGGTCTCGCCGTGCTGCTGGAGGAAGCCTCCACCCCTGCCCTGCTCCGTCGGCTGAGGGCGGGCCGGCTGGACGTGGCGGTCATCGGAGTCGGCCACGGGCTGCCCGACTACGACCTGAGCGAGCTGAAGCAGGCTGCAGTGCTCCAAGGTGATCTTCTAGTGGTCGTCCCGGACGGCCATCGGCTCGTGGATCATGACCGCATCACCACTGAGGACCTGGCCAACGAACCCTGGATCGCTGGGGAGGGCACTGCGGGCGAGCCGCAGTTCGGGGCCTGGCCGACCTTGCCCCACCCTCACATCGCCCACACCGCACGCAGCTGGTCGACACGCCTCGGTCTCGTCGCAGCCGGCCTCGGCGTCACTGTGATCCCCGCCCTGGCCCTGCCGGTCTTGCCAAGAGGTGTACGAGCCTTGGCCGTCGCGGACAGCTACTGGTCCGGCCGCGCGACGGTCGTCATGACCCAGCTGCACCCTTCTGCTCGGGTACAGGCCATGGTGACGGCTCTGCAGAGTCAGGCCGCCGGCATGCGTAATGCACAACTACGGACAGAATCCGTCTGAGCACTACGTGCCCGCAAAGTCGTGAGCAGGTTGTTCCCGCTCCGTCTGACCGCAGTGGATCCCTCTCCCAGAAAGGCACGTCGGCAAGAACGCCAACCGCGTACGGCGCGGGGACGGGTCAGCGGGTGCGTTCGTAGTGGCGACGGGCCTTCTCGCGGTTGCCGCAGACGGCCATCGAACACCAGCGGGCACGATTGGCGCGGCTGCGGTCGAGCAGGAACAGCCGGCACTCGCCGTTGGCGCACGGGCGTAGCCGACCGGGCATCTGCTCCTCGACGGCAGCCCAGGCGATAACCACCTCGACGGTCAACCGGGCATTCGGAGGTGTCTCGACCATCCACTGAAGACCGTCCGAAGTGATCTCCGGGGTCTGGTGGACCCCTTCGAGCAGCGGACTCAACGCCGCGGGCGAGGTGTCTCCGCACACTACGTCCCGCAGGGCGTCCCGCGTCTCGCGCAGCAGCGCCAGTTCCGCGAGGCTGCCTTCACCGCCGCGCTCTCGCGCCCAGCGCATACCTGCGGCCGGGTCGCCGAGCGCGTCCCGTTCCTCGCCGTTGATCAGTGGCCTGCTGTTGAGCAGGTCCAGCAGTACGTCCATCGACCCCCACCCCCTCCTAACCCGATTGCATCGTTTGACAGGTTAGCTCATTCCATGCTTGCGTGAAGAGGTGCTAACCATATCAAACCAGAGAAGGGGTTAGACATGAGCTCGGTACACCACCGGACTGCCACCGTCGACGGCCACGAGATCTTCTACCGCGAAGCCGGCCCCGCCCACGCCCCCGCGATCGTCCTGCTGCACGGCTACCCGACCAGCTCGTACATGTTCCGCAACCTCATCCCACTGCTGGCCGACCGCTATCACGTCATCGCGCCGGACCACCTCGGCTTCGGCCATTCCGACGCCCCCTCGGCGGAGGAGTTCACCTACACCTTCGACGCCCTCGCCGAACTCACCTGCGGGCTGCTCGACCAGCTGGGCCTGGACCGCTACGCCCTCTACGTCCAGGACTACGGCGCCCCGATCGGATGGCGCCTCGCGCTCAGGCATCCGGAACGGATCTCCGCCCTCGTCACGCAGAACGGCAACGGCTACGAGGAGGGCTTCGTCGACTCGTTCTGGACCGACGTCTGGGCCTACGGAGCGAACCCCGGCCCCGACACCGAACCCGCCGTCCGCGCCGCGCTGAGCGTCGACGCCATCCGCTGGCAGTACGTGCACGGCGTGCCCGACCCGAGCCTGGTCGACCCGGACACCTGGGCGCATGACTTCGCCCTGGCCTCCCGCGAGGGCAACGACGAGGTCCAGTTTGCGCTGTTCCACGACTACCCGAACAACCGCACGCTCTACCCGCGACTGCACGAACTCCTCCGCACCAGCGAGATCCCCGTGCTCGCCGTCTGGGGCCGGAACGACGAAATCTTCGGCCCGGACGGCGCACGAGCCTTCACCCGCGACGCCAAGGACGCGGAGGTGCACCTGATCAACGGCGGTCACTTCCTGCTGGAAAGCCACCTGGACGTCGTCGCGGGTTACCTACGAGGCTTCCTCGGGCGGGTGCTGGCAGAAGGATGATCGGGGGCCGGAAACGGGCACGGGAGATCCAGGCGGCGACGCACCACTGACGCGGATCGACCGCGCCGTTCACAGTCCGTGAGCGACGGTGATCAACACCAGCCCAAGGGGTCCTTGGGCCAACTCGGACCTGCGCGGGTCAGTTCTGGGCGGTGGGCCGGACGACGATCTCGTTCACGTCGACGGTTGCCGGCTGCTCGATGGCGAACGCGATGGCTTGGGCGATGGCAGCTGGCGGGATCGCGATCCGGTCCCGCATCTCCGTGATCTGTGTACGGACCTGCGGATTCGTCGATGCCTCAGCGAAGTCGGTCCCGGTCACACCGGGCGAGACGGTGGTCACCCGCAGGGAGTCACCGGCTTCCTGGCGCAGCCCTTCGCAGATGGCACGGACCGCGAACTTCGTACCGGCGTAGACCGCCATGGCCGGCACGATCCGGAATGCGGCCGTGGAGGCGATGGCGATGAAATGGCCCGCGCCCTGGGCCCGGAAGACCGGCAGCGCGGCACCGATTCCGTGCAGCACACCCTTGACGTTGACGTCGACCATCTCGTCCCACTCGTCGACCCGCAGATCGTCCAGGGGCGAAATCGTGCCGGCCCCGGCGTTGTTGACCAGCACGTCGAGCCGGCCGAATCGCTCGCCGGCCAAGGCGACCAGGGCGTGCAGCTCATCCCGCCGGGTCACATCCGTGCGAGCCTGGACGGCCACGCCGCCCGCCTTCTCGATCCGCACCACCAAGTCCGCCAGGCGCTCCGAGCGACGCGCACCCAGAACAAGCCGAGCACCCTTCTCCGCAAGCAGCAGTGCGGTCGCCTCGCCGATCCCACCACTGGCTCCCGTGATCGCCACGACCTTGCCGTCGATTCCCGACATGATGTCTTCCTCTGCACTTCTGGGGACCGGCTCCCGGCAACAGCCCGGAGTACGTGTGCTCGCCGGGCTACCGACACCGGATGCCCGTCCACCGACCATCGGGCGAGTTCTGCGCCCGCTCGGATTCCAGTCTGCGGCGCCTTTAGCCTGGTATCCAGAGCGCGTTTATTCTGGAACCAGAGGTGCCATCCACCATGCATCAACAGTCGGAACAACGCCGTGAGCTGGCAGCTTTCCTCCGCAGCCGCCGAGAGCGGATCACCCCTGACCAGGTCGGACTACCTTCCACGGGCCGACGCCGTACCCCGGGCCTGCGCCGCGAGGAAGTCGCGCTGCTCGCGGGAATGAGCGCAACTTGGTACACGTACCTTGAACAGGGCCGGGACGTCCGCGCTTCCTACCAGGTGTTTGACGCCCTCGCCACGGCCCTGCAACTCGACCGGTATGAGCGCGGTCATCTTTTCCAGCTTGCCGGTCACGCGCCTGCGGCCGAAGCCGAAGAACCCGAGGCGCTCGCCGCAGAGGTGGCAGCCGTCCCGCTCCTTCTCCAGCCGCACCCGGCCTACATCATCGGCGCCACCTACGACGTACTCAGCTACAACCGGGCGGCCGACGAGCTGTTTCCGAACCTCACCGCGACGGCGGACCGGCCGGCGAACTTCGCCCGCTGGGTCTTCCTCGAACCTGCGGCCCGGGACGTTCTGGTCGACTGGGAGCCCGAGGCACGGGGCCTGCTCGCCCGGCTGCGGACGCTGGCCGGACGTCACCCCGGCGATGTCCGATACACCCGGCAGATCGACGAGTTGAAGTCGGGCAGCCCTGAAGTGCGTGCCTGGTGGCCGCGGTACGACGTGCAGGCCCGACACGGAGGACGCAAACGGCTACGGCGCCCGGGGCGCGGGACGGTCGATTTCACCTATACCGCGTTCCACCTGGCCGAGCAGCCGGAGCAGACTCTGGTGATCTATTCCGAGGACCAGTTGGACGCTCCCGCGGCGGACTGAGCACGAAGGTCCACTTGGCCAGTGACAGCCGAGCTCGTCCTCTGGGTATCCACGTCACCGCCAGTCAGGCTGGTGACGCACCGGCTTTTGAGGCGGTCATGGCCAGGATCCGGATCCCACGAAGCGGACCCGGGCGGCCGAGAACCCGCCCGGCGACCGTCCTGGCGGATCGTGCCTACTCGTCCCGCGCGATCCGTGCACACCTTCGGCGCCGAGGTATCCGGGCTGTCATCCCGCAGCCCGCCGACCAGATCGGTCACCGTCTGCGGCGAGGCCGCGTCGGAGGCCGCCCACCCGGCTTTGACACCGAGAAATACAAGGACCGCAATGCCGTCGAGCGGTGCAACGCCCGACTCAAGCAGTAGTGCGGTCTGGCCCTACGGACGGACAAACGCGCCATCGCCTACCAGGCCGCACTCCACGTCGCGTCCACCTTGATCTGGGTACGGTGCTGAGCAGGTCGCCGGCCCCTGCCCCTCGGATCGTCAATTGCTGAGTGCCAGCCTGATACCGAAGGCGCCGATGACGGTGCCAGTGATTTGATCGAGCAGTCGGCGAGCCGGGGGCTTGCGGAGCCACCCCTGCAGGACACGAGCGAAGCCGATGAGGACGGCAGACCAGATCAGACCGATCACGATGTGCACCGCAGTGAGCAGGAGTCCCATGGTGAAGTGCCCGGCGCCCACGGGGATGAACTGGGGAAGGACGGCGACGTAGAAGGCGCCCATCTTCGGGTTCAGGAGGTTGGTGAGCGTCCCCTGCCGCCAGCCGCCGCTGACCGAGTCCACTCCGGCGGCCAGAAGGGAATCGTCCGCGTCTGCCGTGGGCAGACCCCGGAAGGTGTCCCGGAGCATGCGAAACCCCATCCAGATCAGGTAGGCGGCGCCGATCCAGCGCAACGTGGTGTAAGCGAGATGCGAGGCCGTGAGGAGCGCGGTCACTCCGAGGGAGGTGAACGCACCCCACACCAGGGTGCCAGTCTGGATTCCGAGGACGACACCCCACGCTCTCCTGCGCCGGCCAAGGGCAGACGTGCGCAAGATCAGCGCCGTATCGAGTCCAGGAGTCAGAGTGAGAAGCCCTCCAACCAGGGCGAAGGACCAGAGGGCGGAGCTTATTTCCATGGAATGCCAGCTTACCCCGCCAGATCGCCTGCTCTATTAGCGGGTCTGGTGGATCTTGAGCTGCTTAGACCGTGTCCTATGTGGTGAGTCGGAGGAGTCGCTTGTAGCAGCAAAGGGCGGCGGCGAGGCCGAGAAAGGCCAGGTAGTTGCGGGGTT
>NZ_JBIWKD010000033.1:0-30366 GCF_044765485.1 Streptomyces sp. NPDC102451 | reverse complement strand
TTCGACGGCGGGATCAGCGGCTCCGCGATCTCCCACAGCCCGTCCGGAACAATCCAACTCCACGTACCCCGCCCCATGCTGAGCCCAACGACCGACTCACCACATAGGACACGGTCTTAGCCTCTACTCCAAAGAGACAGGCCCTATGGCTGAGCGCCGCAATCTGCAGCGATTCCGCACCGAACAGACCACCTACTCCATCCTCAACCGCGGCATCGAGCGCGAGGTACTGCCCGTGGCCGAGCGGTACGGCATGGGCGTGATGGTCTGGAGCCCGATGGCCGGGGGCCTGCTCACCGGCCGCTACCGCAAGGGCCAGACCACCGACTCCAAGCGCGCCAGCTTCGGCTTCAAGCACCTGAGCGACGAACGCCGCCTGGACGTGGTCGAACAGCTCATCCCGCTCGCCGAGGAGGCCGGGATCAAGATGGCCCACCTGGCCGTCGCCTTCACCATCGCCCACCCCGGCTCTGATCGGCCCGCGCACCATGAACCACCTCCAGGACCTCCTGGACGGCGTGGACACCACCCTGTCCGACGACCTCCTCGACAAGATCAACGAGATCGTCCCGCCCGGCACCGACGTCGGCGCCCTCGACATGGCCTACAACACCCCGGCCATCACCGAGACCGCCCTGCGCCGCCCCACCACCACCCGCAGCGCCGTCTGACCCCCTCCCCGGGGCGGGCCAACCGCGGCCCACCCCCGGGCGCCTGCGAATTGCGGGTGCGGCGAGCGAGGAGACGAAAGCAGCGGCCAGCTCGTTCGGGGCCCTGCACACTGGAGCTCGCGCACTGCAGCTATGGAGCACCGAGCACGGGCTTCGCCTGCGCCGGTCACCCGAGAGGGCCAGCGCGGCTCTGGCAGTGCATGTGCATGCCGCGCGACCGCTCAGGCTCGTCGGGCTACCGTCGGTGAGGGAGTTCGGTGGCCACGGCGCGGGTGATCGTCCGGGCCACAGCGACCACGGCGGGGATGTGCACGACCGGCTGGCTTTGCTCGTGGGGGGGGGTGATGACCGAAACCGCCGCGATGGCGGTGTGTTGCCGATCGAATATCGGTGCGGCGACCCCGGGCCGGCCCCGGTCAAGGGCAGGAGCCCGAACTGCCCAGCGAACTGGTCATTGGCGCGGGCTGCAGCTGCCCTCCGATGGTGATGAGAAGACTCCGCACGGGGCGGCTTCGGATTCATGCGGTCACAGTGGGCGTGGCGTCGTGGTCGTGCGTACGAGATCGAAGGACTGGTCGTAGAGGGCGACCACGTCGGCTTCGCCGTGGTGGTCCTTGACCCAAGTGCCGAACGCGGCGTCGGCACAGGCGAAGGAGACGGCGATGACGGTGCGGGCCGCGTGACCGGCCTGGTCCGGTTCTCTGCCTTGATCGAGCAGGCGCTCGCGAATGATGGGCATGAGGGAGACCATCCAGCGCAGACGCTTTTGCGCGTAACTGGCGTGCAGCGCGGGGGTGCTGAAGATGAGCGTGCTGATGCGTAGCGTCTGCTCCAGCGAATGATTGGCGGTCAGGACCGCGACGAAGCTTTCGCGCAGGACTTGCCAAACGGGCATCTCGCTGGGCTGTTCGGCGGCCAGGCGCATGAACAATTCACCCAGCTCGTCCTGCTCTCCGCAGACCAGCTCTTCCTTCGTGCCGAAGTAGCGGAAGAGCGTGCGCGAGGAGACTCCGGCCTCTTCTGCGATCTGCGCGATGGTCGTTTCTTCGTATCCCTGTGCCGTGAACAGTCTGAGCGCGGCTTCCTTGATCTCCTCACGCGCCAACTGGCGCGACCGCTCCCAGATCGACGGCGTCGGGGTGTTAGTGCTGCTCCTCATACACCCACCTTAGTTCAGTGTGTCAACCTGGCAGCTCAGTCCAACCTGGCGGCCTCTGCCAGGTTGGTGTAGTGTGCCTAGTAGAGCAAAACGGACATCTTTGCGGCGGATGCAGAGGCGACCTCGATACGTACGCCAGCCCCTGCGGGCACCTGAAGCATCCGTCCCTCTGAAGAGAAGGACTCTCGCTATGACCACCCCTTTCACTCCTGTCACGAATCGGCTCTCTCCTGCGTTCGCTGGGGAACCGCGCGGTCTGTTCATTGATGGAACGGAGCGGCCTGCCGCCGACGGTGCAGTCGTGGCTTCCGTCGACCCGATGACGGGTGCCGAGGTGACCACGGTGGCGGTAGCTGGGCGCGTGGACGTCGATGCCGCCGTGGCTGCTGCGCGTCGTGCCTTCGAAGACCCTGCCTGGGCGGCTATCAGCCCCGACGAGCGCAGCCGTGTGCTGTACCAGATCGCCGAGGTCATCGAGTCGCACGCCGACGAGCTGGCCACTCTGGACTCCCTGGAAATGGGAGGTCCGGTGTCGCTGACGCGATGGATGGTCGATCACACCGTCGAGGTCTACCGTCACTATGCGGGCTGGCCGACCCGGATCTACGGAGCCACCGCCCCCTCGGCCCCCGGCCAGCTGCAGTACACCAGGCGCTCCCCGCTGGGTGTGGTTGCCGCGGTCGCCGGCTGGAACGGTCCTCTCCTGCAGATGGGCTACAAGATCGCCCCTGCGCTGGCCACCGGGAACACGGTCGTCGCCAAGCCTTCGGAGCAGACCTCACTGAGCGTGCTGCGCATGGCGGAGCTCGTCCATGAGCACACCGACCTTCCCGACGGCGTCCTCAACGTCATCACCGGTCCGGGGCGCAGTACGGGCGAGGCCCTCATCACCCACCCGGACGTCAACAAGATCAGCTTCACCGGGTCCACCGCCGTGGGCAAGCACGTCCTGGAGACCTCCGCCCTCGACTTCAAGCGCGTCACCCTCGAACTGGGCGGCAAGTCGCCGTTCATCGTCTTCGAAGACGCGGACCTGGAGGCCGCCGCGGCAGCCTCCGCCCTTGCCTTCTCCGCCGGCAGCGGCCAGGGCTGCGTGGCCGGAACCCGCGTACTGGTCCAGGAGTCCGTGCGCGAGGAGTTCACCCGCCTCCTGGCCGCCAACATGGCCAAGGTCCCGATGGGTGACCCCTTCGACCCGCAGGTCCTCATGGGCCCCCTGGCCTCTCGTGGTCACTACGAGAAGGTCGCCGGCTACATCGACCTGGCCCGCAAGGAGGGCGGCGAGATCATCGGCAACCCCCACGACGACACCGATGACCTCTTCGTCGGCCCCACCCTGGTCACCGGACTCGACAACACCTCGCGCATCGCCCGGGAAGAGATCTTCGGCCCCGTTGCCATCCTGCTGCCGTTCAGCGACCTGGACGAGGCGGTGCACATCGCCAACGACACCATCTATGGCCTGGCCGCCACCGTGTTCACCACCAACCTCAGCCGCGCCCACACCATGGCCGACCGCCTCCAGGCCGGAACCGTGTGGATCAACACCGTCAACCAGATGAGCAGTGGCCCCCTGCCCTTCGGCGGATTCAAGCAGTCCGGCCTCGGACGCGAACACGGCACCGACGTCATCGACGCCTACACCGAGACCAAAGCCATCGTCGTCAACCTCTGACGCTCTCCAAGCTCAGCGGGGCTTCTGGTCACGGCACCGGCCCACCGCATTGCCGACAAGCCTGATCAGAAGCCCCGCTGCTTCAGCGCCGAGACTGGTCCCCTTCGGCGGGTTCAAGCAGCCCGGCATCGGACGCGGGCACGGCACCGACGTCCTGGATGCCTTCGCCGAGACCAAGACCGTCATGATCCAGCTTTGACCAACCCCCGCGCGCCATCGAGTAGGGCCGCCCGGCCCCATACATGGCGGACACCTGGCAGATACCCCCCGGCCGTGGAGCCCGAGAGCCGCACACACCGACCCACGCGCGGACCCGCGCCGCCCCGGCGAAGACGACCAAGGAGAACGATCCCCATGAGGAACATCAGCGGATGGGCCGCCCACCACCAAAACGGCCCTCTGGAACCCTGGAACTTCACCCGCCGTGACCTGCTCCCCGACGACGTCGCCGTACGCGTCGACTACTGCGGCGTCTGCTCCAGCGACATCTCGGCCATCCGCCACGGCAACACCTTCCCCCTCGTGCCCGGGCACGAGATGACCGGCGAAATCATCGAGGTCGGCAGCGCCGTGACGGACTTCAAGGCCGGCGACAAGGTGGCGGTGGGCAACATCATCGACTCCTGCGGCACCTGCCCGCCCTGCCGTGCCGGCCGGGAGAACTGGTGCGAGCACTTCCCGACCCTCACCTACGGAAACACCGACCCCAAGGACGGGCTCCTCACCCGCGGCGGCTACTCCTCGCAGTACGTCCTGCCCGCCAAGTTCACCTACCACCTGCCCGAAGGTCTCGACCCAGCCGGCGCCGCGCCCCTGATGTGCGCCGGCATCACCACCTACTCGCCGATGAAACGCTGGGGCGTCGGCCCCGGAAAGACGGTCGGCGTCGTGGGCATGGGAGGGCTCGGCCACATCGCCCTCAAAATCGCCCACGCGCTGGGCGCCGAGGTCGTGCAGTTCACCCGCACCATGGACAAGGCCGACGAGGCCCGGTCGCTCGGCGCCGACGACGTGGTCCTGTCCACCGACGAGAAGCAGATGAACGCGCAGGCCGGCCGCTTCGACTTCATCCTCGACACCGTCGGCGCACCGCACTCCATCGACCCGTACCTGACCGCGCTTGCCATGGACGGAACCCTCTGCCTGGTCGGCATTCCCGAGGGTGACATTGCGGTGAACCCCCTCAGCCTCATCCAGGGCGCCAAGACCCTCGCCGGAGCCGGCAGCGGCGGCACTACCGAGACCCGGGAGATGCTCGACTTCTGCGCCGAGCACGGCATCACCGCCGAAATCGAGCTCATGCGCCCCGACCAGGTCAACCAGGCCCTGGAACGCCTCGCCCGCAACGACGTCCGCTACCGCTTCGTCCTCGACATGACCGGAGCGCGACCGTGACCCCCTTGACCGTAGCCGGCGCCCTCCGCCCGGTCGCGGACCGCAGGCGGGCGCGTGGCTCCACTCGGGGGCCCGCGACCGGCAACCAGCCCCTTCGCAGCACCGCGGTCATCGTCGTCCTCGCGGCCGCTGGCGTCCTGGTCGCCGCGATGCACACCCTGATCGTCCCGCTTGTGCCCGAGCTGCCGGAATTGCTGCACACGTCGCCGGTCAACGCCTCCTGGGCGATCACTGCGACCCTGCTCGGTGCATCCGTCGCCGTCCCCGTCGGGGGACGGCTCGGTGACCTGTACGGCAAAAGGCGAATACTGCTGATCAGCATGGCCTTCCTGGTCACCGGCTCCGTGCTCGGCGCGCTGGCCGGTTCCCTTCCCCTCATGGTCGCCAGCAGGACCCTCCAGGGGATCGGTACGGGGGCCATCCCCCTCGGTATCAGCCTCATGCGCGAGGTCCTGCCGGCTCACCGCCTGGGCTCCGGCGTCGCTGTGATGAGCTCCTCCCTCGGCGTCGGAGCGGCGGTCGGACTGCCGCTGTCCGCCGCCGTGGCACAGCAAGCGGACTGGCACACCCTGTTCTGGGTGTCGGCGGTCCTGGGCCTGGCGGTCGGTCTGCTAATCCTGTGGATCGTTCCCGCGTCCTCGCCGGGAACCAGGGCGCGCTTCGACGCCGTCGGAGCACTTGGTCTGGCCGCGGGACTCGTGTCCCTGCTCCTGGCCGTGTCGCTGGCCGGCGCGCGCGGGTGGGGCAGCGGGGCGACACTCGGCCTGCTGGCCGTCTCCGCCACCGTCCTCGCCCTGTGGGCCTGGTGGGAACTACGCGACAGTTCCCCTCTGGTCGACCTCCGCGCGAGCGCGCGACGACCCGTCCTGATGACGAACCTCGCCTCGGTGATGACCGGCTTCGCCATGTACGCCCAGGCCCTGGCAGCGCCGCAACTCCTCCACCTGCCGGTGTCATCCGGACACGGACTGGGCCGGTCCATGGTCGAGACAGGGCTGTGGCTGGCCCCCGCCGGTCTGGCGATGATGGCGATGTCGCCGCTGGCCGCCCGGCTCTCGGCCGCCAAGGGGCCCAGGACCACCCTGGTCACCGGAACCGTCGTCGTCGCCGTCGGCTATGGGACTTTGGCCTTCCGGATGGGCAGCACCTGGGACATCCTGGTGTTCACCACGGTCATCGGTGCGGGCGTGAGTTTCGCCTACGCGGCGATGCCGACCCTGATCATGGAACAGACCCCCGCATCCGCGTCAGCGGCCGCCAATGGCCTCAACAGCCTGGCCCGCTCCATGGGGACCGCCTTCGCGGGCGCCGTCACGGGGGTGATCCTGGCCGGCCCGGCCACCGGACCCTCCGCCGTACCGTCCGAGGGCGACTTCCGCATCGTGTTCCTCCTGGGTATGGCCGCCGCACTGCTCGCAGCGGTGTGCGGAACCGCCATCCCCACACACCGCACCTCCGCGGACAGTAAACGAAACGGTTTGTTTAAGGTGAGGCCATGAAGACCGGCCAGATCACCAGCGCGGGCGAGGCGTCTCGGCGGCGTCTGCTCGGCGCGGCGACGACCGAGGCGGACGCCGTCGACACCGTACGGGGCCTCGTCGCCCGCGGTCTGGGCATCGAGCTCCTGCCGCACGGCGGCACCCGGCATCCCGGCATGATCGAGCTGCCCCTGCACGGCGCCTCGCAGTGCCTCGCTACCCGCGCTCTCGCCCTGGCCTAGTCCGCCCACCGCATCCAGCCGGCCTCGGTCACCCTCATTCGCGAGTTCGCCGCCGGGCACCTCGCCGACACTGCTCTATGACGCGGCCCTGTCGGGCGAAGCGACAATGAGCTACTTGTCGCGCAGGGTGTCCACCAAGGACCTGATCGCCTGGTCAGTGGACTCGGCCATGTCCACCGCGTCGGGATCGAGTAGCCATTGCACCTGCAGTCCGTCCATGACGGCGATGATGGCGTTCGCGGCGGCGCTCACGTTCACGTCGTCGCGTACCTCGCCCAGTTCGCAGGCCTCTGTCAGGGCCTCGGTGACGAAGGTCCGCAGGCCTGCGTAGCGGTTGCGGAAGTAGCCCCGGGCGGGGTGGTCGTCCGTGACGCTTTCCGCGGAGAGCACGGCGTAGAGCCGCACGATGCCTTCGCGCTCGGCGTTGTGGCGGGTGGTGTCCACCAGATGCTTGAGGAAGGCGAGGCCGCGCGGGCGTTCAGGGCCGAGCTCGGCGATGTCGGTCGCATCGCGCAGGTCCAGCACCTCGGTCAGGAGGTTGGCCTTGGACCGGAAGTAGTGCAGGACTCCGGCCTGGGTCAGGCCTGCGCGGTCGGCTATCTCGGCGAGGGAGGCCTTGCCGTAGCCGCGGGCCGCGAAGACCTCCATGGCGATCTGAAGGATCTCGTCGTGGCGTTCCTGGGCTGCGGAGCTGCGTCCGCGGCGGCTGCGTGCACCGGTTGGGGATGCGGTCGGCGCCGCCTTGTCCTTGCTCACGCGCTGGAGTCTAGGCCGTGCCTGATCGACGTGAAACAAGTTCCGCGCAACTACTTACTAAGTACTTGGTAAGTGTGTTTCTATGCCGCCCATGACTTCCCCCGCTCCGCATGTCCAGGACACCGAACTGGCCGCCGAGGACGGCGCTGATCTGCTGCGCCGTGTCCGCGCGTTGGACCTTGAGGCCAAGGTGCGGCTGCTCACCGGCGGCGACCTGTGGTCACTGCCCGCCGAGCCGGCGCTCGGCCTTCGCTCCGTGGTCATGTCCGACGGGCCGCAGGGGGTGAGGGGGACCGGCGAGGAGGCAGACCCCACCGGTCTGCTCGCTGCCGCACCGAGCGCCCTCGCCGCCACCTGGGACCGCGACCTCGCCGAACACGTCGGTGCGTTGTTCGCCGCCGAAGCGCGACGCAAGGGCGTGCACGTGCTCCTCGCCCCGCTGGCCAACCTCCAGCGGACCCCGGTCGCCGGGCGCCACTTCGAGTACTGGTCCGAGGATCCGCAGCTCACCGCTGTGATGGCGACCGGCGTCGTACGCGGCCTGCAGGGCGCGAACGTGGCTGCGTGCCTCAAGCATTTCGTTGCCAACGAGTCGGAGACGGACCGCACGCGCTACCGGTCGAAGATCGACGAGCGGACGCTGCGCGAGGTCTATCTCGCCCCCTTCGAGCAGGTGATCGCCGAGGCGCGGCCGTGGAGCATCATGTCCGCCTACTCCGGGCTCGACGACGGAGTGGAGTCCGCGCCGGCAGCCGAGCACCACCGGCTGCTGCGCTCGATCCTCAAAGGAGAGTGGGGATTCGACGGCCCGGTGATCTCCGACTGGGCCTCCGCGCGCACGACCGTTGAAACGGCGCTCGGCGGGCTCGACGTGGTGATGCCCGGACCCGACGGGCCGTGGGGCGACCTCCTCGTCCAGGCCGTACGGGAGGGCCGGGTGCCTGAGGCGCTCGTGGACGACAAGGTCGTACGGGTGCTGAGACTGGCGCGCCGGGTCGGGCAGCTGGCGGGCGGGGCCGCCCCGGACGAGGGGGCTGCCGTCACCGCACGGCCGTCGAGCAACTCGTACGCCTTGCTGCGGCAGGTCGCCGCGCAGTCGGTTGTGGTCCTGCGCGACGAGGCGAAATTGCTGCCCTTGCCGAATGTACGGTCCATCGCGCTCATCGGCCCCAACGCCGTACGCCCCTACCTTCAGGGCGGCGGAAGCGCCTACGTTCCCACCGCGCGGACGGTCGGATACGAGGAGGGGCTGCGTGCGGCGCTCCCCGCCGATGTCACGCTCTCGGTGCACCGTGGCGGTGACGCGCGGATGCTGCCGCCCTTCATTGACGGGGCGTACGCCGAGGACCCGCACGGTGACGGGCTGGGTATCCGGGCCGACTTCCTTGACAAGGACGGCACGCGGATCGGCACCGTGCTGCGGCCGACCGGCGACTGGGGCGGATTTGAAGCGTTCCCGGCCGATACGCATCGCGTGACCCTGCGCACGCGGCTCGTCCTCACCGAACCCGGCCTGCACCGCCTTGAGTTCGGGTGCGCGGGCCGTCACCGTTTCGCGGTCGACGGCATTCTTGTCTCGTATGAGGATGCCGAGCGCGGTGTGGACATGGTCCTCGACTCCAGCCACAGCCGTCCCAGGACCCACGGTGTCGACATCACCGTCGAGGAGGGGCAAGCACCGCTGCAGGTGCGTGTCACGGCCGATCTCACCGTGGTCGACGCCGCCGGGTACGGACGGTTCATCAGCGCCCACCTGCGACACCGGAGGCCCGGACCGAGCGCGGCGGACGAGATCGCCGAGGCGGTGCGCGCGGCCGAGAGCGCAGACGTCGCGGTGGTGATCGTCGGGACGAACGAGGAGGTCGAGTCGGAGGGCTGGGACCGCACAGGGCTTCAACTGCCGGGGCATCAGGACGAACTGGTGCGGGCCGTGGTCGCGGCCAACCCTCGTACCGTCGTGGTCGTGAACGCGGGAGCCCCGGTGCTGCTGCCCTGGGCCGAACAAGTGCCCACCCTGCTGTGGGGCTGGCTGCCGGGGCAGGAGGCAGGGCACGCACTCGCCGACGTCCTCACCGGCCGCACCGAACCGGCCGGCCGGCTGCCCTGGACGCTGCCCGCCCGCGCCGAGGACGTCCCCGCCCCCCACGCACGGCCCACGAACGGTGTCGTCGCATACCAAGAAGGGCTGTACATCGGGTATCGCGCCTGGGACCGCGCGGGCCTGCGTCCTGCCTACCCCTTCGGGCACGGCCTGGGGTGGAGCACCTGGAGCTACGAGTCCCTCGTGGTCCATCAAGCTCCCGTCTCCGGTGAACTGTCCGGCCCCGCTACCGGAGCCGGAGACGGGCTGAATCTCACCGTCGAGGTCGTCAACACGGGATCACGCCCCGCGCGTGAAGTCGTCCAGGTGTACCTCGAACCGCCCGCGGACGGGGAGCTGGACCGCCCCGTCCGCACCCTTGCCGGATTCGCGGTGGTTAAGGCGGGGCCCGGTGAGCGGACGACCGCCGACGTGCACATCAGGCAGCGCGCCTTGCAGATCTGGGACCCGCAGGCCAGCCAGTGGCGTACGCCGCCGGGGCGCTACCGGCTGCTCACGGGACGCTCCAGCCGGGATCTGCGCCGCATCACAGAGATCACTGTCACCTGAACTGCGCGAAGGTCGCCGCACGCGCGGCCCCCATCTGACGGCATGTTCCCACCTCACTTTCGTGTACCAGAGCACTCTCAAGGAGCCGACACCATGCGCCACTTCAAGCGCACCACAGTGATCGCGGCGGGCGTTGCCGTCGCCCTGCTCGCCACCGGATGCGGCCGCGGCGATGAAGGCGCCGGCGGCAAGGACGCGCCCGCCAGCCTCGGAGACGGCCCCGCCAAGGGCAAGGTCACGATGTGGAAGATGGGCGACGACGAGACGGAGGCGAAATCCCTCAAAGCCCTGGCCGCCGAGTTCGAGAAGCAGAACCCGGACGTCGACGTCCGCATCACGGCAGTGCCCTGGGACGCCGCACACGAGAAGCTGACCACCGCCATCGCCGGCGGCAACACCCCGGACCTGGCGCAGATCGGCTCCACCTGGCTCTCCGAATTCGCCTCCATGAAGGGCCTGCAGGCCACGCCCAAGGCGTTCCAGGCCGGGGACTTCTTCGACGGCCAGTGGGACACCACCCTCTACAAGGGCACCTCCTACGGCGTGCCCTTCACCGGCGACACGTCCGTCGTCTACTACCGCACGGACGCGCTGAAGAACGCAGGTCTCGACGGCACCCCGGGCGCCGACTGGGACACCTTCTACCAGGACATGAAGAAGCTCCAGGCCACCGCCAAGAAGGACAACCCCAAGCTGCGCAGCTCCTTCGGCCTGCAGACCGGCTTCAACGCCTGGCTGTTCTGGCTGCCGCTGGTCTGGCAGGCAGACGGCGACATCTACGACCCGCAGACGAAGAAGTTCACCTTCGATTCGCCCGAGGTAAAGGAGGCGCTCGAGTACTACGCGCGGTTCTTCGAGGAGGGCATGGCCCCGACCGACAAGTCGGACCAGGCGCAGGGCTTCACCGACGGTGTGCTCGGCGCGCTGCAGCAGTCCACGAGCATCGGCGCCAACCTGCACCGCAACTCGCCCGAGCTGGACAGTAAGTGGGCCACCATGCCGCTGCCCAAGGGCAAGCAGAGCGCGGGCCTTGCGGGCGGTATCGAGCTGTCCGTGTTCAAGGAGGCAAAGAACTCCGACGCGGCCTGGAAGTTCATCAAGTTCCTGAGCGAGCCGAAGAACCTGGCCACCTTTGGCGAGGCCACCAACCAGCTGCCGGCCGCGAAGGGGGCCTGGAAGGACAAGAGGCTGGCCGGTGACGAGAAGCTCAAGGCCTTCGCCGAGCAGCTGGAGGTCACCAAGGCGCCCCCGGCCATCACCACCTGGCAGCAGATCGCCGAGGTGATCGACAAGGAGCTGGAGAAGCTGGCCTTCGGCAAGGCCACGCCCGAGCAGGTGCAAAAGACGCTGCAGGAGAAGGCAACGAGCGTCGGAGCGGGGCGCTGACCGGCATGGCCCTCCTGCCCACGCGTGAACGGGCACGCACCACACCCCCCGTACCGTCAAAGGCGGCGGGCGGGCGGCGTGCGACGGCGCGCGGGCGCCAGGCACCCACGGCCTGGCTGCTCGCCGCACCGTTCCTGATGCTGTTCCTCGCCTTCATGCTGCTGCCGCTGGCGTGGTCCCTGGTGATGAGCCTGACCGACACCAAGAGCGCCGATCTGCGCACTCCGCTCGCGGTCGGGTTCGTGGGGCTGGACAACTTCGTCAAGCTGTTCGAGGACCCGGTCTTCCTCAAAGCCCTCGGCAATACCGCGATCTTCGTGCTCGTGGGACTGCCGCTGACCCTCGCAGCCGGCCTCGCGGTCGCCGTGTTCCTCGACCGCGGCATCCGCCGATTCCGGTCGGTGTTCCGGGTGGGCTTCTACCTGCCGGTGGTCACCAGCGTGGTCGCGGTCGCCGTCATCTGGAAGACGCTGCTCGAACCACGGGCCGGACTGGTGAACACGGTGCTTGCCTGGTTCGGGATCGACGGGCCCGCGTGGCTGGCCGACACCCGCACCGCGCTGCCCGTGATGATCGCGATGGCGGTCTGGCGGAACCTGGGCACCGTCATGGTGATCATGCTGGCCGGTCTGCAGTCCATCCCGAACTCCCTGATCGAGGCCGCCGAACTGGACGGCGCCGGACCCTGGAAGCGGTTCTGGCACATCGTCCTGCCGCTGCTGCGACCGGCCATGCTGCTGACCTCGGTGATGCTCGGCATCTGGTATCTGCAGTTCTTCGACGAGCCGTTCGTGATGACCCAGGGCGGCCCGCTGGACTCAACCGTGTCGGCGACGTTCTACGCCTACCGGCAGTTCGGCTTCGGCAACTACGACCTCGCCGCCGCCGCGGGCTACGTCGTCTTCATACTGATCGCGGCGCTCACCGCCCTGCAGTTCCGCTTGCTGAAGGACGACAAGTGATGACCGCCACCGACAACATTGAGGTCCCCTCGGCCGGCCCATCGACCATCCCTGCGGCCGTACGCAGGAAGCGGCGCCGCAGAGAGAAGTGGGGCACTCCCTGGCTGTATCTGCCGCTGTCGGGAGCCCTGGTCTTGATGGTGGTGCCGTTCCTGTGGATGCTGTCCGGCTCCCTCAAGCCGGAGGCGGAGATCCGCCGGGTGCCACCGACCCTGATCCCGTCGAACCTGACGGCCGTCAACTACTCGGAGCTCTTCGGGAAGCTGGACTTCCTGGCGATGTTCGTGAACTCGGTGGCGGTCGCCGCCGCCGTCACCGCAGGCAACCTGGTGTTCTGCTCGATGCTCGGCTACGCCCTGGCCAAGCTCGAATTCCGCGGCAGGCAGGCCGTGTTCGTCCTGGTCATCTCCACCCTGATGGTGCCCGCGCTCGTCACATTCGTACCGCTGTACGTGCTGATGACCAACCTCGGCATGACGGACTCCCTGCTCGGCCTGATCCTGCCGTTCCTCGCCACGCCCTTCGGGGTGTTCCTGATGCGGCAGTTCATGCAGACGCTGCCGGACGAACTGATCGACGCAGCCCGCGTGGACGGCTGCGGAGAACTGGCGATCTTCTGGCGAGTGATCCTGCCGCTGACCAAGCCCGCCCTGGCCGCGCTCGGGATCTTCAGCTTCCTGGGCTCGTGGAACAACTTCCTGTGGCCGCTGGTCGTCGCACAAAACGAGGAGCAGTACACCCTGCCCGTCGGTCTCGCCCTGATCTCCAGCGGCCAGGACTTCACCCGCTTCGGCGTGCTGCTCGCGGGAGCACTCGTCGTCCTCACCCCGATGGTCGTGGTGTTCCTGCTGTTCCAGCGCCACTTCATCGCGGGCATCGCGACCACCGGCCTCAAATAGCCCGACACACCCATCTCACGCAGCCGGAGCCGGTCCACCGCAGGCCGGTCATCTCACAGAGAGAGGAGGTCGTGGCACAACCCGTAAGCGTTCGAACGCCATCGAAGGAGCCGCACGATGAAGGCAAGCGCACCACGTCACACACGGACGAATGCGATGAAGGCAGCCGTCCTGGTCGCCGCCCTCGCCCTCGCCGGCACGGGCACCGCCCACGGAGCAGGAAGCACGAACGCAGGCCACGCCGGCCAGGGCGGACACGGTCGCCACAACGGCCCGAAGTCCGCAGCCGCCGACTCCGCCCACGTCTGGATCACCACGGCGGACGGCACCAGCAAGCTCAAGGACGCCGGCAGCACACCGTTCACGGGCAGCCAGCAGCCGGCGAACGTGGCGATCAACCCCTCCGCCACCGGGCAGCGGTTCACTGGAGCGGGCGCCTCGGTGACCGAGGCCTCCGCCCACCTCATCCAGCAACTCCCGTCCGCGACGAGAAACTCCCTGCTCACCTCGCTCTTCTCGCGCAGCGGGGACGGCATCGGGCTGAACTACCTGCGCCAGCCGCTCGGCAGCAGCGACTTCAACGCCGACCCCGGCTTCACCACGTACGAGGACACCAAGGGGTCCTTCTCGATCGCCAGGGACAAGAAGGAGACCATCCCGGTCATCAAGCAGGCCCAGGCGGTCAACTCCTCGATCCGCTTCATGGGCACCCCCTGGTCGGCGCCCGCCTGGATGAAGACCAGCAACAACCTCAACGGCGGCAAGCTCGACCCCGCCCACTACCAGGACTACGCCGACTACCTCGTCAAGACGATCAAGGCGTACAGCGCCGAGGGAATCAAGCTGACCGACCTCAGCGTCCAGAACGAGCCCGAGTTCGAGACGAGCTACCCCTCGATGGGCATGACCTCGGGTGAACAGGCCGATTTCCTGAAGGTCTTCGACAAGACCCTCACCGCGGGCGGCCTGGGCACCAACCTGCTCGCCTACGACCACAACTGGGACCACCCGAACTATCCGCTCGACGTGTTCAGCAAGACGTCCGGCATTTCCCGGCTGATCGGCGCGGCCTTCCACTGCTACGGCGGCTCCCCGGAGGGACAGCAGCAGATCCGTGACGCCGGCAAGCGGGTGTTCTTCACGGAATGCTCCGGAACGGACTCGGCGGACACCGCCAACACGTTCAAGGACACCCTCAAGTGGCACGCCGAGAACCTGGTCGTGCGGAACATGCGCGCAGGCGGCGAGACGGTCATCAACTGGAACCTCGCCCTCGACCAGAACGGCGGCCCGCACCAGGGCCACTGCGGCACCCGCTGCAACGGCGTCGTCGAGATCGCCGGCAGCACCGTCAAGCGCAACGCCGAGTACTACACCCTCGGCCACCTCGCGAAGTTCGTGGACGTGGGCGCGACCCGCATCGGCTCCACCACGGCCGGCACCGTCCAGAACGTCGCCTTCCAGAACCCGGACGGCGAACGCGTCGTGTACGCCGTCAACACCGGTTCGGCCGCTCAGAAGTTCTCGATCACCGATGCGGGCCGCTCGCTGACGTACACACTGCCCGCGGGCGCGGTGGCGACCTTCACCTGGCAGCCCTGAACCCCCTGGCGGAGCCCGCCCGTCCGGTAACCGTCAGGCGCCGGCCTCCCACCGCAGCGCCTGGCTCCGGACGGGCGGGCTCCGCCCCCATGCATCGCCTGCGTCACTTCATAGGAGTGTCATGTTCCGTGCTACGTCAGCTCTCATCCTTGCGGCCGCCCTCACCTGCACGGCGGGTGTCGCGGTCGCGGGCACGCAGAAATCCCCAGCAGCCCCGGCCCAGATACCCGCGCGGGCGGGGTGGCACACCGCATGGGCCAGCCCGCCGCACAGCCTGGCCCCGGACCCGTTGCGCGACCAGTCCGTCCGCATGATCAGCCACCTCAGCCAGGGCGGCGACGCACTGCGCATCCGCGTGCAGAACACCCTCGGCAAGACCCCGCTCGTCATCGACGCGGCCACCGTCGCCCCGAGCGACGGCAAGAGCGCCACGCTGGAAGGCAAGCCCCAAGCCGTCCGGTTCCACGGCAAGAGCGGCATCGTCGTACCGGCGGGCGGCGAGGCGTGGAGCGACCCGGTCTCCCTGCGGTCCGCCGCGGGCGATGATGTGGCCGTATCGCTGTCGGCGTCAGGTGAGGCGAGCGCCAGCCGCCACGATGCCGCGTTCCGCACCAACTACCTGTCCGCGCCGGGCTCCGGCGACCGGACGTCGGATGCCGGTGCGGACGCGTACACCGAGAAGGTCGAGTCCACCTATCTCGTCAGCGCGGTCGACGTACGCAACAAGAACCTGAAGGGCACCCTCGTCGCGTACGGCAGCTCCGTCGTGGACGGTACCGGCAGCACGAACTGCGGCCCCGGCTGCACCGAACTGGGCAACAACCAGCGGTGGACGGACATCCTGGCGCGGCGCATCCACAAGGAGCTGCCCGCCAACCGCCAGTTCGCCGTCGCCAACGCTGGCATCATCGGCACCACCAGCTACGCCAACTGCCCCGGAACATCACCGTACTTCCAAGGATTCGACTCGTTGGCTCGCCTTGAGCGAGACGTGCTCTCCCTGAACGGGGTCAGGGGTGTCCTCTTCTACTACGGCACCAACGACCTCGCGGCCGGCTGCGACGCCGATCAGGTGATTTCGAGCTACCGCGAAACGTTCAAGCGGCTCCACAAGGCCGGGGTCAAGGTGTATGTCACCCCGATCACCCCGCGCCCCGGCTACAGCGACACCGCCAACCGGGCACGTCATGCCGTGGCGGAGTTCGTACGCAAGGGCGGTGACTGCTCCGGCATGTGCGACGGTGTTCTCGACTTCGACCAGGTGCTGAAGGACCCGGTGAAGCCGAACAGCATCAACCCCGCCTACGACACCGGCGACGGAGTGCACGTGAACGTCGCGGGACAGCAGGCGCTCGCCGACTTCGTCGGGCTGCCCATGGTGACCGGTTCGGCAAGGCACTGACAGCCAACCGTTCTGCAGTCGGCGCCGGGCCCGTATGTGAAGGGGCAGTTCTTGGTGTGAGCGGAAGGGCTTGTGGTGTCACTGCCCTGGGGCGATGCCTGCGGGCAACTGATCCTCGTCAGTCTGGCGTCGTAGTACAGGAGGCGTCAGCGTGCTCGGCCGCATGGGGGGGCGTCTCGCATGGTTGCCGCGGGCCGCCCTCCCAGTGGGTGCCGCTGGCTGCCTCGGTGGATTCAGGAGGGGTGCGGGCGTCATGTTCCTGAGGGTGCGTCGCTGCGCTTGCCTCCCTGAGGTGGCATCGACATACACCTGGACACGCTGACAAGGGTGACCCGGGGACGTGTGGCTACCAGGTCGTGAAGAACCACACGACGGTGTACCAGGGTGAAAACGCGCATCTCACGAACTACCCCGCGGGTAAGGTTCCGACCGGTGGCGGGTTAGTCCCTGACCCGATGACGCCGCCGGCGAGCGGCACCAGCGACAACGGACGCGAACGGACGGTGAACGTCAACAACACCACCGGAGCCGAGCAGGCCGGTGCAGCGTGACCTGCGGGAACGCCCCGAGCTGACGGGGCAGTCCGCTTGCTGCTGGCGCGCGAGCCAATCCATGACCCAGGGGTGGTGTCACCGGGTCGGGAGGCGCAGATAGATCGGCCAATAGGGCGGGAGCGCCGGAACTCCCGGCAACGCTCTTCGTAACGTGGTTAGGGGCATCCCCAGAAACCAGCCCGGTCGGCATGGCCGCGTCTGTGCATCAGGGCCTGCATACCCGTTCGACCAGGTCCTGCCAGGCCGAGCCCAAGCTCTCTTCGATCTGAGGGCCACTCGTCAGGGCGTCGGCGGAAAGGTACAGCAGGAGCGGCCCGTCGAGCGCCGCGGTGAGCTGGATAGCGAGCAGGTCGAGGTCCGCGCCGCCCAAGTTCAACTGACGCAGGAGCATGCGGACGTGCATCTGTGACGCCGGTGTCTGGGGACTGCTCGGGAGAGGCTGACGACCATCGAGCGCAAATCTGGCGATCTCCGTGTTCTCGATCAGCAAGCGCACCCGCGCCCGGCCGTAAGCAACCAGCCGGTCGACTGGCGGCGCACCGGGGCCGAGCGGCGGTGGCCCGGACAGTACCCGCTCCTGCAAGCCTCGCTCGATCTCATCGAGCAGCGCCTGGAAGATCCCCGCCCGAGTGCCGAAGCGCCGAAATACGGTGCCCTTGCCCAGGCCCGACCGCTCGGCCAGGGCATCCATCGTCAGCTGGTCGGGGCCGGACTCGGCCAGCATTTGGCGGGCAGTGGCCAGGAGGTGGGCGCGATTGCGGGCCGCGTCCGCCCGCTCCGGCCGCGGCGCTCCCCAGCTCACCTGTAGCCCGTTCATAGCGGTGATCCTAACAGTCATGCCTCAAAGTGGGGTATAGTCCGGTTTCACGCAGTGGTGTCCGCGCTGACCGGGCCGGTATCTGCCGCCGACGTTTGGAGTGAGCCGCCGCTCGGATGTTCCGACTGCCCTGGTCCGGGGCGGCCTGGACGATAGGGATGACCGGTCCGCGCTCCGGTTTGTCGGGGCGGGCCGCCTCAGCCTTCGTCGCTCTCTGGATCCCAGTCGAGGAGCCCGACCTTCGCGACCGTCCGTACATGGCGGCGCATCGCCGCGGCGGCTGCCCGGCCGTTGCCTGCTTCGATCTTCTCGAGGATGGCCTTGTGCTGGGCGAACGACTTGGAGGCCGCGCAGGGCGACATGACGCTCCCGGAGTCCGGCTGGGACGCAGTCGAGGCGGCCCGCAACCGCAGACGCCCGCGGGCGCAGGCCTACTTGGACGCGTACTTCACCGAGCGCACCACCGTCTCCGGCGACCGCTGCGGCGGCCGCGACCCGGGCATGCTGTGCGGCTTCGGGCTGCACGACGGGCGCACGATCGCGTACGCCGCCCAGTGCGGCACCGCGACCCGCCCCTCCGGCTACCGCACCGCGGCCCGTCTCATCCGCCTCGCCGACCGGCTCGACATTCCGGTCCTGACCCTCGTGGACACCCCGGGCGCCGCCAACGACGCGGCGGCGGAAGCGGCCGGTGCAGGCCCCGCCATCGTCGAACTCTTCACAGCTGTCGCCACGGCCCGCACCCCGGTGACCACGCTGCTGATCGGCGAGGGCGGCTCGGGCGGCGCCCTGGCACTCGCGGCACCCGACAACACCTGGGCCACCCCATCCAGCTACTTCTCCGTCATCGCACCCGAGCTCGCCGCCGCGATCCTCAAACGCCCGGCCTCCGGCCTGCGGACGACGGCGGACGAACTGCGACTCAGACCACAGGACTTGACGGGCCTCGGTGTCGTACGAGGAATCGTTGGTGTTTGACCTCCCACGACCGACTCACCCGAACAAGGGAATTTCGCGAGACGCGGCAACGCGGGCGGCGGCTCAGGGCCCGACAGGATGGGCCGTCCTGGCGGGCCCTGGGCCGCCGCCCTGATCTGCTCCGCCGGTAACAACCCTCGGATCCACAACCAGCTCATGAGCCGCCTCTGCTTCGGACGCTGTGAGGCCATGAACTGATCGCTACTGAACGTCACCAATGCTCATGATCACCCGGCAATGCCCGCGAAACTGCGGAACCTACAGCCCGGACGGCCTACTGCGCGAAGTTCGAGCAGACCGCCAGGTCGGTTCGTTCGCTGCTCGTCCGCAAGGTGTTGGCGCCGCTTTCGCGTGACGAGCGATCGCGCGCATCGCTCCCTCGATTGCGGCCCGAGCTGCCCGGTCACGTCGATCGCGAAGCCCCTTGGCGGCTTTCCGGGTGAGCCCTGCAGTGGACTCCCGGACCTCGGGCTCCGCCCTGACACTCCGATCCGCCCGCGGGTGGAACAACGCGGGCATCGCGACCAGGCAGCGTAGCCGCATCGGCGCCGGCCAAGCGGCCCTCAACGCAAGAAGTCATCAGTCGCGGGCTGTCCGGGCTGCGCTGCCGGCCGGAGGGGGCAGCCTGACAGCTTCTGCATGCTCGCCGGTGGTACCGGTTCCGGCCTGCCGGTCCCTACGACGCCTGGGCCAGCTTTGGCAGGCCCGGCGTGCGTCACCTCGAACGACTGGGCGCCGTGTGGCCTGCACCATCGTCAGCGCGGGCCGCCCCATCTGTGGTGCGCCGACATAGCGGCCGCCGAGGCGGCGTAAAACCCCTGTTCAGGCCCTCTAAGCCGCTGAACGTTCGTGATGTGTGGTGCGTTCTTCGTGCTGCGCGTCAGCCCGCCGCCGTTGCCCGCCCACACTAAGTGGGGTAAAGTCCGTTTACGTCGACTGGATGGTTCCCCGCTCCTGTCGCCCAACGGGCAGAACCGTGTCCGCGGCTCTGTCGAGCCCACTCAATGAGGGAGAAACCCATGACCGCGATCGACGGCGAAGCTCGTTTCACGACGCTGCCGGACGAGCAGACCCTTACCGCGACCGTGGCCGCGCTCGAGGAGCACGGCTTCAGCGTGGAAGTCGTCGACGACTTCGAGTCCGCCCGCCAGAGCGTGCTGAAGCGGATCCCGCACGGTTCCCCGGTGATGACCAACACCTCGGCCACGCTGCAGGAGTCCGGCATCGAAGCGGCCATCAACGACCCGGACGGCCCGTACGTCTCCGCCCGCAACAAGATGATGACGCTGAACTTCCAGACCCAGCAGCAGGAGATGAAGGCCATCGCCGGGCAGGCCGAGTACGCCCTCGGCAGCGTCCACGCCATCACCGCCGACGGCACCCTGGTCATCGCCTCGGCCACCGGCAGCCAGCTCGCCGCCTACGTGTGGGACGCCCCGAACGTCATCCTGGTGGCCGGCACGCAGAAGCTCGTCCCCAGCCTGGAGGCTGCTCGCGAACGAGTCGTGGAGCACAGTCTCAAGCTGGAGGACGTCCGGGCGCAGGCCGCGTACGGGCAGCGCAGCTACATCGGCAAGCTCCTGGAGATCCGGCAGGAGCAGCCCGGCCGCATCCACCTCGTGCTGATCCGTCAGAACGTCGGGTTCTGATACCCGCAGGCAATCCTCACCCGGGCGACGCCGCCCAGCGTAACCATCCGTGCATTCCTGGACGTTCGCACATCCCAAGTGAAGCTCTTCAACCGTTGTGGAGAGGATCTCGTGATACGTCACCGACTGATCGCGGCTGCTGGTGCCGCCGTGGTCACCGCATGCCTGGCAACCGCCTCGCCGGCCATCGCCGCGCAGACAGCCACCGCCCCTTCGGCCGCAGCAGCGACCGACTGCACGGACCACGAATTCACCGTGTCCGGCCGAGTGGTGGAGGGCAGTACCGCTATCCCGTGGAACTACTTCATCGCCGCCCAGGCCGGCACGATCAGCACATGCCTGGACGGGCCTGACGGCGCGGACTTCGACCTCGTGCTCAGGCACTTCGGAACCGACGGTCTCGAAACCGTCGCGACCTCCTCGGGCGCGGAAGACATCAAGACGCTCTCCTACGAGGTCCGCGACCCCGGCGCCTACCGGATCGAAGTGGTGGCGACCAAGGGCAGCGGCGACTACACGGTCGGCCTGAGCATCCCCTGAGCCGACGGCACTGCCCACTTACTGAGGATGCGGCTGGCCGGCTCGAATGGCCGGCCAGCCGCATCCGGCCCGAGCAAGCACCACCGGACTGCCAGGCCCGTTCGACGCGCAGCCATCGAAATTGATCACCCATCCAGTGGTACGTACCGATCAAGGAGAAGTCCCATGACCGCCGCTGTTGAAACCGGCCTGTGGCACCTCGACACCACCCGCTCCGTCATCGCCGTCAGCCACGTGACGATGTGGGGCATGGTCACCGTGAAGGGAGAGTTCAAGGGTGTCACCGGTGAGGGCGAGGTCCGCTCTGATGGCACCGTCAGCGGTTCCGTGACCCTGGAAGCCGCCTCCCTGGACACCAAGCACAAGAAGCGCGACGAGCACCTGCGCAGCGTCGACTTCTTCGACGTCGAGCGCCACCCCACCCTCGTCTTCGCAGTCCGTGACGCTGCGTACCGTCACAACGACACCGTCGAGGTCAACGGCCAGCTGACCGTCCGCGGTGTCAGCCGCCCCCAGACTGCCACCGTGAAGGTCACCGAGTCCGGCGCGGACTCGATCGCGCTCACGACCGAGTTCACCGTCGACCGGGAGCAGTTCGGCATGGGCTGGAACCGGCTGGGCATGATGCGTGGCCTGACGACGGTCACGTCGACGCTCCGGTTCACGCGCGCCTCTGCCTAGGACAGCGCGCGGGGCGACAGCCGATCGCCGTATCGTCCACGCGATCGGCCAATGACCGAAGAGTGCCGGCCGACTGTCAGCGACAGCACGGAAGTCGGCCCTCCCGACACCGACAGGACAGGAGCACCCGCACATGGCCACACGCGTCACCGGCCGTATCAGCCTCGGCAAGGTGCTGATCTCGGTACCCGCCGTGATCGCCGGAGTTGGCCCCTACATCGCGGACTGGAACGAGACACACATCCACAATCCGAACTGGCCACCACACGCCAAATTCCACAACGCCCAGACCATGAGCCTGGGCGCCGGACTGGCCGGAGTCACGATGCTGCAACTGTGGCGTCCGGCCGACTCGACGGCAGCTGCCAAGGCTGCGCTGGACAGCGGGGCCGTGTCCGCCGCGCTGTACTGGGTCACGCAGATCTCCGCACTCGCGTACCCCGGCTCCCGAGCCGTCGACCCACCCGGCAAACAGATCTTCCCGCAAGCCGTGGTCGCCCTCCCCTCGCTGGCGCTCGTGGGACTGGGATACGCCTTGGAACGGCGGCGGCTTCGTCACCAAGATGCCCGAAGGTGAGCGACGCCGACGTGGTCGACCTGGCCTGTCCGGCGGGTCTGCCGGGGATGTGGCCAGGGCCGGATGCTGGGGGCAGGGCCGCGCAGCGCGGGTCCGCGATGGCAGGTGCCGCGGTCACCTCGGCTGGCCGCGCCACGGCGGACCTCACCGCTGCTTGGTTGCGTATCAGTGCTGACCAGCAGCGGAGGTGCTCGACGGACCGGCGGTGACGTTGCGGGCGTTCGGCGCCTCGTACGGGTCGGTGTCCAGACCCCAGGCGAGTACGCGGGCGGGATGGATGCGGATCAGCGCCGGGTCGAAACCTGGCTGAGCCGGCTCGGCGTCGAGGAGCTCGGCGGTTCCACGGATTTCAATGCCACGCGGATTCCAGGGCGTGGTGGAGGCCAGGTCGTCGATGACGAGGGAGACGCGCGGGTCGGCCTGGATGTTGCGGTACTTCCGGCTGGCGACGAGGTTGTGGCCGCCGATATCGATCGTGTCGAGCTCGCGGTTGTAGACGAAAGCCACCGGCCTGGCCTGAGGCGCTCCGTCGGGGGCGAGGGTGGCCAGACGGCCAAGAAGCTGGCTGTCGAGGTAGGTCTGCTCGTTGTCAGTGAAGACGCTCATGGATTCCCTTGATCAGGCGAGTGCCGGTAGAAGGCGATGTGTGAACCCGTCCTTGAGCCAACAGGCCGCACCACCCATGGAACATAAACGGACTATACCCCGCCTAGTCGGAATGGGCGTGAGGATCACCGCCAGGAACGTACTCCCGGCGAGCGGGGGAACACCGTGGCCGGAACGGACCAACGGCTGCTCCTCGCCCGTTGGCTACTGAACGGGCCCGGCCCGATCGGCTGACGTCGGTCGGCCGCCAGGACGGACACCGCGCAGCGCGATCCCGGAACTTCCCGTGGCGGCCGGGCGCGCGGAGCGCCGTTCGTCCCTGTCGCTCGCACCGTCACACCCGATGGCGAGCGAGCCCGCCAACGGCACCCACGAGTCCCTGGACGTCATGTGCCCAGTACTTCGCCAGACAGCAGATGAAACAACCAGTCGTCCCCGTAGTGGAGGTAGGAAAATGGAGTTCGGGATATCGAGCATCGGCGACATCACGCGAGACCCCGTCAGTGGTGTGCTCGTCTCGGAGCATGAGCGGATCCATGCGCTCATGCGGATCGCCGTCCACGCCGAGGAGGCCGGCTTCGACGTCTTCGCGATCGGTGAGCATCACAACCCGCCCTACTTCTCCAGCTCCGACACGACACTCCTGGCCTACATCGCAGCGCAGACGAAGCGGCTGACGCTGTCGACGTCCACAACGCTCATCACCACCAACGACCCCGTAAAGATCGCCGAGGATTTCGCGACGCTCCAGCACCTTTCGAGCGGCCGGGTCGACCTGATGCTCGGCCGCGGCAACACGCCGGCCGTCTACCCCTGGTTCGGCCAGAACATCGACGACAGTCTTGCGCTCACCGTTGAGAACTACGCCCTGCTGCGCCGGCTGTGGCGCGAGGAGAACGTGAACTGGGAGGGCCGGTACCGTGCGCCGCTGGCGGGCTTCACATCGGTGCCCCGGCCGCTGAGCGGCGTTCCGCCGTTCGTGTGGCACGGCTCCATCCGTACCCCGGAGATCGCCGAACAGGCGGCGCGCTACGGCGACGGCTTCTTCGTCAACAACATGTTCGCGCCGATGGAGCACTACGACCGATCCGCCGCGCTGTACCGCCAGCGTTTCGCCCACCACGGTCACGGTGCGCCCGAGGACGGCATAGTGGGCGCAGGGTCCGGGATCTGGGTGCATGCGAACTCGCAGGACGCTGTGCGGGAGTACCGCCCCTACTACGACGCTCACCCCATCCACTCCCGCTCCGGTGCCTCCATGGAGGAAGAGGTGGCCGCCACCGGCCTGACAGTCGGCAGCCCGGCGCAGGTGGTCGAGAAGGTACTGAGATTCCCCGAGCACTTCGGCGCGCTGCGCAGGGTCCTGTTCGACTTCGACTTCGGCGGTATGCCCGAGTCCAAGATCCACAACGTGATCGACCTCGTCGGTAGCGAGGTGCTGCCCGTGTTGAGGAAAGAACTCGCCGAAGCCTACTGAGGGCCCTGCACTGTGACCCCTGAGCGGCAATCCCGGCGGCCGCCGGCCGGAAGTACGAGGAACGGCCGACGGCCACGGTTCTGCTCACCGGATCAGGCCCAGAACACTGTCCCCGCCTCGCAATCGGGACAGACACGCACTGCTGCGACTACAGCAGCTACGGAGTACTCGTCGATGTGGGTCCTCGTCAAGCTCCACCGCTCGGCCATCATCTGCGCGCCGATGCCCTGGTTGGGACGCCCGTACTTGGCTGCATACCGCTCCGGAAGCGGGTTGCCTTCGCCCCTCGCGGAGCCCAGGGGCACTCGCGACATCGACTCCACGCCCCGGCGACGACCACGTCGTACTGTCCGGCGATCAGTCCGACAGCGGCGAATGCGATCGCCTGCTGACTGGAGCCGCATTGCCGGTCGATCGTTACGCCGGTGGCCGTGTCGGGCCCTCCCGCGGTGAGCACGGCGGTGCGTGCGATGTCGGCAGTCTGCTCGCTCGCCTGGCTCACGCAGCCCCGGATCACGTCGCCACCGGCACAGCTGTTCAGGCCTGATGCCATGCTGGTGACATCGCTGGTGCCATCTGCTCGACGCGGCCAGCTGACTGCGGTCCTCCCCCAGGAAGAAGCCATAGGGCGCGTTTCGCCCCGCTGATCCTTCCGGAGTTCCGGGCAGCCCGTCGTTCACGTGCTGCCCGTACCGAAGTGGATACGCCCCGGATTGCAGTCAGAGACTCAGGTCGATCTCGTCCCAGCTGGCGCGACGCTCACCGTCGGGGTCTTCGGCGACGGTGGTCCTGGTGTCGAACACCATCGTGGGCCGGGTATCCGGGTTGTGGGTCGGCCAAGCAGGAATGACACCGGTGGCGGAGGGGTCGCCGGTGGCCGCGAAGGAAATCCAGGAGCCGTGCATCGCGGTGAGCAGGTCCTGGGGCGTCTCGTCGCCGATCAGCGTCCTGGTGATCGGCAGGGAGAAGTCGTCGAACACGAACGGACCTTCGATGCCGTGGGAAGCTCCCACGCGTCCGCCAAAGGCGGGACTGCGCCATGCGAACTGGTAGACGCGAGTCGTTCCGCCTGCTCGGTGGTGGGCGTCGGCAATACGCAGTGAGGGGACGCGGAAGGCACGGTCGGTATCCATCGAGACCTGCGGTGAGATCGCAGAACCCGCTCCCTGGCTCCGTTCGTAGACGTCAAGGATGGCCTGCTGCACTGCCGGGTCGGCGTCCCAGCCCCCGGGAGACATGCCTGTCTCGGCAGCGCCCATTTCCTCCATCAGTGCGTACAGGGTGCACTCGTCGCGGTTGGTTCCGATCACCAGGTCGACGCCCGTCCCCACGCCGTCGGCGAGGGCCTGATACGGGGACTGCGGAAGCAGGTCGCCACCGGTGAGCGGGACGAACGGGATCATCCGTCCGCACTCGGGGTGCTCACCGCGCTGCTTCTCGATCATGAACTCGGTCTGCGCCTGCAGGATGCGTGCCGCATCGACGGTGTGCAGCTCGTCGGCGGGTACGCCGAGTTTGCCGAGCATGGCCTCGGCGATCGCTTCGGCATAGTGCGCGGGGAAGCCGAACAGCGGTGCCGCTGCGGCGCTCTGGCAGACGGCCTGCTGAAACAGTCCCTGTGCGGAGGGGCAGCCGAGGAGTTCACCGACGAACGTGCCGCCCGCCGACGAGCCGAAGACGGTGATGTTGTCCGGGTCGCCGCCGAAGGCCGCGATGTTCTCGCGGGTCCATCGCAGGGCGGCGATCTGGTCGGCCACCCCGCAGGCCCCCGATCCCTCGGCGTAGGCGTCGTCCAGGTGACCGGCGTGCAGGAATCCGAAAGCGCCGAGCCGGTAGTTGCAGCTGACGAGCACCACTCCGTCGCGGGCGAAGGTATTGCCATCCGAGCCGGAGCCGGCATTGGAGCCCATGAGGAAGCCGCCCCCGTGGATCCAGAACATCACCGGCAGGCCGGTCGCACCCTCCGGGGCCCACACGTTGACCGACAGGAAGTCCTCGCCGGTGCTCAGGCCCCCGAAGATGGGTGACGACGGCTGCGGGCAGCCCGGCCCGTAGGCGGTGCAGTCACGTACGCCGTCCCAGGAGGCGCGCGGCACGGGCGGCTTGAACGCATGGGCGCCGAACGGCGGTTCCGCGTACGGGATGCCCTTGAACGCGGCGATCCCGTCCCGCAGTTCCCCCCTGACCGTTCCTGCCGTCGTCTCGGCGTCGATCGTGTCCATGCTGTTCGCTCCACTCGGTAGGGGGTGTCCCGCCGTGCGTCGACGGGTGCGGGTGGTGGGCGGTCGAGCCGCTGCTGTGCTCAGGTGTCGGCGTCGGTCTCGGCCGCGCTCGCCTGCTGGGGCTCGACCTGGGCGAGCCGCTTGCGCAGCGCGGCGGTGACGCCCTGGTAGGAGTCGCTGCCCAGGACGAGCCTCATCGGGGCCGGCTTCTGCGCGGCGCTGTCGATGACCTTCGCCGCGACCTTCACCGGGTCGCCGGGGACCTGAATCTGGGTGTGCCGGAAGGCGCGCACCATCGCGGCCGGAGTTCCGTCGTAGGCGGCCAAAGGCTCGCTGAGCTGGAGGCTGGTGCCGGTGAAAGAGGTCCGCGCTCCGCCGGGCTCGACGAGGGTCACCTCGATGCCGAACGGTGCGACTTCCTGGGCGAGTGCTTCCGTGAACCCTTCCACGCCCCACTTGCTCGCGTGGTAGAGCGAGGCGCCGGCGTGGGCGGCGAGACCGGCGACGGAGGAGATCTGGATCACCCGGCCGCCGCCCTGCGCGCGCAGGTGTGGCAGCGCGGCCCGCGCCGTCTGGATCGAGCCGAGAAGGTTGGTGGTGATCTGGTGGACGACCTGCTCGTCGGTGAACTCTTCGGCGGCTCCGAACAGGCCGTACCCCGCGTTGATCACGACGACGTCGATACGGCCGAGGTCACCGAAGGCGGCGTCCATGACCGCGCGGACCCGCAGCAGGTCGGTGACGTCGAGGTGGCCGACCCAGTAACGGTCGCCGTACTTGTCGCGAAGATCATCGACCGAGCCCTCCCGCCGGACAGTCCCGGCGACCCGGTCTCCGCGAGAAAGGAGCTGCTCGGCCAGCTCACGTCCGAACCCGCTGTTGACACCAGTGATGAACCACGTCTGCAAAGCCATGTCCATGAGCTTCACCTGCGCGAAGTAGGCCTGCCAGTTCCCCCGTGTTCCTGGTAGTGACAGGGACACCCAGAACCGATTGCGACCGCATAGCCTGCCCTTGTGGACAATGCCCTCGGAGATTTCCTGCGTGCACGACGCGAACAGGTCACCCCCACCGATGCGGGCCTGCCACCCGGGCACGGGCTGCGACGGGTGACCGGGCTGCGCCGCGAGGAGGTCGCCATGCTGGGCGGCATCAGCGCCGAGTACTACCTGCGCCTGGAGCAGGGCCGCGACCGCAACCCCTCGGCCCAGGTGCTCGAGGCGCTCGCCCAGGTCCTTCAGCTGGATACGGAGGGCACGGCCTACCTGCTGTCCCTCGCCGCCCCGAAACCGCGCCGCGGCCTTGACCTTCCCGACGAGCGCCTACCGCCGGGACTCGACATGCTCCTGCCAACCCTCAACGTGCCCGCGTTCGTCTTCAACCAGTACAGCGATGTCCTGGCCGCCAACCGACTGGCCCGGGCACTGTCACCGGAACTGGCGCCCGGGACGAACCGGCTGCGCGCCCTCTTCACCGACGAGGCACTCCAGGAGTACCACGCCGACTGGGAGCACTACACGGCCGTCGCCGTGGCCCACCTGCGCGCCACCGTCGGCACACAGACCGACGACGAGCGCCTGCAAGCCCTGATCGGGGAGATGTCCCTCAAGAGCGACCGGTTCCGTCAACTGTGGGCGCGCCACGATGTGCGTTCCGCGGCCGAGGCCATGTTCCGGATACAGCATCCGCAGGTCGGTTCCCTGGAACTGCTGGTCGAGAAGTTCCAGGTGGTCGGGGCCAGCAGGCTGGAGATGATGCTCCTGCACGCAGAGCCCGGCACCCGCTCGGCCGATGCTCTGGCCCTGCTCGCCTCCCTCGACGCGTCTTCTTGACATCGCACCGGCCAGCCCACGACAACGCGGGCTCGAACTGGCGGAGGGCGCCCATCAGGGCTGCCAAAGGTGTCCGACGTTGCGCCCCACCAGTTCGGGAACGACAGGACACTCCTCGACGTTTTGGGCCGAGACGTGGTCGTATGCCTCGACTGCGCCAACCAGCTGACTGTCGTACATAGGCCAACGCGCGGTCGGGTTTGCCGACGCCGGCGTTGAGGACCGCTGAGGCGAACTCGTGCCGGAAGGCGTGGGGACGCACCCTGCCCAACCCGGCGCGGGCCGCGGCCCTGCCGAGCATCCGGCGGGCGCCGACGGGCGTCCACGGCTGCCCTTGGATGGCACGATCCGGCACTCGAACATCCCCAGGAAGCACCGCTCCTTCGGAATGCCCTTAACGACGGAATAGGTTCAGTAGATGGGTTCCCATTACGGGGCGCTGAGGGTGATGCGCACGGAGACAGGGGCGGTCTGCATGGCGCGGAAAGCGCCCGGGGCGCCGAAGCGCCGGTTGGCGGCGAAGGAGCGGGCTCGGGCGAACGTGGTCGGCAAGACTCTGCGCCGCTCAGTCCCTCTCGTCGAGCCGGTTCTCCGGAAGCGGGCCTCGGTCGCTGCGCTCACCTCTCGTTGATCCAGCTGGTAGAGCTCGATCTTTTGCCAGTGCTGTCTTCAAAAGGAGGCTACTGGGTCGCCGAAAAGGCTTTCATCGGGCACGATGCCCAGGCCGTGGCCTTGCGGTCGCTTGATGTGGCCGCCTTCGATGCGGATCCCTTTTTCCGGGTCGTAATGGCCTTCGATGTAGGGAGCCGCGATCCAGACGCCTTCGAGCAGCTCGGGTGCCACCGTCGCGCCGATATGGGTGCAGGCGGCGGCGAGGATGTCTCCGCCCCAGGCGTCGTCGCAGGTATGCGGCAGGTTCCGGGCTGCGCACAGGTCGCGGAACGCGCGCATCGGGTGCAGCCCGCCGATTCGGGTGATCTTCATGCCGAAGCCGTCGACCAGTCCGGTGCCGACGGCGGTGATCGCCGTATCCAGGCTGGTGGCGTTCTCGTCCATGTAGATGCCGTGGCTGATCTGCGGGCGGATCTTCCGCAGGTCCTCAATGGTGTTGCAGGGCTGTTCCAGGACGAAGGGGATGTCGGGGCATTCCCGGCTGAGTCGCAGCGCATCGCGCGTGGTCAGAGCGCGGTTGCCATCGACCGCCAGCCGCATCCCCGACCCGCGG
The DNA here is from genome assembly GCF_044765485.1 of Streptomyces sp. NPDC102451. Lineage (NCBI taxonomy): Bacteria > Bacillati > Actinomycetota > Actinomycetes > Kitasatosporales > Streptomycetaceae > Streptomyces > Streptomyces sp. NPDC102451. The sequence continues at coordinate 931 of NZ_JBIWKD010000033.1, read as the reverse complement.
ATGGCCTCCCAGACCTTGCGGATGGTCTCGATGTCTTCCTCGACCGGCCGCCCACCGACCTTGATCTGCAGGCGCTGGCATCCCTCGGCGCGTTTCTCCGCTGCGATGCGGGCGGATTCATCCGGCGCGCCGACACTGATGGCGTAGTAGGACGGCACGTGATCTGTCACCGCGCCGCCCAGAAGATCGGACACGCTGATACCGAGGTGCTTACCCAGAAGGTCATGAGCAGCGATGTCGATGGCCGCCTTGGCATAGGTGTGACCGTTGAGCAGGCCGTCGAGGCGCCGGTGCAGCGGTACGGGCAGCACCTCGGCGCCGTTCAGCCCCGGCGCCATCTCACTCAGTGCCGCCACGGCCCCGGCGGCGTGGGATTCGGCATAGGTGGGGCCGAGCGGGCAGGTTTCGCCCCAGCCGACAAGTCCGTTGTCTGCCACCAGCTTGACCAGCGTCGTGGAAAGAGTCCGAATTTCTGAATGGCCGATCCGGTAGGGGCCGTTGCGGACCGGCAGACCATGCCGATAGATGTGGGTTTCGGCGATCCTCATCGTCTGACCTCCAAAAAGGTGAGCACGAGCTTGCCCGATCCCGCGTTCAGCGCGCCACGCGTGCCGGGCGTGGACGACTTAGAGGTTGTCTCACGTGGTGATGGTGTGAGCTGCGGCATGATGTCTCTTCATGGGTGCCGATCTGTCGCAGCGGCTGGTTCCTGATGGTCTGTGGGAACTGGTCGCCCCGTTGCTGCCGTCGTTCAACTCCCGTCCGCAGGGAGGCGGGACCGCGCCGCTGGACGAACGTGCGGTGTTCGCGGCGGTGGTGTACGTGCTGACCAGCGGGTGTGCCTGGCGGTATCTGCCGGAGACGTTCGGGGTGTCGCCCGCGACGGCACACCGGCGGTTCACCGCGTGGACCGAGGCGGGACTCTGGCGCC
>NZ_JBIWKD010000032.1:0-34852 GCF_044765485.1 Streptomyces sp. NPDC102451 | reverse complement strand
CTTCAGACGCACCGCTCGATCGGCTGCCTGCTGACGACGCGCCATCCCACACCTCGCTGATCACGAGGTGTTGCGACGACCAGTTGAATTCGCCCTGGCTGCCGCGGTCGGTGTGGAAGATCGCGTTGCCCGCCGTGCGGCCCTGCTGATGGGCCATACGGAGAGCTGCTTCGGTCAGTTCTGCCTGCATGTGATCGGCGATCGACCAGCCGACCAGTTCCTTCGTGCACAGGTCGATCACCGTCGCCAGGTACAGCTGGCCTTCCCCGGTGGGCAGCTCGGTGATGTCTCCGACGAGTTTCAGACCGGCCATCGGAGCGGTGAAGTCCCGCCTGACCAGGTCCTTCGCCGGCACCGCCTTCCTGTCCTGGCGGGTCAGCGACTTGCGCCGACGCCTGGACATGCCCTGGATGGCGTGCTCGTGCATGATCCGCGCGACCCGTTTCCTGTTCGCCACGACACCCCGGCGGTGCAGGGCCCGGGTGACACGCAGGGCCCCGTAGGTTCCCGACGAGGCGTCGTGGATCTGCCGGATCTCTACGAGCAGGTCCTCGTCCGAGGCGTTCTTCGCGTCTCTTGCGGGCTGGCGCTCCTTCCATCCGTAGTAGCTGGATCTATCCCATCCCAGCAGGTCACACACCCTTTTGACCGGGTGTTCCGCGCGGATCTCATCAACGAAGCGGTAGCGGATCACTGCCCCGTCTCCCGTGCGAAATAGGCGGCCGCCTTCTGCAGGATGTCGATGTCCTGCCGGGCATGCGCCAGCTCGTGATTCCGCTCGGACAGCAGCCGGTCCAACTCGCGGACCTGCGCTTTCAGCGCTTCGACCTCCCGGCTCACCGCGACGTCACCGCCGTCGTTGCCGGCGGCTTTACGCCTCCGGCCCAGCTCACGCTCCACCCAGGTGCCCAGCGTCGCTTTGTGCACACCCAGCGACCGGGCGATGTCCGCGACCGGCCTCTCCGGCGAGGAGAGCACCAACTCGACCGCGTCGTTCTTGAACTCTTCCGGGAACTGCTTGCCACGAGCCATGGCAGACCACTTCCACCCGCAGGCCGCCACGCGACCTGCCGTTCAGGTGTCGGCATCGAAGGGGTCACTTCAGCCATGGTCGACCCCGAAGACGACCTCACTGACCTCCGCATGCCCGAACAGGGCACCTACGGCCATATCACCCTGCTGCTCGCCGGGCACCTGGCCGCCGCCGACGGCCTCGTCGATCTCGACGAGCTTGCCATCCGAGTCCGTGAACTCGCCTCCCAGCACGGCGGATTCTGGTCGAAGTCCGCCCGGGAGCCAGGCATGGAGACCGAGCTCGTCGAACAGGCCGTCGCCCGGCTGGCCGCGCTCGGCCTGGTCTCCCGTACTCCCTACGCGGTCGTGGTGCGACCCGCCCTCGCCCGGTACGCGGTCGGCGAGACCGTCATCCGCGAAGCCGGTTCCGCCCCCGTGCCTCCGCAGCGAAAGGCCACCTCGTGACCCGCCTCCCCACCCCGCGGCGTTCCCGCTGGCAACCCCTGCGCATCGGGCTCGTCGACCTGTTCCACTACGACGTGGAGGAGTTCCGCTTCCGGGACGGGCGCCTGCTGCTGCGCGGCAACAACGGCACCGGTAAGTCCAAGGTGCTCGCCCTGACCCTGCCGTTCCTGCTCGACGGCGACCTCAGTCCGCGTCGTGTCGAACCCGACGGCGACCCGGGCAAGCGGATGGAGTGGAATCTGCTCCTCGGTGGCGAGCACCCGCACACCGAACGACTCGGCTACACCTGGATCGAATTCGGCAGGCTCGACGACGCGACCGGCGAGCAGCACTTCCGCACGCTGCTGTGCGGGCTCAAGGCCGTCGGCGGGCGGGGCATCGCCCGACACTGGTACGCCGTCACCCGCCAGCGCGTCGACCACGGCTCCACCGAACGAACGGAGGAGAGCTTCCGGCTCCTCGACGCCACCGGCACGGCCCTGTCCAGGGACCGTCTTGCCGAGGCCGTCGCCGGGCACGGCATGGTGTATGACCAGGCCAAGGCGTACCGCAGGGCCGTCGACGAAGCGCTCTTCGGCCTCGGAGAGCAGCGCTACGCGGCCCTGGTCGACCTGCTCATCCAGCTGCGCCAGCCCCAGCTCTCCAAGCGGCCCAACGAAGCCGCTCTCTCCCGCGCCCTCACCGAGGCGCTGCCGCCCGTGGACCCGGCCGTCATCGCCGACGTGGCCGAGGCGTTCCGCTCCCTGGACGAGGAGAAGGACGAGCTGGCCGCCGCGTCCGCCGCCGAGCGAGCCGCCGCCGCCTTCCTGGAGCACTACCGGCGGTACGCCCGGATCGCCACCCGGCGCCGCGCCCGGCTCCCTCGCACCGAGCACTTCCGCTACGAGCGTGTGCAGCGAGATCTGGCCGATGACCAGGAGCGCCGAACCCACGCCGAGGAGCAGCGGGCGGCGGCCGAGAAGGAGATCAGCTCCCTGGCCGAGACGGGGGAACGTCTGCGGGCCCAGGAGGCAGCGCTGCGCGAGGCGCCCGAGATGCGCGACGCCCGAGAGCTGGAGCACGCCGCCCAGGCCGTGACGCGGACCGGACAGGCGGCGGAACGGGCGCGGCACGACCGGCAGCAGGCGGACGCCCTCCACACCAAGGCCCTCGGACGGCTCGGCACCGCCGACAACCGGCTGCGTGCCGCGCGGGGCGCCGCCGAAGGGATCTCCGCCCATGCGCGGGAGCAGGCAGCCGCCGGGCACGTCGCTCTGCCGGCGGACGACCTGCTGCCCGAGCCCGAATCGCGGCGGGCCGTCGAGGAAGCCACGGACCGCGTCCAACGGGGGCTCGACCACATCCAGCGCCGCGTCGAAGCATCCGAGCGGGCCGCCGCCGAGCACCGTCGGACGTCGGGCCGTCTCGACGAGGCGGAGACCGATCTCGCGCTGGCCGCCGAGACGCACGGCGAGGCGGAGGAGAACGCGGCGCGGGCGGGCCGGGCCCTCCTGGACGACGTACGCGAACGCGCCCGCGCCTGGAAGGAGCTGTCCTACGCCGACGCGACGGGCCTCCTGGACGAACTCCAGGAGTGGACCCGCCACCTCGACGGCCCCTACCCGGCGCGGGTCTCGGCCACCCGGGCGCACACCGCCCGCTCGGTGGACCTTGCCGACCAGGCGGCCGAAGCCGCCCGCGCGACCACGGAGCTGGCAGAGCGCACCGCCGAGGCCCGTCGCGAGCTCACCGCACTGGAAGCCGGTGCCGGACGCGAACCCCGGCCCCCGGCGACGCGGGCCCCCGGCCTGCGCGAAACGCTGCCGGGCGCGCCGCTCTGGCGCCTGGTCGACTTCCGTGACGAACTGCCCGAAGCCGGCCGTGCCGGGCTCGAAGCGGCGCTCGAAGCCTCCGGCCTCCTCGACGCCTGGGTGCTGCCCGACGGCTCCGCCCTCGCCGTGGACGGACACGATGTCCTTCTCTCCCCGTCGAACGGACCGGTGAGCGGCCCCTCACTGGCAGACGTTCTGGGCCCCGCCGTGGACTACGGCGATGGGCGGGCCGCTGTCCTGGACGGGACGACGGTGACCCGACTCCTCGCCGCCATCGGCCTCGACGGCGGGGGAGGAGCCACGACATGGGCTGCACCCGACGGGCGCTTTCGGGTCGGTGCGCTGACCGGTACGTGGGCCAAGCCCGCCGCCACGTACATCGGCGAGGGCGCACGCGAAGCAGCGCGCCGGGCCCGGGTCGCGGCGCTCGGCATTGAACTCGCCTCTCTGCGCGAGGAGTCGGAGAATCTCGCGGCTCGGTCCGCGGCGATCGCGGCACGCCGGCGCACGCTCGACGCCGAGCTCGCAGACGTCCCCGACGAGTCGCCGCTCACCAGGGCACACGCGCTCGTGAGCGCCGCGGCCGAGACCGTACGCAAGGCTCGTGCCCGGTATGAGGGGCGTGCCACTGAGGTCATTGAGATGGCTGAGCTCGCCGAGCGGGCCGCCGCCGAGCTCGTCGAGGCCGCCGCTGATCTGGGGTTGCCCGCCGACCGAACCGGACTCACCGCCGTGCGTCACGCCCTCGGCTCCCTCGCCACCGCGCTGGCGGCCCTGTGGCCCGCGCTGCGCGAACGGGGGGAGGCCGCACGGCAGGTGGACGACGAGCGTGCCGAGGCGGCCGAGGTGCAGCAGCGTGTCGTCGACCTCGCCGAGCGGTCCGAAGAGGCGGCGCGCGAGGCGGCGGCTGCCGATGAGCGGCACCGGACTCTGCGCTCCACCGTCGGCGCCGCCGTCGCCGATCTCCAACGGCGCCTCGCCGAGACCACCGAGGCACAGCGGATCTGTGAGTCCGACCGGAAGAACGCCGGGCGGCGTCACGCCCAGGCCGACCGGGAGGCGAGCCGGGCCGAGGGGCGGATCGAGCAGTTGGAGAAGGACCTCGCCGAAGCCGTCGACGCCCGCGCGGAGGCCATCGCCGCGCTCGAGCGCTTCACGACCACCGGCCTGGTCGCGGTCGCGCTGCCCGAGGTCACCGTCCCCGCCTCGGACGACGGCCACTGGGCCGCGACCCCGGCCATCGCGTTCGCCCGCGCCATCGACTCCGGCCTGTCGTCCACCGACGACACGGACGCCGCCTGGGAGCGCGTACAGCGCGGGCTCAGCGAGGAACTCAAGACCCTGCAGGACACCCTGTCCCGGCACGGACACAGCGCCTCCGCCCGCATGGTCGAGGACGGCATGGTCGTCGACATCGTCTACCAGGGCCGTGAGCGTGCCGTACCCGAACTCGCCGAAGCGCTCGCCACGGAGGTGGGCGAGCTCACCCGCATCCTGTCCGCGCGCGAACGCGAGATCCTCGAGACCCACCTGATCACCGAGGTCGCCGGCACCCTCCAGGAACTCATCGGTGCCGCTGAACGACAGGTGCGGGACATGAACACCGAACTGGAGGACCGCCCCACCTCCACCGGCATGAGACTTCGGCTGGTGTGGCGGGCCTCGCGCAAGGCCCCGTCCGGACTGGCCCAAGCCCGCGAGAGGCTGCGCCAGTCCGCGGACGCCTGGACTTCGCAGGACCGCGCGGCGGTGGGCGAGTTCCTCCAGACCCAGATCGCCCGCCAGCAGTCCGACGACGGCTCCGGCAGCTGGCTCGAGCACCTCACTGCCGCGCTCGACTACCGCTCCTGGCACGAGTTCGGCGTCGAACGCCACCAACACGGGCGGTGGGTACCGGCCACCGGCCCCGCATCCGGTGGCGAACGCGTCCTCGCCATGTCCGTACCGCTGTTCGCCGCCGCCTCCTCGCACTACGCCAGTGCGGGCAGCTCGCACGCGCCCCGCCTGGTCACCCTGGACGAGGCCTTCGCCGGCGTGGACGACGACTCCCGAGCCAAGTGCCTCGGCCTCCTGAGCGCCTTTGACCTCGATGTGGTCATGACCAGCGAACGGGAGTGGGCCTGCTACCCGCAGGTGCCCGGCATCGCCATCGCTCAACTGTCCCGGGTCGACGAGGTGGCGGCGGTCCTCGTCACCCGGTGGGAATGGGACGGCACGCGACGGCAGCGCCGCGAGGACCCCGTACGGCACGCACTCCAGGACGCGCCCGGCGTGGCGGAGCCCGAGCCGCTGTGGAGCTGACCCACGGGCCCGAGCACGGCGCCGAAGCAGTCGACAGCCCGCGTCTCGCCAGGCTGCTCGGCACACCGGATCTCTCCTGGCTCGTCGAACGAGCGCGCCGACGACTGGTGGCCGGGCAGCCCCTGACCGGTACCGTGTCCCTGGCCGATCCCACTCCGGCCCAGCGAGCGGCGGCCGAACGACTTCTCGCCCGGGCCCCCGGTGGCGGCAGGTCTCTGACCGTACGGCTGGAAGCGGTCGACGCTGTACTGCGCCGTTCGAGCGCCAGCCCGAATGGCCTCGCCGCCGCGGTCGCGGCGCTCACTGGGCCTGTCACATCACTCGTCCAAGCCCGCCAAGAGGAGGAGGAAGCCTGGGGGAGGGCGCACACGCCGCTCGACGAGCTCGTCGCTACGGTCCCCGCGCTTGCGGAGTGGGCGGCCCGGATACGCGCCGACGGCCTGGCGCGGCGTCTGGGGCGCACACCAGACGTCACGTTCGACCTGCTCACCGGTGTGTGTACCGCCCTGTACGCACTCCCCGCCGTCCCGGTCGTCTCGCTACCCGCCTTCGCTGCCCGGGTCCTCGGCTGGGCTCACGCCCTTGACGACGGCACACCGCTGGCCACCCTCACTCTGTCCGGGGCCCGTGCGCTGACCGGTTTCCACGATGGTCAAGGCGCCGAATGGCGACGTGAGGCCTGGGCCTCGGTGGGGCTGTTGCGGGACGAGCTGTCCTCGACCGTCCTGACCCTGAACCTGCGCGGCACCCCGGCCCTGGACCGCCTGGCCGAAGACGGCGAACCCTGTGTGCTCACCCTTCGCCAGCTCACCCGCAGACCTCCGGCCGTCGCCGATCCCGTGGTGCGGATCTGCGAGAACCCGACCGTCCTCGCGGCGGCGGCCGACATGCTCGGCCCTGCCTGCCCGCCCCTGGTCTGCCTCCAAGGCCAGCCTTCCGCCGCCGCCCTCACACTGCTCCGGGGGTTGCACGACCACGGAGCGACCCTGTACTACCACGGGGACTTCGACTGGGGAGGGCTCCGGATCGCCGGCGCCCTTCGCCGCCGCGTCCCCTGGCTGCCCTGGCGCTACAAGGCCGCGGACTACCGCGCCGCCGTGCTCCGCTGTGCCCGACCTCCGCTGTCACCGCTCGTCAGCACCCCGACGGAGACCCCCTGGGAGCCCGCACTCGCTACGGCCGTCGCCGAACTCGGTGTTCGTGTCGAGGAGGAGAGGGAGTTGGAGCTGCTGTTGTCCGATCTCAGGTGAGGCGCGTGACCGTCCGGCTGGGCAGGGGCAGTTGAGGGTGAACCGTTCCGGGTTCGGCGGAGACATTGGCAGGGGCGGTGATGGGGTTCTCCCGGTGCAGCGCGAAGTCGTCGGCGTCCGAGACCGAGGAGTTTCTCCGCCCGGGTACCCGGACAGCGGGTCGTTGGGGTCCACCGGCTGCTTGCTCACGCTGCGGCCACTGGTCTCGCCACCCGTGACGTCGCCGTCGGAGGCCGGCGGAGGCCTCGGCAAGATGGACGAGCAGTTGGCGCGCAGCGCCTGCGTGACCAGCAGTCAGGCGGCTCGACAGCGGCCTGGCCCCACGGCATGCCCAGCGGCTCCTCCGCAACACCCGCCCCTCCTTTCCCAGCGTTCGCGGAACGCGCCGTCCGTGCTCCTCCCGCGCCCCCCGTGCGCACTGAGCCGGCCCTTTCGCCCCCAACAAACTGTGTCTGCGGTGATTCATCGTCCGCGTCCGCAAACTTGGAGGGGGACAGGATGCCGGAGGAGTGGGTACGGGCTCTCGTCGCGGAATTTGGATCCGAGTGCAGGGAGCGGCTGAGGGTCAGCGACACGGAGGCATCCATCAGCCTGCCAGTGGCGAAGCTGGTGGAGGCTTTCGCGGCGCGCTGGAAGCTGAGTCCTCGCCTTCATCCTGAGTACCCCTTGCCTGAGGCTCGGGTGCGTCCGGACTACGCGGTGGAGACATCGGGGCGCATCACCGGCTTCCTCGAGCTGAAGGCCCCCGGGCACGACGTCACGCCTGACGGCTTCACGAAGCGGGACCGGGAGCAGTGGGAGCTGATGCGTCGGCTGCCCAACGTGCTGTACAGCAATGGTCGCACCTGGTGCCTGTACCGAGGCGGGTCGCGGCCTCTCCGCACGGCTCGGCTCGAAGGTGATCTGTACCGGTCCGGCAGTCGGTTGCGTACCAGCGAAGCCGAAGGAGTGGCGTTTCTGGATCTGCTGCGGGAATTCCTCGGGTGGCAGCCTCATCCCATCACCTCTGTTGGCCAGTTGGTTTCGTCCATTGCTCCGCTGTGCCAGTACCTGCGAGAGGAGGTACTGGAGCAGCTCGCCCTCGAACGCAGAACGCCGGACGGTCCGCGCAGCCGCCGACGGGCTCCCAGGCCTTTCACCGCCTTGGCGCACCACTGGAGCAAGGTGCTCTTCCCCTCAACCGATGGACAGGACCCCGACCACCTCTTCGCCGACCGTTACACCCAGACGATCGCCTTCGCCCTGCTGCTGGCCCGTATCGAGAACGTACCGCTCGCCGACCGCAACTTCGCAGACGTCGCCCATGAGTTGAAGGCCGAGAACACGGTCATGGGCCGAGCCCTGCAGTTGCTGACGGAGACGGTGGACGCCGAGTTCGCGCGTCGAATCGACACGCTTGTGCAGGTCATCGATGCTGTTGACTGGGAGGCGATCCGAGCCCGGACGCCCGACGCCCACGTTCATCTCTACGAGGATTTTCTCCAGGAGTACGACCGCGATCTGCGTAGGCGCTCCGGTACGTACTACACCCCACCCCGTCTGGTGAAGGAGATGGTCCGCTTCACCGACGCTGTCCTGCGCACCCGTCTGAACTGTGTGGACGGCTTCGCGGACGATCAGGTGACGATCGTCGACCCCGCCATGGGCACCGGCACATTCCTGAGCGAGATCATCGACAGGGTCGCCGAAGAACGCTCCCACCGCGGGGAAGGTTTCCGCGGCGAAGCGGTGGAACAGCTGGCGGGCCGGCTGATCGGCTTCGAGCGTCAGATGGCCGCCTACGCGGTCGCCCAGATGAGGATCACCCAGACCCTCCGCGAGCAAGACACCGACACTCAACTCGGCGATCTGCGGCTCCATCTCGCCGACACCCTTGCAGACCCCTACGAGAGGGCCACGCTCTTCACGTTCCTGCCCGATGGCGATCCTCTGGTCGAGAACACCCGCAAGGCGGACTGGATCAAGCGCGAGCAGAAGGTCACCGTCATGATCGGCAACCCGCCGGACCGGGAGAGAGCCGAGGGGGAGGGCGGCTGGGTGGAGAAGGGCCGCGAGGGGGATCACAGAGCACCTCTGCTCGATGCCTTCCGCCTCGGTGGCAGAAACGGAGTGCACGAGAACAAGCTCAAGAACCTGTACGTCTACTTCTGGCGCTGGGCCACCTTCAAAGTCTTCGAACAGCATCGTTCCGAGTCGGACCGTGGAATCGTCGCCTTCATCAGCACCGCGGGCTTCCTCAGCGGGCCCGGTTTCCGAGGGATGCGAAAGTACCTGCGTGAGACCTGTTCCGAGGGCTGGATCATCGACCTCAGCCCGGAGGGCATCCAGCCACCTTTGCGGACACGCCTCTTCGAAGACGTTCAACAGCAGCTGACGATCGCCGTGTTCGTCCGCAGCAGCGCCAACACCGAACCCGCTCGTATCAGGTACGTTGCTCTGGACGGCAGCACTCGTGAGGAGAAGTACGCGCAGCTGGAGGCTCTCGGGCCCGACAGTGACCAGTGGCGTCCGGTACGTGAGGACGTTCAGGCCCCGTTCACGCCCGCGGCCCTCGGAGCATGGGACACCTATCCCGCACTGAACGATCTGTTGCCATGGACCGTGCCCGGAATTCTGCCCAAGCGGACATGGGTCTACTCGTCGGACCCCGACACACTGCGCTCCCGGTGGCGGAGACTGACCGCCGAAACAGACATCGCCGAGAAGCGCGCCTTATTCCGGGAGACCAAGGGCGGCCGTACCGTAGACCGGCCCGTGAAGCCGCTCCCGGGTTCGACACAGGGAAGACGGTCGATACTGGAGGCAGGTCCCGAGTGTCCGGAACCAGTGCCCGTGGCCTTCCGCCCATTCGATCGGCAGTGGATCATCCCGGACAACAGGGTCCTCGACCGATGCTCGCCGGAGCTGTGGGACAACCGGGCCGAGGACCAGATATATATCGTGGAGCTGCACTCCGAACGGTTCGGTGACGGCCCCGCCACTCTGTTCACTGCGCTGAAGCCGGATATGCATCACTTCGCCGGCTGGGGCGGCGGCAGGGTGATACCTCTCCTGCAGAAGGACGGCACCCCCAATGCGACCCCCGGCCTTCTGCAGCATCTTCGCAACTCCTTCGGTGGGCTGCCCGTCTCCGTAGAGGACTTGGCCGCCTACATAGCCGCAATCACGGCTCACCCCGGATTCCGGTCCCGCTTCCACGACGAACTCACGACCATCGGCGTCCGCGTACCCCTCACCGGAGACACCACGCTGTGGTCGGAGGCGCTGCACATCGGGCGGAAGGTGATCTGGGCCTCCGTCTTCGGGGAGAGGCTCGCGGACCCGGTGGCGGGGAGGCCCGGCAGGCCCCAGGGGGTATGGACGACCGCGCAGCCAGCGATCACTTACCAAAGACAGGTAGGCAGGGACGAGCTACCCGAGAGCTTCGACTACGACTCCGACCGTCTGGAACTCCACTTCGGGCAAGGTGTTTTCGGGCCGGTGACTCAACACATGCGGGATTACCAGGTAAGCGGGCAGAACGTTCTCGACGGCTGGTTGAAACGCAGGACGGGACCACCGTCTCGCAGGGCCGTCAGCCCGCTGGACCACATCCGGCCCGACCGGTGGCATCCTGCCTGGAGCGAGGAACTCCAACACGTGCTGGCTGTCCTGTGGCATCTGGTCGAGCTGCAGTCGGCTCAGAACGAGCTGCTCGACCGTGTTCTCATGTCACCGCTGGTCAGTGTCGCCGAGTTGCAGCGTAGGAATGTCCTGCCTGTCCCGGACACCGCCCGTCGTTCCGCTCCCGCGTGTATACAGACCGACCCCATCCCCGGGACCGAGGGAATCGAGGCGCGCGAGCCGCACGCTGTCAAACCACTCACCGCAGACGGGAGCTCTCCGGCCGCCGCTCCGATGGCGCGGTCGCGCAGGAGCAGGAATTCCGGCGCCACGCAGTCGCCTCGCAGGAAGCGACAAGCTCCGTAGAGCTGCTACCTGACCCGGTGTCCTGGACGGGAAGTCGGAACGTCGTCAGCGAGACGCACAGCGAGAGCGCCAAGACCTGAAGGGCCTGCCCGACTCGATCCAGAACATCTGGCCGCTCGCGGACATCCAGCTCTGCGTGGTCCACATGGTGACGCACGGACGCTCCGAGCGTCCGTAGGGTCCTATGGCTGGGCCATGAACCGCCTCTGACCTGGTAATACGTCAATCCCTCCCCTTCTGATGTCTGCCCGGCCGTCCCCTCCGTGCCGACGCGCAGCCCAACCGGCGCGAGCAGCTCGAGCAGGATGACCCCCGCCGCGTCGCGCCGGTTGGGACACGGGTTCGATGACCGCTACGTGCCGCTATGATTCCGCTTCGGTCGCCCGCCGGGAGGGGGCCGTGGGATTTACGCCCCGAGAACCGTCCCCAGGGAGAAGCGAGGTATGGCAGTGATCTGCGTCGGCGGCATGATCGGGATCGGTAAGACGAGTGTGGCCGAACTGATCGCCAAGGGGCTGGGGAGCAACGTCTTCTACGAGAGCGTGGAGGACAATCCGATCCTGCCGCTCTTCTACACGGCCGGCGCGGAAGAGATAGAGGCGAGGCGTTACCCCTTCCTGCTCCAGCTCTACTTCCTGCAGACGCGATTCGCCGCGATCAAAGAGGCGTACAAGCAGGACGACAACGTCCTCGACCGGTCGATCTACGAGGACTGGTACTTCGCCAAGGTCAATCACGACCTCGGCAGGATCAGCTCCCTGGAGATGCAGGTCTACGAGGGTCTGCTCACGGAGATGATGCGGGAGATCGACGGACTGCCCTACCGCAAGGCGCCTGATCTCATGGTGTATCTCCGAGCGGACTTCGAGACGGTGCTGCACCGCATCGGGCTGCGGGGACGCGACTTCGAGCAGGACCGGAGCCTCGTCGAGTACTACCGGACGCTGTGGTCGGGGTACGACGACTGGGTCCACGAGCACTACTCCGCCAGTGACGTCCTCGTGATCGACATGACCGACACCGATGTCGTCAACCGCCCCGAGGACGCGGAGCGTGTGGTCCGGCAGGTTGCGGATGCCCTGGCACTGGCAAGGGCGCGGCGCGCCTGATTCTCCGCCGGCTCGTCGGCCATCCGGACACCCCCGGCCGGCGGGCGGGCCCGCTGGGCGCAGTCCCGGCGTTCGCAGATCCGGCAGCCGAGCCCGATCGGTGTGGCGGCTCGGGGGTCATCCAGTGCGACGCCTGCCGCGTGGACCAGACGGTGGGCGTGGCGCAGCTCGGAGCCGAGCGCGACGGCGAACTCGGCGCGCGGCGCGTGATGCCCGTGGCCGCCGCGCGTGACGGTGCGGGCGATCCAGAAGTGCCGCTTCCCGTCCGGCATCCTCTCCGTACTCCGGCTGCGCACCGGGTCCAGGTGGTGGTCCTCGTCTTCGCGACCGGAATGGTCACTGCGCTTCCGCTTAGTAGTCGGCTCCGGAAGTCCTTCGGGGCTTGACGTGATTGGTGTGGCTGTGTGGGGCACGGCAGGGTGGGCAGCGGCCGAGGCCGCTGCCCGGCGCCGATGTTGTCAGGCGACGCGGAGGATGCTCTTGCCATGGGTTGCGCCCTCGGCGAGGCGCTGCACGGCCATGTCCAGGTCCCCGAGGTCGTACTCGGCGGTGATGTCCATGCGGACCTGGCCGTCGGCGACGAGGCCGAGTGCACGGCGGGCACTGTCGGCGAGCCGCTCGGGGTGGGTCTGACTGAGCAGGTTGCTGCTGTAGGTCAGGAGCGATTTGCCGTGCATGAGCAGGGGTCTGATGCAGCGTTGGGTGACAGGTTCAGTCACGCGGCCTGAAGAGCCGGTGTGGTCATGACGGTTTGGGACTGCTGCGCGGATGAGTGACACCTTGACCTGACAGGTCGAGAGGCAGCCTGGAAGAAGTCACGCCGTCACTTCTTCCTCGGCGGCAAGCGCACCGAAATCCCGATGCTCTCCGCGCGGCAGCGGGCCAGTAGTTCGACCCGTACGGCGAGCCGGTCGGTCAGCTTGTCCACTTCTACCTGGGCTGTCCTGCTGCGATCCGGTCCGCGCCGTACAGGAGCAGTGCCCCGGTCAGGCAGGCGAAGGCTGCCGTGTGCCGCAGTGCGCGCACGACGTTCGACCGGAGGTGGTCACCCTTGTTGCGCAGTGGCCCTTCGGCAGCGTCGGTGGTCACGAGATCGACATGCCCCCGTCGATGGACAGCACCTGACCAGTCATGTAGTCCGCGTCCAGCAGCAGTTCGATGCCTCGGGCCACCTCATCGGGCGTGCCCGGGCGGCCGAATGCTGTCCGGCCCACGAGTGCGGTGCGGACCGCGGCCGGTATTTCCTCGGTGAGCGCGGTGTCCATGAGGCCCGGTGACAGCGCGTTGACCGTCACATCGAACCGCCCGCACTCCAGGGCCAGGCTCCGGGTCATCCCCAGCACGCCGGCCTTGGCCGCCGAGTACGCCGTCTGGCCACGGCTGCCGAGAAGGCCGGCGGGCGAGACGACGTTGATGATGCGGCCCCATCGGCCCCGCATCATGTCCGGGAGTGCCGCCCGGCAGGTGTGGAAGGTGCCGAGCAGATTGACGGCGACCGTCCGGGTCCAGTCGTCGACGGACTGGGTGGCCATGAGGCCGTCCCTGCGGATCGCGCCCGCGTTGACGAGGACGCTGATGCCGCCCAGCTCGGCGCGTACCCGGTCGATCATGTCCCGGGTGGCGGCCCAGTCGGCGACGTCCGCCCCCACGAGGGTGCTCGGCCTGCTGAGCTCGGCCGCCACCTTGCGGGCCCGGTCCTCGCCGCTGGTGTAGTGCAACGCCACCCGGTAGCCACGGTGGTCGAGGACCCGCGCCACGGCGCCGCCGAGCGCTCCCGAAGCGCCGGTGACGAGAGCGATCCGGCCGTCGGTGTCCGGCGCCGCCATCAGGCGGACGCTCCCGTACGTGCGCTCACCGGTCGGCGCGGTGAGGCCAAGGAGGGCGCCGGTGCGAGGCTTTCCGCCGCGGTCTCGCCCTGACGTGCCCTCCGTAGGCGCCGAAGGCCGAGGATCCGGGTCCGGTCGAAAGTCATCACACCACTCCGTAGGTACGGGGTACGGGTCGGGGAAGGGGGCCGGTGGCGGGTCGGAGCGGGGTGCGAGCAGTTCCGGGCGGGGTTTCACCTCTGACGGACTGGCTCCACCTCGCCCGGAACTTCCGCCTCCGGCCGGTCTTGCTACGAGGCGGTGGACGATTCGTCGTCGGCCTCCGCCACGAAACGCTCGGCCGCCGCCGAGTCGAGTCCCAGCGAGGCCAGGATCCCGGCGCCGTCCTCCTCCTCCAGCAGTCCCAGCAGCATGTGGCCGGTGCTGACGCTGTCCTGGTCGAGGCGCAGGGCCACCCGTGACGCCAGTTCCAGCGCCTTCTTCGCGTGGGCGTCGTACGGGATGAGCACCGGATCGGCATCACTGCGCGGAGGCAGGGCGGCCACCGCCGTGTCTCGCGCCCGGTCGAGGTCGATGTCCTGTGCCCGCAGGGCGCCGACCGCGCTGCCGTCGGTGCCGAGCAGGCCGAGGAGGACGTGTGCCGGGAGGATCTCGGCGTTGCCGGCCACCTTGGCCTCGTTCATGCCGGCGATGATCGCGCTGCGGGCGGACCGGGAGAACTTCTCGAAGGCATTCGACGGCTTGGCGTCGGGCTTGCCGACGAACCGCTTCTGGGCTGCCTGTCGGGTGACGCCCATGCTGCGGCCGATGTCGGTCCAGGACGCGCCGGAACGACGGGCCTGGTCGACGAAGTGGCCGATGAGATGGTCGGCGACCTCGCCGATGTGGTCGGCCAGCAGGATGGCGCCGCTGAGCTGGTCGAGGGCGGTGGTGTGGTTCTCGGTGATCGCCGTGATGAGCTCGTCGAGCTTGACCGGCGGAGTGATCTGCGTCATGGTGTCAACCTTAGGTTGTCAATCGATGGGTGTCAACCCGAGGTTGTCACTTCTCTCGGCCGGTCCTGGGCGCGCGTGGCCGCCCCGCTCGTCCGCGGCGGCCACGCACGCCGCCGACGGGCGCGGCGGACTCCGTCGCTACCAGGTGATCGGCATCTCGGCCGGGCCGAACGCCTGGATCGAGTGGTACTTGTACGTCAGTTCCGCCTCGGGCACGGCGAGCGCGAGCGTCGGGACCCGCTCGAAGAGCGTCGTGTAGACGATTTCCAGCAGGCCCGGTACCAGGCGGTCCGCCGGGCACTTGTGCGGTCCGTGACCGAATGCCAGGTGCCGGGCCGGCTCCTCCCGCATGATGTCGAGCTGGTGGGGATACGGGCACACCGACGGGTCGCGGTTGACGGGCAGCGTCGGCACCGCCACGCCGTCGCCGGCCTTGATCAGTGTGTCGCCGATCAGCGTGTCCTCGGTGGCGAGCCGCATGGGGGTGCCGTCGTTGACCGAGAAGTAGCGCAGCATCTCGTCCACCGCGATCGTCATCCGGTCCGGATGGGCGAGCAGCGCCGGCCGCTGCTCCGGGTGGTTCAGCAGGGTGAGCACGCCCAGCGAGATCATCGTGGACACCGAGTTGTGGATGCCCTGGGCGTTCGACAGCATGAGGGGCGCGAGTTCGTACCAGTCGACCTCGCCGTGCTTCTCGCGTTCCTGAATGATCAGACGACTCATCATGTCGTCGTCGAGGTGCTTGGCCTTCTCCTTCAGGACCTCTTCCGCGTGCCCGTTCAGGCGGTCGGCCGCCTCTCTCTCCTCGGCCTCGGTGGTGGTGCCGAGCAGCAGCTTCCAGACGTTGTCCCGCATCGTCTTCAGCTCGGCCGCGGGGATGCCGAGGAACATCTCCTGCAGCCGCCATGCGATGGGGAACGCCAGTTCCTTCACCAGGTCGACCGGTTTCGCCGGCTGCCGCAGCATGTCGTCGATCTTCTCCTCGACGGCGACCCGCAGGCGAGGCATCAGCCGGGCGAGCCCCTCCGGGGAGAACTCGTCCATGATGGACTTCTTCTTCTTCAGGTGTTCCGGACCGTCCAGATTGATCATGAACGGCGCGCAGTACCGCAGCTTCATCAGCGAATTGGGTGTCAGCTTCGGAAACCGGTCGTCCGTCTTGTCCGAGCTGAAGCGCGGGTCCGAGAGCACGATACGGGCGTATTCCGGCCGCACCACCATCCAGACGAGTTTGCCCGTGGGCAGTTCGACCTGGCCGATGCCTCGTTCCCGCAGTGTCTCGTACTCGGCCGGCAGCACGCCGGGGAGCTGACGGCGAACGGGGTGGGTGGGAAGTTTCGTCATGCTGACACCTCTGCAGCCCAGTGGTAGAAACGGGTGGCCAGTGAATTGCCCTGCGGGTCGTACGGCGGAATGATCTCCGTGAGGTCGTCCACGAGCTGGAGGAAGCGGGGATCGCCTTCCGTCCACACCTCGCTGATCGCCTCCATGCTGTTGGCTACGGCGAAGTCCTGGATGTGCAGGTAGATGCCGCGCCACAGGGAGATCTGGCGGCGCAGCGTGCCCATCTTCTGCGGGATGTCGGTCGCGTCCGACTCCGCGAACAGCCGTGACACCTCGGGGATGTGCTCCTGCCGCTGGGTGTTGACGATCACGGCGCTGTACGTCTGCTCCAGGCCGTCCAGTCGCTCGGCCGGCCACAGGTAGAAACGCTCGGCCGTCGGCCGGTCGACCGGGCCGTCCCAGTCCTCCGTCGGGGCGTGATCGCCGAAGTAGGTCGACAGGCGTTCGGTCAGCCGCGTGCACCGGGGGTCGGTGCTGATGATCCGGTATGCCTCGTCGTGGTCGGCGACGTCCCAGTCCTGCATGTGCACGTAAAGGTCGCTGTAGCTGAATACCTGGCGGCGGCGCAGCTGGGGCAGTTCGGACGCGACCTCGCCGTCGAACTCCTGAAGAATCTTGGTGACGTCGGCGACGCCACCACTGTCGAATGTGCCGACAGTGATGATGCTCGGCATAGCGTCTCCTCACGAATGGGCGGGCTGCGTTTCAGGGGTTGCGCCCAGCTTGCTCCCGCACCTTCGACGCCGGATCGACGCCCGGTCAACGGCCGGGGCCGACCACGGACGGTGCACTCGACGGGTCCTCGAAGAGAGGTCGATCGAGGACCGACATCGTCGGTCGCGACGGATCGGGATGTGACGACGCTTGTGAGGTGTCTTGTTGTGTCGAGTGCACAGCGGCGAGTTGACCACGCCATCACCATCGAGGCCGACGTGGAGACGGTGTTCGACCTGATCGCGGACGTCGAGCGATGGCCGCAGTTCCACCCGTCCGCGGTGCACGCCGAGACGGTCCACGCCGACGAGAAGGGAGAGTTGGTCAGGCACTGGGCACTGGCCGGTGACGCCGCCGTGCACACCTGGCAGACGGTGCGCCGCACGGACCGGCCGGGGCGGCGTATCACGTTCGCGCACAGGGAACCCGAACAGCCCGTCTCCGACCTCCGCGGCGAGTGGGTCTTCACCGAACTGGCGCCGGACCGGACCCGGGTCGAGCTGAGGCATCAGGTCGACGCGCCGGCCGGCGCGGATCTCGGCACGTTGCCGGACAGGATCGCGCAGCAGAGCGAGGAGTGCCTCGCCACCCTCCGCGACACGGCCGAGCGCCGGGCCGACCTGGACGAACTCGTCGTGTCCTTCACTGACCCGCTGTTCATCGCCGGCTCCGTCGAGGACGCCTACGATTATCTCTACCGGGCGGACCTGTGGCCGGAGCGTATCCCGCACGTGGTGGGGCTCGCCATGACCGAGGACGTGCCGAACGTCCAGTTCTTCGACATGGACACCAAGAGCCCGGACGGCAGTACGCACACCGTCCGCTCGGTGCGGATCTGCCTTCCGAACGAGCTGATCGTGTACAAGCAGATCTCGCTGCCCTCGATGCTGGACGCGCACACCGGCCACTGGCGGTTCACCGAGACGCCGGAAGGCGTCATCGCCGAGGCCCGGCACACCAGCACGATCAAGCGGGCGGCGTTGTCCCAACTGGGTGGTGCGACGACGGTCGCCGAGGCGCGCCGGTTCCTGCGGCGGCTGCTGAGCGGCAACAGCATGAGCAACCTCCGCCTCGCCAAGGCGTACGCGGAGGAGCGCGCCGGCTTCTGAGCCGGCTGCACCGGAGCCTGCGGGAGACCTCGCCGCAGCGCGACGGGCGAGTTACCGCCCGGCCGGACCGTGCGCCGCCGCACCGGCGACGGCACCGTCCCGGCCGGGTCCGACGAACAGAGAACCGCCGAGCCGACAGAGCCGACCGAGCCGGTCGAGCCGGTCGAGTCAGGAGAAGTCATGGCCAAGGAGACGACCGCCCGAGGCGGGGGGATATGGGCAGCCGCCGATCTGCTGACCCCGATGGCCGTCCGGGTGGCGGCGACGCTGCGGCTCGCCGACCACATCGCCGCGGGCGCCGGGACGACCGAGGCGCTGGCCGAGGCCGTCGGCGCCGACCGGGACGCGCTGGGGCGGCTGCTGGACCACCTGGTGACAGCGGGCGTGCTGACGGGTGACGGGCCCGGCGCCTACGGCCTGACGGCCATGGGCCGCCACCTGTGCGAGGGCGAGCCCGAGGGGATGCGGGCCATACTCGACATCGAAGGGGCCCTGGGACACGCCGAGTTGAGCCTCGTCCATCTGCTGCACACGGTACGTACGGGTGAGGCCGCGTTCCCGCAGCAGTACGGCACGGCGTTCTGGGACGACCTGTCGTCGGACGAAGGGCGCGCCGAGTCCTTCGACGCGTTGATGGGCGCCAGACTGGCGGCGCACACGCCCGCCGTCGTCGGCGCGTACCCCTGGGGAACGCTCCGGCACATCGTCGATGTCGGCGGTGGCGACGGCAGCATGCTCATCGCCGTTCTGCAGCCCCACCCCGATCTGCGGGGGACCGTCGTCGATCTGCCCGGCCCCGTGCGCCGGGCCGGGAAGGCCATCGCCGCGGCCGGTCTCGACCATCGGGCCGACACCGTGGCGGGCAGCTTCTTCGACGCTCTGCCCGGCGGCGCGGACGGGTATCTGCTGTCGAGCATCCTGCACAACTGGGACGACGCGGCGGCCGTCCGTATCCTGCGGCGCTGCGCCGACGCGGTGCGGACGACGGGACGCGTGCTCGTCGTGGACTACTTCGGCGACCGGACCGTGCAGACCGAGGGTGACCTGCGCATGCTCGGCTACTTCGGCGGCCGGCAGCACACCCTGGAGCAACTGGCTGAACTGGCGGGAACCGTCGGCCTGCACACCACTACGGTCACACCCGCCGGCCGCTACTCCGTCGTCGAACTGCGGGCCGACGCCTGACCGTTCGCGCGCCGCGCCGACGGCGCACCCCCGCCGGTGCCGTCGGCCGGCCCACGCGATCCGTCCTCGCCGGTGGCTGTCGGGAAGCGGGCTTCGATTCCGTCCAGGATGATCGCCAGGCCGTTCGCGAACCGCTCGTCCGCCTCCCCGATCTCGGAGGCCTGGACCATCCGGCTCAGGTGCGGGAACTCACCGGTCTCCAGCAGGGACTTGAGGTACGGCTCCATCCGCAGCCGCCAGGCGTGGCGATCGAGGCCGGACTGATTCGCCGTGGCCCGCTCGGTCAGTTCGGCCTGCACGGCGCCGCCGACCCAGGAGTGGATCAGGTTGAGCACGTGGATCGTGTCGTCCATACCCAGACCGCAGCCGGCGAGAACGGCGAGATCGCGTTCCATGCCGCGCATGAAGTTGGGGCCCATGATCGGGCGGGTGGCGAGGAGCGGGGCGAGCCAGGGGTGCCGCAGGAAGATCTGCCGGCGGCGGCGCGCCAAGGTCGTCAGATCCGCACGGAGATCGCCGGTCGGCTCCTGCGGCTCGAAGCCGGTCGCCTCGTCGATCATCACCGTGTAGAGGTCTTCCTTGGTCGGAAGGTAGCGGTAGAGGGTCATCGCACCGGTGCCGAGCCGCTTGGCGATGGCGCGCACCGACGCGGCTTCGATGCCCTCGGAGTCCGCGATGTCGATCGCCACCGCGGCGATCTGCCCGCGACTGTGCGAGGGCGCGGGGCCTCGCGCCGGCTTCTCCGGTCGCATCCAGATGATTGGTTTCGAGTCCGACACGACAGTCATCCTACGCGTCCGCCACTAAGGTGCGTACGGCGCACTCAGTTGACTGGACAAGGGCCCGCTGTTGCCGATCTTCGTGCCGCTCTCGGCGTGCCGCTTCGCCCGCGCCGGACTGTGCCGTACGCGCGGTCGCCCGCCCGGGGGCGCGGCGGGTGAGCGCGAGCAGTCTTCGGAACCTTGAGCAATCTTCGGAACCTTCACGGACGACATGCCCGTGAGGAAATCGCTGTTCTCATTCTCGGAGGGACAAGCATGCGTGTAGTGATCGTCGGAGGTGGCACGGTCGGGCTGTGCACCGCCGTCTTCCTCGCCCGTCAAGGTGTGTCGGTCCACGTGCTGGAGCGCCGGGCACAGGTCAACGACCACCCCCGGGCCTTCGGTATCACCGACCGGTCGGCGGAGATCCTGCGGGAGGCCGGCATCGACATCGAGACGGACCACCTCGTCCGGGGTCTCATGACGGGGACCGGCCTGGCCGATCTGACCACCGTCACGGCCAAGTTCGAGCCGCCGGAGATCGGCCCGGCGAAGCTGGGAAGCTGCCCGCAGGACCGGGTCGACCGGGCCGCGCTGGCACGGCTGCGGGAGCTCGGCGGCCAGGTGGACTTCGACAGCGAGGTGGTCGCGGTCACGGACGGCGGCGTCACCACCGCGGACGGCAGGACCGTCACGGCGGACTACGTGATCGCCGCCGACGGAGTACGCAGCCGGATGCGGGACCTGCTCGGCATAGGCGTGACCGGTCCGGGTCCGCTGAGCAGTTCGCACATGCTCAACGTGCTGTTCCGCGCCGAACTGCCCACCCCGCCCACGTCCATGACGTTCCTGCGCAACGAGCGGGCGTCGGGGATCCTGCTCAAGGTCGACGAGACCGGCCGCTGGGTGTTCCACATCCCGAACGGCGACCCGGAGACCCCTGTCGAGCGCATCCAGCAGCAGATCAGGGACGCCACAGGCGTCAGTGACATCGAGCCGGAGATCATCAGCCTGCTGCCCTGGTCGTCGACGGCGCGGGTCGCCGACCGGTTCAGGCAGGGCGACGTCTTCCTCGTGGGTGACGCGGCACACGTGGTGCCCCCGGTCGGCGGTCTCGGACTCAACGTGGGTATCGCCGACGGCCACAACCTGGCGTGGAAGCTGGCCGCCGGCGGTGACGCGCTGCTCGACACCTACGATGCCGAGCGCCGGCCGGTCGCGCTGTTCACCATGCGACAGACCGTGCTCCGCGCCGAGAACCGCGACCTGCACTGGGACAACGACGCGAGCCGGGCCGCCGACCGGGCGGCCGTGGGCATGGCGGGCATCATGATCCCCGTCATCGGCTACCGGTACGACTCCGGCGCGGTGGTCGACCCCGAGCCGCTCCCCGACATGGAGAACCTCGTCCTGGACGGCGCCCCGGGCAGCCGTCTGCCGCACCGCTGGCTTCCGGACGGACGGTCCACGGTCGACCTCGTCGACGGATTCACCCTGATCACCGGGACCGCGGCCGACCACTGGCTCGAGGCGGCACGGGACCTGGGGATCACGGCGCACGCGGTCGAAGGGTGGGCCGAGGCCGCCGGTATCAAGGAGGACGGTGCCGTGCTCGTCCGCCCGGACGGTTTCGTCGGCTGGCGTACGGCCACCGCAGGGGACGCCGTGGAGACCGGCACAGAGCATCTGCGTGCCGTCCTCGACCGGATCCTGTGCCGGCCGAAGGCCTGACGCGGACCCGTACCCCCGGCACGCGGCCGGCACGCGGCCGGCACCGGCACGGCCGGTGCCGGCCGCGTGCCGTCCCGGCGCAGGGAGCGGCCCCGGGCAGCCTCCGTACGCCCTGCGCCTCGGGTCGAACCACACACGAACTCGCCTCGAACCGCAGCCGCGAGCATCGGCGCCGTGTGGTCCCCCGACCACCGGACCGAACACCGAGGCAGAGGAGGCGGAGGATGGATTTCGGCGCTGATCCCTATCCCGAGTACGCGTGGTTACGTGCGGAGGAACCGGTCCGGCAGGTCCTGGAGGGCCGCGGCCTCTACGGGCTGCTGGTGACCCGGTACGAGGACGTACGGAAGCTGCTCTCCGATCCCCGGATGAGCAAGGACCCGCGCAACGCACCGCTCGACTGGCAGGAGGCGGGCAAGGGGAGGCCGCTGGAGGACCGGACCGGGCTCGGGACACACCTGCTGACCACGGACGCGCCCGAACACACGCGGCTGCGCCGGCTGGTCTCGACCGCCTTCACCGCCCGCCGCGTCGAGGGTCTGCGCCAACAGGTGCAGCACATCACGGACGGGCTCCTCGACACGATCGCGCCGCGTGGGCAGGCCGAGCTGATCGGCGAGTTCGCGTTCCCGCTGGCGATCACGGTGATCTGTGAACTGCTGGGAGTGCCCAAGGCCGACCAGGACGTGTTCCGCCAGTGGACGAAGGACTTCCGGCGCTGGACGAACACCGACTCCGCCCAGGCCGGCCGTGGTGAGGCGCGGCCCGTAGGACTGCGCGACCTCCTCGAATATCTGACGCGCCTGGTCGAGAAGCGCCGGCAGGACCCGGCCGACGGACTGGTCGACGCGCTGATCGCCGCCCGGGACGACGACGACCGGCTGAACGAGGCCGAGTTGCTGTCCATGATGTCCCTGCTGCTGGTCGGCGGCTTCGAGACGACGGTCAATCTGATCGGCAACGGCACCCTGGCCCTGCTGCGCCACCCCGGCCAACTCGCCCTGCTCCGGGAGCGACCGGAACTGGTGGACTCGGCGCTGGAGGAGATGCTGCGGTACGACGGGTCGTTCGAGACGTCGACGTGGCGGTTCCCGCTCGAACCCATCGAGGTGGCGGGCACCCGCATCGAGAAGGGGCACCCGGTGCTCCTGTCCCTGGCATCGGCCAACCGGGACGGGGCGAAGTTCTCGGCACCGGACGACTTCGACGTCACCCGCGCGGACACCGCGCACGTGGCCTTCGGGCGCGGTGCGCACTTCTGCCTCGGGGCCCCTCTGGCCCGGCTGGAGGGCCGGATCGCGTTCGACGGGCTGCTGCGCCAGCTGCCCGGCCTCGCACTGTCCGTACCGCCGGAGCAGTTGCGATGGCAGCGGAGCCTCACGGTCCGCGGACTGGAAGCCCTGCCGGTCACCTTCGATGCCTGACCCCGGGATCCACGATTCCGTTCACTTGCCACGGACCGATATCAGGAAAGAGACCCATATGCCGAATACAGCAGTCAGCGCGCGAGCGGTGAGGGCACGATGAACCGCCGGATCGCCATCACCGGTATCGGCGTTCGCGCCCCGGGCGGCGCGAACGCCAAGGAGTTCTGGGGCCTGATCTCGTCCGGCACCTCCGCCATACGCACCATCTCGCTGTTCGACGCGTCCGGGTTCCGCTCCCGGATCGCCGGTGAGTGCGACTTCGACCCGGTCGCGGAGGGCTTCTCCGCACAGGAGATCCGGCGCATGGACCGCAGCGCGCAGCTCGCCGTCGCCGCGACCAGGGAAGCGGTCGCGGACGCCGGCCTCGACCCGGCCGCTACGGACCCGTATCGCTGCGGGGTCAGCGTCGGCAGCGCCATCGGCGGCACGATGAGTCTGGACCGGGAGTACAACGTCCTCTCCGACGGCGGCCGCCAGTGGCTCCTCGACCACGAGTACGCGGTGCCGCACATGTACAACTACCTCGTCCCGACGTCGATCGCCGCGGACGTGGCCTGGACGGCCGGGGCGGAAGGCCCCGTGTCGCTGGTGTCCACGGGATGCACCGCCGGCATCGAGTCGGTGTCCCACGCTGCGCGGCTGATCCGCGAGGGCGCCGCCGACGTGATGCTGGCGGGCGGCTCGGACGCGTCCCTCTCGCCGATCTGCGTCGCCTGCTTCGACGCGATCAAGGCGACGACGCCCCGTTGCGACGAACCGGCCACCGCGTCACGGCCGTTCGACCGCACCAGGAACGGCTTCGTGCTCGCCGAAGGCAGCGCGATGCTGGTGCTGGAGGAGCTGAACCACGCCAGGGAGCGCGGCGCGCGCGTCTACGCCGAGATCGGCGGATGGGACGTGCGTGCCAACGCGTACCACATGACCGGACTCAGGACCGAGGGCCCCGAACTGGCCAAGGCCATCGAGGTGGCGCTGCGGATGGCCGGGCGTGTGCCCGAGCAGGTCGACTACGTCAACGCGCACGGTTCGGGTACGAAACAGAACGACGCGCACGAGACCGACGCGTTCAAGCGCACGCTCGGCGACCATGCCTACCGGACGCCGGTCAGCTCGATCAAGTCCATGATCGGGCACTCGCTGGGCGCGATCGGCTCGATCGAGATCGCGGCATGCGCGCTGGCCATCGACGCCGGACTGATCCCGCCGACGGCCAACCTGCACGAACCCGACCCGGAACTGGGCCTCGACTACGTGCCTCTGACAGCCCGGCAGGCGGATGTGCGGACGGTGCTCAAGGTCGGCAGCGGGTTCGGCGGGTTCCAGAGCGCCATGGTGCTGACCAAGGGAGGATCCGATGAGTAGGGAAGTCGCGGAGAGTGGCAACGGTACGAGGCCGGAGCGCCCCCGGGCGGTGATCACCGGTCTCGGGGTGGTCGCGCCGAACGGGTTCGACGCCGACGAGTACTGGGACGCCGTACTCCACGGGCGGGGAGGCATCGACCGGGTCACCCGGTTCGACCCGGAGCAGTACCCCGCCACGCTGGCGGGTGAGGTGCCCGACTACGACGTACGCGCGCACATCCCCGGCCGTCTGGTGCCGCAGACCGACCAGACCACCCGGCTGGTACTGATCGCGGCGGACGCCGCGGTCCGCGACTCCGCCCTCGATCCGGCCGCCCTCCCGGAGGATCAGGTCGGCATCGTCACCGGTCTCTCGGCGGGCGGGCTCGAATACAGCCAGCGCGAGCTGGAGAAGCTCTGGAGCCGCGGCAGCGAACACGTGAGTGCCTATCTCTCGTTCTCCTGGTTCTACGCCGTGAACACGGGACAGATCTCCATCCGGCACGGGTGGCACGGTCCCGGCGGTGTCCTGACCGGGAACACCAGCGGTCTGGACGCCATCGCACAGGCCCGCCGGTATGTTGCCGACGGCCTGCCGGTGGTGATGTGCGGTGCGGTGGAGAGCGCGATGTGTCCGCTCGGGTGGACGATCGAGCTGACCACCGGCCGGCTGAGCACGGCCACCGACCGGACGCAGGCCTACCTGCCGTTCGACACGGCCGCGTCCGGCTACGTACCGGGAGAAGGCGGCGCCATGGTCGTCGTCGAGGAAGCCGGACACGCGAGCAGCCGAGGCGCCCGGCCGTACAGCGAGATCGCCGGGTACGCCACCACCTTCGACCCGCGGCCCGGTTCCGGACGGGAGCCCGGGTTGCGCCGGGCGATCGAGTCCGCGCTGGCGGACGCCGGTGTGACGCCCGCCGAGATCGACGTCGTGTTCGCGGACGCGGCCGGGGTCGGCGAGCTCGACCGCGCGGAGGCGGCCGCCGTCACCGGGGTGTTCGGTCCAGGGGCCGTTCCGGTGACCGCGCCGAAGACGATGACCGGCCGGCTGTACTCCGGTGGCCCGGCGCTCGATGTGGCCACGGTGTCGTTGAGCATGCGGCACGGCGTCATCCCGCCCCTGATCAATGTGACCGACCCCGTCCGGTCCGACCAGCTCGACCTGGTGCTCGGCGAGCCGAGGGAGACGGCCGTGTCCACCGCTCTGGTGCTGGCCCGCAGCGACGGCATCAACTCCGCGATGGTGCTGAAGGCGGCATGAGTTGAAGGCGGCGTCACCACCGGAAGAGGCGCCCGGTGGTGACGCGGACGCCTCGACCCGGCATCGCCCGGTTCACGGCTTGGCGATGATCTCCAGGACGCCCGCCGTCCAGGTGAAGCCGGCACCGACGCCTGCCAGCAGACACGTCTGCCCCGGCTGCAGTTCGCCCTCGGTGACGAGATGGGCCAGCCCGGCGAACTGGTCGCCCGCGCCGAGATGTCCGACCTGCCGGCCCCAGGCCCAGGTCGAGCGCTGCGGATCTATGCCGAACGGGTCGAAGTACTGTGCCCGCATCCGGGTCCGGCCCAGATTCGGCAGCACGTAGCGGTCGATGTCGCTGAGTTTGACGTCCGCCTGGGCACAGGCCCGGTCGAACGCCTCCCGCTGACCCGCTTCGATGCGGTTGAGCAGGGTCTCCACACCCAACTCGCGCACCAGGGAGTCGCTGTTCAGGTCGATCGGCACCTGCGCGGCCAACGGCGCGTCGCTGAACCGCTCGCCCCGGCTGCCGTGCTCCAGTGCGGAATCCGAGACCGTGACGAGTCCGCGGAGCCGGGCGAATCCGGTGCGGCTGGACAGCACCACCGCCGTGCCGCCGTCACCGCAGATGGTGCTCGGGTCGCTGCGCCACCGGTCGAAGCCGGGCAGGCTGAACCGGTCGGCCGTGGTGACCAGGGCCGTCGAGCCGTCGTACGCGCGCAGATGGCCGGCCGCGAGTTCCAGGGCGATCATGCCGCCGTTGGACATCTGGCGGACCTCGACAGCCGGGCAGGAGCCACCGCCGCAGAAGCGCTGGACGTACGAGGCCGCCGGCCACATGTCATGACCTTGGTGGTACGCGCAGGCGTGCAGCAGCAAGTCCAGTTGTTCCGACCTGACTTCGGCGCGCCCGAGGGCGTCCCGTGCCGCAAGCACCGCCATCTCCGGTGCCGATGTGTCCGGCGAGACGCACACCGACTCGATTCCGGTGTTCCAGACCCTTGCCCGGTCGGCGAGGTCCAACCGCTCGGCCTCGTCCAGTGTCAGCCGCTCGGGCAGCCACGAACTCGCGGCGGCGATATAGAGTCCGTCGCTCATCTTCTTCCTCCCACGGATCGGATTGCCTCGGGTTCTCCCCTGTCCGGTCATGGTCGTCATGTCCGGCGGAGGCTTGTTCGAGGCCCAGGCGAGGCCTTGCCGCGGTCAACGCGTGCCGACGGCCGGGGCCCGCATGCGGGTGTCTCCGTCGACCGGAACTCGACCGGGTGTCGAAGCACCCCCGCGATGTTGGTTTCGACGGCACGAGACGAAGGGATCGACAATGGCGACTTTCACCCAGATGGACCTGGTCAGGCACATACGCGAGGCGGCCGGTGAGGACGAGGGATTCGACCTGGACGGCGAGATCGGCGACATCACGTTCACGGACATGGGCTACGACTCGGTCGCGATGGTGGAGGTGACGCTCCTGGTCGAGCGCGAGCTCGGCATCTCCGTGCCCGAGGATGAGAGGGCGGGGAAGACCGCGACGCCGAAGCAGTTCGTCGAACTGGTCAACGAGCTGCTGCCCGCGTCGCTCTAGCCGAGGCCCGGCGGCATGGACGGCTCACCAAGGAGATCACCATGTACAGCACAGAGCACGAGCAACGCTTCGACAACGGCGCGCCAGAAGCACCCGAGCAGCTCGGCCTGCTCTCCGAGATCCTCAACCGGGAGACCTTCCGCACCCTGGGGGAGGTGGTACGTGTCGGGCACGGGTGGCGCTGCTGGGAGGTGGGCGCCGGGGACGGCTCCGTCGCCCGCTGGCTGGCCGCCAGGGTGGGGACGTCCGGACGCGTGGTGGCCAGCGACCTCAAGCCGCAGCACGTACCCCGCCATCCGCGCATCGAGGCGATCCGCCACGACCTCAGCGAGGACCCGTGGCCCGAGCCCGAGTTCGACCTCATCCACGCGCGACTGGTGCTGATGCACGTGGCCGACAAGGAGGCGGTCGCGGCGAGGCTGGCCGCACATCTCCGGCCGGGCGGTGCGCTGGTGCTCACCGACTGGTACTGCGGTTGTGCCGAGGAGGGCATCATCAAGTCCCCGGTCGACGCGTACACGGCACGCATCTTCCAGGAATACCACGACGGCGTGCACAAACTCGCCGGAGAAACAGGTATGGATTTCGAATGGGCGGCGCGCACGCCGGACGTTCTGTCCGCCGCCGGCTATCGCGACATCACGGTGCGCGACTTCCGGGCGCCGGGGGAGGGCATGGCGCCGACGGCCCGGCTCGCCCGGCTGCACAGCAGCATGCTGGAGAATTTCCTGCTGAGTCAGACATCTCTGACCGAGGCCGATCTCTCCGTAATCCGGGAGAAACTCCTGGACCCGGAATTCGAGATGGTGACCAACCACACGTACACGACCGTGGTGCGGGTTCCCGAATAAAAGCGAACCGCGGGAAACAGGCGGCGTCGAAAGAGCGGCTCCAGGAGCTCCGACGGGGCCGGCCGCCGTGGCGCGCGTCCTGGCTCAGCCCCCGGACGTACCGGCTTCAACGGTCGTATCAGGTCGAAATGGGACAGCTCGCCCTGCGCCCTTCCGAGGTCCCGTTTCGTCGACTCCCCCTCCGGTGCCGCACGGTGGTTCCGGCCTGTTGAACAGCCGTGAACCGAAGCAGTGGGGTAACTCCCGGGCTTGCCGCCCCTGCACCCCTTTACCAAGAAAGGTTAAAACGGCTCGATTCGATCTTGTTGGGAAGTGGAGCCCCGGGTTACGGTATGCCGTGCGCCAGCGAAAATGGGGGAGTTATGGCAGCTGTTGCGGCAAAAGCCTTAGCGGTAATACGACATGCCAATTTCGCAATCCATAATTTCAAGCGGAGGCTTGAATGGAAAACGGCAGGTTCTATCGGCGTCGGCTCCATGACGGAGCCCGCAAGATTTTCCGCGCACAGATCGGTGGGCCTTCCGGCGCCGTCGCGGGAACCGCTGCCCGATCCGGGGGCGCGGCATGCAGCCTGACCGCGCCGGCCGGTTGCGGATCGTACTGATCGACGACCACGCGCTGCTGCGCGAGGTGGTGTGCGAGACGCTCAACGTGGAACCGGACATGGTCGTCGTCGGCATCGCCGCCAGCGGTGCCGCAGGCATCGCGCACTGCGAGATCGAACAGCCCGACGTCGTGCTGCTCGACGGGGACATTCCTCACGAGTCGGTAGCCGAAACGGTGCACGCCATCCGCTCCGCCTCGCCGAAGGCGAGAATCCTGATCGTCAGCACACCCGACGATCCGGCGATGGTGCGTCAATTGCTCGACTTCGGCGTCCGGGGCTATCTGAACAAATCTGCGAGCCGGAATGACCTGGTGTCCAGTATCCGCGCGGTGTGCGCGGACAATCTCCGCATCGTGCTCCACGTATCCGTCGAGGCGCTGACGCACATCGCCTCGACGGCGAACTGCACGGACATGCTCACCAGCCGCGAGAGGGAAATCCTGACCCTGGTGAGCAAGGCCATGAGTAACCGGCAGATCTCGCGGCGACTGACCATCGCCGAGGGAACAGTGAAGCGCCACCTGGGCACCATCTTCTCGAAGTTGGGCGCTCGCTCCCGGCTCGAAGCGGTCAACAAGGCGGTTTCCATCGGGCTCATCGCCCGTGCCGGGTGACACCCCCGGTGGTATCACCGCCGGCTGACAAGGTGCCGGAACCAGGCGCAGACCAAGGGAAGGTACGCAGACTGTGGCACGTTTAACGGGCAGGACCGCGCTGGTGACGGGCGGTCGGACCGGTCTCGGCTTCGGCATCGCCACCGCGTTGGTGGAGCGGGGCGCGAACGTCGTGATCACTTCACGCAATGAGGACGAGCTGCGCAAGGCGGCCGCCGAACTCGGCGAGGAACGCGCCGTCGCGGTCGCCGGTGACGCCCACGACACGGAGCATCAGCGGATCGCGGTGGAGACCGCCGTCGACCGGTTCGGATCGCTCGATCTGCTGGTCAACAACGTCGGCGGTACGGAGCGGACGGCCCGCCGTCTGGTCGATGTCGATGCGGCCTCCTACCGGCGCACCGTCGACATCAACCTGGTGTCCGCCCTGACCTGGGTCCAGACGGCCTGGCACGGCTGGCTCGGCGAGCACGGCGGCGCCGTCGTCAACATCTCCTCGATCGCCGGCGAACTCGCCGTCCCCGACGGCACCGCCTACGGGACGGCCAAGGCGGCGCTCAACCACTTCACCCGGCAGATGGCGAACGAGCTCGCGCCCACGGTCCGGGTGAACGGCGTCGCGTCGGGCACGGTGCTCACCGACTTCACCCGGGCGAATGTCGAAGGCCGGGAGGACAAGGTCATCGGCTCCATCCCGCTGAGGCGACTCGGCCGACCCGCCGACGTGGGCGCCGCCGTTGCCTTCCTGCTGTCGGACGAGGCGTCCTGGATCACCGGGCACACCCTGGTCGTCGACGGCGGCCGGCTCCTGCACAACCGGTAGGACGGCACCGGTGCGGTCGAGGATCGCCTCGCGGCGGTCCTCGACCCGTCGCCGGTGGCCTTCCGAGGGCGGTGCCTACCGGGTGAGCTGTTCCGCCAGGGGCCTCCCCGACACCCCCCAGTCCGACCAGGAGTCGCGTCCGGCCAGCACCTCCTGATGGAGTTCCCGCAGCATCCCCGAGGGTTCGAGGCCGAGTTCGGCCGACAACGTCCGCCGCAGGTGCTGGTAGGCGACCAGTGACTCGTTCCGCCTGCCACTGGATGCCAACGCCTTGATCAGCTGGGCGTGGTACCACTCGTTGAGCGGGTCGGCCAGCAGCATGGCCTTCAGCTCCCCGACCAGTTCCCGGTGCCGTCCCAGCATCGCGTCGGCCTGGATGCGCAGTTCGACGGCATGCGCCCGCTGCTCCGTGAGGTGGACGACGTGCGCCTGGATCGACGGACCGGCGGTCACATCGGCGAGCGCCGGTCCCGACCAGAGATCGAGAGCCTGTCGCAGCAACCGTTCGGCCGCGGCCGGATCGCCGGTGGAGAGCGCGGTGCGCCCCTGCTTGGCCAGCCGGAGGAACTCCCCGAGGTCGAGCTGGTCGGGGTCCACCCGGAGCGTGTAGCCGGTGCCGCAGGTGGCGAGCACCTGCTCGACCGTACCCTCCGGCACCCACGGTTCGAACTGACGCCGCAGCTGGTAGATGTACGTCTGCGCGGTGGGGACGGCGCTCTTCGGCGGTCTGTCACCCCATAGCTCATCGATGATCGCGTCGAGCATGACGATGTTGTTCGAGCACAGGAGCAGCTGCGCCAGAACCCGCCGCGCCATAGGTGCGGTTGGCGTGCAGTCACCCAGGTCGTTGGTGACGGTTAGGCGGCCGAGTACCTGGAATCGCAACACGGGCGGATGCCTCCACAGAGTGATCGTCGGGTCGGGCCTCGACCCAGACTCTGCCGATCCCTTTGCCGGGCAGGCAATGCTCTGAGGCGAAGGTCCCACCCCGGTGACCGTGTCGGATCGTGTCCTCTACAACCTTCGTCGCGTCCCGTGGACGAGAGGTTTGCGAGCGGCGGCACCGGCCCGTCCCACCCTCCCCGAGAGCAGAGTGAGATTCCGCTGTCATGACAGAGAACTTCGTGAAAACGAGTGGTCAGGGCGTCGTCGCGGTGGTCGGTCTGTCGTGCCGCCTTCCGGGTGCGAACTCCCCCGAGGAGTACTGGGACCTGCTTGCGGCCGGACGGGAGGCGGTCGGCGAGGTCCCCGCAGACCGTACCGTCCACGTCGGCACGCGGGTGACCCGGGCCGGGCTGATCGACGGCGTCGCGGACTTCGACGCGGGCTTCTTCGGGGTGTCGCCACGCGAGGCCGCAGCGATGGACCCGCGGCAGCGCCTGATGCTGGAACTGGCCTGGGAGGCGCTCGAACACGCGGGAATCGACCCGTCGGCGGTGCGGGGCAGCCGGGGCGGAGTGTTCCTCGGAGCGATGGGCGACGACTACGCCGGTCTGGTGCGTGACCAGGGCGCGGACGCCATCGACAGCTTCACTCTGTCCTCGCTCCAGCGTGCCGTCCTCGCGAATCGTATTTCCTTCTTCCTGGGGCTGTCCGGCCCCAGCGTGGTCGTGGACTCGGCACAGTCCTCCGCTCTGATCGCCGTGCACCAGGCGTACGAGAGCGTGCGGTGCGGTGAGTCGGCGTGGGCGCTCGCGGGTGGGGTCAACCTGATCCTCTCTCCGGAGTCGACGACGGCCGCGAGCGAGTTCGGAGCGTTGTCGCCGGACGGCCGCTGCTACACGTTCGACACGCGCGCCAACGGCTACGTGCGCGGCGAGGGCGCCGGCCTGGTGGTGCTCATGCCTCTGGCGGACGCCCACGCGTACGGCCACGACGTGGTGTGCGTGATCCGCGGCGGCGCGGTGAACAACGACGGCGGCGGCGAGCAGCTCACCACGCCGAGCCGGGCGGGGCAGGAGGACGTGCTGCGGGCGGCCCTCACCGACGCGGCGACGAGCCCCTCCGAGATCGGGTACGTGGAGCTGCACGGCACCGGCACCCCGGTGGGGGACCGCGTGGAATCGGCGGCACTGGCCGCTGTGTTCGCCGACCGGGGCCGGCCGCTGGTGGTCGGGTCGGCGAAGACCAACGTGGGGCACGCGGAGGGGGCGGCCGGGGTCGTCGGCCTCATCAAGGCGGCCCTGGCCACGCAGCGCGGCCAGGTGCCGGCGAGCCTGAACTTCGCTGCCCCGGCGGAGGACATCCCGCTCGCCGAGCGGGGCATCGAGGTCGCCACCGGGCTGCGCGACTGGCCCGGCGACGGGCCGCGGGTGGCCGGTGTGTCGTCGTTCGGGATGGGAGGCACGAACTGCCATCTGGTGCTCGCGCAGGCCCCGGATCCGTCCCCGGCCGCGGAGATCCACGGCGCGCGGGCGGGCACCGTTCCCTGGCTCGTGTCCGGCGGCACCGAGCGGGCCCTGCGGGCCCAGGCCGAACGGCTGGCCGGGCACGTCGCCGCACAGGAGGGCCCGGACGCGCTCGATCTCGGGTTCTCGCTGGCGACCACCCGTGCGGCGCTGCCGCACCGCGCCGTCGTCGTCGGCGACGACGCGGCCGAGCTGAGCGCGGGACTGGCCGCGCTGGCGGCGAACCAGCCGGCGCCGAACGTCGTCTCCGGTGCGGTCGCCGAGGGCGGGACGGCCTTCATGTTCACCGGGCAGGGCGCACAACGGACCGGCATGGGACGGGAGCTGTACGCGCGCTTCCCGGTGTTCGCCACGGCCTTCGACGCGGTGTGCGCGGAGCTGGATCCGTCGCTGGGCGGCGAGCTGCGGGAGATCGTGTGGTCCGATGCGGACCTGCTCGGCCGCACCCGGTACACGCAGGCCGCGCTGTTCGCGCTGGAGGCGGCGCTGTTCAGGCTGATGGAGTCGTTCGGGGTGCGTCCGACGCACCTGATAGGCCATTCGATCGGTGAGGTCACGGCCGCACACGTCGCGGGGGTGCTCTCGCTCTCCGACGCCTGCACGCTCGTCGAGGCGCGCGGACGGCTGATGCAGGCTGCCCCGTCCGGTGGGGCGATGGTGGCGGTCAACGGCGACGAGGGCCACGTACGGGCGTTGCTGCCCTCGGCGGGAGTGAGCATCGCCGCCGTCAACGGGCCCCGCTCGGTGGTGATTTCCGGGGACGCCGGTCCGGTGCTCGCGACCGCGGAGGCCTTCCGCGCCGCAGGGGTGAAGACCAAGCGGCTGAACGTCAGCCACGCGTTCCACTCCCACCATCTCGACGGAGTCCTGGACGAGTTCGCCGACGCCATTCGCGGGCTGACCTTTCACGCCCCCCGGATCCCCGTCGTCTCGAACCTCACGGGCCGTCCCGCCACCACGGACGAACTGACCGACGTCGGCTACTGGGCACGTCAGATCCGGGGCACCGTCCGCTTCGCCGACGGCATCCGCGCCCTGCACGACGCGGGCGTCTCCCGCTACCTCGAACTCGGCCCCGACCCCGTGCTCGCAGGCATGGCCCGGGAGACCCTCGCCGAGCAGCCACCGGCGGCGGTGGCCCCGCTGCGCGGCGGGCAGGCGGAGGTCCGCACCCTGCTCAGGGCGCTCGGCACCCTGCATGTCACGGGGGCGCCAGTGGACTGGACGCCGCTGCTGGACGGCGGTCGCAGGGTCGCGCTGCCTACGTACGCCTTCCAGCGCCGCCGGCACTGGATCGGCGAGGCGCGCGAGGCCGCGCCCGCCGCGGAGCCGGCCCGGGCCCATGACCGCGAGAGCCTGCTCGCTCTGGTGCGCACCCACCTCGCGGCCGTCCTCGGGTACGACGCGGCCGACATGAGGCCCCTGACGTCGTTCAAGGACCTCGGCCTGACGTCGCTCACCGCGGTCGAGCTGTGCGTCGGGCTGTCCTCGGAACTGGGTCTGGCCCTGTCCGGATCGCTGGTGTTCGACCACCCCACCCCCGATGGGTTCGCGGCGTTCCTGCACGCGGAGCTCACCGGGCACGGCTACGCGGAGGGCGCGCCGGGCGTCCCGGCCCCGCGTGACGGCGACGCCGACGATCCGGTCGTCGTCGTGGGGATGGGCTGCCGTTATCCGGGGGGTGTGTCGTCGCCGGAGGAGCTGTGGGAGCTGGTGAGTTCGGGTCGGGATGCCGTGTCCGGGCTGCCTCGTGACCGTGGCTGGGATCTGGACAACCTGTTCGACCCGGACCCGGAGACCTCCGGGCGGACGTACGTACGGCAGGGCGGGTTCCTCGACGACGTCGCCGGTTTCGACGCCGGGTTCTTCGGGGTGTCGCCGCGCGAGGCATTGGCCATGGATCCTCAGCAGCGGCTGCTTCTGGAGACCGCCTGGGAGACGTTGGAGAACGCCGGTATCGAGCCCGGTTTGCTGCGCGGCAGCAATACAGGCGTGTTCATCGGCGCCATGGCGGGCGACTACGGCCCGCGGCTCGACACCCCGCACGGTGGGGTCGACGGATATGTGCTCACCGGCAACTCCGGGAGTGTCATTTCTGGTCGGTTGGCGTATTTCCTGGGTCTGGAGGGGCCGGCGGTGACGGTGGATACGGCGTGTTCGTCGTCGTTGGTGGCGTTGCATCAGGCGGTGCGGGCGGTGCGTAGTGGTGAGTGTGGGCTCGCGGTGGCCGGTGGTGTCACGGTGATGTCCTCGCCCGGCATGCTCGTCGAGTTCTCTCGGCAGCGTGGGTTGTCGGTTGATGGTCGGTGTAAGGCGTTTGCGGAGTCGGCTGATGGGACGGGTTGGGGTGAGGGTGCGGGGTTGGTGGTGGT
>NZ_JBIWKD010000031.1:0-42372 GCF_044765485.1 Streptomyces sp. NPDC102451 | reverse complement strand
GTCACCCGTTCCCGCCTGGGAAGACTCGTCCGCCAGGGACTCCTCGAACAGCCCGGACGCGGCCGCTACCAGAAACGGACTTAACGCCCTGTCAGGGTCGCAGAAGCCTGACAGCAAGGAAGCACGGAGCCTGGTGGAGCTTGTTGTAGGCCGTTTCGTCGAGTTCTCTCAGGCCCGGCGTCGGGCGAGGCTCGATGAGTTTTTCAAGCATGAATCCGGCGACCAGCAGCTCGTTCAGGAACGTTTCCAGCGGCATGCGCTGGTAGTGGACTGCCAACGGCCCCCCGGCGAGTGGGAGGTCAACCCAGTCCTCGGCGTAGTACGAGCCACCGAATTTCCGCCAGTCAGCCGTCGGGTGGGTCGTCGAGACCAGCAGCCATCCCCCGGGACGCAGGACGCGTCGTAGATCGCCGAGGAGACGAGGCCGATCGGCGATGTGGTGGAGCATCAGTGCGCATACGACTCCGTCGAACGACGCGTCGTCGATGAAGTCAAGCGGCTTCTCCGCGTCGTGCATCCGCAGTTCGGCCCGGTCACCCAATCGCTCCCGCGCGTGACTCAGCAGAGTTGCGCTGCCGTCGATTCCGACTACCTCGGCACCACCCGCGAGGAGTTCGGCCGCGTAGTGCCCGGCCCCGCAGCCGACATCGAGAATCTTCAGCCCGGCAACATCCCCCGCCAGCGCGAGCATCGCCGGCCGGTCGGTGTGTGCGTTGTAGGGGCTGGTGTCGGCGTTCCTTGCGAAGTAGTCGCCGACTTCGTCGTGGTAAGCGGTCTCTGCAGGCATCGTGACAGCATCGCGCCGGTGGCTGCCAACCGCGAGCGGTTTCGGCAGCCCCGGGTGCGTGCGGTGACCGTCAGTGGTCTCCGGCGGTGTATCAGCTCCAGGTGCCTCTTCGCGTAGGCGGTGAACGCCTTCACCGTGTTCTCCGGCCTTCGACAGTCGCGCGGGTCAGGTTCCGTGCGAGCTGCTGATCGGCGAATCCGCGCAGCATCGCGGAGAAGACCTGTTCCGCCGGCCGCAGCAGTGCGATGCCGTCTGTAAGGTGCAGTCTCGCTGCCCCCGGGACGGTCCCTTGAACCTCACTGCCCACCACTCTCCATGGCTCGCATCCAATGCGAGAAAACCGCACCGGATGCGAGTTGATCTTGGTCGTCCGGCGCAGGTGATCGGCCTGGTGCCGGGGTTCTGCGCAGGATCCTCGACCACCGGCGGAGAGTGGCTACCGTCCGCCGCATGCCGGTGGAATGTGTGGGACTGGGCCGGCCAGACCGTTTCCCAGGCCCAGGCGGCGATGCCCACCCGGTTGCGGGCCTTCAGCTTCGCCTGGATGTTCGCGATGTGGGTCTTGGCCGTGCCCGCTGAGATGAAGAGTTTCTCGCCGATCTCGGCGTTGGTGAGGCCCTCGGCGACCAGCCGGGCAATCTCCTGCTCCCGGGCGGTGAGAGGCGACAGAGCCGTGGGCGTTGCGGGGGCGGGGGCAGGGGCGAGGGTCTGGAGCAGGCGGACCGTGATCTGAGGGCTGATGAGGATGTCCCCGGCCATCGCCGCTCTGACACCCTCGATCAGCAGCCCGGGGCCCGAGCGCTTGAGCAGGAACCCGCAGGCGCCGTCGTGCAGTGCCGTGCGTACGTAGGCGTCGTGGTCGAAGGTGGTGACGACGAGGACCCGCATCGGGTTGGGTACGTCCGGGCCGGCGAGGCGTCGGGTGAGTTCAAGGCCGTTCAGGACCGGCATGCGGATGTCGGCGAGGACCAGGTCCGGGCTCAGGGTGCGGGCGAGCTGGACGGCGGTGAGGCCGTCCGCCGCCTCGCCGACCACGGTCATGTCGGGCTGCGAGCCAAGGATCAGGCGGAAGCCGCTGCGTACGTCCGCCTGGTCGTCGGCGATCAGGATGCGGGTCGGGCCGAGGGGCGTCGTCATGGAGACTCCTTCGGGAGCGTGGCAGGAAGGACGGCGGTGAGCTGCCAGCCGCCGTCGCCGTGCGGCCCCGCCGAGAGGGTTCCGCCGAGGGCCTGGGCGTGCTCGGTGAGTGCGGGGAGGCCGAGGCCGCCCCGCCAGACGCGGCGGCGGGCCGGGGCTGGGCGGGCGCCGCGGTCATTGGGGGCGTCCGCGGTGGCGCGCACGGGCGTTCATCGCGTGCACCTTCGGCCGTGGGCCGCATCCCATACTGACGGGCGGCACTATGGCCGCATGACGACACGACCGACGATCACCCTCGTACACGGGGACATCACCGAGCAGCACTGCGACGTCCTGGTCAACGCCGCCAACTCCTCACTCCTCGGCGGCGGCGGGGTGGACGGCGCGATCCACAGGCGTGGCGGGCCCGACATCCTCGCCGCCTGCCGCGACCTGCGGGCCTCCCAGTACGGCAAGGGGCTGTCGACCGGGCAGGCGGTGGCAACGACGGCCGGCCGGCTGCATGCGCAGCACGTTGTTCATACTGTGGGCCCCGTGTGGTCGCGCACTGAGGACCGTTCTGCGTTGCTGGCCTCCTGCTATCGGGAGTCTCTGCGGGTGGCGTCGGAGCTGGAAGCCCGGACGGTTGCCTTTCCGGCGATCTCGACGGGCATCTACGGTTGGCCGCTCGACGACGGGGCCCGGATCGCCGTACGTACGGTCCGCGAGGCGGCGCTCCCTCCGGTCACCGAGGTCCGGTTCGTGCTCTTCGACGAGGAGGCGTACGCCCGCTTCGATGAGGCTCTGAAGGCGTGAGCGAGGGGCCCGGACACATAGACCGATCATGGAGTCTGTCGATCGAACGGGCGTCTCGATCGGGTGATCGCGGGCACTGCCCGGTATGAGAGCCGGTCCTGGCGGTATGCGGGCAAAACCCAAAGGAACGGAGGGCCGCGCGCTGCTACGGTCGGGCGCTATGAGCTGGCTCCCCGATAACTTCGTCCATCCCGTCCTGGTACCTCTGCCGGGCAGTGGTCATCACCTGCGGCCGATCCGGGAGGCGGACACCCCGCTCGACTATCCGGCTGTGATGGGTTCGCGCGAGCGGCTGTGGACCATCTTCGGCCCGGCCTGGGGCTGGCCTGCGGCCACCATGACCTACGAGGGTGACCAAGCCGACCTGTTGCGGCACGAGAAGGAGATCGCCGCACACCAGTCTTTCAACTATGCGCTGTTCGACTCGGCGGAGACAGCTCTGCTCGGCTGCGTCTACATCGACCCACCGGAGAGGGCCGGCGCGGACGGCGAGATCTGCTGGTGGGTGGTGGACGAGCTGGTGGGCAGCAAGGTCGAGCAGGCCCTCGATGAGCTGGTGCCGCAGTGGATCGCCGCCGACTGGCCGTTCGAGCAGCCGCGCTTCCTCGGCCGAGAGATCTCCTGGTCGGACTGGCTCACCCTGCCGGAGCACTCCGACGCGTAAGTAGCTTCTGTCGCACCGAGAGGTTCGGTTGCGCAGAGGCCGTGCGGTGGTGTTGTGTCCTGATCACGTTGGCTCTGTGAGGCTTCAGGCCGAGGCCGTCTCCTTCGGATCTTGCTGCGAGGCCGCCGGGCAGGCGGATCACATAAAGCCGAAGAACCGCGTCCACTAAGTGGGCCGTGCGGAGAAGGGCCCCAGCGCGCTGGGGCCCTCGTAGTCGCTTTCCAGCAGTTCCTCGGGGACGCTTACGAAGCCGAGTTCGGTCAGCGCCCGCTCCACGGTGGCGAGGTCGGCGAGGTCCAGTGCCCCTTCCTCTCGAGCGTCGTCCGTGCCGAAGTAGGCCCCGGGTTGTCGGCGCAGACCTCAGCGAGGGAGCCGAACTTGCTCACGCAGACCACGATCCGCGTCCCGCGGATCGTCGCCTCGGCCGGCACGCGGACACGCCCGTACTCACTGGAGTCCTGCGTGTCCTGCTCGAACTCGCACTCGGCCCCGAAGTCCGTCTCGAGCCGGCGCACCAGCCCGGCGAACGCGAGGCTGACCGCGGCGCGGTCGTAGTTCAGCGGCCACTCCAGACGCTCGGGGTCGTCGAGTTCACGCAGGAGGGCCAGCAGTTCCGTCTCGCTCTGGTGGCCGTGGCCACGATCGCCACCATTACGGACCCCTGCCCCAGCTCGATGTCAGTGCCAGTGGGTACCGTCCCCGAGCCGTCGTCGGAAGAGCTGGGGAGTTGTCATGACAGAGGACATCGCGTGGCTGGCGGAGCTGAAGGAATGGGATTTCACCGTCGTCTTCGCACGCAACATGGACCCGGATGAGCTTGCTCAGCGCCTGAGTGCGAGGGAAGCCTCCCCCGTGGCAAGGCCGCTCACGGAAGCACAGGCGCGCACGATGGCCTGGTCCGGCCAGAGCGAGGACTATGGCGCGGCCAGCGTGGCACGCGTCGGTCGGAGCGGCGGGTGGTCCTTTGCACTGGAGTACGGGGCCCCCGTGGGGGGCTACCGGTGGCGCGAACTTTCGCAGGACGGGAGCGAAGCCGTCGTGCTTTCCTCATGGCCTGATCACCCGCCAGCCCAATTCGAGTACGCGCGCGACGGGCACCTTCTCTGCTCCTTCGGCATCGGCGAGGAGAGGACCAGGCACGGCGAGGACCGCGACATCCTGCTGCCCGCGCTTGTTGGTGAGGGCCTACTCAGACATGGCGGCACAGAGTACGCGGAGGAGAGCGAAGGAATCCGACATCACCGACGACGCTGCCTGACCGTCATCGGAGCCCACTTCGGGCTCTCACTGCCTCAGGACTGGCTCGACGTCACGCCCATGCCCGCCTACGTCGTCAACGGAACCGCCGACACCTTCCTGTTCGATCGCAGCCCGGAAAGCGACGCCGTACGGGCGTGGGCCCGAGCCAACGGCTACCTCGTCAATGACAACGGCCGCATACCCGCCGCCATCCGCGAAGCGTACGCAAACCAGCAGGACTAGGGTCTTTCGTTTGGATCAGGCCGGATCAGGGAGCGGGGTCTGGTGCGTGCAGCTGCAAGGCGGAGGATTGAGGCAACGCGGAGCGATTGGGGTCTCCCCTGGTCGAGCGAAGCCGAGACCTTGGGGAAGATTGACGACAACGCCGCAGATGCGCGTGCCAGGCCTCGCGAGCCCGGCATGATCCAAACGAGAGGCCCGAGATCGCGGGAATGCCGTCCGACAGCCGTCGGCACCAAGGCAACAGTGACCCGGCGGGCCAACTCGGCCTCTCGATCCCACCTCGCCCTTCCACGAACTTGCGCGGAGCAGCACCAGCGCCCGTACCCGGGGTCGTCCCGCACCAGAGCCCGCAAAGGGAGGACCATGTCGGCCCCTCACAGGTGGACCGTGCCCTCACCGGTCCGAGCGCGATTTGATCGTCGACCGCCACGGGACTCCGCTCGCCGGCGGCAACCGGCACGTCGTCACCCTTTGGGTCTACGTGAAAGAAAAGTGCGCTTTGCCGGAGTCGGTGAAAGTGATGCGGAGCGGTCATCTCGAGTGACAAACTCGCAGTTCAGCAAGAGTGCTCCCCGCGCCCGCGGGGATGATCCCAGCACGGGGATCACGCCGTGCATGCCGACACCGTGCTCCCTGCGCCCGCGGGGATGGTCCCGGGCCTGCCAGGCAGGCGCGCGTCTCCTCGCTGTGCTCCCGCGCCTGCGGGGATGGTCCCATCGACGCGGCAAGCGCGTCGGTGGCGCGGATGTACTCCCCGCCCCCCCCGCGGGGATGGCCCCTTGATCCCGTACCAGGGTGCGGTGACGCAGAGGTGCGCCCCGCAGTCGCGGGGATGGTCCCCACGGGGGCGCCTGGGCGCTGACCCGCGAGGCGTGCTCCCCGCGTCCGCGGGGCTGGTCCTCGTCCCCAGCCCATGCTGCCCTTGCCAAGGTGGTCGATGACGGCAGCGCCAGTTCATCGGGCCCGAGGGCCTTGCGACGGGCGTAGGTGGGCCACGGCGATGTCTCGGACGCCCGCAATGGCTTCGGGGGCGAGCCGGTTCAGAGCAGGAATCGCGTGATACCAGCCAGTGGTAGTCAGGGCGTGGTGGAGAGGCTCGACGGCCGCTTCGTTGGCTGGACGTGCGGTTGAGGTCGCTTTCAGGGCCAGGTGCTGGATGGTGTGGGTGAAGCGGTCCGTGCCGATCGGGTCGGGGACGGGACAGGGGCGGGAGGGGACGCGGGCGAGGTGTGATGCCACTGCGGTCAGTGCCGCCGCTCTGCGGTGTGGGGCGGCGGGCAGAGCGGCCACCCGCTGGGCAGCGGTGGTGTCGCACAGGGCTGCGTGAAGTACTGCCAGCGCGGCGGTGGGGAAGTGTCCGGTTCCGCGGTTGGCCATCTCTCCTGCCAGCCAATCCAGCTGGCGGCCGGGTTCTTCTCCGGCACCGAGGCGCAAGAAGGCCAGCACGAGGACGCTTTCGTGATGCCAGGACTGCGGGCTGCTTCGCGTCACCTGCTCACGCGCCGTCTCCATCACTGAGTCGAACATCGACTGCTGTTCAGGCGACAGATGGGCGGTGGCCGGGAGGAGTTCCACGAGTGAGGGCAGCAGCCCTTGGCTTCGGATCGCATGCCGGGCGGCATCCAGGCGCTTCAGCAGTGGAAGGATCAGTTCGCCCGCCGCTTCAGGGGCACGCGTCGCAAGTTCCGTGGCGACAGCGATGCGCGCCGCCTGGTCGGCCTTTCGCCAACCGGCCCGCCGGCCGGCACCGTCCGGCCGCTCGTGCTGCACGATGAGGTCCAGGGAGGACTCCACCTCACCCGCACACGCGAGTGCCTGCGCGGCGTAAGGCCAGCTCGTGTCGGAAGCGGCCGGGGAGGCAGCCGCACGGGCTGCTTCCTGCGCATGGTCGCGCGCTGCGGTCGGCCGGAGAGAGTCCGGAGAGTCCGTATACGCCAGGGCCATGGCGGCGTGCATGCGCACCCGGTCGTCAGGGTGCTGCACCAGATCCAACAGCGGCTCAAGACTGGAGGTCGCGCCGGTACGGATCAGAGCACCCGCCAGGTCCGGCAGCCATACGGGACCGCGGCCCGTTCCGGAGCCGGCAGCAGGCAGGAGGGCCAGTGCCTGTTCCAGGTGGTGTTCTGCCTCATTGACGGCGCCCTGGCCGGCCAGGCGGAAGGCCTGGTCGGCGAATCCGGTGGCCTCGGTGAAGGCTTGATCTTCGTCCTCGTCGGGGGCGAGCTGTCCCGGCTGGTCTGCCGGCTCCCGTGGAAGGAGGCGTTGGCCGAGCTCCAGCATGCGGGCGGTTGTCTCGGGCGATGTCCCGAGATCAGCCAGGGCCTGGGAGAGGACGGCAAGCGTGTGCCGGAAGCCGAATTCGAGATGGAAGGCATCCGCCGGGGGAAGTCGCCCGGCATCCGTGTGCAGCACGTGCTCGAGGTGCCGGCATGCCGCGGCCACGAGTTGCTCAGCCTGCGCCGGCCGGGATTGCGCCACGAGCGAGGCGGCGGTCGCGACCACGGAGAGATTCTCCAGTGTGGGCGCGTCCCGCCACACCTCCGTCGCGTACGTCACGACGCGGTCGTGGAGGCGGTCGGTGCGGTCCGGGGCCGCGGATGCCACCGTCTGCCAGAGCTGAACGGCGGCGGCTGCGGTGGGACCTTCGGCCGGGTCTTCGCCGGCGAGCGTCTCAGCCTGCTCCTCCAGCTCGTCCAAAAGCTCTGCCGCGTGCCCTGGATGGTCCGGTTCCAGCAAGCCGGCAGCCAGCGCCCAGGCCTCGTTGCGGGCCGTACTCGTGCCGCGTGTGGAACGGAGCAGGGCGAGGCCGTCCGCGTACTGTCCCCGGAGATCACGGTCCTTGCCCGGCGCCATGGCAGTCTCCAGCAGGGCGAGGGCCGCTTGCGCTGCTGCGGCGTCCGCCTCGTCGGCGGCATGGCCGAGGCGGTCCGTCTCCCGCAGCGCCGCACGGGCCCACTCCTCTGCTTCGCGAGCAGTGGCGGCGGCCTGCCGGTCGCCCATGGCCTGCAGTACGCGGGCCACACCGGCCAGGTTCAGAGCCTTGTCGACGGCGTGCCCTGATGAGCCCGCAAGCGCGCGGGCACGCTGCGCGTCGCCGAGCCGGGCGATGGTCCCCGCCACGGGGCCCGGCAGCGGCCGTATGCGAGCCAGGAGCATCTCCCGAGAAACGGCAGCAGCTGCCGCAGTGGCCCCGTCCCGCGGCGGCGAGTGGTCCCTGCCGGAGGGCGCGATCAGATCGAGCTGGGCGAGGGCGACATCGGGCCCGGAGCGTTGCACGAGGCGGAGTTGGCGCTGAGGGTCGAGGACCAGGGCCGTGAGCTCGTCGGTGCGTTCCTTCTCGTGCAGCAGCCGGGTGTAACCAGTGAGGAGATAGTTCGGGGTGTCCTCGGGCCAGCCCTCGTCCCGGTACAGCTGGGCCCAGCGGTCCAGGTCGTGGGTGCGTTCGGTGAGGAAACGCCTCCCCAGCTCCTCGCACGCAGTTACGTGGAGTGTGTCGTGGGCCAGCACGAAAGTCTGCCGGCCGGCTTCGGCCTCGGCTTCTGCCCGTACGTCCAGGGGAAGGAGGTCGGTGCGGGTAGGCGCCATGGATCGGCCAACCACAGTGCGGAGTTTGTCCTGCACGTCGTA
Organism: Streptomyces sp. NPDC102451; assembly: GCF_044765485.1. Lineage (NCBI taxonomy): Bacteria > Bacillati > Actinomycetota > Actinomycetes > Kitasatosporales > Streptomycetaceae > Streptomyces > Streptomyces sp. NPDC102451. Next base: position 33,880 of record NZ_JBIWKD010000031.1, on the reverse strand, counting down.
CGGCGTGATGTCGAGGAGCTCGCCCAGGTCCGCGCCGGTGAGCGCGCCTCGTGCGGCGACGAGCAGCCCCAGGAGGCGCCGCCCGATGTCGCGGTCGTCGAGCAGGGTGCGCAGCTCTGCCATGGCGGTGTCCCGGATGACCCGTGCCGCGGGGGACTCGGTCAGCCGCCTGACGACGGCGGGGTCCCGCAGAGGGTGGTCCGGCGCCAGCTTCACCGGGACGCGCGGGTGAGGTCGCCCGGTGACGATGACACGCATGCCGTACGGGGGGACCTTCGGCAGCAGCCCGGCGATGCCCGCACCGTCCAGGCCGGCGTCCGCGTCCTCGTCGAGCCCGTCGACGATCAGCACCAGGCGGCGACCGCGCCCCGCGCACTCACGAGCCGCTGCTTCGTACAGCGGTTCGAGGGTTGGCTGCTTTTGGTCCAGCGCGGAGTAGCGCCTGTTCCCCGCCGCAGCAGCGAGTTGCTCCCCGATCGCCTGTACGAAACCGTCACGGCGGTCGGTGCCCAGGCGCCCCGCGATGACGTAGTGGGCGACGTCCACCCCGGCGGGCAGCTCTCGGACCGCGAACCAGGACAGCAGGGCGGTCTTCCCCGCCCAAGGACCTGCCTGCCACCACAGGTAGGCGGGGGCGTCGTCGGGACCGGTGACGAATTCCGCCATGTCGGCCACTTCCTCCTCCCGCCCCACGAACTCGCGTGGAAGGACATCCCGGAGGGGCTGGGACAGCCCGCCCAGGAGCCGCCCCGGGGAGGCTGCGTGAACGCGGGAGCCACGGCCACCCTTGCCGCTGTTCCTGACGGACTGTGCAGCCTTCAGCCGACGGCCCCAAGCACCGTCAGGCGTCCGGTCGTGGCCGGGCGAACGGAGCACCGCACGATCTTCCAGGAACGGGATCAACACCCGCAGCGTGTACTCGACGTGCCCCCGTTCCTGTGGGGGCGCCTTGAGGAACCAGTCGCTGAGATTCTGCTTCACCACCTTGTGGCCGTGCTGCTCGGCGAGCCGGATCAGGCGTCCGTACCCCAACCCTGTACGACCGCCTGCGGCTTCGTACAACGCCCTCAGCTCATCCGTGAACGTCGGCACCTGTCCGGCACCGCTCCGTCCGCCGTCTGCGGAAGACTTCTCCGGACACATCTTCATTCTCCCTCTGACCTGGGAACATGCCGCTGATCCGCTCCTCCGGACATCGCCGGACGAAGCCCTGAAGCCGGATACCTGTGGGACCGCGCCCGGCGGAGAAGACCACCGGGCGACAACCCCGAAGGGGAGTCCGCGTGTCCGTTCTGCTGACCGTTCTGGAGTCCGCGCTCCAGGAAGCCGCCACCCTCTCCGCCGCGACCGGCCTCGCCTACACCGGGGTCGTCGTCACGGTGGCGGCCTCCTCCGTCCTCTTCCGTAGCCCGCAGCGCCGGCGCGACGCCCGGGCGACGCTGACGATCCTGATGCGCCGTGGTGGGAAGCGGTGATGCCCGTGGGCCTGGTCCTGGCGTGGCTGCAGGGCTTACTCTCGGCCACTGTTGGGTTTTCCCGCCTGTGCGGGGATGGCCCCCGTTAGGAGCAGATCCTTCTCGGCTCCCGCGTGTGCGGGGATGTCTTGTGCCGCGTGACGACCACCCGAATGTGCGGCTGCTCCACGTGCTGAGGGCAACGCATGTTGCCCTCAGCGGGCCAGCACCAGTCCGCAGCTGTAGGCGCGGGCACGGCCGAGGCCGTTCGACAGGACCCCCACCAGGGTTTCCGGGTCGGTGACGGTCAGGGAGCCGCGGATCTCGGCGCGGCCGATTCGGACCGGCTTGCTGCGGTGGGCGCTCGAGACCGTCGGCAGCATGCGGATCCCCAGGGTGTCGGGGTCGGCGGTGGCGCCGATGCGGGCGACGCCGTCCTCGGCGTTCGCCGGGTCCCCATCGGCCTGGAGACGCCGTGCGAACCACCCCTTCACGTGCTCCGGCGTGGTGTGAGCGGTCCGTACGCCACGCGCCTTCTCCGAGGCGGGTTTACCCGACGGCCTGCTGCGGGTCGGGTTGACGACCGTGCGGAAGCCGAAGACTTCGCCCGCTTTGAAGGTGCGGTCGACGGTGATGAGGTGCGGGGCGGCGGTGAAGGCCTCGCGCGGTATACGGGCCCAGTCACCCGGGATCCTGGACTGCACGACCAGGACGAGGGCCGCCGCCTTCAGGTCCACCGACCACGTCGACAGGACACCCATCTGGGCGCGCGCCTCGGGGTCGCCGTCCTCGACCCAGCCCCGGAAGCCGCTCATGACGGTGCGGTGCATCTCCTGGGCGTCGACCAGGGACTTGGCGACCAGAGGGTGCCGGGCGTTCAGCGAGAGTACGGAGTGCGTGGCGACGAAGCGGGCCGTCGAGGCCCGTGTGCTGTTCACGGGATGATGTCCCATCCGGTTGCGGTCGGTGCGATGGTGATGCGCGTACGGGTCTCCCAGCGCGTCACGTGAGCCCGGCGGGCCGGATCGAAGCTGACCGGCTGATCGTTCACCTGCAACGCACCGCGAGTGCCCGACGGCGCCTGGACCCAGGCCCAGGGACGCCGGCCCGAGGTGTCGGGTCCGTCCGGGCCGGGGAGCAGGAGTTTGGCGGCGAACGCGGTGGCGATCGTGCCGGGCAGGATCTCCGCGGCCAGGGTCCCGGAGGGCGGGCAGGACTTCCGGCCGAGCCACAGCAGCCGCTTCGGGTGCTCCAGGGCGTACGCGATTTCCTCCAGCAGAGCCCGGTCCTCGTGCTGGAGCCCGACGACGAACGCCGCGTCCGACAGATACCAGCGCTCCGTGATCATCGCCGAGCGCGACAGCTCGGCCGAGACGAGAGCCCCGGACACCGGGTCGGCCGTGATCTTCTTCGGCGCCCCGTACCAGCCGGCCAGCTCGTGGTGTCCGAAGCCCGGCCCGTCAGCCGCTGCCATGCTCGCGGCGACGGCCGCAGCACGCCGGTGGTCGGTGATGACGTCCCGCGGCCGCAACGGGAACCGGCCGGCGCCGACCGTGTGGTAGTCGCGCACCGGCGTACCCGGGTGGTCGGCGCGCACACCGAAGACGAGCGCGGCGAGGTCGTCCACGGGGTCGGTCCGGTCCCGGCCGAGGGCCGCCGCACACAGGCCGATGACCGCCGACTTGGTGGGGCGGACGTGTGTGTCGCGGTGGGCGAACCGGCTCGCCACTCCCCAGGACTGCAAGGGGGCGGCGAGCCGCACGAGCAGAACCTGCGTGGTCACGCCGTCAGCTCCCCGGCGGAGGCCACGGTCACGGCGCCGGTGTCCTCCAGGGTGCCGAGGAGTTCGTCGATCTGCGGGTCGTACGTGAGGACGCGCCCGGCCCGGATGTCGGGCCGGCGCCGGCTGACGAACGCGTGGTGCTTCAGCAGCCGCCTGACCGCGGCCGGACCGGCGGGCCCCTCGCCGTCCTTGTCGAGAGGGTTCTCGTCGATGGGGGCCTGGAAGGCAGCCGCGTAGTTGTACGGGCGCTCGCCCTCGAAGGCGAGCACCAGAGCGGGCAGCGAGCCGGTGGAGGCCGTCGAGTTCTTCTTCGCTTCGGGGAAGGCGTCGACGAAGGCGGTGACGAACTCCGCCTCGGCCGCGACGGACGCCTCCTCGGCTTCCTGAGCGGTCATCCCGGCCGCCTGGAGGTTCCTGCGCAGCTGCAGGCGGTCGAGGACCGCGTGCCGGTAGAAGGTGCCGGTGATCAGGGACTGGTAGCCGGTCATGCCGGCACCGGCGTCGTCCGCCGCGTCGAGGAAATCCAGCGCGTTCTTCTTGCGGTCGAGCTTCGCGTCGTCGGCCGCCGCGTAGAAGTCGTCGACCTGCTCCGCCTCGTGCACGGTGAAGGCATGGCTGCTCTGGACGGCGCCGTCGACGTTCGGGGAGTCCGCGATCTCGGCGAGGAAGCGTCCGTACAGGGCGATGTCGATGGCGTCGCGCGGGGCGAGCGCGGTGAGGACCGCTGCGCGGGTCGCCCCCGGCACCGCGGGCAGCTTGGCATCGGACGCGGTGGCCTCGTCCGCGTTCGGCTCTTCCTGCGCGCCGTTCTTCCGGGCGCCCTTCTTCCCCTTGGTCGCGGCCGCGGCCGTCTGCGCTGCCACGTACTCCTCGGTCCACGTGCGGACCGTCTCGGCCTGCTCGTCGATGTGCGCGGCAATGCGGCTGCCCGCGTCCGCGGGGGCGAACAGCAGCACCTTGGTCAGGTTGGCGACGGTCTTCTTGCTGGGCTCCCCGAACTTCAGGCCGGTGGCTTCGATGACGGCGCGTGCGGTGCGGACGGCTTCGTCCGCCTCCCAGCCGTGCTCGGAGGTGAGTGCACGGGCGGTGATCAGCGCCCATTCACGGGTCCGGACACCGGTGCTGCGGCCGGCAAGGGCGCCGATGCCCGCATTGGCCCGGTTCCGGGTGTGGACGCGCTCGGCCCTGCGCCGAGCCTGACTGGTGATCATGTGGCGTTCGGTGCCGCCGTAGACGATCGACTTCGGCGACCCGTTCTCGTCACGCACCGGGAGGACGGCCACCAGGGTCTCCAGGAGGTGCAGGGAGAGGAACTGGCTGCCGTTGGGCGCGGCGTTGCTGGTCACGTGGTGGTCTCCTTCTGGAGGGAGGCGGCGGCAGTCGAGGAGGCGGGTCGCTCAGCGGTGGTGCGGGCGGGAGGCATGTGGAAGGCCTCACCCCACTCGTACGCAACGCGGGCTCTGCGGTCGTGCCACCGGTTCAGGTCGTCGACGAGCCGGGCCCAGGACGGCGGCTGCTGGTCGCAGGCCCGCAGGCGGGCGACGGCGTGTTGCAGATGCCGCCAGGGGATGCGGCGGCTGGACACGATGCGGTCGACCAGACGAGCTGCGCCCGGGTTGGCCGGCCCGCGTTGGGATTCACTGCCGATGCGGCGGGCGGCCTCACCGAGACTGCCGTATCCGAAGGCCGGCTTCGACCGTCCTTGGTGGTAGACGGCGAACAGGAAGGCGACCTGGCCGTAGACCTCCCGTTGGGCCTCGGTGGGGCTGTACCAGAGGGCACGGAAATGGGGCTCCCGAAGGACGCGGGGACGCCGGAGCTCGGCGAGGCTCGCACTGTCGTGGTTGTGGACGAGGCTGGCGAGCCAGGCCGTGAGCGCGGCGCTGCTTTCACTGGGACCGGGGCCTTTGCCGGTGGTGGTGGTCATGAAGTCTCTCCTCGGAGTTCGGCCGGGGCCTTCGGCGTGGCCAACTCGTCGTCGAACCGCCTCAGAGCGGCGGCCCGGGCCTTCGCCCCTTGCGAGTTCCTCGGCAGCGGGTCCAGGCATTCGGCGAGGAACCTGCGGGCGGTGGTGGCGACGGTGGCCGCGTACTCGTGGAGGGAGGCCTGGACGTCCTCTCCCAGCGTGGTCTCCTCCATCAGCAGGTCGAAGGACTCCCGCGTTGCCGCCCAGTGCTGGCCACGGGCGTCGAAGCGCGCGATCTGACTCGTCTTGTCGGCCGGCTTGGGGTTCGGGTACGCCACGGCCCAGGCCGCGTACGCCGCCTTCGACAGAGCGGAGGCCACGAACTCCGCGATGTCCGAACCGCGGGAGGAGGCCATGTACAACCTGGCCTCCAGGCCGGGGGCGAACGGGAAGGTTCCGTCGACCCAGGCGATGGCCGTGGTCTGTTTGGCCACGAGCCCGACCGTCCACAGGTCGATGCGTCGCGCGGGCTGCTGGCCGGGCTCAGGAGCGACGTTCTCGGGCGGGAAGAGGGCGAGTCTCCGATACAGGGTGGCCCCGTCGTTGCCGCCGGCTTCGGAGCGTGCCTCGGCGACGGCCGCGTAGAGGGCATGGGCCTGCCGCCAGACGGCGCGGGTCGCGGAAGCCCACAGCGGCTTGCTGGTCCCGTCGGCCCTCTTGGCGTACACGGCGTCCTGCAGGTGCTCATTCGTCAGCGCGAGCAGCTCACCCGCGCCGAGGAGCACGCGGTCCACGTGATCCCCTGTACGGGTCGGACGGAGCAGGATCGACCGGCCGAGACAGCTGTGCAGGTCGGCCGGGCCGGTGACCGGGCGGCCGCTCGGTTTGGCCTTGAACCCCCGACGTTCCTGGCCGACGGTCCAGGTGCGGTTCAGCTCTCCCGGAGGCCCGGAGACCGGAGCCAGGTTGAGGCGCAGCGTCTCGCCGAGGCTGTCCCCGAGCGCGATGACCCGGATCCGGGTGCCGAGGCGGGTGGCGGCGAGGTTGGTGATGGTGGCGCCGAGTGTCTCCTTGCCGGAGATCCTGGCGCGTCCGGCCGGACCGTACACGTGCTGGGTGAGCATGGCCCGGAACGCCTGGGCGGCGGGGAGCGGGTCGGGATGCTCCAGGTGGTGGTGGTCGAAGAACTGGTTGTAGTCCCCGACCCGCTCGATCACCAGCTGCGCCGGCCCTGCCCCGTGCTCGTCGAGGAACGGCGCGAGCAGGGCGTTCTGTCCGAGGGGCTCCGCGGGATGGAAGAGGTCCCAGACCTCGTCCTCGGGGCGCTGGGCGAGCCACTCGGCAGCGGGCCGGAGCGCGTCCTTCTGATCCACCCAGGCAGGCCACTGCGCAGCCGTCTTCGGATACGTGCCGGAGGCGTAGCAGATGGCCAGCAGGAACTCGATGACCGCGACCTTCTCTCCCGGCGTGCCGCCTTCCAGGCTCCGCACGGAATCGGCATCGTGGAGCAGCTCCACCAGGCTCAGATCGACGAGCCGGTCGTCGAGGGTCAGCACCGGGACACAGGGGGATTCCCGGGGATCCCATCGGGGGCCTATGTCCCCGTCACGCAAGGCACTTGATCCAGCCACGCTCCTTCGTCTCCCCCTTGCTCATAACGGTTGCCTGCTCGAACGAGACAGGACGCTAGCAGCCCGAAGTCCCAGGAACGACCGATTCGGAGAATCTTCAAAAACGCTGCGTGTACGTGCAGTTGAGGGGCAACGTGCGCTGCGAACTCGTGCAGTCCCACCCGCTCGGCCTTCCGCGGGGCCTTGGCCCTGCCGTTTCTGTGAGCTTCGTGTGAGTCCTGACGTAGGGATGCCCCCTCCCGAGCCGACGACCGACTCTGACCTGGCCATGTGCGGAGGCTCCGATGTTCCGCCTCACATCAGGCGTACAGAATCACGGAACTGGGTGCATATCCCGACGCCAGGCTAGGTCCCGGACGTACCGCAGGGGTGCGTGCCGTGGAGCAGGACTCTGGAGGCACCGATGATCGAAGTGCAGGGGCTCACCAAGCGTTACGGTGAGGTGCTGGCCGTCGACGACCTGAGCTTCACGGTTCGTTCCGGGGAAGTCACGGGCTTCCTGGGGCCGAACGGGGCAGGGAAGTCGACCACCATGCGCATGGTTCTGGGCCTGGACGCACCCACCTGCGGCTCTGCCACGGTCAACGGTCGCCCGATGGCCACGCAGCCCGCGCCACTGGAGGCCATCGGCGCTCTCCTCGACGCCGGCGCGGTGCTGCCCAGCCGCAGTGCCTACCACCATCTCCTGGCGCTCGCGGCGAGCAATGGGCTTGCTCGCGGCCGCGTCGACGCCGTTCTGGAAGAGGTGGGGCTCGCCGGAGTGGCCCGGAGAGCGGCCGGAACCTATTCCTTGGGGATGAAGCAGCGGCTCGGTATCGCTGCTGCCCTGCTGGGGGACCCGCCGGTGCTGGTACTGGACGAACCGCTCAACGGGCTCGACCCGGAAGGCATCGTCTGGATACGAGGGCTCATGCGGCGTATGGCGGGCGAGGGACGGGCCGTGCTCATGTCCAGCCATCTGATGAGCGAGATCGAACTCACCGCCGACCATCTCGTCGTCATCGGCCGCGGGCGGCTGATCGCTGATACCAGCATGGCCGATTTCATCACCGAGCACTCCGGGCGCGAGGTCGTCGTTCGCAGCCCGCATGCCGAGTCGTTCGGTCAGCGGCTGACCGGTGCGGGCGCGGCCGTCCGGGCCGTCGGTGAGAACCGTCTGGTCGTGGCCGGACTCGACGCTTCCCGGATCGGTGCCCTTGCGGCTGCCGGCGGCGTGGAGCTGCACGAGCTGGCCCACAGGCAGACCTCTCTCGAAGACGCCTTCATGGCACTCACCCAAGACAGCGTCGAGTACTCGGCAGACAAGGAAGCCGCCTGATGGCCACCACTGAGAGCAGTACGCGCACCCGTACGCCGCGCACCTCCCTGGCGTGGGCGACCAGCGGGCCGTCCAAGCCGGACCGAGGTCAGCGCGTGGGCCGGGCCACCTTCAGGAACTCCCTGCGGGCCGAGTGGATCAAGATTCGTACGATGCGGTCGACGCTGTACGTCGTCCTCGGCACCCTCGTCATCGGAGCGGGCATCGCCACCTTGGTGGGCTCCTCCGCCGGGGACGAATTCGCCGCCATGACGACCGCGGACAAGCTCGCCTTCGACCCCTTGGCCCTCAGCCTGAGGGGTTACATGATGGCCCAGGTCGCCATCGCCCTCCTGGGTGGCATGGTCATCACAGCTGAGTACGGCAGCCGGACGGTTGTCAGCACGCTGACTGCGGTCCCGCACCGGGGCCGGGTCCTTGCGGCCAAGGCCGCCGTTCTCGCCGTGGTCGCCTTCCTGACCGGACTGCTGTTCACGTTCGTCGGGTTTCTCGCCGGGCAGGCGGCACTCAAGGGCGGGGGAGCGCCGCACCTGGTGCTTTCGGACCCCTCAGTGTGGCGTGCCATCCTCGGTGGCGCCCTCTTCCTCGCGCTGGCCTCGCTCCTGGGACTCGCCGTGGGCACGATGATCCGTTCCACTACGGGCACGGTGACGACCTTGTTCGCCGCCTTTCTGATCGTTCCGGCGTTCGGTCCCGCCTTTCCCGGACCCTTGTCGGAGTGGACAGGGAAATACTGGCCGCCCTCCGCCGGCGGTCAGATCATGACCGGTCACCAGGACCCGGCGCTGCTTCACCCCTGGCCCGGTCTCGCGGTGATGGCGGGATGCGTCGTGCTCCTGCTGACGGCCGCGTTTCTTACGTTCCGCAAGCGGGACGCATAGCAGGATGAGCAAAACGATCAGGACGGAACGGCCATGACAGAACACCTCCTGGTGGTAGAGGACGACACCACGCTGCGCGAACTGCTCTCCGCGAGCCTGCGCCTGGTCGGCTTCGCAGTCACGCCGGTCACGACCGGAACCGAGGCACTGGCCGCAGTGCAGCAGGTGCGACCCGACCTGATCATCCTCGACGTGATGCTGCCGGATTTCGACGGCTTCGAAGTCGCGCGGCGGCTACGGCAGGATCTGCCGACCCCGACGACCGGTCCTCCACCCGTGCTGTTCCTCACCGCACGCGATGCGGCCGAGGACCGGATCAACGGGCTGACGGTCGGTGGTGACGACTACGTCACCAAGCCGTTCAACCTGGAAGAACTCATCCTCCGTATCCGCGCCATCCTGCGGCGCGTCAGCGGCCAGCAGCCGGACGGCCGACTCGTCGTCGGTGACCTCACGCTGGACCCGGAGAGCCGCCAGGTGACCCGTGCAGGGGAAACGGTCACGTTGTCCCCCACCGAGTTCAGTCTGCTGCGCGTGCTGATGGAGCACGCGGGGCAAGTGCTGTCCAAGGAACAGCTCCTGGACCTCGTATGGCAGTACGACTTCGGCGGGGACGACAGCATCGTCGCCTCCTACGTCAGCTATCTGCGCCGCAAGATGGACACCAGGGAACCCAAGCTGATCCACACGGTGCGCGGCACCGGCTACATGCTGCGCAGGCCACTGCAGTGACCCCACACGTCCCCCGCAGCCGGCGGCTCTCCCTGCGCGCCAGGCTGCTGGCACTCACGCTGGCGCTGTTGGTCGCCGCGCTGCTCGGCAGTACGGGCCTGGTCATCGACCAGCTCCGGCGCACGCTCGTTCAGCAGTTGGATGAGCGCATCCACAGCGCCGCCGTGGTGGCCCAACGCCTGCCCGACCTCCAGGGTCTGGTCGGGGAGAAGCAGATACGTAACACCGTGGAACAGCAGGGAATCCGGGACGTCTACGCGGCCCGCCTGGGCCCCGACGGACATGTCGCGCGTGTGATCCGGCCTGCTGGGGGAGCACCGCCCGCACTGCCCCGTCTCGATACTGCGGCGGTCGCCGAGCATGACGGCGAGCCCTTCTCCGTCGGTTCCGTCGCGGGCGATGAGGAGTGGCGGGCCGTTGCCCTCCCGAACGGGTCGGGCCAGCCTGCGGGCAGCGTGGTCGCGGCCGGATCGCTCAGCGAGGTGGATGCCTCCATGCGCCGGCTCAGCGGTCGTGTGCTGCTGATCGACGTGGCCGTCATGGGGCTGCTGGGCGTAGCCGGCTGGTTCGCCGTGCGGGCCGGGCTGAGACCGCTCCGCCGGGTCGAGACGACAGCGGCCGCGATCGCTGCGGGGGACCTGTCCAGCCGAGTGCCGGAACTGGCCGCTCCCGGCACCGAGCTCGGCAGTCTGTCCGCCTCGCTCAACACCATGCTCGACCGTATCGAGGCCGGTGACGCCGTACGCGCTGATGCCGAGCGCAGCATGCGCCGCTTCATTGCTGACGTCAGCCATGAACTGCGTACACCACTGGCGGGTATCAAGGGCTTTACCGAGCTGTACCGGATGGGCGGTATGCCTGCGCGGACCGACGTGGACGGCGCGATGAGCCGCATGGAGCGCGAGGCCGGGAGGCTGGTCGACCTGGTGGAAGAACTGCTGCTCCTCGCCCGGTTCGACGAGCGCGGTGCCGCAGCGGTTCAAACCCTCCAGCTCACCCCCATGGACCTGCGCACACTGGCTGCCGACGCCCTGCGCGACCTGAGGGCCCTCGATCCCGATCGGTCCGTCGTCCTGACCGGGCCGGACGGCGGTCCACCGGGCGGCGCTCCCGTCCTGGGGGACGAGGCGAGGCTTCGCCAGGTCATGTCCAACCTGGTCGGCAACGCCATCGCCCACACCCCGGCAGGCAGCCCGGTACGAATCGGTGTGGGGGTACAAGGAGGACAAGCTGTCCTCGAACTGTGCGACCAGGGGCCGGGGATGACCGCTGAGCAGGCTGCCCGCGTCTTCGACCGCTTCTATCGCGCCGACACGGCCCGCGGCCGGACCCAGACCGGTGGCGCCGGCTTGGGCCTGTCCATCGTCCACTCCCTGGTCACCGTCCATGGCGGCCGCGTAGAAGTGCACACCGCCCCCGGCCAGGGGGCCACCTTCCGCATCCTGCTCCCACTGCACACCGAGCCCCCCGGCGTCTGACAGGCGCGTCGGCTGTGCATGAACCGCACGGCCATGGGCGAGAGCGGCTGCCCGCGCCGCGGCGCGCTCGGTAGTGTGTGCCAGCGCTCCCCGCGACCCGGGGATGGACCCGAGCGTGGTGTACACAAGGGCGAGCGGATCGAGTTCCCCGCAACCGCGGGGATGGCCCCAGGGCGATGAAGAGCAGGGCGAGTAAGGTGATGTGCTCCCCGCGCCGCGGGGATGGTCCCCGGCTTTGCACCGCCACCCTGAAGCGGGACGAGTGCTCCCCGCACACGCGGGGATGTCCCTGCTTCGCCCAGCGGCACGGCGAAGGCACTGCAGTGCTCCCTGCACACGCGGGGATGGCCCCCCGGGTACGGCGGAGCCTGCCCGACCGACCGAGTGTTCCCCGCGCCTGCGGGGATGGTCCCCCCGGGGAGAACGAGGAGACGGCGGACACGACGTGCTCCCCGCGCGCCCGCGGGGATGGCCCCATGGCGGCGTACTCGCCGTCGAAGTCCACGGCACGCACCCCTTCAACTGGGGTGTCGCAGCGACCACTGGAACTCACGATCCTGCCGAGGCGCAGCCGTCGGTTCAGCCTTGTCGGGTCGGCGACTCCCAGCCGTGTTCGGTCAAGGCCCCATCGCCTTCCAGGTACGCGAGCAGCCCCGCCTCCGGGTACTCGATGATGTCCTCCGGCAGCTCGTGCACGCTGAACCACTCGAGGACCAGGCACTTCTCCGGCTCCCTGTTGACCGGCTCCCCGCTCCACCGGGTGGCCTCGAAGAAGAAGCCGATGCGCTCGACCTCGCCGCTCTGCCTGTGGTGCACGACGTGCACCATCCGCAGGTGCTCGGGGTCGACCGTCACGCCGGTCTCCTCCAGCAGCTCACGGGCCGCCCCGGCTCGCAGGGGCTCGCCCTGGTCGAGCTTGCCGGACGGCATGTGCCAGCGGCCGTAGCCGTAGGGGCCGCCGCGCTGGGAGAAGAGCAGCTTGTCGCCTTCGCGCAGGATGACGTGGGTGTCGATGACGGGTTCAGCCAGTGGTTCCGGTGTCATGGTCCCTGGGATGGTGTCGACTGCGGTGTGGCAGCCGACGCTATCGACGAATCGGGGATCGCGTCGGCGATTGTGGCAGCAACCTCCGTAGGGGTGGCTTCACCGGTGTCCACGACGAGCACCTTCACGTCGGCCGTCATCAGCGTCCGGGCCGTCTGTTCGTAGAGGACGACCTCGCGGCCGGGCGCGGTCGGGTCGCGGTGGAAGCGGTTGTGGGGGCCGCGCGATGCGATTCGTTCGGCGATGAGGCCGGGTTCCGCGGTCAGGATGACGGCCAGGTCCGGCATCAGGACATGCGCGTTAAGGGCCAGCAGGAAGGCGAGTGGCACACCGTCGAGCTGCTGCATGACGAGCGTCGAGGCGAGGTACCGGTCGGTCACCACGGTTTCGCCGGCGCGCAGCCGGGGCTCGATCTCGTGCTCGACGTGTTCGTACCGGTCGGCCGCGACCAGGCAGGCCAGGGCGTGCCCGCGGATGTGGCTGAAGTGGGCGCGGATGAAGCGGCCGAGTTCGCTGGTGGTGGGTTCCACGGTGCGGCGTACGGGGATGCCGCGAGCCGTCAGTTCGTCGTGGAGGGCCTGGACGGTGGTGGACTTTCCGACGCCACTGGGGCCGTCGAGCGTGATGAACCGCCCGCGTCCCGCCGTCATGCCGCTACCCCCTGAGCGCGTCCCGCCGTCATGCCGCAGCCCCCTGAGCGCTCTGGTTGCGCTGATGCTGCTCGCGGGTGAGCGTGGCGAGGATCGAGCGGACCTCGCGCAGGGGGACGTCGCCGAACTGGATGCCGACCGAGAAGTTGAACTCGTCGCGCTGGCGCATGGACTCGTCGGCGCCCTCCCCGGTGAGGTCGACGTCCCCGTAGGCGAGGAGGGCGTCGGGGTGGTGGCCGGCGTCGGTGAGAGTCGTCCAGATGGGGGTGCCGGGGTACGGCCGGAATTCGAACACGCTCGCGCGTACGTCTCCCGGGTTGCTGTCGGCGATGGCCCAGAGGGTACGGATGTGGCGGACGGTCGCCGCGAGGTCGTCGTGGGACTCCCCGGGGAACCCGAGGATGAAGTACCCCTTCACGCCGATGCCGTGCTCGACCAGGCGGCGGGTGACCCGTTCGGTCATCTCGGCGTCGATCCGCTTGTCCATGGCCTTGAGGATGCGGTCACTGCCGGACTCGATGCCGAGCGCGACCTCGCGTAACCCGTTCTGCACGAGACGGTCGAGTTCGCGGTCGTCGAGCCGGTTCAGGACGTTGATGCGGCCGGTGGCGTCCCACACGTAGCGTTCGCCGATCCGGTGCCGGGTGAAGGCGTCCATCTGGTCCTCGATGACCCGGCTCACGCCGAGGAACAGGTCGTCGACGAACCGGAAGGCGGTCACCCCGTGCTCGTCGTGCAGCTGGTCCAGCTCGCCGATGATGTTCTCCGGGGCGCGGACGCGAATGGAGAGGTCGGGGTTCGCGCTGACAGCCGCCCCGCAGAAGGTGCAGTTGTACGGGCAGCCGCGGCTGCCGACGATGTTCGCCTCCACGTGACCGCTGTGGGCGGCGGTCCGCAGCAGGTCGGTGCCACGGCTGACCGCGACACGCCGGTCCGTCTCCGTCGGCGCGGCCCGGTAGGGGTCCTGAGGGAGGAAGGCCCGGTTCACGTACGGCAGGGCGTTGATGTCCGGGCCGAGCATCCGGGGGTCCGGCCTCCCCGTGGGGACACCGGCGGCCCGGGTGCCGAGCAGCCGGTCGCGCCAGAGCACCCCGGGCAGTTCACGGCGTCGCTGCTCGTCCTCCAGGAGCGCGGCCACGCGTAGTTCTCCCTCACCGAGGACGAGGGCCCGCAGGTTGGCCATGCGCGGGTCGGCCAGGATGCGGTCGGGCATCGCCTTGGCGTGGTGCCCCCCGACCATCAGGGCGATGTCGGGGGCGAGGCGGGCCGCGATGCGTGCGGACATCTCGTAGGTGGGCGCGAGGAGGTTCATGGCTGCCCACCGGGGCCGAGCCGCGTTGACGAGTTCGGCGGTCTCGACGATCCCCAGCCCGTGGGCCTCGGCGTCGAGCACCCCCACGTTGAAGCCGGCCTTCTGCGCGTACGTGGCGATGTACGCCATGCCCAGTACGGGAAGGGTGTAGTCGTTGGTCCGCGGGCGCCGGCTGTAGTCCCGCAGCGGCGCGTTCACGAACAGCGCGTCAAGGGAGCGCGCAGGGTCGGCACCCGAAAGAAGGGGTAACTGCGGCATCGGTCCTCCAGGTCAGCGGGCATGGGAGCCCCAGGTGAGCGTGGACAGGGTCAGGGTGTGCAGGGCGGTACGGTCCGGACCGGCCCAGCCGGTCCACAGGGGGCCGAACGCCTTGTCCTTCTTGTCCGGCCAGGGGTAGTGGGGCGCGATCTGCGCGGCCCAGGTGCGGACGGCGAGGTCGTCGTGGGGGTAGATGCTGAAGTCGCCGGTGAAGTCGGTTGCGGCCGCAGCAGCGGTCCACGGGCCGATACGGGGGATGCTGGTGAGCGCGGCCGCGAGCTCGGGCGCTTTCATGCCGGCCCAGTCGTCGGCGTGCCGCTCGTAGTGCTCGGCGGCCGCCTGCAGCGCGCTGCGGTGGAACTTCGCTCCGATCCCGTCGAACTGCCCGTCCTCCAGGGCGAGGACCTGCTGCGCCGTGGGGGCGGTGGTGAGATCGCCGTACGGGCTGCTGATCCCGGTCCCGTAGGCCTTGCACCATTCCCGGTAGAGCTTGCGGGCCTGCCCGGCTCGTACGACCTGGCGCAGGATCGCCGTGGTGATCGCGTCCCACAGCCAGGGGTTGGCGAGGCGCTGAGAGGCGCCGATGCGGTCGAGCCCCGCCCTGAGGCCCTCGGGGACGCTGCGGGGCAGACGATCCGGGTTGGTGGTGACGAACCTCGGCTTCACGTCCTCGGTGCCGTCCACGCAACGCGTCCGCAGACCGTCTCCATCCCACGAGAGAACCCACAGGGCGGTGGCCGTGCGTACGGCGCGAGCGCGACCGGAGCCGGTCTCGATCCAGGCGGGGTGATCGGTCGTCAGGACAGTCATGGGTACTCCTCGGAGGTGCGGTTGAGCCGTGTCCGTCACCACCCTGCGGCGGCGACGATGAGAACGATGGCAGCCAGGAAGACTGCCACTTGGCACACGCGGCGGGACATGGGCGCCCTCCAGGACGCTTTACGGGGATGGGGGAGCGAGGTCAGGGGGTTACCCCGCGCCGGGCGGCGGCCTATCCGGGAAGCTCGGCCAGGTCCCGCAGCAACTCGCTCACGGTGAGGACGCGGAACCTGGCCATGCGGCGGACGAGCTGCGAGGCGAGGAACGTAGGGAGGTCCGGGTGCCCGTAGGGGAGGGGCTCCCTGGGCTGCGCCACGATCTCGACCCTGCCGTCGACCAGGCCGTACATCGTGCCCAGGACTCCGTACACGGGCGCGCTCGTGGCCAGGAACACGACGGGATCCTTCCCGAGGTGCGGGCAGAGGGCGGCGGCGGTTGTGACATGCCGTGCGCACACGGGAGGCTGGTTGGTGAGGAGCGGCGCCTCGTGGCTCGCGTAGTCCGCGGGGCCGGCGAGGAAGATGCTCCCCAGGGGCGTCACCGCCGCGTCGGCGCAGATCTGGCAGCGCATCCGTTCCATCGTGACCCGCTGCCGGAAGGGGTGCATGAGCTTCCACTCGGGCTCGCCTGTGGGGCGCCGGCGCTCGTCGTACGGCGTGAACGACACCCGGGCCCACAGGACCTGCCGGAGGTCGCGGTCGAGGCGCGTGTCCTCGTCGGCGTAGAAGAGGCGGTGGGCCACGCGGCCGCGGCTGCCTCTCGACGGCACCAGGACCAGGTTGTCCGGCGCTGCCTCTTCTCCCACTCTCTGCGTGATGTACGGGACGAAGGCCGGGCTGATGGTGGGGCGCACAGGGCGGTTCGTCTCTCTCGTCTGCGTCTGCGTCTGCGTCTGTGTCTGCGGCTGCTTTTGCTTCTGCGTATCGGTGGGGCGTTCGGGATGCGTACTCATGCCACGTCCACGTTCGTGAGCTGCCCGGTCACCAGCAGCCGCTTGAGGAGTTCGTTCACGGTCCAGGCCATGCGGCGGAGGTGACCGACGGCTCTGCGTGGATCTCCCGGCATGTCCGGTACGTCGTCGAGCGCCGCCCCGACGTCGTCGAGCAGGGCGTCCGCGTCGAACGGCTCCCACGCGCGCATCTTCTGCAGGACGCGTCGTAACTCCATGGGGTCGCGCGGGACGGCGTGAGCGTGTGCGATCACGGCTGCTCCTCCAGCACGCTCAAGCGGCACCAGGTGCACGTGCCGTCCTCGGTGACGCCCCACGATTCCGCGACGGCGTCGACCAGGACCAGGCCGCGGCCGCTCTCGTCGTCGGAGCCGGCCACGCCGAGGACGGGCCTGTCGGGAGAGCCGTCCGCCACCTCGATGCAGAGGTGCGAGGCGGTCCGGTACAGCCGTACGTCTACGACGGGCCCCTGGCCGTACCGCATCGCGTTGGTGACCAGTTCACTCAGGCACAGCTCGACGGGCTCGCAGAGGCTGTCCAGGCTCCACCTGCAGAGCTGTTCCCGGCCGATACGGCGGACGCGGCCCGGCCAGAGCCTGTCCTCCTCGGACATCTCGTCGGCGCCGGCGAGGCCTGGCCGGGAGGAACGGGGGATGGAGAACTCCAGGCCCCGGTCGGCGGTTCCGGGCCGCCGTGCAGAGGACGCGCTGCTGAGGCCCTGCTGCGCTGTGGCCGCACTGCTGGTCGCGGTCGCGGTCATACCCATTCCTTCCGCAGGTCGTGGGGCGGCGTCGCAGGCGCTTCGTCGTCCGGTCACCCGGTTCGTCCCGTACGGGGTCGACGGGACGAACCGGGCCGTCAAGGCCGCCCGGGAGCTGTTCACGAACGGCCTGTAATCACTCAACTCCCCGACGCGTCAGTGGGTAAGGGAGCAGAGTGGAGGCACGGTTGAACTGGTTGAACGCACCAGGGGGTCATCGATGGCACGTCGCCCGCGAACACCGAATGCAGCTCTTGCGGCCCTGATGCAGTCGGGGGGAATCGGAAATGCGCAGCTCGCACGCCGGGTGAACGCCGCAGGCCGCGAACTCGGCGTCCGCCTGCACTACGACAAGACCAGCGTCTCGCACTGGCTCGCCGGATCCGTGCCGAAGCCCGAAGCGCGCCCTGCCCTGACCGAAGCGCTCTCGCGGCTGCTCGGACGGCCCGTAACGTGCGAGGAGATCGGCTGGCCGAGCGAGGGGAAGCCGGTCGCGAAGCACGACATGGTGGCGGGAGTGATCGACCTGAGCAGGGCAGACATGGACCCCACACGCCGGGGGGTGCTGAAGACCGGGATGTACGCCGCGGTCCTGGCCGTACCGCGGTACGAGGACCTGACAGGGCGTCTGGAGGCGGCATCGGCCGGGCGGACGGTGCACGTGGGCCAGTCCGACGTGGAGACCGTCCGCACCATGACCGACAAGGTCGCCGACATCCTGGACCAGGTCGGGGCCGGGCACGCCCGCCCGATGGCGGCGGCCTTCCTCGTCAACACAGCCGGGCCCTACCTCCGGGCCGGCGGAACGGACAAGGTCACCCGTGACATGCGGGCCGCCGTCGCGGACTTCGTGTACCTCACGGGCTGGATGGCCATGTACGAGGACCAGCAAGGCCTGGGCCAGAAGTACTACCTCCGCGCCCTCGACCTCGCCGGCGCCGCCGAGGACCACCTCACCTACTGCCGGACCCTGCGCGGAATGAGCCTGCAGGCAACGCACCTTGGCCATGGCAAGAAGGGCCTGGAACTCGCCGAGGCCGCCGCCGAGGCCGCCCCTTCCGCCGGCCCGCGCCTGGTGGCCTTCCTGCGCGGCCAGCAGGCCGCCGCCGCGGCGATGACCGATGCCCGCCACACCGCTCTGGGCTGGCTCAAAGAGGCCGAGAGCGCCCTGTCACGCGCCGACGACCGACGCGACGCAGTCGGCGGATACGACCAGGCCGCCTACTACTTCCACGAGGCGCACGTGCGCTGGCACCTGGGCGACCAGGACGGCTCGATCGCGTCGCTGCACCGCTCGAACGCTGTTCGCTCCCCATTGGAGCAGCAAGGACGCCTCCACTGCACCGGGGTGATCGCCGAGCGACAGTTCCGGATGCGCCATATCGAAGCCGCCTGCCAGACCTGGGGAACGTTCCTCGACGAGCACGTGACCGTCTCGTCCGCCCGCGGGGACGAGCACTTGAAGACGATGCTCAAGGCGCTTCCCGCCTACCGCCGCGTCCCGGGAGTCCAGGAGCTGGAAGAACGCGCCCAGCAGGTTGCCGCACAGAAGGCGGCGTAGCCACAGCAGCACCGCCGCACGGGGCCGCTGTGCGGGCGAGCTGGACGACGGTACCGGCGGTCGTCCGGATGCCCTGCGCGGCGACCTGCGCCGCAGCCTGGTCGAACGAGCTGACCGCCCTGCCTACCGACGGCGAGCGGTGGTGACGCCGTCGCCGTACGGCCTTCCTGTCTCCCTGCGACCGGCTGGGCGGGCCGCAGGGAGACAGGTTGTGGTCTGCACAGGTTTGCTCCGGCGCAGCGGATTCGGTTGGGGGCCGCTTACCGAGTGGGGGCGGTCATTCGCCGAGGCCCTGGCCGAAACCGCCATCCACGGGCAGTTCCAGGCCGGTGGTGAAGGTGGCCTCGACGGCCAGGTACAACGCCGCGGCGGCGACCTCTTCCACGGTGCCTCCTCGGCCCATCGGCGTGGAGGCGTTGCCCTGTTCGATGAACTCGGCGCGCTGCTCCTCGGTCAGTTCGGCAACGCCCATGGTGGGGGTGAGGATGAAGCCCGGGGCAATCGCGTTGACACGGATCTTGCGGGGAAGCAGTTCGGCGGCGAGGACCTTGGTGAAGGCGGCCACGGCCTCCTTGGCCGCGGAGTAGGCGCTGAGACCGGGGAAGATCTGGTCGTTGGAGACGGTGGTGAACACGATGGAGCCGCCTTCGGCCATCAAGGGCGCCAGCCGCTGGACGGTGAAGAAGGCACCCTTGGTGTTCACGTCGAATATGCGGTCCCACGATTCCTCTGTGACATCTTCGAGCGTCTGGAACTCTGCGATGCCCTGGTTGATGAACAGGTGGTCGATGCCGCCGAGGCGGTCGGCCACCTGATCGCCGAGGGCGGCGATGGCAGCGGCGTCAGTGGCGTCGGAGCGCACCGGGTGAGCCAACGGGGTGTCGAGTGCCGCCTGAGCCTCGGCGAGCCGCTGGTCACTGCGACCGGTGTAGATCACTTCGGCGCCGCGGTCGGTGAGGGCATGGACGATGGCTCGGCCCATGCCGATGGTGCCGCCGGTGACGACAGCCTTCTTGCCTGCCAGGGCCTTCGGATCCGTGGCCGGGGGCTGCTGGGTGCTGTGATTCGTGGTCATGGCGGCTAAGTTAGACCTTGACGTCAATGTCAGAGTCAACGTCTATGGCGAGGTCACATGTTCATCGGCGAACTGTCGAAGCGGGCCGGGGTCAGCACGAGGAGCCTGCGGTACTACGAGCAGCAGGGGCTACTGCGACCGCAGCGGCGAGCCAGCGGCTACCGCGAGTACGACGAATCCGAAGTAGCCGCCGTACGCCGGATCCGGATCCTGCTCGCTGCCGGCCTGAACACCGACTTGATCCGGGAGGTCTTGCCCTGCATGGCCGACGAGGGAGCCATCCTGGCCCCCACCTGCGAGGAAATGGCCCAGGACCTCAAGCATGAACGCGAGCGCCTGAGCCGCTCCATCGAACAGCTCCAAGCCGCCCACACCATGCTCGGCTCGATCATCCACGCAGGCGAAGCGCTCACCTCCCGGGGTGGCCGCAACGGATAGGGCGCGACTCCACGGCGGACGCCTCAACGAACTCGCCGACGCCATCTGACCGACCCCGGCGCCTCCGGCGTTGCCTGTGATCGCTACGTGAGCGTCATCCGTCAGCGCCGTCCGCCAGCGCCGTCCGTCAGCGCTGGACGGCCCCCGGCGGGGTGGCGGTGCCGTTCAGGCAGTGGTCGAGGAGGGCGTGCATGCGCGTAATGGGGAGGGCCGGGTTGGACGCTGCGCCCTCGGCGGTGCGGGGGTCGGCGAGGAGGGACTGCAGGGCTTCCGGTGACAGGCTCGGGTTGGTGACCGCCGCCCGGCGCACCGACGCGTCGGGGTCCTCCAACGGGGGGTCGGGCAAGGCGGGATCGGCTGCGGCCAGGGCCCGTACCCCGGGATCCGGGTGGTCGATGAGGTGGGCCCGGCCGGTACGGGGGAACGCGGGCCGGTCCAGCAGGTGCGGACGGTGGGCAGGGCGTGTGACGAAGACGTCCAGGAGGAGGTGCGGCGGAGCCAGCGGGTGGTGGCAGGCCAGCCGGATCCTCACCTCCTCGTCGTCGTCCTGCGCGAGCGTCTCGGCGAGTTCCGCCGACAGGCCCGGCCAACTTGCCGCAACCCGGCGGAGCACCGGTTCATCCGACACCGCGCAGCTGGCGAACCAGTCGGGTGACGGCCCGACGTCCGGCTCAATATGCGACCTGATGAACGGCTCGCCGATCGGGCAGGTGCAGTCAGGGCCGTGCCCGAGGACCTGATCGATCGCCCAGTACTCCGCCCAGGTGCGGGGGAAGGGGTGGAGGCGCGCGCACATCCGCACGTACTCGTCCGGGTCCTGCATCAACTCCGCCACCAGGTCCGCTCCTACGTCGGGCCGGGCGGCGACCGACGCGCGGATCTCCGCGTCAGGGTGGCGGGCGAGACGGGTGAGGGCGTAGGCGGGGGTGTTCGGGTTCCGGGCCATGGGGAGCACCGTGCCGTCCGTGAAGCACTGCTCGACGAGCGCGGGGGACAGAGCACACGTGTCGAACACGAATCGGTTGCGCGAGCCGAAGGACGGCAGCATGGCCTCCACCCGTTCCGGGTCCAACCGCCAGTTCCTGTCGTGCGCCGCTTCACGGACCGCGGGGTCCGGATCGTCGAGCAGCCCCGCCCGCTGGGCCGGGGTGAGCGACTCCCACCGCCAAGTGGCCCGTATCCGGAGTTCGGGGTCCTCGCTGCCGGCCATGGAGCGGAAGAAGGACAGCGGGATCTGCCGGGACGAGTCGAGCCCCCCGATGATCTCGTCCACGGTGACCTTGCCGTCCACGCCCGCGTCCTGGGCGGTCAGGAGGGTCACGAGGATGTCGTCCGGCAGCGGCCGGACCCATCGGAGACAGTGCCGGGGCCCCGCGGCGAGCCACCCGCGGACGATCCCCGACGGGTCCGTTGCCAAGGGGGCGAGCCGCGCCGGGTCGACGTACCGGTTGCGGGCGAGCGTGCGGCGGACGACTTCGTCGGGATGGCGCAGGGCAGCGTCGATGACGGCGTCAGGCAGGTCACGACCCTCGCACATCAGCAGGCCGGCTTCACCGGTCGCTCGATCCAACAGGCGTACCAATACGTCGGCGGGCGCCGCCCGATTGAACGCGATGCCGCGCAGCCACAGTTCACGCAGAGAGTCGGACACCGCGTCATCCTGCCACCTCGCCTCCTGAACGGGGCCGCCCGCAGGTAGGGGTATCGCCGAGATACGGGTCAAAGGGGCAATGAGTTGATCTTGAAGCCTTGAGCACCTCGGCCCGTCACTCGTTCGGCTCAGTGTCGTTGGTCGTGATGTTGTTGTCGTCTGGGGCCTGGGCGGGATTGTGACCTCGATCGAGCGGACCGCGTACCCGCGGTTCAAGCGGCTGATCACCGCGCATGAGCTGCATCTGTTCTTCTCGCCGACTCGCGATGAGCTTCAGTGGGCGGCCGATGCCACGGATGGTGACGAGCATCTGTTGGCCCTGCTGCTGGTGCTGAAGTCGTACCAGCGCATGGGCTGCTTCCCCTCGCTGGAGGACGTGCCGGAGCAGGTGGTGGAGTTCGTACGGCGGCAGGTGGAGCTGCCGGAGGGCACGCTGCCGCTGTACCGGGCGGAGCGGACCGCCAAGCACCACCGGGGCCTGGTCCGAAAGAAGGTCGGCGTGAAGTACGACCAGGGCGAGGCCCGGCGGATCGCCGAGCGGTCGATCCGCAAGGAGGCCGAAGCGAAGAACCGGCCCGCGGATCTGATCAACATCGCGTTGGAGAAGGTCGTGGAGGCCGGGCTGGAACTGCCCGGGTTCTCCACCTTCGACAAGATGGCCTCGAAGATCCGCACCGAGGTGAACGCCTCGATCCGCGAGGGCATCCACGACCGCATGAGCCCTGTTCAGCGGGCCGGGCTGTTGCGACTGCTGGAGGAGCGTGACAGCGACGGCACGACGCTGTTCAACGGGTTGAAAAAGCCCGCCAAAGGGCCGACCTGGTCGCACTTCAAGAACCTGGCCAAGCGTCTGGAGTGGGTCGACGAGCTCGGCGACACGTCGGTGTGGATGAAGTCGGTCGCCACGGGGAAGATCACCGACTTCGCCGGGGAGGCGGACGCGGCGGACGCCTCGGAGCTGCGGGACTACGCGCCCATCAAGCAGATCGCGCTGATCGCGTGTCTGACGCACAAAGCGAGGATGCGGGTCCGCGACGACCTGGCGACGATGTTCTGCAAGCGCGTCGCGACGAAGATCAAGAAGGCCAAGGACGAGCTGGAGAAGATCCGGCTCGCCGAACGGGAGATCGTTGAGGCATTGATCGGCAACTACCGCACGATGCTCAAGAACATCGACGCCGATGGCCCTGCCCAGGAGGCCGTTCAGAAGGCGGCGGCCATGACCGCCGAGGTCCGCCACGCCCTGGAGGGCCTGGACGACGAGGCGTCGGCGGACGAGGTCGGCCAGCGGCTGGACGGCAAGGTATCCCCGGCCATCCTGGCGATGGCCAAGGCCCTGGTGGTGCAGGCCGGCGGACTCGGCGCCGTCATCAGGGCGGTGGAGGAACTCGGCGGGTTCGCGGGGCAGTACGAGCAGATCGAGAAGGTCTCGGCCCATCACGGCAACTTCTGGGAGGTGCTGCTGTACGGGCAGATCGGCCGGGACCGCGCGGTGATGTTCGACCTGGCCGAGAAGCTGGAGTTCACCGAGACGTCCGAGGACCGGCGGGTGCTGGACGCGCTCGCGCACGCCCAGCGGCACCAGAGCGCCCGCGGCGAGTACATCACCGCCTTCGACGAGGAGGGCAAGGAGGTGGACATCTCCTTCGCCACGCAGAACTGGCGTAAGGCCGTGGTCGACAAGACCCGTACGGGGCAGTTCGTGCGCAAGCACTTCGAGGCGATGGTCTTCACCGCGCTCGTCGAGGAACTGCGTACCGGTGATGTCGCGGTGGTCGGCTCGGAGGAGTACGCGGACTGGTCCAAGCAGCTGCTGGACTGGGAGGTCGTGAAGGAGAAGCAGGGCTCCTACCTGGTCGAGGTCGGCCTGTGCGAGGAGGGCGAGACCGCCGCGTTCGACGCGGTCTCCTTCCGCCGGCAGCTGGAGGACAAGCTCACCGCGGCCGCCGCGACGGCGGACGCCGGGTACCCGGACAACGAGGGTCTGGTCATCGACCCCGAGACCGGCATCCCGTCACTGAAGCCGCACCGCTCGGAGGGACAGCGGCCCTCGGCGAGGCGCCTGGAGCAGGAGATCAAGGCCCGGATGCCGGAGCGGTCGCTCATGGGGATCGTGGCCCGGACCGCGTACTGGGTGGACTGGTGGCAGCGCTTCGGCCCCGCCTCCGGCAACGAGCCGAAGCTGGACGATCCCTTCGGCCGCTACGTCATCACGACCTTCGTCAAGGGCACCAACATGGGCCCGTACGAGGCCGCCCGGCACATCCCCGGAGTCTCCGGCCACGAGCTGGCGTACACGGCGAACCGGCACTTCTCCATCGTGCTGCTGAACGAGGCGATCGCCGACCTGGTCAACGCGCACGCCCGTCTGGACATCTCCCAGGCGTGGGGCGACGGCACCACGGTGGCCGCCGACGGCACCCACATGGACACCTACCTCGATAATCTGCTCGCCGAGACGTCCGTCCGGTACGGGAAGCCGGGCGGGATCGCCTACCACCACATCTCCGACACCTACGTCGCACTGTTCACGCACTTCATCCCGTGCGGGGTGTGGGAGGCCGTCTACATCATCGAGGGCCTACTCAAGAACTCCTCCGAGGTGAAACCGACCACCGTGCACGCGGACACCCAGGGCCAGTCCCAGCCGGTGTTCGCGCTAGCGCACCTGCTGGGCTTCGATCTCATGCCCAGGAGGAGGCCACAAGTTCATGATTACCGAAGGGCTGTTGCGGCGGAACTGAAGGGGTCGACAGGACTGCTTGACCAGTGTGCACCCTCAAGTTCAGAGGTTCTCCGTGGGGTCCATGCGTGGCCATGTCGCTTGTCGTGGTGTAGAGGATCAGCTCTCGGTAGCGCTGGGGAACCTGGGCGAAACCCGTCTACCGAGCGACCAGCCGGGGTAACCGCGCAGGCGGCCACGAGGCGCTCGGACAGCCGTTCGTGGCGCCGCAGTGGGGCGGTCAGGGACGTTACCCAAACCGTAATGCGGCGATTGGGCGTGCACGTTACCGTGCCCGGATGACATTCGAAGATCATGATCACTCGGCCCCGCACGAACGGCGCCTGAGCCGACGCCCTGGCCGGCGCGGTGCAACTCGCACTCGCCACGGTGCGGCCGGCTCCCTCGGAGGCGGAGGCGTGGTACGCGACAGCCGGTTCATTGGAGTGGACATGTCGGGAGACGGCCGAGCACCTGACGGATGACCTAGTCTTCCAAGGCAGGCAGATCGGGACGCCCGGCCTGCCGGGCTTTGTCCCCCGACGAAAAGCTTCAACTGGGCGGCCCGGCACCCCCAACGTCGCCTGGTACCACTGTGGTTATGGGCCGGACTGCGCCTGCCCTGACCGGTACCGTGTCAGCTGTGAACGACTACATACAGCGGGCGCAGGTCATCGAACAACGGCAGGTGGTCGACGCCTGGCAGCGGATCGAGTCGTGGTTGTATCAACACGCTCCGGCGACATTGGCTAAGCTTCGGCCCGGTGCATCCGAGGCGGAAGTCGCGGCCTTGCAGCAGACACTGGGGGTTCGACTTCCTGAGGGGCTAAAAGCCCTATGGCGTCAACACTCCGGATTTCTTCCCGATCCACTGGCGAGCTTCATGCTGGGCCAGGGTGCGTTGATGGACTTCGATGCGGTTCTCAGCGTTCACCGGCAGAAGATGCTGCTGCAACGACGCGAGGATGAGTTGAACCGCCAGAGGGGAGGCGGTAATGAATTCACCATGTGGCGTGCAGCGTGGATCCCCTTCTGCTCTTTCGGGGTAGATTGCCTCTCTGGTCTCTGCCTGGACGTCGAATCGGGGAGGTTGTGGTACTGGAGCGAGTACGCCGAGCGGACTGTTAGGTTCGAGTCGCTCACCGCCTACTTGGAGGAGATGGCCGACGTTCTTGAAGTGCCGTCCCTGGCAACTGGTGACAAGCCTGGTCTGGTAAACGGCGTTCTGGTATGGGGGCCGCCTCGTAATGCTGCGGAACGTGCGTTGTGGGAGCCGATTACTGAGTGAGGCATGTGGGGGCGGCAGGTCGAGCCCGCCCCCACACATCAGATAGAGCTAGCTGACCTGCTTCCAGGCACAAGTGGTGGTGGAAGTACAGTGCTCGAAGCCGGGGTTGCTGAGGTAGAACGCGTCGTTGTCCAGCATCCGCCACGAGGGAGCCGGGAATTTGCTGAACACCCCGGAGTTCTGATCACCGGGGATGGTGGCCCTACCGCACTTTTCCTGACTGGCAGGGCCGTTCTTATCTTCCCGGGTATCGGCGAAGATTCCGAAGGTGGATCCGGATGGGGCTGCGTAGAGCTGCGCGCACTGGTCGCCGGACGTTACCTCGTTGGCACCGCCAGGGAAGCCGCCGCTCTCATGGGTGGAGGCCATGGCAAACTCGTCACAGGTCGGCGAGCCCAATGCGGTGTCCATCGAATGCCGTGTCCAGGAGTCCGGGCACACCACCTTTCGACTGTCGTCGCTTGTCCACGTCGAGCCGTCGTCGGCCTTGACCGTGGTGTCCGGGCCAAGGTAATGCAGGGGTGCATCGCCTGTGCCCGGGATGCCGGTCATCCTGTGCTGCATCAGCCAGTAATAGGCACCGGCTGCCGGGTAGAGATTGGTGTCGGCGGTGTAGACCGGGGTGAAGTACGGCAGCACGCAGCCCGGTGTACTACCCCCGGGAACGAGGTCGTCGCAGCGCACCTTGAGCTCGTCACCGCTGGAGCCGAAGTCGGCGTTCGCCTTCAGATCGAGATCGACATCGACAAACCCCGTCATGTCCCAGGTGAGACCGATGTGACCTGACCCCTTTGGGGCCGACACGTCCGATTATGCCGCGAGTGTGAGGGGGTGGCTTCTTCGTTGCCGTTCCTCGTGCGGCGTCTGGTAGCCGATGGCTGAGTGGAGACGGCGGTGGTTGTAGTACGTGATCCACTGGAACGTGTCCGCCCTGGCCTCGGCCCTCGTCGGCCAAGTCTCCCTTCCTATCTCGGATTTGAGGCTACCGAAGAAGGACTCTGCGGCAGCGTTGTCGTAGCAGGATCCGGTCCGGCCCATCGACTGGCGGATGTCCAGCTCACGGCAGGTTTCCTGCATGAGCCGGGACGTGTACTCCGAGAAGATCAGCACCCGCATCAAGGTCCGGCCCCAGTTCGTCAAGGCGATGGACTTCGCCCGCACCATCAAGAAGGCCGTCCCCCACCAGCGGGTGATCTTCACCGTGCACGAGATGAAGCGTCTGGGGCGCGGCGCCGCCGAACTCCTGGCCATCGCCGAAGACCTGCGCCACCACGACATCCAGCTCGAACTCCTCACCGGCCCCCTCCAAGGGGTCTACGACCCCTCCGGCCACGGTGCCGCCCTCTTCGCGTTCTTCGCCGGCATGGCCGAGTCCGAGCGCGAATACATCCGGGAGAAGTCCCTGGAAGGCCAGGCGTCCGCCCGCGAGCGCGGCCGGCACGGCGGACGCCCCAAGGTCGTCGACGACGACATGGCCGACTACGCCCGATCCCTGCGGGCCAACGGGGTTTCCGTCCCCGAGATCGCCCGCAAGCTGGTCATTACCTCGGGCAAGAACCAGGGCAAGCGGCCCTCGGTCGCCACCGTCTACCGCATCCTCGCCGAGGATGAACAGGAGGGCTGAGGGGTCACCGGGGCTCCAAGATCAACTCATTGCCCCTTTGACCCGTATCTCGGCGATACCCCAGGTAGGCGCTGCCGGCGGTCAGCAGGGCGAGTGCGGGCAGCAGCCGGCCGAGGAAGCCGCTGCCCGTGTGCCCGTGTGCCCGTGTGCGAAGGAGACCGGTAACGGCGATCAGCGGTAGTCGGGCAGCGTCAGCGCCGAGTGCGCCGCGCGTCCTTCGTGCGCACTCGCCGCTGCCAGCTCCTTCGCCGCCGCCTCCGGGTCGCGCACCAAGGCGTTGCGGGCATCGAGCTCCTCGCGCGTCCTGGGCGTGACCACCGCGCCGCCGGTGGTGGCCAGCGCCTGGTTGAGCTCCGCGAAGGGCCGGATCCGGTGCTCGTAGGCTGCGAAGGCCTCGGCGTGGTCCGCATGTGTGGCGAGTTCGCCGGCCAGGACGTACGCACCTACGAGCGAGACGCTGGAGCCCTGACCGGAGAGGAACGAGGTGGCGTGCGCCGCGTCCCCCGCCAGTACGACGCGCCCATGGGACCACCTGGGCATGTGAATCTGGCTCACGATGTCGCAGAAGAGGTCGTCGGCCTCCCGCATGCCCTCCACCAGACGCGGCACGTGCCAGGCCTGCTCGGGGAAGTGCGCCGCGACCAGGTCGCGCTGGGCCCGCGGGTCGCGGAAGGCGTCGAAGGGCGGGATGTCGCTGGCGAAGGTGAGGAAGCCGTGCACACGGTCGGACGGCTCGTGGGCGTAGAGAACCGCGCCGCGTCCCGGCTCGTTCCACATGACGGCCTCGTGCGCGAACCCGAACTCGTTCGGCAGTGTGAAGCCGGCGAACACGTGCCCGAGGTAGTGGTGAAAGGGCTCCTCGGGACCGAAGACCAGCCGGCGCGTGTTCGAGTGCAGTCCGTCCGCGCCGATCACGAGGTCGAACGTGCGGCGTATCCCGCTGTCGAAGACGATGTGTACGGCGTCCCCGGCGTCGTCGAGTGTCGCGATCGAGTCGTTGAAGAGGAACTCGACCCGCTCCCGCACCGGCGTGTGGAGCGCGTCGGCCAGGTCACCGCGCCGGACCTCGAGGTCCAGGCCCGCCTCTCCGCCGGTGAACTGCTCGGGCCGCACCGAGCCGACCGTTTCGCCCACCGCGTCGATGAAGGTGATCCGCTGGCTGTCGACGTGCGCCTCGGTCAGGCGCGGCAGCAGGCCCATGCGGTCGACCACCTCGCGGGCCGTGCCGCGGATGTCGATGGCGTAGCCGCCCCCGCGCACGGCGGCGGCCTTCTCGACGACGGTCACTTCGAAGCCGTACCGGTCGAGCCAGTACGCGAGCGCGGGGCCCGCGATACTGGCTCCTGAGATCAGTACGCGGCGGGCGGAACGAGACTTCTTGATCATGGTTTCTCACCTCTCTGCCGGGGCGGGCCCCGGGGCGACGAAGGCGGTACGCATGGCACGCACAGCAAAGATGCGTACCTTAGGTATCTTTATGTGGGCCATAGGGCGCCGCCATCGACGCCGACCACGCTCGACTATATAGATACCTAACTTAGGTATGCAAATGGAGACGTCATGACGACCGAGCCAACAGGGCCTCCCACACCAGGGCCCCCACCCACCGACCTGCTCGCCGTGCTGCCCCGGATCACCCAGCTCAGCAGCGCTCTCACCAAGGGCCGGCTCATCGAGCATGCCACCGAGGCGGCCGGCCTCGCCCTCGACCGCCCTGCCGTGGGCGTGCTGGTGTCCCTCCGGACTGCGGACAAGCCCCTGCGGATCGGCGAAATCGCCGACCGCATGCAGGTCGTGGGCCCGCACGTCACCCGCCAGGTTCAGGCCCTGGAGAAACGAGGCCTCGTACGGCGCGTCGCCGATCCCCACGACCGCCGCGCGAGCCTCATCGAACCGACCGAAGCGGGTACGGAGGCCGCCAACCGTTACGTGACCTCCCTGCTGAGCTGGTTCGCCAAGGCGCTCGCCGACTGGCCGCAGCAGGACCGCGACGACCTCGGCCGCCTCCTCACCCGTCTCGCCGACGACGTGATGGCACGGCTGGACCGGTTCGACGAGGAGGGAGAAGGGGGAGGAGATGCCTGACGCCCGGCCCGCCCTGAGAAGTCCTGACGGATGAGGCGGGGACAACCCGCTTGTGCCCGTTGATCCGGTTCCGAGACCCTGAGCTCTGACAGATGTGAGAGAACAGGGCAGAGGGTGCAGGGTGGAACTGATCAACCTCTCGGACGGCGACAACAGCTTCCGGGTGCGTGTGCTGGGGCGTAAGTCGCCGGGTGTGCTGCATCTTCACGACCAGCTCGACGCAGAGGTCATGGTGAGCAGCAGCTTCGTCGGCGGCCGGTTGGCCATGACCCTGTTCCCTTCCGGCCTGGAGGAGTGGTCCCGTGCTCTGGACCTGCTTGCTGCCGGTCGGGACATCTGCTGGAGGGACGATGACCACAGCCCTGAGATCAAGATCCAGCCGTACGACGAGGAGCATGAGACTGCCGCTGTCCGTGTGGAAGATCTGGGCAGTTCATGCGTCTCCGTGTTCCTTCCCATGAGTCTTGAAGAGGGCTGGATCGATGAGCAGCGAAAGCTGCTCGGGCAGGTGCTGCAGGAGTGGCCGAGCGAAGTGCTGGAGTCTTCACCGGGCGCCCATGAGTGGCGGCGCTGAACTGCGGTCGAAGTCCGGATCACCACCCGATGCGCACCTCAGGCGGGCTGCGGGGCGGGCGTTGCCGGAGCGGCCGCGGCCTCGCGGGTCTCGCGCATGAGCAGCAGGCCATTGACCACCATCAGCGTCGCGGTCAGGCAGTGGACGCCGAGCGCGGTGGCCACGGAGCCGTGGTGGGCCAGCACGGTGGTCATGTCGCCGTACGCGGCGAGGGCCTCCACCAGCAGCACCCAGCCCAGCGCCCGGCGGTGGCCGGTCACCAGCAGGATGCCCAGGACCAGGGCCAGGACGACGTCGCGGATTCCCTTGATGATCAGGAAGCCGTCGCCGCCGCCGGAGGGCCGGCCCGGCAGGCCGAAGCCCGGCGCCGTCGTCTCCGGGCTCAGGATGAACTCCGTCCCGAACCAGAGGATGAAGAGGATGAAGGCGGCGGCCATGACGGTGTTGAGCTTCTTCAGCGACATTGTTCTTCTCCTTGCGGGTCTTCGTCGGCTCGGTGGGCTTCGTGCAGCTTGCTGAGTCGCAGGTGGAGCTTGCTGAGCCGCATGTCGGGCGGCACCGGTATCAGGTGAGGGCGACGACCAGCAGGGCGAAGGCGGCGATGATGACGGCGACGCGGACGTAGTGATAGCGGTCCCAGCGGTTCATCTGCTGCTTCCAGTCGGCCGGCCGGTTGTCAGGGGTCCACGTCCTGCCCTGGTTGTTGATCGGGACGAGCAGCAGGATCGACATGACCACGCTGAGCATCAACAGCGCGCCGGCGGTGACGACGAGGCCGGTGCCGTGGTGGTGCCATCCGGCGATGGCCCAGACCGCGACGAGGACGAGCGAGCCGATGTACCAGACCGGCATCACGGCGCCGAGCATCCGGCCCCCGTGTGCACGGCCGAGTTGGCCACTGTCCTCGGGGAGTGCGTTGAAGATCGGGTTCATGACGAAGGCGACGGAGAACTCGACCCCCACCATCACGCCGACGACCACAGTGGTGAACACCTCAAGTGCGTTGAACATGACGACCGGCCCTCTCGAATCTAGTGTTGCTAGATGATGAGGCAACGCTAGTACTGGTGCCGCTCGATTGTCTAGCGGTGCTAGGATCGAATCATGTCGGTACAGGAACGCAAGCAGCGCGAACGGGCGGAGCGCGAACGCCTCATCTTGGCGACAGCCCGCGAACTCGCCGAGGAGAGCGGCTGGGACGCGGTCACCACCCGCCGGCTCGCCGAACGCATCGAATACAGCCAGCCCGTCCTCTACAGCCACTTCCGCGGCAAGCGCGAGATCATCGGCGCCGTCGCCCTC
Source organism: Streptomyces sp. NPDC102451 (assembly GCF_044765485.1). NCBI lineage: Bacteria > Bacillati > Actinomycetota > Actinomycetes > Kitasatosporales > Streptomycetaceae > Streptomyces > Streptomyces sp. NPDC102451. Next base: position 2,585 of record NZ_JBIWKD010000031.1, on the reverse strand, counting down.
GAAGGCGCCGCCGAGTTGGCCGTCGCGCTGCGGGCCGCGACCTCCGCCGCGGAGGGACCTCGTGCGCGGGTCACCGCCCTCGCTCGCGGCTACCTCGACTTCGCCGTACGCAACCCGGCGGTGTACGACGCCCTGTTCCAGCTCGACGGCGGCCTGGCGTACGCGCAGGAGGACACCCCCGAGCCGCTGAAGGACGCCTTCGCCGCACTGCTGGAGACCCTCGGCGAGGTCGCCGGGGACGGCGTCCACCCGGCGCTGTTCACCGAGGTGTTCTGGGCGGCCCTGCACGGGCTGGCGACCTTGACCCGGGCAGGACGGCTGCTACCGGAAGACGCCGAGCCAAGGGTGGAACTGCTGGTGGACCGGCTCGCCATGGTCTGATGCACGGCTCGGCCGGCACGAGGGCCTGAGCCCGGTATCGCCGAGAACGATCATGGTCTGGTCGTCGCGAGCGGGCTGACCCGGTTCTCGTACGCGCGGCGGGCCCTGCGCTGGACCGGGGCCCGCCGTTGCGCGGCCGGCCGCGAGCGAGGCGCTGCCTGCCGATGAGCCCGGCCCGGCAAGGTCTCCGACCGCCTCCGCGCCGCCGAACTGGTGCCCGCAGAGCGGGCCTCGCCCGCCCGGCCGGGGTACGTGCAGCGCGGCCAGGGCCACACCCTGCGCGTCAGCACCGCCCCGCCGCGCACCACCGCGGGCGAGAGCATCCAAGGGCCGGTCGGGTGAGCTCCTCGTCCGGGGCGGACACGTGCAGGAACGCGTGCCGCGGGTGGCCGCCCGCGCCCGCCAGCCGCCGTCCAGTCCGCGCAGCCCCGCGCCGTAGCGCAGGACCTCGCCGGCAGTCGGCCGTTCGGGCAAGGACAGCCCGTCCGTCATGACGCCGAGCACGGCGCCGAAGCGCTGAGTCGGCCACTTCGACGGCGGCAACACAGACACCCCGCAACGGACTTCCTCACTCTGCCGTGTGCGTGAGGATCGCGTCGGCCAGCTCCTGGTGGGTCTCCGGCGGCAGCGTGTGCCCCATGCCCGCCACGGTCATCAGCCGTGCCCCCGGGATCTGCTCGGCGATGATCGCGCCGTGCCCCGGTTTGACCGGCTCGTGGCTGCCCTCGATGACCAGGGTGGGAGCCTGCACCCGGTGCAGCGCGTCCACCGGCTCGAAGTCGGGGCCGGCCCCCGCGGCCAGCCGGTGGTTGGCCGCCGCGGACAGGTCGCGGGCCCGGCCGTGGACGCGTTCCTGCAGTCGGCGCGCCGCGTCTTCGTCGAAAGGCAGCCCGGTGCCGTGCAGCACGCGCTGCTCGGCGATCATGCTGTCGATCAGTGCGCGGCGGTCCCGGGCGGGCGGGGCGGCCATCAGCGCGCGGAAGAATTCCACGAACTCCGGCTCCGGCAGGCTGCCCTCGGGCTGCGGCCGGCCCATCAGCGCCCGCAGGAGCACCTGGCCCTCGCCGGCACCGAGCGGCGAGGAGGCGATGGCGGTCAGCGACCGCACCCGCTCCGGCGCCTCCACGGCGATGAGCTGATCTCCGGGGGACGGCGGTGCGCTATCCCATGACCGCGCGAGCCGCGTCCAGAAACGCCAGCCGGTTGTCCTCCAGGTAGTCGCGCACGCTTTCACCGTCGGGCAAGCCTTCCCATACCGTCCGGTTGAGGTCGAGGAAGTACGCGCGGGCCGCGTCGTGCACCGGCAGAGGGAACTGGATGCGGATGAGCCGCTCCGCAACCCACAGCCTGTTCATGACGTCCCGGGTCGTGAGGAACCAGGCGTCCGTGTCCTCCCACTCGGAAGGCCGACTGAAGGCGGAACGTTCGGCCTCGGCCCCCACCTCGACGAACCGCTCCAACAGCGCCAGCCGTTCCCCGCGCCGGGACTCCGACAAGGCGAGCTGCTGCCGTTGCTGTTCAGCGCGTTCCGCCGAGAGTTGAGTTCTGTGCTGGACGAGGTAGGACAACGAGCCGCCGAGGACAACGCCGCCCAGCGATATGAGTGACACCCAGACCTGACCTGACATGCCGGTCATGGTGCCATGCCGTCGAGCTTTGAGACGATCTCGCTGTGGCTGGTGTGATCACGGCGTCCGAGCCGTCCTGGATGGCCCCGTTCACCGGGCTGAGCCCGCGGCAGTTCGGAAAGCTGTCACACTTCTGCGGCGCGAGGGTGCAGACGCGGTCTGCAAGGGACGGCCGTGGGGCCTGCCGTTGGAGGACCGGGCCCTGCTGGTGGCCACGTACTGGCGCACGAACCTGACCATGCGCCAGCTCGCTCCGTTGTTCGGGGTGTCCAAGTCGGCGGCGGACCGGATCATCGACCACCTCGGGCCGAAGGCCCCAGACCCACCCATGAAGATGCCCTGACGAGTTCCCGCAGATCCAGTGTGCAGCAGAGCCCCGTGCGGGATGATCACGCTCATGGACGGGGAAATCACTGTGGCCCTGATTGGCTCGGTGGGCGTAGCAGGCACGATCTTTGGGACATTGAACCTCTTCCAACCCGACGGGTGGTTGGGCCGGCAGCCCCGGCGGCGGGCATGAAGAAAGCTCCTGGTAGACGGGTTCACGACCAAGATCACCAGTCCGCCAGGAGCTTT
>NZ_JBIWKD010000030.1:0-46176 GCF_044765485.1 Streptomyces sp. NPDC102451 | reverse complement strand
TCTCCCCCGTCCAAACCCCCCCCACCCCCCCCCCCGCCCCCCCCCCGGGCGGGGGGGGGGGGGCCCCCCCCCCCCCCCCCCCCCGCCCGGCCCCGGCGCCCGCCCCCCCCCCCCCCCCCCCCCCCCACGCCCCGTCGGTGTTCACCGTTGTGGTCGGACGGAATGTCAGACCTCTTCGGTGCCACCGCTCTCCTCGTCGTCTGCCTTCTCTTCCTTCGCTGCCGCGGGCGTGGCGCCCGGCTGCGGTTCGGCCACGGCCACCCGCGCGGGGCGGATGGTGCGCTCCCCGATGCGGTACCCAGGCTGCAGGATCGCCACGCAGGTCGTCTCGGTGACGTCCGGCGCGTACGAGTGCATCAGGGCCTCGTGGATCGTCGGGTCGAAGGGCTCGCCCTCCTTGCCGAACTGCTGGAGGCCGATCTTCGCGACGACCGTCTCCACCGATTCGGCCACCGCCTTGAAGCCGCCGACGAGCTCTCCGTGCTCCCGCGCCCGGCCGATGTCGTCGAGCACGGGCAGGAGCTCGGACAGGAGACCCGCGGCAGCGACCTCCTTGACCGTGACCCGGTCGCGCTCGACGCGGCGACGGTAGTTCTGGTACTCGGCCTGGAGCCGCTGGAGGTCACCGGTGCGCTCGTTGAGCGCGGTGCGGACCTGGTCCAGCTGGGCCGTCAGAGCCGCTGTCTGCTGTACGTCCCCGGCCGGGGCCGCCGCCTCCTCCTCGGAGGGGGTGGCTGCCTTCGGCTCGGCGTCGTCGGAGTTGGCGCCGGAGGGGACGTCAGGCTTCTCGTCGAAGCCCGGGGTCTCCTCGGTCACGCCGCACCGCCCTTCGTGTCCTTCTCGTCGTCCACGATCTCGGCGTCGACGACGTCGTCATCGGACTTGGCCTGACCGTCGCCCGGCGCACCTTCGGCACCCGGCGCCGCACCCTCGGCCTGGGTGTTGGCGTACATCGCCTGGCCCAGCTTCTGGGAGACGGCCGCGACCTTCTCGGTGGCCGTACGGATCTCGGCGGTGTCCTCGCCCTTGAGCTTCTCCTTCAGCTCGGTGAGCGCGGTCTCCACCTCCGTCTTCACGTCGCCGGGGACCTTGTCCTCGTTGTCCTTGAGGAACTTCTCCGTCTGGTAGACGAGCTGCTCGCCCTGGTTGCGCGACTCGGCGGCCTCGCGACGGCGGTGGTCCTCGTCGGCGTACTGCTCGGCCTCTTCGCGCATCCGGTTGACCTCGTCCTTCGGCAGCGAGGAGCCACCGGTGACGGTCATCTTCTGCTCCTTGCCGGTGCCGAGGTCCTTGGCAGCGACGTGCATGATGCCGTTGGCGTCGATGTCGAAGGCGACCTCGATCTGCGGCACGCCACGCGGGGCCGGCGGCAGACCGGTGAGCTCGAACATCCCGAGCTTCTTGTTGTACGCCGCGATCTCGCGCTCGCCCTGGTAGACCTGGATCTGCACGGACGGCTGGTTGTCCTCGGCCGTCGTGAAGATCTCGGAACGCTTGGTCGGGATCGTGGTGTTGCGCTCGATGAGCTTCGTCATGATCCCTCCCTTGGTCTCGATGCCCAGGGACAGCGGGGTCACGTCGAGGAGCAGGACGTCCTTGACCTCGCCCTTGAGGACACCGGCCTGGAGCGAGGCGCCGATGGCGACGACCTCGTCCGGGTTCACACCCTTGTTGGCGTCCTGGCCGCCCGTGAGCTCCTTGACGAGCTCGGCGACGGCCGGCATACGGGTCGAGCCACCGACGAGAACGACGTGGTCGATCTCGGAGAGCTGGATGCCCGCGTCCTTGATGACGTTGTGGAACGGGTTCTTGCAGCGGTCCAGGAGGTCCGCGGTCAGCTGCTGGAACTGCGAGCGCGTGAGCTTCTCGTCCAGGTGCAGCGGGCCCTCGGCGGACGCCGTGATGTAGGGCAGGTTGATCGTGGTCTCGGTCGAGGACGAGAGCTCGATCTTCGCCTTCTCCGCGGCCTCGCGGAGACGCTGGAGAGCCATCTTGTCCTTGGACAGGTCCACGCCGTGCCCGTTGGCGAACTGCTTCACCAGGTAGTCGACGACACGCTGGTCCCAGTCGTCACCACCGAGGTGGTTGTCACCGTTGGTGGCCTTCACCTCGACGACGCCGTCGCCGATCTCCAGGAGGGACACGTCGAAGGTGCCGCCACCGAGGTCGAAGACGAGGATCGTCTGGTCGTCCTTGTCGAGGCCGTACGCCAGGGCGGCGGCGGTCGGCTCGTTGACGATGCGCAGGACGTTGAGGCCCGCGATCTCGCCGGCCTCCTTGGTCGCCTGGCGCTCCGAGTCGTTGAAGTACGCCGGGACGGTGATCACCGCGTCGGTGACCTTCTCGCCCAGGTAGGACTCGGCGTCGCGCTTCAGCTTCTGCAGGATGAAGGCGCTCATCTGCTGCGGGTTGAAGTTCTTGCCGTCGAGCTCGATCTTCCAGTCAGTGCCCATGTGGCGCTTGACCGAACGGATCGTCCTGTCGACGTTGGTGACCGCCTGGCGCTTCGCGACCTCGCCGACGAGCACCTCGCCGTTCTTGGCGAAGGCGACGACGGACGGCGTGGTCCTGGCGCCTTCGGCGTTGGTGATGACGGTGGGCTCGCCGCCTTCGAGAACGCTGACGACGGAGTTAGTCGTGCCCAGGTCGATGCCGACCGCACGTGCCATTTCAATTCCTCCAACTGACTACTTGAGTGGATCTGACTCAAGGATGCATGACACCCACCCCGGAGTCAAAGGACCTGAGCCACTTACGCTCAACTTATGTGCTCGCAACTGCGCTGAGCTGGCATTTTCCGCATTCGGGTGGCGAAAGAACCCCACCGGGGCCACCTCGATCCGCGACACCGCGATGCGCGGCACGTCACACTCACCCCACCCACCATCGCACCGTGGGATCGTTCTGTCACAAAATGCATCGAGACGGTCAAACCGTCACGTCACCGACTCCGGGCAGGTGCAATGCGGAACGCGAAGCAGACTGCGGCACGAAGGACACGGCGCCCCGCGGCGCGGCCCGGCGCCCGCACTCCCCGGTCCACCCTGTACGCCGAGCGCGTCACCGGGGCCCTGGCAGCCGCGACCGCCGCACGGATCACCGGCCCCCTGAGGGCCATGACGGCCAAACGGGCCCTGGACCTGGCGCTCGGCTCGGCCCTCCTACTCCTGGCGGCCCCCGCACTCGCCGTCGCCGCACTGGCTCTCGCCCTCCGGCCGGCCGGCGTCCAGGGAGGCGTGCTGGAGCGCGAGATCAGGGTCGGCCTCGACGGCCACCCCTTCGAGCTGCGCTCGCTGCGCACCCGGCGGCTCCGGCTCGACCTGCTGTCCCGGCTGCCCCATGTCGTACGGGGGAAACTCTCGCTGGTCGGCCCGGCGCCGCTCACCCCGGACGAGGCGGCCCTGCTCGGACCCGCCGCCGGGCACTGGCGCCAGAGCGTCCGGCCCGGCCTGACCGGCCTGGCCCAGGTCCGCGCCCGCTCGGGGATGCCCTGGGACGAACCCGCCCTCCTCGACGCGCACTACGCAGAGCATCATGGGACAGGGCTCGACCTGGCGATCCTGGCGCAATCCGTACGCATCCCCCTACGTGCGGCCGTACGCCGACCACGGCGCCGGAGGAAGGCTCACCTGAGCGACACAGATCACCGCCTGCCCGGCTACAGCGTGGCGGAATAAGTGGATAGTGTCAGCACAGACTGATTAAGTTACTGCTTAGTAATCGCTTGTACGCGCTGGATCCCACCCTCGCAGGCCCGAGGAGCCCCCAAATGCAACTCGCCGCGATCATCGTGTCGCTGGTTCTGATCGTGGTCGGCGTGGCACTTTTCGCCCGCGCCCTCCTGCAGATCTACACCTTCATGCGGCTCGGCCAGAACGTGCCCGCAGGCACCCGTACCGATGAGCCCGTACAGCGCACCGTCACCGTGGCCAAGGAGTTCCTCGGCCACACCCGGATGAACCGCTGGGGCATCGTCGGTGTCGCGCACTGGTTCGTGGCGGTGGGCTTCTTCTCGCTGCTGCTGACGATCGTCAACGCCATCGGCCAGCTGTTCCAGGCCGACTGGCTGCTGCCGATCGTCGGCGAGTGGGCGCCGTACAACGTCTTCGTCGAGTTCATCGGCACGATGACGGTGCTCGGCATCGCGGTCCTGATCGTGATCCGCCAGCTCAGCAGGCCGGACAAGCCGGGCCGCAAGTCCCGCTTCGCGGGCTCCAACTTCGGCCAGGCGTACTTCGTCGAGGCCGTCATCCTCATCGTCGGCGTCTGCATCTTCATGCTCCACGCCCTCGAAGGCGCCCAGCACCACGTGGACAGCTACGAGGCGTCGTTCTTCATCTCGTACCCGGTGGTCTCCTGGCTCGAGGGCCTGGACGTCTCCACGCTCCAGAACCTCACCTACTTCTTCGCCAGCCTGAAGATCGCGACCTCCTTCATCTGGATGATCACGGTCGCCCTGAAGACCGACATGGGTGTCGCCTGGCACCGCTTCCTCGCCTTCCCGAACATCTGGTTCAAGCGGAACGCCGACGGTGCGGTCTCGCTGGGCGCACTGCTGCCGATGACCTCGGGCGGCAAGGAGATCGACTGGGAGGACCCGGGCGAGGACGACACCTTCGGCGTCTCCCAGGTCGAGCAGTTCTCCTGGAAGGGCATCCTCGACTTCTCCACGTGCACCGAGTGCGGACGCTGCCAGTCGCAGTGCCCCGCCTGGAACACGGGCAAGCCGCTCTCCCCGAAGCTCCTGATCATGTCCCTGCGCGACCACGCGCACGCCAAGGCCCCGTATCTGCTGGCCGGCGGCGGCAAGGACATGGAGGGCAACGAGAAGGCCTCCGAGGAGCAGCTCAAGGACGTTCCCGCGGCCGCCCTCGCGGAGGCCGAGCGCCCGCTGATCGGCACGCTCGAGGAGAACGGCGTCATCGACCCGGACGTCCTCTGGTCCTGCACCACCTGCGGTGCGTGCGTGGAGCAGTGCCCGGTCGACATCGAGCACATCGACCACATCGTCGACATGCGCCGCTACCAGGTGATGATCGAGTCCGCGTTCCCGTCCGAGGCGGGCACGATGCTCAAGAACCTGGAGAAGAAGGGCAACCCCTGGGGGCTGGCCAAGAAGCAGCGCGTCGAGTGGACCAAGGAGGTCGACTTCGAGGTCCCGATCGTCGGCAAGGACGTCGAGGACCTCAGCGAGATCGACTACCTGTACTGGGTCGGCTGCGCGGGCGCCCTGGAGGACCGGGCCAAGAAGACGACGAAGGCCTTCGCGGAGCTCCTCCACATCGCGGGCGTCAAGTTCGCGATCATGGGTGGCGACGAGAAGTGCACCGGTGACTCCGCCCGCCGCCTCGGCAACGAGCCGCTGTTCCAGCAGCTCGGCCAGGAGAACGTCGCGATGCTGAACATGGCGTTCGGCGAGGACGACGAGGACGACTCCACCAAGAAGGCGAAGGCGACGAAGAAGATCGTCGCGACCTGCCCGCACTGCTTCAACACGATCGCCAACGAGTACCCGCAGCTCGGCGGCGAGTACGAGGTCATCCACCACACGCAGCTGCTGCAGCACCTGGTGGACGAGGGCAAGCTCGTGCCGGTGACCCCGGTCGAGGGCCTGATCACGTACCACGACCCCTGCTACCTGGGCCGTCACAACAAGATCTACACGCCTCCGCGCGAGATCATCGCCAAGGTCCCGGGTCTGCGGAACGAGGAGATGCACCGCCACAAGGAGCGCGGCTTCTGCTGCGGCGCCGGTGGTGCCCGGATGTGGATGGAGGAACGGATCGGCAAGCGCATCAACAACGAGCGTGTCGACGAGGCCCTCTCCCTCAACCCGGACATCGTCTCCACGGCCTGCCCGTTCTGCCTCGTCATGCTGACCGACTCGGTCAACGGCAAGAAGAACGACGGCCAGGCGAAGGAGTCGGTGCAGGTCGTCGACGTGTCCCAGCTGCTCCTCGAGTCGGTGAAGACACCCGCCGACCCGTCGGGCGACGCGGAGACGGCCGACCAGCCGGAACCGGCACCCGTCCAGTAGCCGTCTCCCCGCACGGAAGCGGCCGGACCTGCCTCGGGGGCAGGACCGGCCGCTCCGTCATGTCAAGGGTGCGGGCAGGGCTCCCCGGGCTCCGGCAGACCCCCCAGGGTCCCCCTAGGGGATGTCACAGCTAGGCCGCAATGGGCCCCGTGTTCCCCCGGCCCTCACACCGCACCCACACGGACCAGGTACGTTCGATGTGTGGCTGGATTCAGGATCGGACGCGGCCGGGACAACCGCACACCGCAGCAACACCCGCAGCAGCAACAGCCGTACGGCGCGCAGGCATCACCGCCGCCGTACGGCGGGCAGTCGTGGCCCCCGGCAGGAGGCAACGGCGCACCGTACGGAGGCCCCCAGGGCGCCCCGTACAGCGGCGGGCAACGCGGCAACGGACACGGGGGTGGGAACGGGCACGCAGGCGGGCACGGCGAACCGGAGTACTTCGGCGACCCGTACCACCAGCCGCCGCAACAGGACCCCTATGCCAACGCCCCGGGGCACACCCAGGCGTTCAGCATCGACGAGGACCCGTACGGCGCCGGCAACACCTACCAGGCGGGCCAGGCCCCCGCGCACCCCTCGGGGCCGCGGCTGCACTGGAAGCAGCTGCTGAGCGGCATCGTGATGCGGCCGGGACCGACGTTCTGGCAGATGCGCGACTACCCCGTCTGGGGCACCGCGATCGTCGTCACGTTCGTCTACGGCCTGCTCGCGCTCTTCGGCTTCGACCAGGCGCGCGACGAGGCGATCCACGCGGAGGTCTCCACGGCCGCCCCGTACGTGATCTTCACCGGCATCGGCTTCGTCATCGGCGGACTGGTCCTCGGCGCGGTCACGCACACCCTGGCCCGCCAGCTCGGCGGCACGGGCTCCTGGCAGCCGACCGTGGGCCTGTCGATGCTGATCATGTCCATCACGGACGCCCCCCGCCTGGTCTTCGCCCTGTTCCTCGGCGGCGAAAACTCCCTGGTCCAGATCCTCGGCTGGATCACCTGGCTGGCGGCCGGAGCGCTGTTCACATCGATGGTGAGCAAGTCCCACGACCTCCCGTGGCCGAAGGCCCTGGGCGCCTCCGCGATCCAGCTGATCGCGCTGCTCTCGATCATCAAGCTCGGCACGATCTGATCCGACATGCGTGAGGGGCCCCGGTGCACTGACTGCACCGGGGCCCCTCCTGTGTCTCCTGTGCGCGTCCTAAGGGCTGTCCCGTATTCCCTGGTGGATCAGCGCACGGCGTCAGATGCGGTGCATCGCAAGGCGGAGGGACGTCCGCATACTGGATGTATTCGGGCGTTCCGACAACGCGGCGAGGTGCCGTAGCTGTCGTCGTGCGCCCGCCAGGGATTACGGGACAGCCCTTAGGAGTCGAGAACCTGACCCTCACGGCGCACGACGGGCTTGTCCACGCTCCACGGGAAGTTGATCCACTGATCGGTCTTCTTCCACACGTACTCGCATTTCACGAGCGAATGCGGCTTCTCGTAGATGACCGCGCTGCGCACCTCGGCCACGTGATCGATGCAGAAGTCACGGACCAGCTTCAGCGTCTTTCCGGTATCCGCGACGTCGTCCGCGATGAGCACCTTCTTCCGCGTGAAGTCGATGGCATTGGGAACGGGCGCCAGCATCACGGGCATGTCCAGGGTGGTGCCGACCCCGGTGTAGAACTCCACGTTCACCAGGTGGATGTTCTTGCAGTCCAGGGCGTACGCCAGACCGCCCGCGACGAAGACCCCGCCCCGCGCGATGCTCAGCACGACATCCGGCTCGTAGCCGTCGTCGGCCACCGCCTGCGCCAGCTCCCGCACGGCCGACCCGAAGGCCTCGTACGTCAGATTCTCCCGCACTTCACCAGCCATGCCGTATCACACCTGTGTCCGATGGAAATTCATGTAAGAACGCGAGGCGGTCGGCCCTCGCTGGCCCTGATAACGCGATCCGTAGCGCTCGGATCCGTACGGGAATTCGGAGGAAGACGTCAGCCGGAACATGCACAGCTGCCCGATCTTCATTCCCGGCCAGAGCTTGATCGGCAACGTCGCCAGATTGGACAGCTCAAGGGTCACATGGCCCGAGAAGCCCGGGTCGATGAACCCGGCCGTGGAATGCGTCACCAGCCCGAGCCGGCCCAGCGAACTCTTCCCCTCCAGCCGCGACGCCAGGTCGTCGGGGAGCGAGATCACCTCGTACGTCGACGCCAGGACGAACTCCCCGGGGTGCAGGATGAACGCCTCGTCGCCCTCCGGCTCGACCTGACGGGTCAGGTCCACCTGCTCGACGGCGGGATCGATATGCGGATAGCGGTGGTTCTCGAACACCCGGAAGTAGCGGTCGAGCCGCACATCGATGCTCGAGGGCTGCACCATCGAAGCGTCGAACGGGTCAATGCGAACCCGCCCGGCGTCGATCTCGGCCCGGAGGTCCTTATCTGAGAGAAGCACGCACCGAGGATACGCAGAACGCGCAGGCCGGCCCCAACCGGACCGCCCCACGCGTCTGCCTCACACCTCTAGCGCTCCTCGAACGCCACAGGAACGGCCTGCCTCAGCCGCGCACAACGCGGACAGCGGATGAGCCGCCCGGGGCCGATCCGCTCGGACCCGAGCTGCTGCATCGGGAACGACGAGGCGGCAAAAACGTGCCCTTCGGCACAGCGGACGACGGTGCGCTCCATCGACTCCATCAAGTCCCTTCCCCAACCAGCCTTGGACGAGACCGCCACATTAGGGGATGAACGGGACGCCACTCCAGGCGGCACTCCGCTACCCACGCTACGCCCTCAACTCCCCGCGACCGCACCCGCATCCACCCCCTGGAACAGCACGCAGACCCCACGGCGAACACGCCGGGGGCCTGCGATGGGGTACAGTGTGGGACGATGCACAGCCGATCATCGGCGCGCTTCGCGGGTGTAGTTTAATGGTAGAACATGAGCTTCCCAAGCTCAGAGCGCGAGTTCGATTCTCGTCACCCGCTCCACGAAAAAGCCCCAGGCCAGCGGCCGGGGGCTTCTTTGTTGTCTGGACCAGTTCAGGGGTCGCGCACCAGATCCGCACCAGAAGGTCCCTGATCAGCCTTCTTACGGGCGGACCGCACGAGGTCGTCCAGCCCGCTCGCCACTTCCTGCTGTCGCTCAAGGTCCGAGTGCTGGTAGATCAACGCGGCCTTCTCCGACGACTGGCCGGCGCGGACCATCGTGTCCTTGAGCGTGGCACCGGACCGGGTCGCCAGGGTGTGACCGGTGTGACGAAGATCGTAGAAGCGAAAGCCGTCCGGCATGCCCAGGAGCCCGCGGGCCCGGCGCCACTTCCGCCCGAAGGTGGAACGTCGGAACGGCTTTCCCTTCTCCCCCACGAACAGCAGTCCGTCCGAGCCCTTCTCGGCGTACCAGTCGAGGTGTCGCCGAAGGTCGGTCCGCAGAAAGGCCGGCAGGACCACGACCCGCTTGCCCGCATCAGACTTGGTGTCGCCAGGAGCGCGGCGACCGGTGGTCAACTCGGGAGCCGCCATGCGGACCCGGATGGTCATCTCGTCCAGGTCGACGTCTTTACGCCGGAGCTCGGCCTGTTCCTCCGGGCGCATCGGACCGTAAGCGCCAAGGTAGACCATCAGCCGCCAGCGGGGCCCGAGAGCATCCGCGAGCGCATCGACCTGGGCGACGGTGGCGATCTGACGTTCGGCGGACGACTCCTTCCCAGCGCCCCGGATGCGGCAGGGGTTGCGGCGGATCAGCTCGTCATCGACCGCGGTTTCCATGATGGCCTTGAGCAGCCGGTAGGCCTTGGCCACGGTCGTGGCTGCTCCGGTGCACGCCAGCCGCTCGGTTCGCCAGGTACGGACACGGGGTGCGGTGATCTCGTCGAGGTCCAGGCCCTCGAAGGTGGGCAGGAGGTGGAGCCGCAGGAGACGCCGGTACAGCTCATCGGTGGTGGCGGAGAGCCCGCGCTCGTCCACCCATTGGAGCGCGTACTCCTTGAAGTTCACCGCCCCGGCGTCCGGATCCTGCCAGCTCCCCCGAGTGAGGTCTGCCTCGACCTGGGAGAGCCAGACCTCCGCATCCTTCTTGGTATCGAACGTCTCGGGTGCTCGGAAGTCCTGTCCATCCGGGCCCAGGTAGCTCGCAGTCCAGCGGCCGGACCTGTACTGACGCACGGCACCGAAGCGCCGGCGGCTTCCCTTGGCGTTCCCCATCAGGCAGCCCTTCCGTAGCGGGAGCGGCGACGGCGAATCGGCTGGACGGTGTTCCCCTCGATGTACGCCTCCAGGACGCTCGCCTTGATGCGCACGTGGCTGCCGACCTTGACGAAGGCGATCCGGCGTTCGGCGATGAGGCGACGCGGGAAGCGTGCGGTGGTGCCGAGACGTTCGGCGGCTTGGTCGACGGTGAGCAGGGGGTCAGTCACGACCGGTCTCCTTCCAGATCGGCGAGGGCATGGCGGGCGGTTTCTCGGTTGCGTTGCAGGTCTCTGGCGATCGAGGCGGCGAGGACGGATTCGCCAGGGCTGTGGCCCTGTCCGGCGTACTGCCAGTCGGTGAGGACGAGGACGGTCGGGTCCTGCTCGGGGTCGGGCAGGCCGAGTTCTTCGCGCTGCTGGGCGGCGCGGTAGTCGGCGCGGACCTGGCGGAGTGCGCCCAGGGTCGTCGAGTAGCGGCGGGACTTGGAGGAGAAGTGGCCGCGAAAGCCGAGCATGTGAGCCCAGGCCCGCAGTCGCCGGTCCGGGTAGAGCGGATCGAGGTCGAAGCAGGCTTCGATGAGTCGGCGCGGGTGGTCGGGTACGTCGAGGAGGACCAGGGCCTCACGGTTGCCGATGCGGCGGTCGACGGTGCCGGTCGTCTCGGCGGCCTTGGTGGCGTACTTGGCTACGTAGGAGGCGACGGCCTGTTCGGTGATGTCGGTCCCGGCGTCGAAGGCGCGGATGGGCCGGATGTCGAGCTGGCCGCCCCAGCGGAGCGGGCGGGCGGGTTGGCCGGCGGCGGCCGGGACGGTGATGGTCGTGTACGCGTGTGCGGCGGCGGCGCGGATCGCGTCGCTGAGCAGCTGCACCGAGGCCCAGGAAGGCGGCGGGCTGTCGGCTCCGTCCGGTCCGTCGAGGCGGACGACGGCATGGAAGTGGACGGCCCCGCGCTTCTGGAACTCGGCGACCTTGCCGTACGAGACCCGTGCTGCTTCTTTGAGTTCGCGTTGGGTGAGGCCGGCGCGGGCGGCGATCTCGCGGCGGAGCCGGTTGGTGAAGCGCTGCCACAGGTTCCCGGCGTGGTTGTTGAAGAGGACCGCGCCCGCGTAGTCGTAGGAGTCGGGGTCGAGCGGGGTGCCGAGGGCGTCGTCGTCGGGTGCGTGCTGGACACCGCAGCGGCAGCGGCCGGTGTCGGGGCGGTTGTGAACCGGGCCGAAGGACGGGGCGGTGAGGGTGGCGAAGACGCGGGGGTGGTCGCGGACGGTGGTGGGGACGTCCTTGTGCTGGTCGCCCGCGAGTCCGGCGCGGATCAGGTGGTAGGTGTCTGCGGAGTACGTCCAGGCGCAGGCCGGGCAGCGGGAGGCGCGGCGGTTGCCGCAGGCGACGCGGAGCCGTCCTCCGGGCTCGGTTTCGGTGGAGTAGCGGTGCAGGGTCTGGCCAGTGGTGCGGTCCTTGGTGAGGGTCCAGCCGGACAAGTGGATGGGGTTGGAGCAGCCACCGGTACGGCGGACCTGGTCCCGCCAGCGGTCGAAGCCGGTGGACCCGGCCACCCGCAGCAGATCGCCGAGGGTGGCCGCGTCCAGACCCGTAAGGATCGTGTCCGTCACGCGTGCTCCCGCTGGACGACCGGAGCCGGAGCCGGGGTGCGGGTGGTGCCGGTGCCGTGGCAGGGGCGGCAGGTGACGGTGAGGGTGTTGCGGGTGCCGTCGTCGAGGAGGGTGCCGGTGTCGATGGCGACGGCGGGGAAGCCGTCACAGTCCGGGCAGATCCGCGTCGGGTCAGGGGCGTGCTGGGCCATGATGGTGGTCCTTTCGATTGCGGTTGGAAGGGGCCGGACCGTCCGGGCGGCGGCGATGCTTGGCGGCTTGTGCGCCGTCCGGAGGCCGGTCAGAGCTGAATCAGCGGTTGAGCGTGCGGGGGCCGCGGCGGCCGGACGATCCCTTGGCCGCGTACATCGCGCTGTCGGCGGTGGCGAGCGCGTCGGAGAGGCTGCGGACCGGCAGGTCTTTCACGTGGCAGGAGCCGACCGATACGGAGACTGGGAGCTGGTGTCCGGCGTAGGCCACGGGCTGATTCAGGGCGGCTTGGAGGCTCTCCAGGTCGGGGGCCGGGCGTGCGATGGCGACGAATTCGTCTCCGCCGAGGCGTCCGGCGATGCCGTGGCGTCCGCACCAGGCGGTGAGACGTTCGGCGGTGACGACCAGGGCGAAGTCCCCGGCGGCGTGGCCGTGGGTGTCGTTGAGGTTCTTGAAGTCGTCGAGGTCGAGCAGAAGGACCACGGCGTCCGCGTGCCGGCGGATGAAACGCTCAGCGAGGGCGGTCCATCCGGCGCGGGTGCGCAGGCCGGTGAGGGGGTCCCGGCGGGCGGTGGCGAGCCGGTGGGTGAGCAGGGCGGTGTGGGAGGCCCAGCCGATGAGCGGTAAGGCGAGGGCGAGCGCTTGGGTGTCCACGGTTCTCCTTCGATCGCGGTTGGAAGGGAAGTGCGTGGGCCGTCCGGGCAGTGGCGATGCTTGGCGGCTTGTGGCACCGCCCGGAGGCCGGTCAGCGGTGTTGGTTGTCCGAGGCGATGAGCGAGCGGATGACCAGGGCGCAGATGGCGACGGATGCGCCAGTGATGGCGACTGCGAGGAGCATGGAGACCAGGACCGCGCCGACGACCAGGACGACGGCCGCCCCACCACCCACGAGGGCGAGAGCGGAGCCGGGCGTGAGCTGGACGGTCGGCCGAGTCGTAGGGGGCTGGGTAGCCAGCGGCGTGGAGCTCTGCGGGGTGCGCTGGACCACGGCGGTCGGCTCGACGGCGGCCGGCGGGGTGATGAGGCCGGTGGGCTGCGGCATGGTGGGGACCTTGGGCTTGAACATGGTGGATCTCCCTTCGCAGGCGGTTACTTGGTGACGCTGTCGATGGCGGGGGCGAGGAAGCTGTCCGCGAGGAGGTAGCCGCCCAGGAGCAGGACGGCGACCAGCCACAGCGGCGGGCGGATGAGCTTGATGCCGAGAGAGCCGACGACGATCAAGGCGAGCCAGAGCGGAACGTCCACGGGACAGGTCTCCTATCGGGCGGTGCAGCGGTGGGTGCGGGCGGCGAGCTGGGCGGCGCTCTGGCTGGAGTAGTCGGCGGACCAGCCGCAGCGGTCGGCGCTGCAGACGGCGGCGTGTTTGGTGTGGCCGTGGCGGTCGCGGTGGGTGCCGATCTGCACGGGGCCGATCCGCATCACGGAGTGGAAGTGGTCACGAGCGGGCATGGCGGTGGTTCTCCCTTCTGGTCAGGCGAGTTGGGCGGCGATGGTCTCGGCGAGCTCCGGTGGGACACCGAGCCGGGCGCGCAGGGTGTCGGTGTCGATGCGAGCCCCGGTGCGGGCGTGGTGGTCGTCGGCGAGCTTGCGGGCGTGGTCGACCAACGCGGCCGGGACCGACGGGCCAGCCGGGGCGACGGGAGCGGAGGCGAGTTCCGGGAGGCCCTCGGCAGCCTCGGCGATGGGCTCGGGCTCCGGTCGCAGAGCGGGGGCGGTCTCTCGCTCGACTTCCGGAGTGGGCTCCGGGGCTGCGGGTGCCGGCGGAACCGGCTCGGGCTCCGGCTCCTCGGTGGTGTGGGAGTGGGCGAGGAGGGTGCCGCCGAGGAAGGCGAGGGCGGGCCATCCCGCGATGCCGAAGCGCAGCCAGGCCGGCGGGTGGGCGAGGTCGAGGAACCCGGCGGTCGCGACGTTGGCACCCAGCGAGGCGAACAGCGCGATGAGGAACCAGCACCAGGCGAGCCGGGACGGGCCCTCACTGCGCAGGCGACGCCAGGCAGCGACCAGGAGCAGGTCCACCGAGATCGGGTAGGCCCAGGCTTTCCATCCGTCCTGGCCAGCGGCGGCGGCGAGGTCGTGGAGGTGGGCAAAGGACAGGGCACCGGCGATGACGGCCTGGACCAGGACGGCATCCACCCGGAAGCGGGGCCGGGCCATCAGACGCCGCCGATGGGGTCGTAGCCGGGCGGGAACATGCCCGGCGGCGGCTCCGGAAGCGATACGGCCAGGGACGGGCCGATGGAGTCGATGAAGTCGTCGTCGGCGCCGGGGATCTCGGCGTACAGGGCCAGGGCGCCGAGCATCAGGACGGTGCGGTGGAAGTCCTCGATGTGCTCACACATGGGAGTCGCTCTCCCTTCCTTGAGGCATGGAGCGGGTAGGGACCTGGCGCGATGCGGTCACGCCGACCGGTGGTGCGGGAGGAGTCAGGCCGTCGCCGGGGCAGCCTTGGTGAGCGGCTCGGAGGCTGGAGCCAGGGAACCGACGACGGGCCGGAAGGCTGCGAGGACGGGCAGGTCCGGGGTGCGGTCGGCATGCCGGTTGCAGATGTTCACGGCCGCTCGGAGCGAGGTGTGCGGGGCGCGGATGCGGGCCCATCCTCCGGAGGAATCACCGGTGACGGCGATGCCGGGAGTCTCGGTGGGGATCTGGATAGCGGCGAGGACGGCGTCTGGGGCGATGTCGCCGAAGGCCATGTTGGCGGAGGACTCGTCGTTGACCCGGTGTGCGGTGCGGCCGGTGAGCTGGGCGCGGAGCATGGTGATGCCCTTGCCGAGTTCGGAGCCGAAGCGCTGCCCGCAGATCTCCAGGTAGATCCCGGCAGCCCGGCCGAGCTGGGCAAGCCGAACCAGAGCGGTGATGATCCGGTCCCGGCGCTTCTCCTCGTCCTTCGTGGCGAAGAGGGCGAGTTCGGCGACCTCGTCCACCAGGACCACGACCGGGACCGGGCGCAGGTGGTCGGGCAGGTCCCAGATGTCGGCGGCGATCTCCGCATCCGGCACGTTCACCGTGATCCGCTGTTCAGCCCGGATCAGTTGGTAGACGTCCTCCATGTGCGAGACGAGAGCTTCGAGGAGGTCCAAGGCGGTGTCGGGGTTGTCGGCGAGCGCGGAGAACCGGCGGGCCAGCGGGAAGAGCTCGACGCCCTGCTTGCAGTCGATCCCGACCAGCGCGACGTCCATCGGTGCGAGGCCGGCCACCAAGTTGCGCTGGTAGACGGACTTCCCCGACTCGGTGGCGCCGAGGGTGAGCCCGTGCGGCACGGCACGGTAGTCGCGGTAGTGGATAGCACCGTCCTCCCGCAGTGCGACCGGGACCCGCATCGGTGCCGAGTCGGTCTTCGCAGGCATTTGCACCCGCTTGAGGACGTCGTAGCCGGTCATCCGCACTTCGACGACGCCGGAGCGCAGTTCGCGGGAGGTCACGCCGCACATGCCGAACGAGTGCCGCAGCCGGTCCGAGGCGGCGGAGACGTCGAAGGCGTCCTGTCCCGGGCGGAGCTTGAGGCGGAGCACCAGGCCGGTGCGGGTGGGGTGGACGCGCAGGATGCGCGGGGCGCGGGACTCCGGCACGGGCCGGTTGGTCATCCGGGCTAACGCCAGGCGCCAGCGGGAAGGCGGGACGGTCAGTCCGCAGGCGTCCATCACGGAGACGTAGCGGACCAGGACCCGCGCAGCGGCGAGGGCCGCGCCGAAGACCAACCAGTACCAGGCGGGGCGCCGCCACCGCAGGATCACTGCGGTAGCGACAACCAGCACCAGGGCGACCGTGAAGCCGGTCATGATCAGGCCGCCTTCGAGGCCGAAGCAGCGTTGGCGAGCGAGGTGACCGCGACCGCGCGGAAGGCGATCCCGTGCCGCTTCTGCCCGTTGAACTCGTTCTCCCACGCCGAGGCGACCAGCCCCGTCAGCGCGACCGGGGTGCCCATGGCCAGATCCTCGGAGACGCCCGGCTGGGGAACGGTGAGCTTGAGGATCTCCACCTCCTCCGGCGTGGAGAACATGACCTCCACCGTCATCAGCGTCACGCCGTCCTTGTCAAGCGCGATCTCACCGGTACGGCGGTCCTTGACCTTCGGCTGCGGGGCCTTGGCGACCATCACGGTCGCGTTCGTGGTGTCGACGGGAATCTGACGCACAGCAGATCACTCCTCTGTAGGTGCCGAACTCCGTCACTCATGTATATGAGTGACATGAAGAAGAGTGCATCACTCCTATACATGAGTCAACCCGCCACGAAGAAGAAATCGCAGCGGGCTGAGGTGAGTTGAGTGCGCGTCAGTCTGTAGCGGGGATCCGGTAGCTGAAGACGAACTGGTCAGCGGCCATGAGGGTGTCGCAGACCTCGACCACGCGACCCTCGTCGGTCACGGCATCTCGGATGAGGTGAACCACCGGGGAGCCGGGGCTCAAAGCAAGTTCGGAGGACTCCGCCTTCGAGGCCGGCCGCGCCTGGAGAGTCTCGACGAACTCTGCGAAGACATGGCCGTCATCTTCGAGCCGGGCGTAGATCCCACCAGGACCGGGATTCTCGGAGAACAGCTCTGGGATGTCCTTCACGACGTCCCACGGCAGGTAGGACGTGGCAGTCTCGACCGGGGTGCCGTTGCGGAAGTAGAGGCGGCGGCGGGCCAGCACCTTGGCTCTGGGGTCCACTCCGAGGCGTTCCGCGATGTCATCGGGTGCGTCGGCCGGGCCGATGAACAGGACACTGACCTTGGCGGTCGCTCCGGCTTGCTCCGACTCCGCGAGGTACGCGGCCTTGCCGCCCTTGCGATGCGAGCGCCGGAACCGGTCCGAAGACCGATGCCGTACCGGTGGCCGAGCCTTCACCAAGGAGCCCTTGCCGTGCCGAGTCTCCACCAGGCCGCTCGCACGGACCTCCACCATGGCCTTGCGGATCGTCCCGCCGGAGACCCCGTAGCGGTCGACCAGCTCGGACTCACTCGGCACCATCTCACCAGGCTTGAGGGCGCCGGCGCGGATCTGCTGCACGATCTCATCGGCGATCTGAACGTACCGAGGTACGGCCCTGCCACCTCCTACTGCTGTTCCCATCGTCCTACTCACTCTCCTATGCTCCTGTACATGAGTAACAGCGCCCAAGAAGCCCCGTCAACGCCGAAGCACAGTGTCTCCGTGGCAGGGGCAGTCGTGCGCGAGGACGGCCGACTCCTGGCGATCCGCCGTGCGGACAACGGGACATGGGAGCTGCCAGGCGGAGTGCTGGAGCTGGAGGAGTCCCCGGAGCAGGGAGTCAGCCGCGAGGTCTGGGAAGAGACCGGCATTCACGTCGAGGTCGACGAGCTCACGGGCGTCTACAAGAACACCACCAGGGGCGTGGTCGCCATGGTCTTCCGATGCAAGCCTTCCGGTGGCACCGAGCGCACGTCATCCGAGTCCACCGCGGTTGACTGGCTCACGCCGGAGCAGATCACCGAGCGCATGTCCGAGGTCTACGCGATCCGCCTACTCGATGCCCTGGACGGGGCTGGCCCCCACGTTCGGAGCCACGACGGCCAACGATTTCTGGAGACATCAGCATGACGGGCAGTGCCAGATCACCCAAGCCAAGACCCTTGGGCGAGTTGAAGGACGTGCACGACTACCTTGACGACGTGCGTCTACGGCCAGGCATCTACGTGCGCGGCGGCTCCATCTTTCACCTCGATTCGATCCTGTACGGCTACCGCCTCGCATGCGAGATCCACGGACTTCCGTCGACGACAGACTTCGAACCCGGCGGGCCGTTCAACGAATGGCTCTGGCCGCGACTAAGTCTCGGCTACGAAAGCTCCCTGGGCTGGGCAACCGAGATCGAACGGTCAGCCGAAGCAGCGGGCATTGCGCCCCTGGACATGTTCTTCAGCCTCTTGGACGAGTTCCGCGCCGAACGCGACGATGCGCCCCAGGACGCTGCGCGGTAAGACTTTCTCTACTTCATCAAGGCGGCTCGCTCCGCTCGCCGCGCGCTCCCCGGCTCACCGCCGGGGCTCGACGCTCCTGCCTTCGGCCCGCTCTGGCCCCGGCTACGCCGGTCGCGCGGCTGGAGCGAGCACCATGGTGGGGAAGAAACCCGCTGTGGCTGGGGCGGTCGGCTCCACGGCTTTAGCCACCTCCCCGGTTCGGGGCCCGCGTCGAGCAAGACCAGGGGGCCACTCGTTCAAATTCCGGGCAGGATCACAGCCTGCCCGAGTTGCCGGCCAGCGTACGGCCCCCTGATCATGCTCGACCCCAAACCGGGCAGGACACCGGCCAAACCCGCTCCGCCGACCTCTGAGCGCGAACGCTCGCCGCAGCGCAGAAGATATTAGTCAACATCGTCCGCCTCAATGATCGTGAACCAATTCCTCAATTGACCGTCACTGGGAAGATCGTCAATCAGTTCAAATTGATTCCTGGCGACAAACCGCTCACTGGGCTTGTTTCGGCTATCAATCCGACCAATGACGAGAATCGGTTGGCCCTCTTCCTCAGCCAGCATGTCCGCAAAAATGTCATCCAGCGCTTGATCCGCGACCTGCCCGCCTGCTCCGCGGTAGGAACATGCCACACCCACGGCCTTCAGTACTCTGATGGGCCCATCGAAACCCAGTTGACAGCGGAGCGGAGTTTCGACGCCAGGATTTCTTAGCCGGGCGTGGGAAACACACACCGCAAGGTCGCCTGCTGCGAACCCGAGCAGAAGGCGACCACCATATGCGGCATCATCGTTGGCGTCAGCAAGCGCATCTCCGGAGCGGAACCAAGTCTGAACCTCCTGCTCCCACCTGCGGTGATGCGGAGCTACACGCCCACTAGGAAGCTTTCGCGCCGGCTCCACGCAGGTGAAACGTTGGAGTAGAAGCCTGTCCGCTTTCGTAGCCACTCGCCACGAAAGTTCGATCAAGCCCGCTTACGCACCTTACGACGAGGTACGTCCCCGGCCCGCAGGCGGTCGCGGAGCGCGAGAACCGTGGCTCGACCCAAGGGCGCGTTCACCGCATCCTTGTAGCTCCGCGCCGACGCGCCACTGCTCGTCACCCACGGGAACACTTCTGCACTCGTTTGCGAGGTCGCAGTGATCACCATCACTTGCGACGCTTGGCCCTGGTAGCTACCTAGTTGCACCTGCATCTGGCTCGCCCCCTGTCGCCTGATCGTAAGTGTCCGCAGCATTTTGCAGAAGTCGGATCAACTCATCAAGTCTACTACGAGTAAAGACGTAGCGACCCAGAACGTCAACCGTTACGGCACCAAGTTCGGCCACCTGACCCGCTACGTCTTCGGGCGGCCCAACCACGAACGGCGGGTCCACATGACCGATCATGAGGTATACGGCGTCGGGGCCGTCACCTGTCGGCACCCCTAGGGAAATAGCGAACTGATTAGCCACCTGTGGTTTTGGCTGCTCAGGGGGCCATCGCACACTGAGCGTGTACACTCTCGCGTCCGGGTTCTCTGACATGCTCACCAATCCAGTGTGTCACGATGGCCCTCAGGGCAAACACGCCAGGTCGAGCGGCTGCAGCGCCCCCTGCGTCAGCTTTTACCGCCCCGAAGGTCCGGTGACACTGCGTTAGGGCTTACGGTCCACCCCGCAGGGGCCGAGTACGCTCCGTCGCCATGCTGATCTTCGATCACGGAGCGTACTCGGCCCCTGCGGGGTGGATGTGCACTTTACTGAATCTTTACTCAAGCCGATTTATGCGAGCTCCAACAACTGCGGCCCTCAGTGTCCTGCACCCAAGTCCACGCCGCCACATAGATCGGCATCCGAGCCGAAATGAAGCTCCCCTGCAGGACTGTGAACCGCTGGGTCAGTGACTGCACCGGAAGAGAACCAGACGTTTCAGACGGCCACGGCCAACAACAGGCCGGCACGTTCAACCGCGCTACCCCGGGCCCCTCGAGGACGGACCGTAGCGCACCAGATCGGCACCAGAACGGCCGGTCAACAGCGGTCACCACAAGCCACTCGGACACTACTCAGCTGGCTCTAGATCGAGCCTTTTCCCAGGTCAGCACCTCTATCGCGCTCAAGCGATCCGTGATTCCCAAGCTCAGAGCGCGAGTTCGATTCTCGTCACCCGCTCTTGCATGAAGGCCCTGGTCAGAGACCAGGGCCTTCATCGTTGTCTGAACCTGTCGGGGGCTGCCGTGCCCTCCGCGTGCCCCAACTCCGCCATACGTCATACCCGCAGCGCTGCCGCCGCACCATTTGGGTAGTGCGGCGACCGCGCCATCTCAATATGCCAGCACAGCGCCCTGTGATCCGCACCACTCAAGCTCGACGGAAGCTTCCTCCGCAGGCGCGGATGCGAGTGTCAACGCACGACAGAGAGTTGCGGCCTACGGGAGGAGGCTGCATTGCGGGCATCACCGTGCCCGCCCTCTTGGGCCAAGATCACCAGGCCGAAGATCAAGTCACTGAGATCCGCGGCTCGCAGGTCGAGATCACGGGCGACTTCCGCCAGTGGGGTGCCTTCCACTCGAAGGGCGGCGAAGACCTTGCCCAACACCTGCGAGGTCTCCCGTGTGAGTGTGCTCTGGGGTTCCGACTTCCGGTAGCCCATGCGACTGAGCTCGACGCAGTGCGTGCGGTACTGCCATTCGGTGGTGAGGTTCAGTTCGTGCAGCCGGTGGGCGAGTGCCATGGCAGCGACCTTCCAGCGTCGCTTCGCCTGCAGGATCCAGGTGGTGCCCGGGTTGCGAGGGGCGTGCGCCAAGACGTCTGCGGCGGGCATAAGCAAAGCGGCCGCGAAGCGGTGCGCTTCCCCTTCGGCCTGGGGCCCATGGGGGACCTGCTCCTCACCATGCAGAACCAGATGCCCCAGCTCATGTGCAGCATCGAAGCGCCCGCGCTCGGCGGTCTTCCCGGTGTTCAACAACACGAACGGGATGCCGCGGTCCCAGAAGGAGAAGGCGTCCACTTCCGGGCAGTCCCGGGACAGCGAGAACACGCGCACACCGTGCGCTTCGAGCAGGTGAACCATGTTAGGGATCGGGGCGACCCCCAACCCCCATCGAGTGCGGACCAGTTCGGCTGCGCGCTCGGCGGGGCAGTTCTCGGCACCAGCCTCGCCTGGAAACACTGGTTCGTTGTCGCTGCCAAGACGGCTGAACGAGGTCAAGCTCGGGAGGTCTGGTGCCGGCAGCTTGAAGCGAGCCCGGATCCAGTCCTGCAAGATCCGGGCGAGGCGACCACTGCTCAGGGCGATATCCCGTTGTGAGGCCGTCATCTTGCTCAGCGCCCTGAAGCTGACCGACTCGACGGGCAGGTCGGCAACCTCTTCGGCGACGAAGAAAGACTCCGGGAACTCCAGAGCCTCAGCAAGGCTGGTCAGGGAAGCCGGGGGAGGGTAGGCCCGGCCGTTCTCGTAGTCGGACAGCCGGCGGGCGGTAAGTCCGACCATCTGGGCGAGACGGGTGACGGTGAGCCCGCGGCGCTTGCGCGCCAGGACGAGCCGGGATGCGGTGGTCATGAGAGTGCCAATGGGTTGTGGGGTAGACGATCAGCCCAGACGCTCGATCGGGATGTCGATGCCGCCTTCGCCGTCGTCGTCGTTCGGGAAGGGGTTGAAGCCCTCGAAGTCGATGTAGGGGAAAATGATCCGATCGTGCCAGCTGTCGATCTTGCCACGGCTTCCCGGGTTGGTCGGCAGCGACAACTCGTAGTAGAGCCGCGTGCCCGTCAGAGTGTTCACGTGCTGGTACAGGAGGAACCAAGTCGGGATCCCCTCTCCGACTCCCTGAGGCTCGGGTTCAGCCTCGTAGCCAGGGAACACCAGCTGCCGATTGGTCTCAACCCGGCGGATGACCGCCGTGCCCTTCGAGTAGCGGGTGGCGGGGGTGAGCGCGGCGTAGCCGGTGGCTTTGTTGCCGCTGGAGGCAGTGATGGCGAAGTCCTCCTCCGGCGACAGTAGGAGCGGGACATTGTGAGGGCTCACGCTGCGCCACCCGTCAGCCTTATACGCCTCGCGCAGGAAGCGAATAGTCCTGCCCCAGAAGATGTTGCCCGGGAGCGAGACCGGGTCGAGGGGCGTGCAAAAGTTGCGTTCTGCCTCGGCGCGCCGCAGCGCGTTCTCGATGGTTTCGGCCGAGAGCCCCAGGTCTGCGAGACGACTTTGACCGCGCGGGTCCTCAACGTGCATGACTGCCATACTCAGCCCCTGACCACGGAGTGCGATTTCCGGAAATCCTCCCTCATTTGAGGAGGGAAATCAAGAAGCGCTCCTGGTCAGCCGACTGACAGAGGTCAAGCATCCCCGGTCAGAGTCGGTCGTGAACCCGTCTGACCGGGGACGTAATGGATTTCAGCCGGACTCGGCGCCAGTCGCACGTCCGCGCAGCCGACGGACCTTGGCATCGATTCCTCCGGCGACCTCCTGCTGGCGCACGTCATCGGAGTGCTGGTAGATCAGCGCCGCCTTCTCCGAGGACTGGCCGGCGCGGACCATCGTGTCCTTGAGCGTGGCGCCCGACTGGGTGGACAGCGTGTGGCCGGTATGCCGGAGGTCGTAGAAGCGGAAGCCCTCCGGCAGGCCGACCTTGGTCCGAGCCCTGCGCCACTTGCGGCCGAAGGTGGACCGGCGGAAGGGGGCGCCCCTCTCCCCGACGAACAGGAGCCCGTCGGGTTCCTTATCGGCGTACCAGTCGAGGTGACGCTTCACCTCGATGTACAGGAAGGCGGGCAGGAAGACGGTTCGCCTTCCCGCGGCCGACTTGGTGTCGCCTTCGACGCGGCGGCCGGTGGTCAGTTCGGGTGCAGCATCCCGGATCTTGACCGCGAGCGGTTCGAGCGTGACGTCGGGCCGCCGAAGGGCGGCCTGCTCCTCCGGGCGCATGGGCCCGTAGGCGCCGAGATAGACCATCAGCCGCCACCTCAGCCCCATGGCGTCGGCAAGCGCGTCGACCTGCTCGACGGTGGCCGTCGGGCGCTCCTTGGCCTTCTCGCTGCCCGCGCCCCTGATCCGGCAGGGGTTGCGGCGGATCAGCTCGTCGTCGGCCGCCGTCTCCATGATGGCCTTGAGTAGGCGGTAGGACTTGGCGACGGTCGTCGCACCGGTAGTCCCTAGCCGCTCGACCCGCCAGGTGCGCACGCCCGGCGGCGTGATGTCATCCAGGTTCACCGAGGCGAATGCGGGCAGCAGGTGCAGGCGCAGGAGCCTTCGGTACAGCTCCTCCGTGGTGGCGGAGAGCCCGCGCTCCTCAATCCATTTCATGGCGTACGCCTCGAAGTTGATCGAGCCCGCGTCGGGATCGACCCAGTGCTTGCGTTCGATGTCGGCCTGGGTGAGCGTGAGCCAGGTCTGGGCCTCGGTGCGTGTCTCGAAGGTCTCTGGGGCGGTGCGACGGCTGCCGTCCGGAGCCCAGTAGCGCGTCTGCCACCGCCCTGACGGGAGCTGACGAACGGTGCCGAATTCACGCCGCCGCTGCGGCTTGCGGGCGGCCATCAGGCGGCCTTCCCAAAGCGGGAACGGGTGTCGCCGAGAGTCGGAACGGTGCGCTCCTCGATGTACGCGGCGATGGCGCTCTCAGGGATCCGTACGGGCTTGCCGAGCTTGACGTAGCGGATGCGGCGCTCCTGGATGAGTCGCCGGATGAAGCGCACGCCAGTGCCGAGGCGCTCGGCGGCCTGCTCCACGGTAAGGAGGGTGTCAGTTGTGGTCACCTCCCCCTGCGGTCGCGGGTACTGAGCGGCGGCGTGCGGTATCGCCGAAGGGCGCAAGTGAGTGCTCCGGTTCCGGCCGGCGGATGGGGCGGCAACCCCGCGCCTGGCCTCGTGTCGTTCAGGGATGGGATGGGCTGGACGGTCACAGCAGGGGTTTGCGTTCCCACTGCGCCTGGTGGAGTGGGCCGCTATGCGTCGGAGGCAGGCCCGTACTCTTCGTTGCTCTTCATCAGCTCGGTGGCGATGGCGTTGGAGACCATCACGTCAGCCTCCTGACGGATGTCCGGGTGGTCGGCAAGGTAGGCGTCGAGCTGGTCGCGAGCCTTCCGCGCCTCGTGGTTGGCACGGTTGGAGGCTCTGTAGGCGGCGACGACGTTGTCGATCAGCTCCATGGCACGGCCCATGGTCGCCAGGCTGGGCGGCCCGACGAAGTTGCTGAGCGGGATGCCGAAGATCTCGGCGAAGCCGATGGCCTCATCGAGGTTGATCCGGCGCTTGCGGTTCTCGATGCGCCAGACTGCAGACGGGTTCATGTCGAAGCCGACGTCGTTCATGCGGTCGGACAGCGTGGTGGTGCTCCAGCCGCGTTTATCGCGCTCCAGTTTGACCCGCACAGCAGCGTTCTCCTCGCCGCTGAGGAGCACGCCCTCAGGGCTTTCCTCGTCATCCGGCATCGCTCCCTCCTCCCGTTCGCTGCGTGTACCGCCGGTTGTGCGGCATGGAACAAGATTAACATCTGTTCTGCGGATCGCATAGTGCTATGCGATACGCATAGTCCGTGGTACCGTAAAGCACCCCAGCAGACCGCACCGATCCGCTGAGGCATGCCTTCAACCAGCCCCGACATACAAAAAGCCCCCCGGTGACCCAACACCGAGGGGCTCAGAGCGCAAACCTCACGCCGCCCATCCCTGAACGACTGACTGCGAGGCCGGGATTGCCGTCCCAATGACCCGCAAGCAGAGGAGCTACATGTCCAGTATGGACGATCCCGCCCAGAGCACGCCATCCCTTCCGAACACCGCCGCCCTATGGCCGTCGGTGGCCATACCCGGCCGCCCCGCCGAGCCCGTACCGCCGCCGGCAGAGGAGCCCGAACCTGCTCCGCTGTCCGAAGGCGAGGCGGTGCTCGCGGAGCTGCGGGAGCAGATTCGCCGCTACGTCGTACTGCCGAGCGGGGAGGCTTTCACAGCCGTGACCCTGTGGGTTGCGGCTACGCACTTGCAGACGGCGTGGCAGCACGCTCCGCGACTGGCCGTCGTGGGGCCCGCGAAGCGGTGCGGCAAGTCTCGGCTGCTGGACGTGATCACCGAGAGCGTCCACGATCCGCTGATCACGGTCAACGCGTCGGCCGCCGCGGTGTTCCGGTCGATCACCGCCACGCCGCCCACCCTGCTGGTCGACGAGGCCGACACGCTCTTCGGCTCCGCGAAGGTCGCGGAGAAGAACGAGGAAATGCGTGGCCTGCTCAACGCGGGGCACCAGCGCAACCGCCCCACCCTGCGGGTCTCCGGACCCAACCACGAGGTATCGAAGTTCCCCACCTTCGCCATGGCGGCCCTCGCCGGCATCGGCGACCTGCCGGACACGATCATGGACCGGTCGATCGTCATCCGGATGCGGCGCCGCAGGCCGGGCGAGAAGGTGGCGGAGTTCCGCACCTTCCGTGACACCCCGCCCCTCCACGCGCTACGTGACCGGCTCGTCGCCTGGCTGACTCCCCTGCACGCCGAGGCGATGGAGCTGACACCGGCCATGCCGGTCGAAGACCGGGCGGCCGACACTTGGCAGCCGCTGGTGAGCGTCGCCGATCTCGCCGGCGGAGCATGGCCGGACCTCGCCCGCACCGCCTGCCGGATCATGGCCAAGCACGAAGCCGAGCACGACCAGGACCGCAGCAGCCTGGGCATCCGCCTCCTGGCCGACATCCGCCGCGCCTTCACCACCGAAGGCAACCCGCCGGCACTTCGCACCAGCCGACTCCTCGACATCCTCAACCAGGACGACGAGATGCCCTGGGCGGAGTACACCACCCACGGACTGACCCCTCGGGGCCTGCAACTCCTGCTCAAGGAGTACGACATCAGCTCGGTCACCCGCCGCTTCCACGGCAACGTCCAGGCCCGTGGCTTCACCCGCCTGCAGTTCGCCGACTCCTGGGCCCGCTACTGCCCCGAGCACACCCCCGAAACGGCGACCGGGGCCTGACCCGGCACGACCCGTCACGACCCGTCCCCGCGCAGGTCAGCGCGGTGACGAGTCTCGGTCCGGTGACGAGTCGACTCGTCACTACCGCCGCACTCGTACCGGCCCTGACCAGGCACGCGACGAGTCGTGACGGGTCCCCCGCCCTCAGGGCCACCTCAGCCGCACCCGCACTCTGGAGCATTTCCCTTGCCCTCCCCCGCCATCACCACGGCACCGTCTGCCCCGCTGCCACTGGCCACCGCGATCCGCACGGGCGTCTCGCTGCTGGCCGTGGCCGCCTTCGCACTGTCCTACGACGCGCTGCGTCAGATGGCCGCCGCCAGCCACATCCACCGGGCGCTCACCTATGCCTTCCCACTCGTCATCGACGGGTTCATCGCCATCGGGATCGGCGCCCTGCTCATCCTGCGGACCGCACCCCTGTCCGCCCGCCTCTACGTCTCCGCCCTGGTCGGCGTCGCCACCGCCACAAGCATCTGGGCCAACGTCCTGCACGCCGTCCGCCTCAACCTGCAGACCCGCCACACCAACCTCGCCCTCGACAACATCACCGTCGGCGTCATCTCCGCCATCGCCCCGCTCGCCCTGGCCGGAGCCGTCCACTTCTACCTCCTCGTGGCCCGACGCCCCACAGCCACCGACCGCCACAACAGCGACGACCGCCACGAACCCGGTGCGGAACACACCATCGGTGAGCTCGCGCCGCCACACAACACGGACACGGACACGGACACCGATGTGCCGCAGCAGCCCGGTAAGCCGGGAGGCAAGCAGTCGAGCGTTTCCCTGGAGCAGGCCGTGGCCATCGGACGCACGGCTCCCCTCGGACGAGGCGGCAGCATTTCCCGCCGCAACGTCGAGAAGGCGATCCGGGACAACGGATTCGGCATGTCACGTGCCCGCCTGGACAAGGTCAAGGACCTGCTGCAGGCCGAGCTCGATGCCGTCACCACAAGCACCGACTGAACCTCGCACCCCACGTCACCCCAGCCCGTTCCTCCCATGAATCAGCACGGGGGGAACGGGCCCTCTCCCTCAACCATCGCTTGCAGGAGCCCACATGCACAGGCCCGTCCGCGAGACCTCGTCGGCGCAGCAGCAGACCACCTCCACCCCGGCATCAGGCGGAGCAAGGTATGGCGTTGGACCGTCCACGGGCCGGTCCAACGCAGATGCCTCCGCCCCGGGGGTGGCGGAGGAGCTCGGGCGCCAGGGGGCGCCCGACAGGATCAAGCCCGTGGACACCACCACCCGCACTGTGCTGCCGCAGCGTGCCGCCGAAGCCGCCGCGCTGCACCGAGTCGCCCGCCGCCGTCAGCGCAAAGAGACCCAGCGCAAAGAACGCGTCGACGTCCGCTACAGCACCGACGAGAAGACAGCGATCCTCACCGTGGCCCGCTCGCTGAACATCGCCGCCGCCCACTACGTCGGCGCCGTCGTCATGGCCCACATCCACGGAGACCTCGCACTGCCCGGTCAGCGCACCCAGCTCGACGACTACATCGACGAACTCACCGCCCTCCGAGGCGAGGTCGCCAAGATCGGCCACAACATCAACCAGATCGCCAAGAAGCTCAACTCCGGCGACTGTCCACACGGTGGGGACACCGCACTCCTCGACCATGCGGAACGCGCCCTCGGAACGGTCGGCACCACCATCCGCCACATTGCCGCAGCCGCCACTCAGGCCGCCGCCACAAAGGGGCCGCGGTGATTGCGAAGATCAGCAGCGGCAAGAGCACAGCCGGCCTCATCCGCTACCTCTTCGGCCCCGGCCGGGCCAACGAACACACCGACCCGCACCTCGTCGCCTCCTGGGACTGCTTCGCACCCGACCCCGGCCGCTCCGACGACATCGCCGCCACGAAGAAGCTCCTCGTGGCCGACCTCGACCTACGCGTGCAGCAAGCCAAGCGACTCGGCCGGGCCCCGAAGCAGCACGTGTGGCACTGCTCCGTCCGCGCAGCACCCGGCGACCGCATCCTCGACGACGCAGAATGGGCGGAGATCGCCCGTCGTGTCGTCACAGCAACCGGCATCGCACCGACAGACGATCCCGACGGCTGCCGATGGGTCGCCGTCCGGCATGCCGACGACCACATCCACATCGCCGCCACCAAGATCCGAGGCGACCTGCGCACCGCACGCCACTGGAACGACTACCTCACCGCCGACCGCGAACTCGCAGCCGTCGAGGAGGAATACGGCCTCTTCCAAGTCGTACGTGGAGACCGCACCGCCGCCAAACGGCCCACCCGTGCGGAGCGGGAGAAGGCCCACCGCACCGGCCGTGACAAGCCTGCCCGCGTACGCCTGCGCACCCTTGTCCGCACAGCAGCGGCTGCTGCCACCACCACCGAGGAGTTTCTCGCTCTACTCACCCGCACCAGCGGCGTCCTCGTCGAGGTCCTGCACTTTCCCTCCGGAGAACCACGCGGCTACAAAGTCGCCCTGGAGCACAACACGAACGCAGAAGGAGAGCCGGTGTGGTTCTCCGGCTCCACGCTGTCACCGGACCTCTCCCTCCCCAAGATCCAGAGCCGTCTCGCCGCAGCAGTCATCCCGGTCGGCAATCCCAACGGGCTTCTACGGCCGCACCCGTGGCATCAAGCCACCGCAGCCACGGAGCGCATCCCCCATCACCTCGGTCGGCCGGACGCCGAAGCCGCCCAGGCCCACTTGGCCGCCCTCGGCGAAGCACTCGACGCTGTGGCCCTCACCGCACCACCGGACATCCGTACCGAACTCCGTGCAGCGGCCTCTGCCTTCGAACGGGCAACCCGTTCACGTATCCACGCCGAACACCACCACGCCCGTGCCCTGCGCGGGGCGGTGAAATCTATGCTTCGCGAGCCATCACCCAAGGACGGAGCTCTCCTGGCGATGTTCCTCGATGCCGCGCTCCTGGCCGTCATCGCCGCCGCCCGCTGGCACGACCAACGACAGCACAACCAGCAGGCCGCAGCCTCCCAGCAGACTCTGCTCCATCTCCAGGCCGCCTACGAGCGAACCTCATCCAGGCACCTGCTTGCCGCCGGCCAGCATCGACCGCCTCAGAAGGTCGCAGTCCGGTACGCCCAGCTCATCCGCCAGACTGCCCCCGCACACGCCGACGAAATCCTCGCCGACCCCGCCACCGATGCGCTGACCACCGCATTGGCCGCCGCGGAGACCGCAGGCCACGATCCCGGCCGGCTATTGCAGCAGGCGGCAGACGAACGCGCCCTCGACGACGCCCGCTCCCCAGCACGCACACTGGCCTGGCGCGTGCAACGGCTCTCGCAGAGGCCCGCTCCAAGCCGACAAGCTCAGGCACGTAGCACCGTCCTACGCCCCGCAGCTCTCCCGAAGCCTGCGACACCGGCCGCACCCACCGCTACCCCTCAGCCTCGGCGTAGGTGATCAGCCCTGGGCAGGCGCTCTCAGCGGGAGCAGGGTCAAGCGGTTCTTCCCGACCGGAGCTGAGAGAGGACCTGCGCGACCGGCAAGTCGTACTGGTCCTTGTCCTGTTCCCAGAACGAAAGGGCCCGAGCCGTGGCCTCGGCCATGTCGGCGGGCAGGTCGGCTGCCCGGAGGGTATCGGCGACCTCTTCCATCTCGGGCGCCCAGCGCCAGGCCCTGGCGGCCCCGCTCGGCAGGTACCCCGGATCGGAGAGGATCGCAGAGACCATGATCTCGGCTCCAGCTGTGAGCTGGTCGCCGACTCCTCAGGTTGGTGAGCCGATTGGTGAATCAGCTCCGCGACTCAGCCTCACTGCCGAGTATCATCTCGGACACTGAGCCTGGGGAGGAACAGTGTCCGCAATCGTGGTCGTGCACGGCATCGGGAATCAGCACTCGGGTCCCAACTCACTGCACGTACCGGTCTCCACTGCGCTTCTGGATGGGCTGAGCCGCGCCGGAGCCACGGAGGTGAAGCCGGAGAGCATCCGCGTCGCCTTCTACGGACACCTGTTCCGCCCGCTGGGAACTGCTTCAAAGGGCGAACTGGCCTACACGCATAGGGACGTGACCGAGCCATTCGAGATTGAATTGCTCATCCGCTGGTGGGCGGAGGCACATCGCCTCGAACCAGACCAGGTACCACCACCTGCGGTGACAGGAACCAGTAAGGCGTCAACGCCACAGAGTGTGCAGCGTGCCCTATACGCGCTCAGTCGCTCCCGCTTCTTCGCACGGACGGCTGACCGATTCCTCATCGGGATACTTAAGCAGCTTCGTCTCTACCTCACGAACCCGGATGTCCGCGAGCACGTCCAGGCGGAGATTTCCGCCACCGTCACGGCAGACACCCGTGTGATCGTCGGCCATTCACTTGGCTCCGTCGTCTCTTACGAAGCGCTCTGCGCACATCCAGAGTGGCCAGTCCACACTCTCGTCACCATTGGCTCGCCCCTAGGTATACCGAATCTAGTCTTCGATCGTCTGCTACCCCAACCACGCTCCGGGAGGGGTAGTTGGCCCGGCAACGTGAGAGCCTGGACGAATCTCTGCGACCGACGCGACGTCGTTGCGCTAACCAAGCGCCTAAATCCGCTGTTCAACGACGGCGAGCGTATCGTTCGAGACATCCTCATCGATAATGGCTGGCAGGCGCATGCGATCGAGCCCCACCTCACCGCTGCGGAGACAGGATCCGCGATCTCCGAGGGCCTGCGGATGACTCCATGACCCCAGCCGCACCAGACGCGGTCCGGCGGGCGCTCCTCGTCGCTGGCACCGCACGCTATGACCACCACTCAAGGCTTCCACGGGTTCGCGC
This sequence comes from Streptomyces sp. NPDC102451, assembly GCF_044765485.1. Classification (NCBI taxonomy): domain Bacteria; kingdom Bacillati; phylum Actinomycetota; class Actinomycetes; order Kitasatosporales; family Streptomycetaceae; genus Streptomyces; species Streptomyces sp. NPDC102451. The sequence continues at coordinate 15,546 of NZ_JBIWKD010000030.1, read as the reverse complement.
GGATATCGACACGGTCAGCAACATCTTCAGTTCACTTGGCTACGAGGCCGGACATCGGTTATTAGACGAGACATGTGAAGGCTTCCGTACCGGACTGACCGACTGGGCCGACGCTAAGGATCGGGCAGAGGATGCGCTCGTCCTCTATTACAGCGGCCACGGGGATCGCGATCACGAACGCCACTACTTGCTGTGTCGAGACAGCCGCAGTGACCGCCTTGCCGGTACTGCCCTGGCTACCGAGGACGTCGTCCGGATCGTTAGCGAGAGCGGAATTCAGCGGCTCCTGCTGATCATCGACACTTGCTACGCGGGGCAAGGCGGCGTCGATGCCGCCCGCTCGGTGGCCAGAGACCTCGGTGCCCGGCTAAGCACCACCCGCGCAGCCGACGAACACCGCCTCGTTGCCTTCTCGGTAATCGCAGCCGCCCGATCCCACGAACTGGCCGAAGACGGGGCCTTTGCAGACGCCCTCGAAACAGCGATCAGCGACCCAGGTCTGGGCGGGCACCGGCAGCCCAAACTCTATCTAGAGCAGATCGTGGACCGAGTCAACGAAATCCTCGCCGAACACAGCCCCTATCAGCATGCCACATGGGGCACTCTGCCGAGCGGTGAAGGATTCTCCTTCATCCCCAACCCCCGCTACACGCCGAACGTGCCAGATGAGGGCATGGACCTCGCCGAACAGCGCACATGGGTCAGCCCGGAAGGACGCCGACGTCGCGAAGAACTCCTCACCCATTTCGGGCCACGCGGCCATGGCATGGACGCCAGCACTGGGACCACAGGCTCCTACTTCACTGGACGCTCGGCCGCCCTGACTGAGCTGATCGACTGGCTGGACGGAAGGTCTCAGCTACTCGGCCGCTGTGCAGTCGTGACCGGCCGGGGCGGAGTCGGCAAGTCTTCGCTTCTCGGCCGCCTGGTACTCCTCGCTGATCCACTGCTTCGGATGGCACTGCCCGATGTCGATCACGACACGAAGCAACCCCGACAGCGGGTACACGTCGCTGTACACGCCCGGCACAAACTTCTCGAAGATGTGACCGCAGGCATCGCTGACGCTGTTGGCCTGGCCGAGACCGACCCGGAACGGCTCATTGCCGCGCTTACCGTCCGAGCCGAACCGTTGGTGCTCGTCGTCGACGCCCTCGATGAGGCAGGGACGGCAGCCGGCGATGTTGAGCCTCATCGCATTGCTGCAGCCCTGCTCGTCCCGCTATCGCAACTGCCCTGTATACGCGTGCTGGTCGGTGCCCGGCCACACGTTCGGAATGCTCTCGGCAATGAGTTCGTTAGCTTGGACCTCGACGAACCACGCTGGACCGGAGAGCAAGACATCGAGGATTTTTCCTGCCGGCTTCTCCTCGCTCCCGACGGCCCCGGCAGTATCAGCGCCTATACCGAAGCCACAGCGAAGCCGGTGGCTCGCGCCATCTCGGCACTCGCCGACCGGAACTATCTGGTCGCTCGCCTGATCGCCCGACCGCTCGCCAGTCGCAAACAGCCAATCGACGCAAGCGTGCCCGGCTGGAAGGAAGAGCTTCCGGGATTCAGGGCGGTCCCGGACGGTTCGGCGGGCCCAGCATTCCGCTGGGCCCTGCACGAACAGTTGCGAGACCGTGAGGACAGGGGCCGCGCTCTCTTGACCGCCCTTGCCCACGCCGAGGGATCCGGGCTCCCCGCAGGAGATATTTGGCGTGCAACCGCTGCCGCCCTCACGGGTGACGATGTCACCGGCGAAGACATCTGCTGGATCTTGGAATCGGCGAGTGCACACATCGTCGAAGACGAAGGACTCAGCGCGGACGGCCAACCACGCTCTGTGTACCGCCTCTATCACGAGTCGTACGCTCAGGAACTCCGGGCCGCTGCAGGGCCGGGAGCAGCCGAGCACATCACCGCAGCGCTCTTGGCGACTGTGCCGGTTGATCCTGCGACCCAGACATACACATGGTCGGATGCAGACCCGTACGTTCGTGCACACCTAGCCAGCCACGCCGCCGGTGGTGCCCTACTCGACGACCTCGTCCTCGATCCGTCCTACTTGTTGGTCGCCGAGACAGCAGCCCTACATCGTGCACTAGGGCATGTCCGGGGGGCCGAGGCGCAGGCAGCACGCGCCGCGTACGAGCGCTGTGCGCCCATGTTGTTGGCAAGGAATGCCGCTATTTCACCAGCAGCCCAGCTGCGTCTCTCTGCAATACAGTCCGGCGCACATACCCTTGCCGAAGCGGTACGGCTGCGGTTCCCCACCCTCCCCTGGGACACGCTGTGGGCCGAGACGCCGATGCGTCCCTACCCTTTCCGGGCCATCGGCGTATTCCCCGCCCCCTTGAGGGGAACCAAGGTTCTTTATGTCTCTAAAACGAAGGTGCTGGCCACCGCCCAGGCTTTGGGCGGGCTCGAACTTTGGGACTTCGACACGGGAGTGCGTCTTGGGCAGTTGCCTTCCGCGTCCTCACAGAACATCCTGGCGCTCGCGGCTTGCGAAGGAGAGCTCTCGCCCTGGCTACTCGTCCAGTCCAAACAGGACAACGGATGGGACAGCACGGTCGAAGTTTTCGATGCCACGACACGCCATCGGCTGGGGATGCCCGTGGGCACCAAAGCGGTGCGCTGTGCACTCGCCAGAGTGGGCGACACCTGTGTGATCGGACTCATGGCAACCGACGGCACGGTGCAACTGATCGACGCAGGCACGGGTTCAGTCCTGGCACGACTAACGTCTCAGATGCGCACCTCCGGTGAAAAGCACCGCGAGAGAGACTCAGCCGCGGTCTTGTTCTCTGGACTACGGCATCCACAGCAGCTGGTCATGGGGATAGCCGACGGCCGCTTGGTCGTAGCGGCAACGGTAGGGGTGGGACGGACAGCACCCCGGCTTGCGGGCCGCGCGGAACTCGCGATCTGGTCCGTGGACCCAGGTCAGGGCTGGCGCGTCTGCGACGCCCGTCATTACCGGTTGAAAGGCAGAAACGTGGCAGCGCTCGCCGTGCACCGGGGCCACATCCTCGTGTCGTCGGAGGGGCGCCCTCGGCTCACGGGGCGGGCGCAGGCAGTAATCCGGCGAAGAAGAGTGACGGAATGGTTTTATCGTCGCGGCATTGGTCCATCAGCGCTAGCGATGATGGAAACTGGCTCATATCGTCTGTGGGCCAGCTCTTCATTTGTCAGGGTTACGAATGTCGCTGGTAAACAGACCAACTGGCTCCACACCGAGTTATCCAAGTCGGCACAGCTCATAGTGGTTCCCTCCGACTCGGCACGCGCAGACATTCTTACGTGGCGGGCGAGCGGCGGTTCCGTCCAGGTCAGAAATATACCTCTGGAAGTGGAGATAGCGCCGAGAGAGCGTCGATCTGACGCTCTCTACGCCCATTACACCGGCTTGGTCATGGGAGATGTATCCGGCAAGACCGCCCTTATGCAGTGCCAATTCACCAAGCCACCCCGGCTTATCGATCCAGCCTCTGGGCAAGTGCTCTCAACCTTCGACTGTGGGCTACTGGAAGAAATGCGCCTGTCGGATATGTCCTATTGCGGTAAGCCGGGAGCGCCAATCATCGCTTACCGATGGCTACGGCGATGGCGGGCTCCGCACTCAGTGCGCGTATTCGAGGGCTCCTCATCCCACCGCGTACGCCTGAGTGGGGGCTTCATTAGACCCATCACAGAGATGCAGGTGACATTACGCGATGGACGACCACTACTCGCTGGCCTCTCCCCTGCCGGGCTCACCGTCTGGGGTATCAATGGTGCCCACGAGGGGCACATAACCGCCTCCAGCTGTCGAAGTCTCCGGACACTGGCCGTGGCCGGAAAGGCACTGCTCTCGGTGGTGGACTTGGAAGAGCAAGCCATCAGAGTCTTCGATTTGCCCGACTTCGTCGAGATCGCGAAAGTCCATATCGGTTCCACTCAGCAGGATTACATTAATCTCGCAGCAAACCCGAGCGATTTATCGTACGCACACGATCTGGCAGTGTGGAACGGATCACCGGTCATGGGAATGGCAGACCAGGCCGGCTTGGTTAGCGTCGCCTCCATCTTGGATGCATCCGTTGAGTGGGAGTGGAAGCTGCCACGCGCTCAACCGGTCACACACCTCGCACTCACCACAGTCGAAGAGCGTGGCGCAGTAGTCGTGTGTACGAGCGACGGCACCGTCTTGCTCGTGGAGGCAGAATCGAAACGTCTACTGTGCCAAGTGCACCTTGGCGTAGCGATCCGAAGCATCACACTCATCTGCGAGGGGACGGTAGTTCTCATCACCGAGGGCGGACTCTTCTGCCTTCGGCTTGCACCCGCGTCGTGAAAGCCGGTCATCATCAGGCATGCACGCTACGCCGCGGGGTTCTACAAGTCCGCCTGGCCGGGCAGCTGCATGCGCCGTCAGACCCAGCTCGTCTCACGCGCAAGCCGCGTCATGGGTACCGTGCTGGAGACGAACTCTGTACGGACAGACCGGCGATCGCGCCGGATCGTCCGGCGGCCGGGAGGTGTCCTGATGCTGGAGGAAGCCGAGGAGATCGGCAAGCGCGTTCGCAGGGCGAGGCTGCGGTTGGGCATGCCGCAGGCCGACCTGGCGACGGCCCTGGGAAAGTCGCAGGGCTGGGTATCGAAGATGGAACGTGGCCTGATCGAGCTGGACCGGGTCGGGCTGCTCAACCAGGTGGCCGCGGAGCTGCACGTCCATCCGAACGACCTGATCGGGCGGCCGTACAGCAGTTCCCCAGACGACAACCAGTGGCAAGTTGCCGCCTCGTCGATTCTGCGCGAGCTGCGCCGCTACGACCTCGTCCCCGTCTTCGACGGGGCTCCGCGGCCCGCATCACAGCTGTGGCGTGAGGTAACCCGGTTGCACCGCTTGCGGGACACCGCTTCCAACGTGGCGATCCTCCGCGTTCTCCCGGACCTGTTCCGCGAGGCGCGCACCCTGGCTGAGGAGTCGGAGGGGCACGAGCGGGAGGAGGCGTATGCCATCTACGCCGTGTGCTGCAAGTTCGCACACACCGCCGCCCACTCCCTCGGGCACCCCGAACTGGTCGCCATGGCCTGCGAGCGGGCCGCCTGGTCAGCCAGGTTGTCGGGAGATCCGGTGCTGCCCGCGGTCGCCGACTGGATGAGGGTCTGGGACATGTGGGCGACGGCTGACTGGGCCGACGCTCTGACGCTATCGGACAAGGCGATCACCTCGGTGGAGCAGGAGTACGACCGTGGTGAGCCGCTGGCCGTGCGGGCCTGGGGCACGCTGCAGCTACGGGCTGCGGTCTCTGCCGCCCGAGCCGGCCGCGCCTCGGAGGCCGAGGACCGGATCGGACACGCGAAGGCTGCTGCCGAGCGCATGGACGCTTATGTCGGTGCACCGGTGTACGACCGGCATTCGCTGACGTTCTCCGCCGGGAACGTGCAGATCCACGCGATCAGCGTGGCCCTGGAGATGGGCAAGCAGGGCAAGGCGCTGGAGATAAACCGCCGTACCAGCCCGGGACTGGTGGGTTCGCTACCCAACTCCCGTCAAGGACACCACCACATGGACGTCGCGCGCGCCTGGCTGTGGGACGGGAACCGGGGCAAGGCCCTGGCCGAGTTGGAGACAGCCGAGCGGATCGCGCCCCAGCTCGTACGGAACCACCCCATCGCCCGTTCGACGCTTCGCAGCATCGTCTACGCGGAACGAGCAGCCACGCGGGAAAAGCTGCGGCGCATGTCCGACCGCTTTCACCTGGACGGATAGGGGTCGTATTCCTCCGGCTCATATTCGAGGGTTGCCCTGTCCCTAACTTCAGGGCATGACGCGACGACGTTCTCCCCACCTTCCCTCGCAGGGATCCGGGTTAGGTACCGCAGCTCCCTTCGTTCCCCAGCTTGGCGACCTCGCCACCGACAGCGCCCGCGAGGACCGTGTGGGGGTCGTGGTCGCCCTCCCCGGTGAGGGCTCCGCCACGACCTACCACCTGCGCCCGCCCGGGGGCGGGACCCAGTGGTCCGCGCCCGCCGACGGGACGACGCTCAGGCCCGTGCCGGTGAATGCCACCCACGCCACGCTGCTGGCAGGCCGGGACGCGGTCTACGACCCGAGGGCCCGGCAAGGGTCGGTTCCCGTCGAGTTCCACTTCGATGACGGCTCGACCCTCAATGGCGCCCTCATCCTCACCACGGCGGAGCTGGAGCGGTTGTACGCGCAGACCAGCCGCCTCTTGGATGCACACGAACGCGCCCTCGGCGGCACCTCGTGACCGGGGCGCGGCGCCGCCAAGCTCGAATCGCCGCATCCAGAACTGCGCGGGTCGACCACGGAGGTCGAATCGCGCTCACGTTCCTGGCCTTCGCCGGCCTGGTCGGCCCGGCCTGGGCACTGCGTGAGCACGCTGGCCCCCTCCTTGAAGGAGCAGGGCAGCGGCCCACCGTCGTCGCACCGGACGCCGGTCTGCCCTCCGACCGCTGAGTCCGCTCCCGGCACCGCCGCCGTCTGCCCGCGCTCGACCGTCGGAGCCTCCCACGCTGCTCTCTCGTCGAGCGGCGCTGAAGAACCGCCCCGCTCAGCGCGGCTTCGGCTGCCCGGAGCGGGAAGACCGGCACCTCGTCAGCCATCTGGAACATCCACGCGTGATTCCCCAGGGAGGGATCATGGACATCCCGTACATCGTCATCGACCAGCTCGTCCCCGACCAGCAGCAGGTCTGGAAGACGTACTTCGGCGACGCCGACCGCCCCCGCTACATCGAGGAAGGCATCTGGCGCCGCACCCAGGAGAAGGCCACCGCCGGCCAGTCCGGCTGGGCGGACTCCGACGACGCACGGCGGCGGATCATCCACTACCGCTACCGGTACGGACTGGTGCCCACCACGGCTGCACCTGCCATCGGCTTGACCGACCTGTACCTCTATCACTCCGCGTCCGCCCCGGCCGACGAGGTCGCCGCGCACCACGACGCCCTGTGGGATTCGCTCGCCGCAGGCGGCTGGAAGGAGGCTCCCGGTGGATTCTTATGGACCCGACGGGATCTGAAGTGCCGGATCACCGAGCACGACGTCCACCCTCAGGACGCCGCTGCGGGCCGCACTCTCCCAGCCGGCTACCGGAGCCTGGACGTGCAGATCGCCTCTGTGTCCTACGCGCCGCCGCCCGCTGTCCGGCAACTGCCGTGGAACGTGCTCTCCACCGGAATCAGGTTCAAAGACCGACCCGGCACGCCGACCCGCGTGCCTGACCTGTCCGTCCTCGCGGACTTGCGGCCGTTTCAGGTGGAGATCGGATGCGGTACGTCGGTCGAGGCGGGCATCCCGCCCCTGCACCGGCTCCACGAGATCTACCGGGTCACCGACCGCCTGGGCCACGAGCCGCGGGAGCACCGCTTCACCCTCTCCCCGACAGCGGACACCCTCCTCCATGAGGTGCTGACGGCGCCGGAGGAGAAGACTGCGGAATTCGTGGAGGTGTTCCGTGCCTGCTTCCTGGCCGAGCCGACCCCGGCCATGTGGGCACTGAAGGAACTGAAGGACGCCGGACACCTCGTCGGACCGGTCATCACCAACAACTTCGACGTGCTCGCCGCCCGGGCCGGGCTCGACGAGTGCTTCATGCGCCGCTACGACCAAGCCGTACCCGACGTTGAGTGGATCGACGGCGCCAAGGCACTCCTCGTCATCGGCCTGCACGCCGACCGACGCAAGGTCCAGGCTCGTGCCCGTGCTCGCGGCATGCAGATCGTCTACCTGGACCCGGAGGGCTTCTGGCATGAAGGCCAGTTCATGCCGTACCCGCTGGAGGGGCCCCAGGACGGTGACCTGGTGTGCCGGGCAACCGCCGCTGAGGCGCTGCCCGCACTCGTCAATCTCCTGAAGCAGCCAGCTGGTTGATTCACCTGCACAAAGAGGGCCGCGCCGGGTGGTGACGCTAGCGTGACGCACCCGGTCGGCCCGGACTCACCGGGCGGGCGAAAGGCAAGCAAAGGAGCGTCGACCCCATGCGCGTATCCGTCATCGGCTGCGGTCACCTGGGCATCCCCCACGCCGCTGCCATGGCCGAGATCGGCCATGGCAGCGGCGTTGACCTGGACCAGGCAAAGATCGACCGCCTCAACGCCGGCGAGTGCCCCATCTACGAGGACGGCTTGCCCGAACTCCTCACCACCCACGCCGCCACTGGACGCCTGCGCTTCACCACCAGTCTCGAAGAGGCGGCCGAGTTCGCGGAGGACGTCCACTTCCTCGCCGTGGGCACGCCGATCGACGCGGACGGACGGAGCTACGACACCGGCCAAGTCTTCGGCGCCGCCCGCGCCCTCGCCCCGCACCTCACCCGCCCGGCAGTGGTCATCGGCAAGTCCACGGTCACCGTCGGCACCTCACGCGACCTCGGCGCACTCCTCGCGCGCCTCTCCCCGGCCGGAGAGGACGTAGAGGTCGTCTGGAACCCCTAGTTCCTGCGTGAGGGCCACGCCATCGACGACACCCTGCGACCCGACCGGATCGTCGTCGGCGTCCCCTCGGCCCGCGCGGAGGACGCCGCACGCCAGGTTTACGCACCTCTCCTGGCGAACGGGATCCCGCTGTTCGTCACCGACCCCGCCACCGCCGAACTCATCAAGGGCGCCGCCAACGCCTACCTCGGCATGAAGATCTCCTTCATCAACGGCGTCGCGGACATGTGTACCGCTGCCGGAGCCGACGTCCAGCAGCTCACCGAGGCCATCGGCCTCGACCCCCGTATCGGCCGCGGCGGTCTCAACGCCGGCCCCGGTTATGGCGGCGGTTGCCTCCCGAAGGACGTCCGCGCCTTCACCGCATCCGCCCGCACCCTGGGCGCCACCGAGGCAGCGACCATGCTGCGAGCCGCCGAGGAGGTCAACGAATCCCGCCCCACCGCCGCACTGAGGCTCATCGAGCAGACGCTCGGCCGCCCCGTCGACGGCGTACGCATCACCGTCTGGGGCGCCTCCTTCAAGGCAGGCACCGACGATGTCCGCGAATCCCCGGCCCTGGCGATCGCCGCCCTCATGCACCAGCGCGGCGCGACCGTCACCGTCCACGACCCGCACGCCGTGCCCACGGCACTGCGCCGGCACCCGGAGCTCGACTACGCCGAAGCCCTCGACAACTCCGTCCAGGGCGCCCAACTAATCGTCCTGGCTACCGAGTGGCCCCACTTCCGAGAGGCCGACCCCAAGGCCCTCGCCCCACTGGCCGCGGCCCCGGTCCTCGTCGACCTCCGCAACCTCATCGACGCCGACGCCTGGCGCATGGCCGGATGGACCGTACGCCAGCTCGGACGCCCCGCACAGGAATAACCGAACCCATCGACCGGAGGTCCGACGTGGACACCCTGTGGGACAACATCGAGAAGCTCTCCGCCGTCTGCCGAGCGGCCGGCGCCCACCTGCCCGACGAGGAGCTCAAAGCCCTCCAGGTCGGCAAGGTCGCGGAGGAAGCCGGCGAGGCGATGCACGCCCTCCACGGCCTGAAGGGCCTCACCACCTGCGGCGACGACCACACCTGGTCCGAGGTCCAGAACGACCTGGTCGGCGCCGTCATCGCGGCCCTCCTGGCCATGCACTACATCGACCCCACGGGCGCCCGCGCCACCTTCGACGAGATCCTCTACCGCCGAACGCGAAGGGGCCGCGAGGCCGCCCCATCTGCCTGACAATCTCCGGACCCGCTGTCGGCCGCTCCCACGCCAAGGGCGGCCGACGGCCATGTACGGGGGCACGACCCACGGAGTGCCCGACTTCAGCGCGGTAGATCTTTCGCTAGTTCATCAAGACCCGCGCACAGCGCGGGCGCGCCGCCTCAGCGGCGCGCTCGGCGGCTGCGGGCATGAAGCGGGGAGACACCCCTCTGTGGCTGGGGCGGTCGGCTCCACGGCTTTAGCCACCTCCCCGGTTCGGGTCCCGCGTCGAGCAAGACCAGGCGGCCACTCGTTCAAATTCCGGGCAGAATCACAGCCTGCCCGAGCTGCCGGCCAGCGTACGACCCGTGTTCATGCGCTACCCCAAACCGGGCAGGCCACCGACCAAACCCGCTCCGCCGACCTTGCGAGCACTTGTGGGCGTCCCGTGGAGAGAAATAGGATCTCGTAGATCTGATCTCGAATAAGGAGGAGTATTGCACTCCGGTCTGCGCGACACTTTTGGCAGTCGGCAAGGGGTTACAGATGTGGCCACCGTTGCACTAACCTATTTCGGACTCCTGGCAACCCTCTTGCAAGTAGTCATTGCTTTGTGGCCACGCACAGCAAGTCACAACACCACAATTATGGCAACGTTGATCATCGTCAGCACCTTGGGGGGAGTTCTGCATTCATTCCCCAAAGCCAGTGTCACTCAGGATTTTAACCCACCAGCTTTCTCGATCAAAATAGTCCAGGGCGACATACTTGACCAACAGGGCAATATCGTGATCGGATTCACTGACACATACGACACAGACTTGACCGATGGCGCAGTAATCAACCCAAAAAGCATTCAGGGTCAGTTCCAAAACAAATATTACGCCAACAATTCTGACGCCCTAGATGACGATCTCACTCATGCACTGTCAACCATTAGCCCAGTCTCCCACGAGAACTCATCAGCGAAACCACGCGGCAAGCTTGCTCGTTATGAAATAGGAACGGTAGCGGCACTCAGGAGCGAAAACAGAATATTCTATGCGGCTGCTTACGGGCGCATAGAGAATAATCTGAAAGTCAGCTGCTCGATTGACGCTCTTTGGAAAAGCCTTACGGCAGTCTGGGAATCCGCCAGAATTCACGGAAGTTTGGAGCCGGTGTTCATCCCGATAATCGGTTCGGAACTTGCACGTGTCGGATCATTGGGGCGGGAAGCCATCATCAAGATGATAGCCCTGTCTTTTGTTTCCAGCTCTCGTGAGGCAATAGTCTCCCGGGAACTTAATATCGTAATACTCCCGAAAGACCGGGAGCATGTAAACATAATCGAGCTGCGCCGTTTCCTGAAGACGCTTTAACTTCCCGCTACTTCCACATACTCAGCTAGCGGAAGGGGGGCGTAGAGCATACGATCGATCGCTGCGACAACGTCGTAGTAATATCCGTTTGAGCGACCACGATATATATCAATGAATTCTTCAAGTCGCTCATCGTTGAATCGTCGTCTCAATTCCAGAACGGCACGAAATCGGACTTTAGCATGGTCGGAGTACATGCATTCTAGAAGCTCTCTATATTCGATACTGTGACACTCAACCAGTACAGCAGCCGATAGCGTAGCCTTCCATGAGTCCTCACTTTTAAGGCAATGCCGAGCTATCCTGATGCCGCCCAATTTGATCGCTCCGGAAATCAGCTCCTGGTCCCGGACTATTTCTGCAACTGCTACTATTTCCAGAGCATCATCCTCACTACCCCAATTGACCAAGATGCGAGCCGCTATCTCTTGAGTAACTAGGTGTCTTTTCTCTAGTTCAGCCCTGACTCGCTGCACATCAGCATCATGTTCCTTATGGCTTTCGCCGAGTTGTTCCAACACGCGAAGGGCTGCACATCGGACCTTCGCGCGAACAAAGGCTAGAATAGAACCTTTATACCCAAATTCTTCGAGCCTTTCGACATCTATATGCGAGGCGCAGTCAGTATCCAAGATGCTGCGAGCTTCTACAGCCAGTGCATCTGCGCTTTCCACCAGCGCAAGGGCTGGCCAAGCATCAATCGCCCGATGCGGATCAGTGGCCAACTTGCGTAGCTCCTCCGAACTATGTGCGAGGGCCAGCAATTGAGGCTTATACTCGCCTGCGAAATTCGAATTCCCCAATGCTGCAATTGCCTCCAACACGGCCAGCTTGGCTTCTGCGGTCGCTGATCTGCTCACAGCTTCGAATACTGCATTCGTCAGTGCATCATTATCCCGTTTCAGCGCTCGCGAAATTTCTTCACTACTGAGAGCACGGGCCGCAGAAATTGTTTCGACCGCCGCTAGATTGATTTGGATAGGAATATTTCGAGCGCCAATCAATTGAAGTAGCTGCTCATCCGTGGCCAGCCCGATTTTCTGAAGTAGAAATTTTTCCTCCCAAGAGCCCGAGCTCACATGGCTAGTGGCAAGCAGTGTAAGGCCATCGAAGTCGTCGGAGAGGTAGTTGGCGATAGCTTGCAGCCTCAACCGCGTGGAACTAGATTCAACGCGCAGAGACAACTCTCTAATAAAGGAAACATCCTGAATGCCGGCCACTTCCGCCATGTAATCGAGCGCTAGGCCGATGGAATCCTTGCTGTTAAGATGCAACTCCCAGCGCCCGATGGGAGTTGCATCCATTTCCGGATAGCTTGCTGGGGTAAGTGACGCCTCGGAAACGCCCACTTCCTTTTCGCTCGCCCACAATTGAATTGGCCGGGCTGCAATAAACGAAAGAATCCGGAAGGCGCCACAACGTACAACGAAATCATCGTGTTCGTCAAAGGCAAGTGATACCAGTACGTCCAACAGGTCGCGAATGCCGTCATTACTGCGGGAATCGAGAAAATACCATACTGGTGTAGCGACGTTTGGAGCTTCGCGGGCCGCCCTTCCATAGCTGTCGGCTAGGGTCCAAATCATCGTCCTGTACTCCATAGCGGATAGATGGAGCTCTGCCCGACGGCCATACAAGCGATTCAAGGCGTGCATGGGAATTGAGACCATCTCTGGCTGAAAAGCTAGCGCGACCATCAACAGGCGATCGCGGTCAAGAGCCGATGAAGCCTTCCCCTCGACAGCAAGATCAGAAAACGCCGAGAATGTGCTGAGAATTTCCTTCCTCGCAGGGTCGGATTTCTTCTCCATGTGTGTAACCCCTGCGGGTGGCAGCGGCAGGGTTGCCGCATTTCCTTCGCCCCCACCATTTGACTCAACGGATTTGAGTTTGGAGACAATAAGCGAGTTAAGGTAGGTGTAAATTTTGAGCTTGAAATCTTCAAGGGATGCGAACTCGCGGTAAAGTGCGCTGTGCTCCTCCTGGAATCGACGCTGGAATTTCAGGACTTTCTTCAGATGCTCTCCGGGATCGACAAGAAAATCTTGTTCGACGCGCTTGAAATAGATTGGCATTTCTGGAGATCCAGTTGCCTTTCGTCGCCCCAGGGCCCTCTCATACTCTTCCTCGAATCCTGAATCATATTGACCTGTCGGGCTCCCCCATTTCCTGTGCAGCACTCCGATGAAAATGTCGCATTCATCCACAAGTTCATTAATTACCTCCTGGGGGCGCTCGTGTTCGGGCTGGACGTGCTCCCATCCCGTGACTCGAACCCGCACTGCGGAAACTGCCGAGTGCAAATTGTTGAGAGAGTCGGCCGCCATTCGCACTGCTTCGCGTTCACCCTGGACATCCCCTGGAGATGCAATGAAGACAACTACTTCTCGAATATTCGCAGCCATTCCACCGCTCCCAGGATGTACCTTTTTTATCTCAACAAGTGGTGATTGATGGTAGCGTAGATCAAACTGTAAATCAGCTACACGTCCGAGGGAGCTCGGGCGAACTCGCCTAACATCTAGCGCCCCCTCGAATGACGACATAACGCCCTCGACGCATGTAGGCGGCTCTTCGAGGTCGTTGGTAGCCCTGCTCGTAGTTGGCATCAATGAGGCTTTGGCCAACAGGGCCCCTGTCCCGCGCCAAGGTGGAGCCGGTCACCGAACAGGCGGCGAAAGCGGCATCGAAGCTCCTCAAAAGACGCCGAACTGCGGGCGCAAGTGCGCCATCGATGCCAAGGGCGCCTTCCGCCAGCCAAAGCCGGTAGCCCTCCTGACCGCGGACGACGACATGTCCAGGCTCTGCGGCAACCAGGTTCGCATCACCCTCTGACACACCGGTCCACCCGGAGCACGCCCCTCGCAGGACACGTCACACCGCCACAGCCCTCGTGCCCCATCCGTGCCCAGCAGAGCGGACAACAGCGGTCAGATACGGCTCCCGGAGACCGGGAGCCGTTCACCTGCCCAATCCGAAATCGCAGGTCACGGCCCCTGTAACAACCTAGGAACCGCTGATTCCCAAGCTCAGAGCGCGAGTTCGATTCTCGTCACCCGCTCCATGAGAAAGCCCCAGGCCAGCGGCCGGGGGCTTCTTTGTATCCAGCACCCTGTCACCGTCCGGTCGGCGCCCGTGGCCTCTCCCTGGATAATCGACGTATGGCATCACAGCCCAGTCTTTCCGATCTCCGCCGTGCCAAGTTCGCCAGGCGCGCGCCCGCAGCGCTCTCCGAGCTCGCCGGCCCCGAGCACGGCACAGTGGGCCTGCCCCTCCACCTGGCGTGGTCGGGACTGACCACGTTCGACCTCGACCAGCCCCGGCTGCGGATGAGCTACTACCGCATCGTGTTGGCCGAGGGCCAGCACGACGACCTGGTCCAGTACCTCAATCGCGGCCTTCTCATCAGCCTGTGGCCCACACTGCGCACGCTGATCAGCCGAGACGTCCGTGAAGTCTGGGAACGCTCCTTCGACGAACTGGCTGCCAGCACCCAGGCCGCTGCGTGAACCTCACCGGTCTGCACCGTCGCCTGCTTGCAGACGTGCTCGCCGTAGGTGGCGAATATCCTCTGGCGCTTACCGGTGGCTACGCAGTCCAGGCGCACGGCCTGGTCGACCGGCTCAGCCAGGACCTCGATGTCGCGACCGAAAACCCCGAGCGCATGGACAACATTGCGACTGCCGTACGCATCGGCTTGGAGCAGCGCGGGTGGCAGGTCAGCGCTCTGGAAACAGACCCTCTGTCCGCGCGCCTGATCGTCACCGACCCTGTCAGCCGTGAAGAGTGCGAGGTCGACATCCTCAAGGAAGCACTCTGGCGGCCACCCGTAAGCACCGAGCACGGCTTGGTGTTGTCCCTCGAAGATGTCGTGGGCACGAAGGTCCGCGCCTTGGCCGACCGCGGACTCGCCAGGGACCTTATCGACGTGCAGTCCGCCACGGGCCGTTGGAACCCCGTCGAACTCGAGGAACTCGGCCGGCGCCATGCCCGGGAATCCTTCGATCTCAGCGAGCTCCAAGCTCGGCTGGGCGGAGCCGACTGGATCGATGACACGGAATTCGCCGCCTACGGACTCGACGAGGAGGCGATCGCCGGGCTGCGCCAGTGGGCGCAGACCTGGGCCGACGACATCGGGGAACGACTTCACGAGCTCGCGTCCCCGCACGAGGACTGATGGCCTGACGGATGCCGACTACGCGACAGGTTGCGGTTCGCGAGAGGGACTGATCGCCCCTCGGCCGTCGTGCCCCATCCGTGCCCATCGGAGCGGACAACAGCGGTCAAGCACGGCGCCCATAGACCACACCGAGCTCACCTGGACCGGGTAAACATGCAGGTCAGGGCGACTTCGCCAATCCAAGCGCCGGTGATTCCCAAGCTCAGAGCGCGAGTTCGATTCTCGTCACCCGCTCCACATGAAAGCCCCAGGCCAGCGGCCCGGGGCTTCTTTGTTGTCTAGACCGGTCTAAGAAGCCGTATCTCAACCGATGATGGAACGTGTGAGTCGAACGGGTTTCCCGCTGGGGTGATCTTCCGGCGGTAGGTGCATGAAGGCAGGGCCCC
>NZ_JBIWKD010000029.1:0-53637 GCF_044765485.1 Streptomyces sp. NPDC102451 | reverse complement strand
TCAACGTCACCCGTTCCCGCCTGGGAAGACTCGTCCGCCAGGGACTCCTCGAACAGCCCGGACGCGGCCGCTACCAGAAACGGACTTAACGCCCTGTCAGAGCCCTCGTTTCGGACCTGGGCGCCCCTGTGCCGGTGGTTGGTAGGGGCGGCGGCTGCTCCGGGCCACGACAGGGGAGCTCCGGCGTGCCTGGGTGTGCTGGAGGTCGGCGCGGGCCTGCACCTCGAACTCATGGAGCCGGGGGTGCTGTTGGGCGATCCGCGCCCGCAGGGACTTCTCGGTCCGTGCGTCGATGGCGGCGGCACGGTACATGGCAGCGTTCTCCCGGGCCTTTGCTGCCTGGCCGTGGGCGCGGGAGATGCGCCTCTCGTCTTCGGTGTCGATCTGCTGGACGCGGGCGGGGATCCGGGTCTCGCGCATCTCGGTGAGCCGGGCAGCGAGGGTGTCGACGTCCGGTGCCCGTTGCTCGGTGGCGCCCAGGACAGCGGCGTACGGGCTGCTGCGGACGATCCCCCACGCGGCCTCGGCTGCTCGGGAGGCCGCGGCACGCGCGTCGGCGGCCTCCCGCCATCCTGCAGCGCGTTCCTCGGTGGCCTGCTGGGTGAGCTGGCGGTGTTCCTTGCGGGACGTGCCCGCCAGGCGCAGTGCGATCCGGCCCTTGTCGTCGGCGGTCGCCAGGAGGCGAAGGCGCTCGTCAGCCTTGGCCGCCACCTCCGCTGCGGCTGTCTCGCGGGCCTGCTCGGCACGCGCGACCGCCAGCTGCTCGCCGGCGCGGTCCAGCAGCGGGTGGATGGGCGCGACCTCACGCCGGCCCCGCGTCTCCCCGCGAGCCCGGCCGTACGCGATCTGCTCCAGCAGCGCGCGCTCGGTCTCCTCGGCCTCGGCGGCCGCCAGGTCCTCGCGCCGGGCGTCGACGGGGCCGGTGGCCATGAGCCGGGTGAGCTCCTGGTCGGTCGTGTCACCGTACGGGCGGCGGTTCCAGGCCCGGACTCCGGCCGGCTCCCGCTCCTCCTTCATGTCGGCCGGCCGCTGCTTCTGCTCGTCCGTCAGCCGGTGGCCGCGCTGCGGTGGTTGGGCCTCCCGCGGGCGCTGGTCGTGCACGGTGACCGACCGTGCGCGTGCCGCGCCGGCGACGGTCCGAGTGCGGGTCGGCGACGGCACGACGGCCGGTGCCGGCGGCTCGTGGAGCGGATCGGAGACCGTCGCGTCCGGCCGCGACTGCCCCAGGAACTCGGCGTACGCGTCGACTGCGCACTCCAGAAGCTCCTTCTCCGTACGGGCGTCACCGAGCCGGGCCCGGGTGTCCTCGCTCTCGATGGCCGCGAGCGGAAGCCACAGGTGATTGGCCTGCTTGCCTCGGGCGAGGGCGGGGTACGCCGCGAACGCGTTGGCGCCGTGCCCGTACGTCAGGCTCGTATCGCAGGTCATCCCCTGCGAGGCGGCGATCGTCATGGCGTACCCCAGCGACAGGGCCCCGGAGGCGACCTGATCCGGCGTCAGCCACGCGGACACGGAGGCGTCGTCCTGGCCGCGCGTGCGGGTGCGCCACGTGATCTCGATCCGCCCGTCCTCGGCGATCTCGCCGACAACGGCCCGGTACCCGTTCAGCAGGTCCGGGCCGCCTCCCCCGCGGCGACTCCTGTCGTCGTTGATGCGCACCCGTACGGCGTCGCCGGTGGCCAGGGTGAGCCGGGTTCCGCCGGGGAGGGCGTAGGTGTGCTCGGTGCCGAGTTCGCCTGCTGCGCGGCGGATCTGCTGGGCCCCGGCGTTGAGCGCGTCGACGTCGGCGTTACGGGCGGCGAGCACCACCAGTTCGTCGACGAGGTCCTGGGCGTCGGGCCACCGGTCGCGCCGGAGCTCGTCCCACACGGTGAGGATCTGCGAGCGGGCCTCGTCGGCGGTCCCGGTGGGGTGGACGCGGCCCCGGCCGGCGAGCAGGTGCAGCGCCTGGTCGTGGTCGCCGGTGCGCCAGACCTCCAGCGCGTGGCGTTCGGCGGAGTCCTCCTGGTGGCGGTTCCCGTGCAGGGTGAGCCCGCCGATCAGCCGGTGGACCTCGCGGTACCAGTCGGCGGACCCGATCGCCTGGAGCTGGACAGGGTCACCGATGCCGATGATCTGCGTGCCGGTACGGGCGGCCTCGCGCACCAGGACCTCGGCGGACCGGTCGTCCACCACGGTGGCCTCGTCGATGACCAGGACATCGACACCGGTGAGGCCCGTCCCGGTGCGGATCTGCTGGAGCCAGGCCGCGACCTCACGCGCGGGGATCCCGAATGCCCGGGTGAGGTTCTGGGCGGCGACGGCGCTCGAGCAGGCCGCGGCGTATGTGGTGCCGGTGGCGTCCCACCCGATCCGGCACGCCTCCATCAGCGTGCTCCTGCCGGCTCCGGCGACGCCGACGACGGTGTCGATGCCGTGCCCGGCTGTCAGCAGCCGGGTCACCGCCGCGTTCTGCTCGTCGGACAGCTCGAAGCCGACCGCGAACCGGAAGACGTCGACGGCGGCCGCAGCCTGCTCCTCGGTCAGGGCCACGCGGCCTTCGCCGTGGCGGGCGAGCGCCTGGTCCCGGACGTACATACCCGCATCCAGGATGTCCTGGGTGGTGTAGCGGGCGGTGGACGTCATGACGGTGGAGCCGTAGTCCGGCACGCGCACCGCGTACCCGGCCACGTCCAGGACGTCGTCGACGAGCTCGTCCAGGCGACCGGGGACGTCGTCCAGGCGACCGGGGACGTCGCCCAGGCCGTACTCCAGTGCGTTGCCGACCGCCGCGAGCAGTTGCGCGCGGCTGAATGTCTTCTCCGACTTCGTGAGGCCGGTCTCCGGGTGGAACACGATCGCCGCGAGGTCGGCGGGCGGCGGGATCCGTGGTCCGGTGCCGGGCCCGTCGGGGGTGGGGCCGCTGTCAGGGCCGGGCGGCCCAGGGGCGGCGGCCGCGACCATCGCGTCGACGTCGACCCCGGCGTGCAGGGCGCGCCGGCGCCAGCTCGCGCGCATCGCCGTAGCGTCCGCCCCGTGCTTGGCGCGCAGGGTCTCGGCGGCAGCACGGTCACGCTCCTGGCGTCCGGCCTCCTCCCCGGCCAGACCCACGATCCGGCCGTGGCGCCGCGAGAACAGGTCGCGCACCGGCTCAGGGACCCCGTCGACCTCCCAGGCTCCGGTGCGCTCGGCCTGCTGACGGCGCACACCGAACCGCTGGTGGGTGAGCGCCCGGACCCGGCCTTGGAAGTAGGCGTCGGCAGCGGCTGCGTGCCGGTGCAGGTCCTGGCCGGAGTTACCGATCGAGCGCCACTCGCCGTCCTCGCACAGCCCCATGTTGGCGATCGTCACGTGCAGGTGGAGGTGCGGGTCGCCGGGCAGCCCGTCCCCCATCGGCCGGGCGGCCTGGTGCTCCACGGACCACGCGAGGAGACCGCCTGTCGCCAGCCGGACCGGCCGCCCGCCCTCGGAACCGACCGCGTACCCGACCCAGCGCTCGACCTCGCGGATCGTGTCGCGCGTCGTCCGGTGCACCAGGTCGCGGAATTCTCGTTCGTACGAGTCGTTCATGAGCCCCGGCAGGACGCTGTCGCTCTTGGGGAGGTCCAGCATCAGGTCCCAGCCGCGAACCCGGTCATCGACGCGCTGGTCCGCGTGCCCGCGCGCCTCTGCCAGCTCGGACGCCCCGTACATGTCGTCCAGCTCGAGGCCGGCGGCGCGGGCGAGCTTGTGCAGAGTGGTCACCTGCATCCGGTGCCGGTCGCCCTGGCGCTGGACCATCCGCTGCTGCTGCGCGAGCACCTTCTGCTGCTTCGGCTTGCCCTCCAGCAGTTCGGCGGCCGGCACGCCCATCCTTTCGGCGGCCGCCTCGATCGCCTCGACCAGTCGGGCAGTCGTCAGCTTCGCCTTCTCGTGCGCGCGGACCGACGTCTGCGTACGGATCATCCTGGCGCCCGTCTCCGGGTGGCAGCCCACCATCAGCAGCCGGGCGGCCTCCTTGCCCTCCTCGTCCAGCACCGCGCCCTCGGCCAGCCCGACCGCCGCGAGACCGTTGCCCATCCATACGAGAGCAGCGTCGCCCACCTCCCGGGGCGACTGCTCCAGCGCCGCTTCGGTGGCCTCCTGGACCACCGCGTCGGCCACCACGACCGAGCACCCGGCCTGCTCCCGCAGCCGGTACTCGACCTGCTCGTCGTCGCGGATCGCTGTCACCCAGGCCACCGGCCGCCCCCGTTCATGCTGCCCCGTCAGCGAGGCTCGTGTGCTTGTGTCTTCCCGGCGTGCGGGGATTCCTCACAGGGGAACCCCCTTCGTGCTTCCACCTAATTCGATCATGGACCAGGGCAGTCATCACATCTCACCCGGGCCCGTCAGCGTTTCGAGCTGCGCAAGGTCTCCCTGGGCACCTGAGGCCGCCCCCACGGAAGGAAGCGAGTCAGTTCAGGCGACCTGATCACTGGGGCTGGTCACGGCAGGAGCGGTCGGGTCGCGGTCCAGGCGACCAGTCGCTCACGGAGTGGGCCAGGAGCCAGATAGCCGACCAGGCTTTCCAGATGGGCTGTCAGGTTCTTGTGCCTCCTCAGCTCGCGGATCCGGTCGACGGGAAGGTCGTGCCAGCCCTTGGCGAGGCCGGCGGCCTGTGTGGGCGTGAAGGTCAGGGTGTCGAGGGTGTCGGACGCCAGCGCCTCGGGGCTCCGGTCGGGGTCGGTGTCGTCGGGGCCCAGCCGGTCGATCACCCACATCCGCAGCATGAAGTCTTGCTGTGCCACCCGCATAGAACTTCCCTCGGCGTTGTCGAGCATGCGCCGGTTCGCGAGTAGCGACAGCTTCGCCCACTGGAGACAGGCTTCCTGGGAATGGCTGGAGTTGTAGGCCTGTCCCTGCGCGACGACGCGTGTCGTCTCAAGTTGCTGGCTGTGGGCGGCATGGATGAACGTCTGCAGCTGGTCGAGCGTCCACGTGCTCAGATCGCGGACTGGTTCTTCTCGATGAGCGTCGCTACGCACGGTCCCCACTCCTGGTCGCGGCATGCCGAGGCATGGGCTGTTGTGCTGCGACGAGCAGGCGACATTGCACGGCCTGCTCGTTGACTCCGCCATCTCTGCCGGGCTCTACCCGATACAAACAGGCCTGAGGCGTACGCGTCACGGAGTCCGTCAGCAGGCCGCCCGTGAAGAGGTCGCCGACGCCGTCCTCGACCGCCCAGCCGGCCGGAAGCGCGCGGTTTGCCACGGCTGCCTGATAGGACGATCGCCGACTGAACCGTGCCAAGCCGGTGGCAAGCCAGCCAGTCCGCGACACACTCCTCAGTCTGGAAGAGTTAGCCTTTCGTGCTGCCCTGGATGAGCCGCTCACCGGTCAGGTGAGAGTCTCCTGTGCCCAGCGGGCGACGCCACCGAGCCTGGCTGCCGCTACGTCGATATCGCCGGTTCGGACAGGCTGCTCGACTTCGTAGTCGTAGCCTTCGAGGCCGCACTCCTCCTCAAGGATCCGTCCGATGCGATAGGCCTCCGCCATGACCGGCAGCGCTTCGCTTCCCGGATAGCGGTAGGGAATCTCGATGCTGGCCGAGTCCCCGTCGTAGTCCAACTGCAGATGACCAGCAGGCCCGTCACGCCACAGAGTCAGGCTGTAGGGGAACTCCTCGGCGGTCACCGGACCGACCTCCCCCGATATCCGCTGTACGAGCCTGTCCCAATCTGTACGTTGCTCACCGGTCAGGCGCATGGGCTTGAGGTCGGCATCCGGGTCGTAAGCGGAGTTGATCTTCTCCAGGGTCTCGCCGAAGGTGCGGCCCTGGAGAACCCGCAAGAACGTGATGTCGTAGGTCACCGTCCGCAGCCTACGTGCCCACATTCGCTGCTTTCGGGATCGTGGCGGGGCGGACCACTGGGGCCCGCCTCACGCACTTCCCTTGCTGCTACCACCCTGCTACCGTTCCTTGTATGGCATCCCAGAAGAAGCAGACCCAGCTCCGGCTCGAGCCTGGAGTGCTCGCAGCGGGAAAGGACGCCGCGGCAGCTCGCGGCCTCGATTTCAACCGGTACGTCGAGCGGCTCATCGCCGAGGACACATCCGGCGCCAGGGCCGCTGGGATGGCGAGTGCCCAGCGCCTCCTGGACGAGCACGGCTCCTTCCTCGACGCCCTCGAGAAGGACCTCGACATCCAGCACTCCCCCGCACCCACCCGGAGTGCCGCTGCGTGAGCATGTCCCTGCACATCGATCTCTCCTGGATCCTCGAAGTAGCCGAACGCGCCGGCCACCACGATCCCGCCCCCGAAGACCTGGGAGTCCCCCTCGCCGCCGTCGCCCGCCACCGCGCCCAGCTGCTGGAGACGCCGGTCTACCAGGGAGCGTTCACCAGAGCTGCGGCCCTGGTCCACACCTTGGGGCGGCTGCGCTGGCTGGAGCAGTCCAACCTGAGCGTGGCCTGCGCCGTCGCAGTGATGTACCTCGAGGCCAGTGGCGTTTCCGTGGCGCCGACACGGGAGCAGCTGTCTGCGTTGGCACACGAGCTGCACGACCCGAAATGCACAGCCGCGCGCATCGCGGCACACCTGCGGGGCTGGCGGAATTGAGGCGTGGCCGCGTGTTGTCCGCGGACAACACGCGCTCTGCCACCGACTGAGAGCTCCCGACGGGAACAGCCGCCGGAGACTGGGTCCTGGGTCAGCGTCCGGAGAGATCGTCCCCGCGTGCGCGGGGAGCAGACGCTCAGCCCATGGCCCATCTCTCCCACTACGGGACCATCCCCGCGTACGCGGGGCGCAGTCGTCCTGCGCGCTCACCTGGCAGCGGTGCAGGGGACCATCCCCGCAGACGCGGGAAACAGCGCGAAGCGGCCCGGCCTGGCACCCCCCGCAGGGGGCCATCCCCGCGTGTGCGGGGAGCAGGAACGGACGCCCTCCTCCTTGCAGTAACCCGGGGGGCCATCCCCGCGGGCGCGGAGAACAGGCGACCGCCCCACCCCTGGTGTGGGGGCTCACGGGGCCATCCCCGCGTGCGCGAGAAGCAGATGTTCGGCCAGTCCTTGCCCGGCGTGAACAGGGGACCATCCCCGCGGGCGCGGGGAGCAGAAGACCTGCGTCGTTTCGATGAATACGACGTCGGGACCATCCCCGCGTGCGCGGGAAGCAGACTCGCCGACCTGCTGGTCTATCGGTGGCCAAGCCAATTCTGATGCACTTTCACCGAATCCGGCATTGCCCCCAATTCCCTCAATTCACCCACCACCCAGCGCGGTTCACCTCCAGCATCCCTCCCCCACCGGGGCGACACGCCAAAGATTTACGACCCCGCCTGCGCCACATCTCCCAACGAGGTGAGTAAGGTAACCGCATGACCGTCCCATACTCCCCCGATGACAGGGAAAAGGTAGTCGCCAAGCTGCCCGCCGCCTTGCGACAAGAACTCAAGGTCAGGGCAGCCGAGTTCGGCGTCGACATCAAGGATGCCGTGACCGAAGGCGTACAGGTATGGCGTGCAGATGACGCCGAGCGTGCTCCTGTGGACACCACAGGAGGCAGTTCGTTCTCCACCTATCTCCCCACCGGGCTGTACGGGGAGTTCAAGGACGACTGCAAGCAGCGCGGCATCCCCTTCAACCAGGGCATCGCCCAGGCGATCCGCCTCTGGCTCGACACCCACCCCTCCCCCCGCAGAGGCGCCACGCGGCCCAGCTGGGCCCGCCGGTTCATCTTCGGCAACCAGAAGGGCGGGGTCGGGAAGACCGCCACGTCCTCCGGCGTCGCGCAGGCGCTGGCCGAAGCCGGCAGCCGTGTCCTGCTCATCGACTTCGACCCCCAGGGCCACCTCACCAAGCAGCTCGGGTACGACCTGTTCGACATCGAAGCCCCCAGCCTGGCCAAGCACATGCTGGGCGAGGCCAAGGGAGATCTCCGCGAGCTGCTCGTCCCGATAGAGGACGGTGCCTTCAGCGGGCGGCTGTTCATGCTGCCGGCCTGCAAGGACGCGTTCCTGCTCGACGCCAAGCTCGCCACCAGCCGCTTCGTACGCATCAAGGAGACCGCGCTAGAGAAGGCGCTGGAGCCTCTGGAGAGGGAGTTCGACTACATCGTGGTCGACTGCCCGCCCAGCCTCGGCTACACCATGGACACGGCGCTGTACTACTGCCGCACTCGTGAAGGCGAGACGTCGGGCCTGTCCGGCATCTTCATCCCCGTGCTCGCGGAAGACTCGTCTGCCGACGCGTACGACATGCTCTACGACCAGATCCAGGACCTCTGCGCCGACATGGAGGTCGAGATCTCGATGCTCGGCTTCATCGTCAACATGTACGACAGCCGCAAGGGCTACATCGCCACGTCGTCGCTGCACAGCTGGAAGGAGATCGGCGACCCGCCGGTCGTCGGTGTCATGCCGGAACTCAAGGAGCAGCGCGAGTCCGTACGGCTCAAGCAGCCCCTGCTCTCCTACGCCCCGGAATGCGAGCAGTCCGAGATCATGCGCGCCATCGCTCGGAAGGTCATGTCATGAGTGTCGCGGACCGGCTCGGCACCGGCTCGTCCTTCGGGGGCGTGCCGCGCGGCCGAAGCGCCCGTGGCCGGGCGAAGGCCATAGTGCAGGGCGATGTTCCGGCGTACGAGCTGAGGCGTCTGCAGCTGGACGATGTCGCGCCGACACCGCTCAACCCCCGTCGCAACTTCGGTTCGGAGGAAGACCTCACCCGCTTCGGCGAGGAGCTGCGCGTCGCCCAACTCGCAGCGTGCGTCGCCGTGTCCCGCCCCGCGTACCTGAGGCTGTGGCCCGAGCACGAGGCGCAGATCGGCGAATCCGCCTACGTACTGGTCAATGGCGAGCGGCGATTCCGCAGCGCGGTGCACGTAGCTCTGGAGGCTTTGGACTTCGTCGTACGCGACGATCTGGCCGCCTCCCGCGAGGAGTTCGTCGACCATCTGCTCAAGGAGAACCTGGAGCGGGAGGACTTCGATGTCGTGGAGCGTGCGCGCGGCGTCCTCGAGCTCGTACGGGTGTGCAGCGAGGAGTCGGAGAAGGGGGCCCGCACCCGGGCCGCCAAGCGGCTCGGGCGTGACCGCTCCTGGGTCACCAACCAGCTCGCTCTCCTGGAACTCCCCGCTGAGCTGCAGACGATGCTCAGCTCGGGCTCTCTCGCCGAACGTGACGGCCGTCTGCTCGCACGGCGGCTGAAGGAGGAGCCAGGACTCACCGGAGCTGGGCTGCTGGCCCACCTCAAGGAGACCAGGGGACAGGAGGCCCGCTCGCGCGAGGAGGAGAAGCTGCTCCTGCAGCGGGCCAAGGAGACCGCGGCGACACGGACCTCTGCCCCGGCCGACGGCACAGGACCTGCCGACCACTCCCCCGCCCCCGGGTCCGTGTTGTCCGCGGACAACACACCGCGCGAGACGGAGGCCGTTCCATCGGCTCCGCGTCAGGCCCCCTCGTCCAAGAAGCCCGCCTCCGCGGAAGAGCGCGTGTTGTCCGCGGACAACACGGAAGCCACCGAGTCGCACTCCTCGGCGGCAGCGGTGTCGGTCCCCTCTCCGATGTTGTCCGCGGACAACACGGCCAGCAGCGCAGCAGACCCTGCCGAGGCTGCTCCGCAGCGGACCGGGACAGCCGGGCCGGGGGAAGAGCGCAGTCAGCTCCTGGTGCGCCAGCTCGGCACATCCGTCGAGGAGCAGGCGCGCACCCTCGCGTCCGGGCTTCCTCCCGAGCAGCTGGCGCAGCTGATCGAAGAGCTCCACGCATACGTGTGAGGGCGCTCATCAGTGGGCCGGGGGCAGCCGCCTCCGGCCCACTTCTGTTTGGCCACTGCGGGAAGTGCTGGGGGCCGGCCAGGCTGCGGAC
Organism: Streptomyces sp. NPDC102451; assembly: GCF_044765485.1. Lineage (NCBI taxonomy): Bacteria > Bacillati > Actinomycetota > Actinomycetes > Kitasatosporales > Streptomycetaceae > Streptomyces > Streptomyces sp. NPDC102451. Next base: position 43,828 of record NZ_JBIWKD010000029.1, on the reverse strand, counting down.
GGCCTGCGGAGAAGCAGAACCTCCTCTCCATCGACGTATCGGCGAACGAGGACCGGCGCCGACTCAGACCTCTGTGTCGGCCTGCCGCTGGGACAAGGTGATCCGGCGGCGCTCCAGATCCACGTCCAGGATCCTGACGCGCAGAGCACTTCCGACCTCGATGCCGAACTGGGGCTCCTCCCCCGGCGGGCCTGTCAGTTCGGAGTTGTGCACCAACCCTTCCAACCCGTTCTCCCTCTCCTCGATGCGCACGAAGACACCGAAGGGAACGATCTTGGTGACGGGACCGAGAATCGTCGTACCGACCCGTCCCGTCAGCTGCTTCATCGGATCGTCGTGCAGGGCTTTGAACGACAACGCCAGCCGCCCTCGGACCGTGTCGACGCCCAGGACCTGTGTGTGAATGCGCTGGCCCACGGATACGACGTCGGACGGATGAGCCACGGGGCGCCATGTCAGCTCAGGGATGTTGATGAACCCTTCGTGCCCTTCGATGTCGACGAAGGTGACCCCGAACGAAGCTGTCTCGGTCACTCTGCCCGTCACGACCTGGCCGGGCCGCAGCGACTTGAGGAACGCCCACTTCCGGTCGTCGGGGGTCGGATCGGTCCGCCAGCGTGCCCGTACGACGCCGTCGCTGTCAGGCAGGACGGCGGTGAACAGAGGGACCCGTTCGTCGGCGTTCATGGGCATCAGAGCTGCCGCCGCGGCGCCCGCCATCCGCATGGTCAGCTCCGCGTAGTCCTCCTCGTCCGCCACAGCACTGTGAACCCGGCCGCCCGTGTCCTGCCAGACTCCCTCCACCAGGCCCTCGTCAGGAAGCGAGCCGAGGACGGCGCCGACATCGGGGGAGAGGGCAGGCCAGACAGCCAGCCGGGCACGGGGCGCGAGTCCTGCGCGTACGGCGTCGAGGGTGTCACCGCTCAGTGGGTGCCACCGGGAGGCTCCCTCGATGTACGTCTCCTCGAGCAGCCCCGCGCGTCCTGAGTCGACTGCCCAGGCCAGCGCTGACCAGAACTCGGCGTCGGCCGGCCGCTGGACGTCCGACAGCCCGGTCTCCATGGCGTAGGGGGAGGCGTCCAGGCTTTCGGGGAAGAGCCCCAGCGCACGGGTCCGCGCCACCGCGTCCGCGCTGGGGCGGCTGGTGGAGACGTAGAGGTACTGATCCCATCCCACGTGCACCTCGAAGATGCCGTCAGCTTCCAGTCGGCACCAGGCGCCACTGTCCCGCAGCATGCCCCTCACCAGCTCCAGGGCGATGGCGAGTTGCACTTCCGCTCCGTCGTGGAAGCCGTGCAGACCGTCCGGGAAGAGGGCGCCAAGCCCGTGGTCATCCGCTGCTGCCGCGGCTCCGAAGTGGACGAAGGACGGAATTCCGGGCTCGCGTACGACGAGACGGTCGAGTCCTGCGTCCGCGGCAAATGCCGCGACCGCCTGCAGGTAGGCAGCTTCGTACTCGCCACGATCGCTCACGACGCCCTGGGCCCCGATGTAGTGGCCATGCTGGTCACGGTCGGCGGGGTCGTATTTGGTCACGCGGTAGACGTAGGGGAGCACTGCTCCATCCTGGAGCATGGGGCGTCCCGGGCCGGCTGCGGGACTGGAATCGCGCTCCTGCAAGCGCACGGCGAGGAAGACCTGCCGACGTGTGTGTTGTCCGCGGACAACACACACGGACCTTCCCGGGGCATTGCTGAGCACGACGGGTCGTTGTTGTCCGCGGACAACAACCGAGTCTGTTGTCCGCGGACAACAACCGAGTCTGTTGTCCGCGGACAACAAGCAGGAGGCTTGTCGCGTGGTTCTCCCCGGGAACGAGGTGATGTGCACGTCCGGTGGGTCGTCCGCCCGGTCGCCGGGGGAGGAGGGGCTTGATGCCGGGGGAGTGGATAGCGGGATCCGAGCCATCTGCTGCAGGGATGACACCCGGCGTACGGCGACGCTGACCTGCTTCACCGAGGCCCGCGCCCCGCCCAGTTACGACTGGCTGGAGACGGACATCCGCAGCCGCCCGGACCGTGCCTTCGCGGCAGCCGGCCGTTCGCGAAGCACGTGAACAGTTCCAGGCGGTGCTCGGAAGTGGACCTTCACGTGGTCATCCCTGATGTCCGCCACCGCGCCATCATCCACGCCGCCTTCAGGTACCTGAGCGTGGGAGATTTCACCGGATCTGAACGGTGGCGCAGCTGAACGTCGTGTCCTGGAGCAGCGCCGGAGTGATGGCGACACCAGTCAGGTGCTCTGCCAGAGCGAATGCTGCCGGGGAGGAGAGATCCGTTTCCGGAGCCTCCTCCTCAAGATGGAAGCCGATCCGCGCCATGACGTCGAGGAGCTCGTCGGGCGCGGTCCCCCAGCGGTCCTCCGGGAACATGGGGTCGAAGCACAGCCGCAGGACCTGGTCCTCGGCCCAGAGGAACGTGCCGACGGCGTTGACGTTGACGAAGTGGGAGACCCAGCTCGCCCCGGCGGAGGCCGGCAGGACTCGTCCTTCGGTGACCCCGAGGTAGCCGTTCGGCTCGATCAGCAGCGTCCAGTCGCCGACAGTCGTCATGCCTATCAGCTGACGGGCGCCATCCACCAGGCCGTACTGGGCGAAGGCGGCGTCGGCGACTTCGGCTATGCCCTGCAAGGGAGCCTCCGGTCGCCCTTCCAGCCGGGATATCAACTCAGCAGGGGACAGGCCCCGCACGAGGGTGAAGCAGTAGGCCTCAGCGATGTCTGGAAAGTCGCTCTCGAACCACGCATAGTCCGCTCCGGTCTTCGTCATGCCGCCCATCCTTGCCTCTGCGTCTGACATCGAAGGACCAGGCCGCAGGCGAGCGGGAAACGGTCTCCGCCGATCCGGGAAGCGATCTTCGTTATCGCCGAGGAGGCGGAGGAATCAGCCGTCCCCGGTAGACAAGCGACGCAGCCTGTTTGAGAGGGCGCAGGCGGACGCTCACCGTGTAGCCGGTGATGCCGGGAACCGTGGCGAGGCGGCGGCTGAGGAAGTCGTAGAAGTCGGCGGCGTCCGTGCACATCACGATCGCCATGAGGTTCTGGTCGCCGGTCGTGGCCGCGGCGAAGACGACCCGGGGGAGTGCGGCGACGGCCGTGCCCGTCTCGTGCAGCCGCTCGGGGGAGGTCTGCAGCCACAGAGCCGCACCGAAGGGGTAACCCAGCTGCTCCGGAACCAGGTCCACGTCGTAGACGAGCGTGCCCGAGCGCTCCAGGGCCTCCATACGCCGCGCGATCCGGCCCGTGGTCCAGCCGGTGCCCTTGGCGAGCGTGGCCTGGCTCGCCCGGCCGTCCTCGGCGAGGACGGCCAGCAGCGGGCGGTCGTCCTCGCGCAGCTCGACCAGCGGACCCTCCGACCGCTGACGGGGATGGCTCTCGAGGAGCAGGTCCACCGCCTCCTCCGGGAGCGAGGGGCCGAGCCGCGCCCAGTCGGCGCCGGGCGGGGAGTAAGCGTGCAGCACCATCCGGGTGTTGAGCTCCATCACTCCCGGATAGCGGGCAAGCTGACGCAGTACGTCCGGCACCCGGCCGTCGTGAGGGGCTTCCAGCGAACAGACGATCTCCGAGCCGCCGAAGGAGATGTTCGCGAAGGAGACCTCGGGCAGCCGGGTCACTGCCTCGACGAGCGCGTCGATCCGGTCCGGGCGGAGCGTGATCCGCACCACGCTCGCCGTGAGGTCGTTCACCGCCGGGTTGACGAGTCCCACGACCCGCATGGTGCCTGTGCGCTGCATCGCCCGGTAGCGGCGTGCCACGGTCTGTTCCGACGCCCCCACCGCCTCACCGATCACGCGGAACGGGGCACGCGGCACCACGTGCAGCGCGTGGAGGATAAGGCTGTCCAGGGCGTCAAGCATGGAGGAATCATCACATGAACCGCATGGTGACAGCGGTTCTCCCCATGTGATCGACCGGAACTTGGGGAAATCGTCGGGTGTGGCGGAGACTCCTGGAGGATGTGCGAGCGGGCTCACGTTGCGCCGTCGGGCCCCGCTGCGGGCCCACGGGCGGCGTACCGGTCGTGTACGGCGGTTCCGTACGCGTCCGGGCTCGAACCCCGTCGTATCCGGGCTGCACCGTGGCCGCCCGACCCCAGTGAGCGCGGCCCGTCGCCCGCCCCGGTCCCGTACGGCCACAACTGCCGTACCCGCTCACGCATCCCCACCCGTCCGTCGCGTCGGAGTCCCGACGCTCCGAAGGAGTCCACTTGTCCCAGTCACCACCCGCTGCCGAGCCTCGTCGCGGGATGACACTCCTCATGGCCTGCCTCGGGGTCTTCGTCGCCTACCTGCCGGTGACCAGCGTCTCGGTGAGCCTGACCGCCATCCAGTCGGCTCTCTCCACGAGCACCCTGCAACTGTCCTGGGTCTCGGACGCCTTCGTGCTGCCGATGGCCGCCTTCATCCTCACCGCCGGGGTCTTCGGCGACGTGCACGGCCGCAAGAAGGTCTACCTCGCCGGGCTGCTGCTCTCCGCCGCCGGCGCCGCGACCTCGCTCACCGCACACTCGATCGGCCAACTCTGGGCCGGCCAGGCGCTTTCCGGGATCGGTGCAGCCGCCCTGCTGCCGACGACGCTCGCGCTCATCAGCCATGCCGTACCCGACCACCGCGAGCGCGGAAAGTTCATCGGGTTCTGGGCGATGTGCCTGCTCGGAGCACTCGCCATCGGCGGCGTGGTCGCCGGGACGATCCTCGGCCACGCGGGCTGGCGGTGGATCTTCCTCGTACCGATACCCGTCGCTCTGCTCGCCTTCGGCTTCTCCCTGCGGCTGCTGCCCGAATCCCGCGCACCGCGCACCGGACGGCTGGACTGGCCCGGGCAGATCACGGCCGCGCTCGCGATCACCGCACTCGTCTACGGAATCATCCAGGGCGGGGCGGGTTCCTTCGGCGACGTCCAGGTCGTCGTCGCGCTGGCGGTCGCGGTGATCAGCGGGGTCGCCTTCGTCCTCGCCGAGCGGCGCTCCTCGCATCCGATGCTCGACCTCGCGCTCTTCCGCAGCCCCGGATTCACCGCCACCACACTCGTGGCCATGGTCATGTTCCTCGGCATGATCGGCTTCTTCTTCGTGCTGAGCCTCTACTTCGGCATGGTCCAGCACCTCGACACCCTCGGGATCGCCTGGCGAATGCTCCTGATCACCGGGGCCGCGCTGCTCGTCAGCGGAGTCGCCGGACGCATCATGCACAAGATCTCACCCCGCCTCATGATCACCACAGGACTCCTCATGGTGACCGCCTCGCTGCTCACACTGCTCGGCGCCGAGGCAAGCACCTCCTTCACCTCGCTCTCCTGGCGGCTGGTCCTGCTGGGGCTCGGCATGGGGCTCGTAACGACACCGATGACGGCCGTCGCCGTCGCCTCCGTACCGCACCCGCTCGCCGGCATGGCCGCCGCGGGAAACAACGCGTTCCGCCAGGTCGGCGGCGCACTCGGCCCCGCCGTGCTCGGGGCTCTGCTCACCAGCCGCGCCGTCTCCTCCCTGCCGGGACGCCTCTCCGACGCGGGCGTCGACAGCTCCCTGGCAGACCGGCTGGCCGATGCGACCCGCGACGGGGGACTCGGTGCGATCGGTTCGGTGCCGCTCGGCGCACAGGCTGGCCAGGTCCAGAGTGCCGTCGGCGACGCGTTCCTCGAGGGGATGCGTCTGTGCCTGACCGTCTCGGCCACGCTGACCTTCCTGGCCGCCGTCCTCGCCTTCGTTCTCCTGCGTCCCCGCAGGGCCTCCACAGGAACGGAGAAGGTCGTACGCACATCGACGGCACAGGCGCCGAGCACCTCTGAGCGGTCCAAGGCTCTCGTAGAGGAAGGCGCCTGACACTCTGCTCATCCTCAGCCGGGAAGGCCGCGTTCCGCAGAAGCACTGTGGGCGCGGCCTTCCCCCCGTTCATGCTTCAGGAAGAGGACCCGTTCTCTCAAGACCTGCCTGCGGGGCGCGGCGGCAGCGGCATCTGGAGAAGGAGCGGGTCGGTGGGTGGTGGGGGCACGAACCGCCGGGGAAGCCTCAGGAAGAGGAGGGACCGGACTCCTTCGGTCCCTCCTCTTTTCAGTCCCTCTGCAAAGTGGCAGGTCAGAGCGTTCTGCTCGGGACTGAAGGGACTGAAGGGACCGAAACTCCCTGTTCCAGCTGCGTGCAGGCGCGTGTATACGCGCGTACGTAAGACTGACCCTTACATATCTCTGGTGCGCTGATAACTAGAGAAATGAGTCCCTTCAGTCCCTCCCCGCTGGGGCACATGTGCTCTGACCTGCGGAAACACCACCGGGACTGAAAGGGGACCGTTGAGTCCCTCCGCCCCGGCAGGCTTTCAGTCCCTCGTCTGTCAGCCCGGGAGCAAGCCCGGGAGCGAGGTCGGAAGCGAGGTCGGAAGCGAGGTCGGCCCCGCCCAGTCAGGAATCTCGCCCTGAGGGACCGAAGGGACTGATTTTGCAATAAGTGCTCATGCCTCCCACGGGGAGGTACGGGCGTGCGCTAGGCTCGGCCCGCTATAAGGGAAAGTCAGTCCCTTCAGTCCCTCAGTCCCTCGCGCGGGCCTACCTGACCAGGTAAAACGCTCGGACTCAGCTGGGGAACCCAATCCTGGCCACACAAGAGGAACGGACCGACGAACAGTGCAGCGCCCCGCCGACACCGCCTCGTCCGCAGGCGCGCAGCAGCCGGGCCCCGTGGACGTGGCCCGGTGGCTCGCAGGCCGTCAGTGGCCGGTCCATCCGCTCGCCCCAGGGCGCAAGACGCCGGCCGCCAACTGCGAGCAGTGCCGCGTCCGCAGTCATGAACCCTCGCGTTGCCCCTGCCATGCCCAAGGCAGGTGGTGTCACGGCTTCCACAGCGCGACGACGGACCTCGCCCTGATCGACGCCTGGTGGAGCCGTGAGCCCCGCGCAGGCGTCGGTGTGTCGTGCGGGCCGGCACACCTGGTCGTCCTGGACGTCGACGCCCACGCTGCTCAGGTCCCCGACCGTGATCGCCTCCTGCCGGGCATCCGTATCCCGGAGCAGGTCGACCTCGCTGGGCTCGCCTCAGGCTTCGACACGCTGGCGCTCCTGGCGGCCTACCGGCAGCAGCCGAATCCGGCTGAGGACGAGAACACCCTGCGGGTCCGCACCCCGTCCGGGGGACTGCACATCTGGTACGTCAACTCCCGACCCGCCGTCCGTTATCGCTCGTCCACGGGGTCGAGTCCCAGGACCGCGCTCGCGTGGCAGGTTGACGTACGGGCGCACGGCGGATACATCGTGGCGCCCACCACCCGTATCCCCGCAGGCGTCTACACGCCCCTGGGAGCAGTACGGGACCCTGCGCCCCTCCCCGAGTGGCTGGCTGCCGAACTGACACGCACGGGCCACGCTGCGCAGGCATCTCCCGTCCCCGTCCCCGTTCCGCGGTCGCGTGGACGTGCCCGGGTACGACGAGCCGGGGGCGCTCAGGCGTTCTTGCAGCCGCTCCTCGAGACCGTTCGTGAATGTGCGGCCCACGCCGAAGGCACGGGCTTCACGGAGAAACTCAACCGAGCGGCGTTCACAGCGGGAGGTCTGGCCGCAGCGGGGCACCTGAATCAGGCTGAAGCCCGCCAAGAGCTGGCAGAAGCCGCTCACTATGCTCGTCCCCACCAGAACCGCCGTAATGAGACGATCATCGACGCAGCCCTTTCCGCAGGCGCCAGCCGCCCGTTCCACCCCAAAGGACTCGCATGAGTAGCGCCGAGAGCAGCCGCTTCGATGCGGCCGCCGCCGCTCAGCAGATGCTCGACCTCGAGGGCGCAGGTCCCGCATGGGTTCCTCCCCAGCAGGTACAGGCGCCCGCCACGGCCGAGGCGCCTGCTCTGCTGCCGCCGATGCTCACCGACCGCGGCAACGCGAAGCTCTTCGCCCAGCTCTACAGCGACCAGTTCCGTCACGTCGAAGGCCTCGGCTGGTACTGCTGGGACCAGTTCAGGTGGAAGCGTGTGGGCGGCGAGAAGGCCGCTCTGTGGGCCGCGGGCGACATGGCCGAGCAGATGTCCCCGACCGACCCCCGTGGGACGTTCAGCGACCGTGAGATCGCCCAGCACCGCCGGCGCACCATGTCCACGAGCGGCATGAAGGCGCTGCTCCACCAGGCGAAGGCCGCGCCCGCGCTCAGTCTCGACCCCGACGTCCTCGACGGCGATGCCTATTCCCTGTGCACTCCCGCCGGTGTCGTCGATCTGCGTAACGGCCGTCTGCACAAGCCCGATCCGATGCGGGACCTCCACTCGCGCGCCACCCAGGTGGCGCCCCAGGCGATGCCTACCCCCCGCTGGCACGCCTTCCTGGACGACACCTTCGGCGCCGATGCCAAGGGCCAGGAGATGATCGACTTCCTGCACCTGCTGCTCGGTTACTCCATCACCGGCGATGTCGGCGCGCAGGTCCTGCCCTTCCTCTGGGGCAAGGGCGCCAACGGAAAGTCGGTCCTCCTGGACGTCATGATCCAGGTCATGGGGGACTACGCCGATGCGGCACCGCCCGGCTTCCTGATGGACAAGGGCAACTTCGCCGAGCACTCGACGGAGCTGACGGAACTGCACGGCCGTCGCATCTTCGTCTGCAGCGAGCTCAAGCCCAACGACAAGTTCGACGAGGCCAGGGTCAAGCTCCTCACCGGCGGGGACAAGATCAAGGCCCGCCGGATGCGGCAGGACTACTTCAGCTTCACCCCGACCCACAAGCTCTGGCTGCTGGGCAACCACCAGCCGGAGGTCGGCACCGGCGGGCACGCTTTCTGGCGCCGCATCCGGCTGATCCCCTTCGAACGCGTCGTCGCGGCCGACCGCAAGATCGACAACCTGGCCGGCGAACTCGTCCAGGAGGAGGGCCCCGGCATCCTGCACTGGCTGATCCAGGGCGCGATCCGCTACCTCACCAGTCGGGACCCGCTGAGCGGCCCGTCCTCCGTACGCCTGGCCACCGCCGCGTACGAGACCACCGAGGACCACATCGGGCGCTTCCTGGGCGAGTGCTGCCTGCGCCAGGGGCCGGATACCGGGGATCTGCGTGTCGAACAGGGTCTCCTCTACGCGACCTACACCGGCTGGTGCAGCTCGGAGGGGATCCGGGCCGACACTGCCCGGGCCTTCGCCGGCCGCATCCGGCAGGAGGTCGGACTCGCGTCTCCCGCGGAGATGCTGAAGTCCAGCGGCAAGAAGTACTACCCCGCTGTCGCGTTGCTGAAGGACGACATCGTCCATCCTGACGGACCGACAGGCGGACGCCCATGAGGAACCGAGGCCTCCTGCCCAGGATCCGGGCATCGTCTTACCATGGGAGTGTCCCGGATCACCGCACTGCCCGGTCCGCACCGAGTAGCCGTACGTACCACCACATCACCGACAAGGAGCTGCGTCCATGAGCTCGCTGCTGCATGAAAGCCAGCTCGCACACGAAGCGAACGTGGTGTGGCTGGAGGATCTTGACGACCTCGACTACGTCCGTCAGGCGCTCGACAAGAGCGCTCGTCGTGGCGGGAAGCCCCGTTACGCCCGTGACGGACGCATGGTCGGTTACGCGGAGCTCGACAAGAACGCCGAGGCCAACCCCGACAGCGGGCTCTACCAGCGCCGCACCTTCTTCCTTCTGCCTCACGACAGGCCGAACGAGCCGGAGGGCCTCTACAAGGAGGGCGCCCCGGGCGAGGCGGTCGACCCGCGCACCATCGAGCCGCGGCGGGTGGGGGAGAAGACCCCGCGCTCGCAGGGGAAGCGCAGAAACGAGATAGTGCCTTCCTGACGCAGCACAACCTCCCACCCCGGCCAAACAAGGAGAAGGCCCGCCCTTCCAGCCCCTCGCCTACACACTCGACCTCCTGATCCCCATCGGTGGTCTGGGGCAGCGCACGGCCTGGTACTGGTCGAACGACAGCCTCCAGTGGCTGGCCTATCTGCTGATCGCCTTCGGCTGGGTGCTGACGACCGCCATCATCGCGGGCGTCACCCGCACCCTGCAGAGGAACTAGTGCCGAGGCGGCTGAGTTCAGGCGTCGTCAGCAGATGACGACCTCGGGAGCGATACCAGCGGATCGCGGTCGCCGCTGTCTTGACCGGCGCGTCCTGGTCAGGGAAAGGACCGCAGCGGCGGCGCCTGCCACGTCACCGGGGGCTGGAGCAGGGGCGAGGGCTCGGGGCCGGGGTCATCGGTGTCGACGACTCCGGCGGCCGTGTGGCTGAAGTCGGCGGGCCAGCGGGTGTGCTCGCTGGCCACGGCGCCGGTGAGGCGTGCTTCGACAAGGCTGGCGGTGCTCAAGTCGGTGCCGCGCAGGTCGGCCATGCGGAGATCGGCGCGTCGGAAGACCGCGCCGTGGGCGACGGCCTTGCGGAGGTTCGCCTCGCGCAGGTCGGCCTCGGTGAAGTCGGCGTCACGCAAGTCGGTTTTGACCAGCTTCGCGCCCCGTAGGTCGGCCAGAGCGCAGCGAGCCCGGTGGAGAATCGCAGTCGTGAGGTCGGCGTGCCGCAGGTTGACCGAGACCAGGGACGCCTGGGTCAGATTGGCGCGGTACAGGGTCGCGGCCTCCAGGCAAGCGCGGTCGAAGTTGACCTCGGGGAACCAGAGTCCGTCGCAGTCGGCCCGGCGCAAGTCGGTGAGGCTGAGATTGACCCAGGACTGGTCCCGGTGCCGGCACAGCACGCCGAGCGCGGTCAGTGCCACCTGGGCGTCGGCGGTGCGGGTCTCCAGAGGTGCGATGTCGTTGATGGGCACGTCTGCCGCCGGTGCTTCCGGCCCGGCGGGTGGCCAGGGCAGGTGCGTACGCAGATAGGCGGCCTGGATGGAGATGATGGCCTCCCGGTCGCGGGCGGACTGCTCCGCGATCCGCCACAGCGCATGCAACCCGCCGATGCGCACATCCAGCTTGTCGCTGCCGAGCTGGTCGACGGCCCGGCTGAACCGGTCGGTGACGTAGCCCTCCTGGGTGGCGCGCAAACCGTCCTGACTCACCCGCAGTTGCCGCCAGGTGGCATACGCGCCGAAGAGCACGACCAGGCCGCCGACCACCTGCAGAAGCGTCGTACGGACATCGTTCACCGCCTTCAGCCGATCCTGTGCGGCGACGCTCGCCCCGGCGAGATCGTGGTCGACCACCACACCCGGCAGCAGGACGAACACTGCGCCCAGAACGACCAGCCCCGCCGCCCCGGCCAGCAGAGCCACGGCTGTACGACGCCTGACCAGCCCGTCGCGCCATGCCCGCCGCCCGCGGTCCGGTTCCCCCATCCCCATGGGAACAGGAGCTTAGGCTCCGCTCAGTAGACGATCAAGAGTGCTTTGGCACCGGCCCGTGACATGAGAACGACCGTGCAAGTGAAGCGAGTTGTACGCAGTGGACCGCTCCGCCGTCTCCAGAGCGATCCGCGAGGTCCGCCCACTGCACGTCAGTCAACGGCACAACCAGACCAACGATCAGAGACCGTCTTCCTGCCCAACATTCAGAAGATGCGCGATGTGGTCGTCACGAAGGCCGACCTCCTCATCTCCGGTTCCAGGTGGCGCCACTGATTTTCGAGTGGCGCCACATCGGCGCACCGTTTGGCGCAATGCTGTGAACAGCATCTTTGTCCTCTGAGGGCATCAAGCCGTGCGGCGAAGTGCCTTGCAAAACTGCATGGCGCCACATGTGGCGCCATATGACGCTCGACATGGCGCCATGGCTGTGTCATAGTTCTCGCATGGACCTCGCACCGTACGTCGAGCACCTTCGACAGGAACTCGCCGTCGCCGCCGAAACCGGTGGCGACGACGCTCGCGCCCTGGCCGAGCGGCTGACCGCTCCGCTGGAGTCGGCCGCCCGGCTCACTCTGCTCAACGCGCTGTCCGCGGCGATGGGCGAGGTGACGCTGGAGCTGGCGCCCGGCTCGGTGGACGTACGGCTGCGTGGCGTGGACCCGGAGTTCGTGGTCAGCCGACCCGAGCTCCGCGAGTCCGCCGACAGAACGGCGCCGCCCACGACGCCGTCGGCACCCGCGGCTTCGCAGCCGGAAGCGGCGGGCGCCCCGGAGGCGGACGAGGGCGGTACCGCCCGGATCAACCTCCGGGTGCCGACCTCCCTCAAGACCAAGGTCGAGTCGGCCGCCGCCCGCGACGGCCTCTCGGTCAACGCCTGGCTGGTGCTCACCCTGACCGCCTCGCTCGACGGCCCCGCCGCCGGCGCCCAGCGGCCGGTGATCGGCCCGGTCACGGAGACCGGCATCAGCCGGAGCTTCACCGGCTGGGTCTGACCGACCCGCCCTCCGCCTCACTCACCACCCCCACCAGCACGAATACCCGACGCAGTCGAAAGGACGGAACCGCCATGCCTTCTTCCGCCACCCATGAGCCGCAGTCCTTCAAGACCCCGGGTCCGATCACCGCCCAGCTGGAGGTCGGTTACGGAACGGTCCTGGTCCGGGCCGGCGGGCGGACCGAGACCACGGTCCTGGTCCAGCCCGGGAACGCGGCGAGCGACCGTGACGTCCAGTCGGCCGCCCAGACCCAGGTCAGCCTGACCGGCGGGCAGTTGATCGTACGAGGCCCCCGCGGCCGTAACCCGTTCAACAAGATCGGGGCGGTCATGGTCGAGGTCGAGCTGCCGGCCGGATCCGAGGTGCAGGCAACCACCGGACTCGGGGACGTGCACTGCGAAGGGACGCTGGGCGACGTCCACCTGAAGAGCGCGCTCGGGAACGTGACCGTGGAGCGGGCCGGGACCGCCGAACTCAGGACCGCGACCGGCACCATCCGCGCCCACCACCTGGACGGGAGCGCCGAGGTGCACGGCGCGGGCCGGGTCGAGATCGACTACGTGGGCGGCGACCTGACGGTCAAGAACATCAACGGCGAGACGGAGATCGGCGAGGTCCTCGGCGAGACGAAGGCCAAGTCGTCCAACGGCTCGTTCGCGATGGGAACCGCGCACGCCGGAGTCAACGTCCAGTCCGCACTCGGCGGGATCCGGATCGCCCGGCTCACTCGCGGCGTGATCGACCTGCGGACCTCGACCGGCGAGATCGAGCTCGGCATCCCCGAGACCACCGCGGCCTGGCTGGACGTCCACACCAAGGCCGGCCTGGTCCGCAGCGATCTGCCCACCTCCGACACCCCGTCCGACAAGCCGGACCGCGCGGAGGTCCACGCCAACACCTCGATCGGCAACATCACGGTCACCCGCGCCGCCTGACCACGAGGTCCGCCGGCGGGGAGATCCCTCCCGCCGCGCACCGGCCCCGATACCGTTCCCGCCCCTCCGCATAAGGGAAGCCGCATCCACATGTCTGTCATGAGCACTTCACTCAAGCCTGCCGCGATCACCACCGCCGGCCTCACCAAGTCGTACGGCGACAAGCCGGTCCTCAAGGGCCTGGACCTGACCATCGCCGAAGGCTCCGTCTACGCCCTGCTCGGCCCGAACGGCGCCGGCAAGACCACCACCGTCGAGATACTCGCCACCCTCATCGACGGCGATGGCGGCACCGCCACCGTCGGCGGCCACGACGTCGCCGGGGACGGGGCCGGCGTACGCAGCCTGATCGGCCTGACCGGCCAGTTCGCGGCGGTCGACGGCCTCCTCAGCGCGGAGGAGAACCTCCGGCTGATGGCCGACCTCTGTCACCTCCCGAAGGCGGAGGGCCGCCGCCGCGCCGCGCGCCTCCTCGAACGCTTCGAGCTGACCGAGGCCGCCGAGAAGCCGTCCTCCACCTACTCCGGCGGCATGCGCCGCAAGCTCGACCTCGCCATGTCCCTGATGGGCGATCCACGCATCATCTTCCTCGACGAGCCGACCACCGGCCTCGACCCGCGCTCCCGCCGCACCATGTGGGAGATCATCCGCGCCCTGGTCGCCGACGAGGGCGTCACCATCTTCCTCACCACGCAGTACCTGGAGGAGGCCGACCAGCTCGCCGACCGGATCGGCGTACTCCACGAGGGCAGGCTGGTCGCCGAGGGCACCTCGGACGAGCTCAAGGCGATGATCCACGGGGGTCACATCTCCCTGCGCTTCGACTCGGCCGCCGAACTGGAACGCGCCGCGGCCCAGTTCACCTCCACCACCCGCGACGACGAGGAACTCACGCTTCAGATTCCGTCCGACGGCACCGTCCCCACCCTCCGCGCCGTCCTGGACATCCTCGACGCGGCCGACGCCGCCCCCGCGTCCCTCTCCCTCCACACCCCCGACCTCGACGACGTCTTCCTCGCCCTCACCGGTGCGGACAAGAAGCAGGAGTTCGCCCGATGAGCACAGCGACCCCCGCCGCGACCGCCGCCGCCGCGATCGCCGCCCCCCGCCCCCGCAGCTACGCCGTCCGCGACGCGGTCACGATGTTCCGCCGCGTCATGAAGCGCGCGGTCCGCTACCCGTCCATCGCCGTCGTCATCGTGATGATGCCGGTCGTCTTCCTGCTCCTCTTCAACTACGCCTTCGGCGGCGCGCTCGGCGCCGGCATCCAGGGCCCGCAGCTCACCGGTGACTACATCGACTACGTCGCCCCCGGCATCATCCTCATGACCGTCGCCACCGGCTCCGTCGGCGCCGCCCTCACCATCTGCATGGACAAGACCGAGGGAATCGTCAACCGCTTCCGCACGATGTCGATCTCGCGCGGCTCCTTCCTCACCGGTCACGTCCTGGGCAACCTCGTGCAGACGGTCCTCGGCACCGTGGTCGTCACCGCCGTCGCACTCGCCATCGGCTTCCGCCCGAACGCCTCCTTCGTCGAGTGGCTCGCCGTGGCCGGCCTCCTGATCGCCCTGGCCACCGCCCTGACCTGGCTCTCCGCCGGCATGGGCCTGACCGCCAAGACAGTCGAGTCAGCCTCCAACCTCCCCCTGCCGATCACCTTCCTGCCCTTCCTCGGCAGCGCCATCGTCCCGACCGACACGATGCCCGGCGCCCTCCAGTGGTTCGCCGAGTACCAGCCCTTCACCCCCGTCAACGAGACCCTCCGCGGCCTCCTCATGGGCACCGAGATCGGCAACAGCGCCTACCTCTCGCTCGCCTGGTGCGCCGGCATCGGACTCCTCGGCTACCTCTGGTCCCGTACCGCCTTCACCAAGCAGACCAAGCGCTGACCTCGTCCCGCACGCAGCGCACGGGAGGGCGGCACCCCGCTATGGGTGCCGCCCTTCTCGCGGTGCGCGGGCGGGTCTTCCGACACTCCGAACCTGGCCCGCCCGTCAGGTGGAGAGGTCTCGTGCGTGATGACGTATGGCGCGCCGCCCACGGCGGAGCCGGGGCCGATGGGGGAGGGGCCTGCTGACGCGGGCACAGCAGGCCCGGTCGCACGGTGGCCTTACGTGACTGGCGGCAGCGGGGGTCTGTTGACGGCGCCCGGTGCGGGCAGCTGGGCGGTGGAGTCCGCGTACTTGAGGAGGAGGCGTGCGAACTCGAGTCGCTCGGCTTCGGGCCAGTCGCGGGTGATGAATTCGAATGCCTGCCGCTGCTGGTGGCGAAAACGGTTGAGGAGGGCGGTGCCTTCCTCGGTGAGGTGGAGCACGGTACGGCGGCCGTCCTGCTGCGAGGCCGCGCGGACCAGGTAGCCGTGCGAGATGCAGTCGCTCACCATGCGGCTGGCCACGGACGGGTCCACCAGGAGGTGGTCGGCAAGCCCGCCGACCGTCATCTCCGCATCCGCCTCGGCTGCCTCGTCGACGATGTTGAGGACCAGGTTGCGCTTGAGGTCCTTGGGTCCCACCGGGGGGTCGACCGGGGCCTGCATGGTGCGCCGCCTCAGCCGGGCGAAGGCCGTACCGACGGCATCCAGCAGGGCCTGGCCTTGCGGCATGGAGGCATCCGTATTGGTCACCCCCGCAGCTTATCGCATGTATCTGCAAGTTTGCAGCTACATGCGAGGTAGCAGCTACATGCTAAGACGCAGATACATGCAAGGTCGCATGGAATTGTAAGTTGCATTAATGTGGCCAACGCGGTGGGAGAAGAACTCGGCATCAGCGGAGCGACGGCCTGCCCGGAGGAGAGAGTCATGATCACAGCCATCATCAACGGCCGCGTGTTCGACGGTGAGCAGGTACTGGAGGACACCACCGTCGTGCTGAACGGCACGCGGATCGCTGCGGTCGGAGGTGAACCGCCCGCCGGGGCGGGCATCGTCGACGCCAGGGGCGGAACACTGCTGCCCGGCCTGCTCGACGCCCATGTTCACACCTCCGAAGAGGCACTCGCGCTGGCACTGCGGTTCGGGATCACCACCGAACTGGAGATGCAGGGCATGAACACCAAGCCCGGCCGCGCGCACATCACGGAGAACGACTCCCTCGCCGATGTCCGCTCCGCCGGTTTCGGCATCACTCCGCCCGGGGGCCACCCCAGCGAACTCATGCCGAAGGGTTTCAAGCCGGGAGGTCACAGTGAACCGGACGACCGGGGCGATCGGCCCGCGCCGCGCGAGATGCCCCTGATGCCGTTCTCCACCACGCCGGAAGAAGCCGTCGGCTTCATCCCCCAACTCGTCGCGGCGGGCTCCGACTACATCAAGTTCATGGTCGACGACGGCAGCGTCGAGGGCCACCCCGGTCTGCCCATGCTCGACCAGGCAACCCTGACCGCCGGTGTCGCCGAGGCCCACCGGCACGGGATGCTGACCATCGCCCACACCCTGACCGTCGATGCGACACGGATGGCGATCGAGGCCGGCATCGACGGCTTCGCCCACCTGTTCATGGACCGGCCGCACACCGTCGAGATCATCGAGCTCATCGCCGCCTCCAATGCGTTCGTCGTCCCCTGCGTCGTCCTGAACGCCTCCATGATGGGCATCACCGGCTCGTCCCTCACCGAGGACCCACGCGTCGGTTCACGCCTCGACGAGGCCTGGACGAACACCCTGAACAGCAGCTACGACCGCTACCCGCAAGGCAAGTTGGAGGACGTCCTGGCCTCGGTCAAGGCCCTGCACGACGCCGGCGTCGAACTCCTGGCGGGCACCGACGCGGCCCCCATGCCACTGCCGTTCCTGGGCGGTGTGGTGCACGGCGCCAGCCTCCACCAGGAGCTCCAGTACCTCGTCCGGGCCGGCCTCACCCCGATCCAGGCCCTGCGCGCGGCGACCCTCACCCCGGCACGCCGCTTCGGCCTGGAGGACCGTGGCCGCATTGCCGAGGGCCTGCGGGCCGACCTGCTGCTCGTGGACGGCGACCCCACCACCACGATCAGCGACACCCTCAACCTGCGTGACGTGTGGCGCCGCGGCACCCGCACCACACTCTCGGCCTCGTAGAAACCCGCTCCCGGCGAACGACCGCTGCCCGCCACGTCCTCCGTGGTGGGCAGCCGCCTTGTGGCCACGCACCCGGCCCGACGCCGCACGGGAACATGCAACGATGGCGACGGGGCCGGACGGACCTCCCCCGCGCGGGGGAGAAGGAGGCACGGGTCTCCTTCCGAGGCCGCATGGAGGCCCGTACCCAGGGGTGATGCCGGGGGAGACCGCGCACCGAGACGATAGTGAACATGACGACCACGCCACCCGCCACGGTCCTTCCGCCTCCGCCCCGTTGGGCCGTCCTTGCCGCCCACGCTGCCGCGCTGGTCACCCTGCCGTCCGGGGTCTGGCGCCTGCTCCTGGCTGCTGGCTTCACCGCCGGATACACCGAGGCCGGGTACGAGGCGATGGGCTTCACCGGCTGGGGCGCGGTGTACGTGGTCGGGCTCAGCGTGGGCGGAGAGCTGCTCGCGCTGCTCACGCTCGGGCTGGTCCGGCCGTGGGGTGAAGTGCTGCCGCGGTGGGTCCCCCTCGTCGGCGGCCGTAGGCCGAGCCCGCGCGCGAAGACCGTGACGGCGAGCCTCGGCGCCGCGGTGCTGACGCTGGTCCTCGCCCAGTTCGCCTTCTGGTGGGCCTTCCCCCATCCGGACATGACTCCCCTCGGCAGCACCATCGCCGGAATCCTCTACCTGCCGCTGGTCGCCTGGGGACCACTCCTTGGCGCCGTAACCCTCGACCACCACCGGCGGCGTCGCGCCGCAGGACTCTGACCGGTTCAGCGTCCGCGGACGGACGAACCCGGCTGCGCCAGGTTCCCCCTGCCGATGGGGGTACTGCCAGGGACTCTCACCGCGGGCGGCCTGCTCCTACGCTGGAGGTATGGACAACCGGGCGGAAATCCGTGCTTTTCTGAAGTCTCGCCGTGACAAGGTCACGCCTGAGCAGGCCGGTCTGCCCGTGTACGGCAATCGCCGGGTTGCGGGCCTGCGGCGGAGCGAGGTCGCGATGCTCGCCCCCCGCGCGGCCGGCTGTCCGGGCGGGCGTGCAGCGCATGATCGAGGCCATGGGGACGCTGCCGGCGTTCGTGGTCGACCAGCGTTTCGACGTCCTGCTGGCGAACCCGCAGGGGCGGGCGCTGTATGCGCCGGTGTTCGAGGACGTCGCCTGCGCCGGCAACACGGCCCGGTTCTGCTTTCTCAGCCCGGCGGCCCGGCAGTTCTACGTCGACTGGGATCAGATCGCCCGGACCGCTGTGGGTGCGCTGCGGGTGGCGGCGGCCAAGGACCCGTACGACCAGGAGCTGTCGAACCTGATCGGGGAGCTGTCGACGCGCAGTGATGCCTTCCGGGTGATGTGGGGTGCCCATGACGTGCGGGTCTTCCGGGACGGGACGAAGCGGTTCCGTCATCCGGCGGTGGGCCGGCTCGACCTTGATCACGAGACGATGTTCCTGGCCGCCGACCAGCAGATCGGCGTGGCTGTCTACAGCGCTGAGCCCGGCAGCATGGCCGAGGACGGCCTGAAGCTGCTGGCGTCCTGGGCCGCGACCGCGAAGGACCCGGTGTCCGGCGCGGTCGACGCCGAAAGCTGACCCGACATCCTCCGTGCTCCTGTGCTGCTTGCGGCGTATCTGTGCGCCGGGCAGTGCGAGCTGCGCATACGCGGGTGAGGGTCCCCGCTGTTACCCCTCATGACGCGGACTCCCACGTTGTCGCGGATCCGGGTTGCATGGTGAGTGCCGCAGTTCTGCGGCCGTCCCCGATGCAAGAGGTTCTTCTTCCCCATGTCTACGAAAAGGAAGTCCGGCTCGCTGCCGTTCGCCGTCCATCTGCTGGGCATCGGTGCCTTCCTGATGGGCACCACCGAGTTCATCATCGCGGGCATCCTGCCCGAGCTGGCCGCTGACCTCGGTGTCGGCGTCGCCCGGGCCGGACTGCTGATCACCGCGTTCGCGATCGGCATGATCGTCGGCGCCCCGGCGATGGGGCTGGCCACACTCCGCCTGCCCCGCCGCTCCACCCTGGTGCTGACCCTGGCCGTGTTCGCCGCCGGTCACGTGATCGCCGCGCTCAGCTCCTCCTTCACCCTGGTGTTCGCGGCCCGCGTGCTCAGCGCTCTGGCGACCGGCGCGTTCTGGGCTGTCGCCTCGGTCGTGGCCACCGCCGCCGCTGGTCCCGCCATGAGCTCCCGCGCCCTCGGGGTGATGGTCAGTGGTTCCGCCTTGGCCACCGTGATCGGCGTGCCTGTGGGCACCTGGGCCGGGCAGGCCGTCGGCTGGCGCGGCACGTTCTGGGCCCTGGCCGCCCTGGCCGGTGTCGCAGCGCTGCTGATCGGCCGCTTCGTGCCCGCCGACGAGCAGCGTACGACCGTGTCGGTCCGCTCCGAGTTCACCGCAGTGCGCCAGGGCAGGCTGTGGCTGTCGATGAGCGCCACCGCCCTGATCACGGGCGGCGCCATGGCCGCGTTCAGCTACATCACCCCGCTGCTCACCGAGCGGACCGGCCTCTCCGCCGGAGCAGTGCCGCTGGTACTGATCGGCTACGGCATCGGCGCCCTGGCCGGCACGAACCTCGGCGGACGGCTCGGTGACCGTAAGCCGCTGACCACCGTCACCGGGGCCGCCATCGGCGCCGCGCTCATCCTGCTGCTCCTGATCCCGCTGTCCCACCACGCGGTGCCGACCATCGTTCTGGTGGTGCTGCTGGGTGCGGCCGGCATGTCCGTGCCCCCGGTCGTCACCTCCCTCCGGCCACGCGACTGCGGACGGCCCCGGAGCGGACACCGCGCACGAGAGCGACGCCAGCCCGGCGGTGCTCTGAACGGACCCGGCAGGCGCCGCGAACGCCTCGGCCTCACCCGCCCACTGGGCGGCTCCCTGGAGAGTGGGCCAGAACCCGAAATCCAGCGGTGCTTCGTGGGATCAGCCGGTCATCCGAGGTCGTCGGGCAGCAGGGAAAACAGAACCAGGTCGGCTCGAGCTCCGCACACGAAGCCGGCGTTTCGCAAGTTGCCTTCGCGGTGGAAGCCGGCCTTGAGGGCGACTGCCTGGGACGCGGTGTTCTCGGCGGCGGCTCGCAGTTCCATCCGTTGGAAGCGCTGGTCGGTCAGGAGCCAATGTGCCAGCGTGCGGGTTGCTTCGGCTGCGATGCCCTGACCGCGCGCCCAGGGCGACACCCAGTAGCCGACTTCGCTCACCAGCGCTCGCCAGTCCGTCCTCTTCAAGCCGACCTGGCCCATCAAGCGCTTGGTGCCGGCGTCGGTGACGGCGAATTGGATGCCGTCGCCGCTGTCCCGCATCGCGCGTGCAGTGGTGGTGCACCAGGCGGTGGCATCGTCCAGCGTGTAGGGCTGGGGCAGCGGAAGCCATCGCTGGGTGAGGGAGTCCGAGCAGCTCGCGTGTGTGTCCGGGATATCGCTGTCGTCGAACGCGCGGAGAACCAGTCGTCTGCTGTGCAAAACCGTCTCGGGGAACATATCCGGCTCCGTCCGCACCCGGCCGACTGGTCCGAGAGACGGTAACAAGAGCCGGTGGCCGACCTCCTCGGCGTAAGGTCGGTGCCGTACGCGGGATTGCCGTAGCCCTGGTTCGGGCACCGAGGAGCCGTCGATGCTGGGCCAGGATTCGGTGCGCTCCGCCCGCCTGGCCGGTTACGGGACCGCCGGCACCCAGCTCTCCTTGCTGAGCGACCACCGGCTGGGGGAGGTCGTGGCAGCCGCCACCCCGCTCGGGTCGGGAATCGGCGGCAGGTCGGCAGAGCTGGACATCGACGGAATGCGCGTCTTCATCAAGCGGATCCCTTTGACGGACACCGAATTGCGCCCGGAGAACACGCGGTCGACGGCGAACGTCTTCGGACTGCCGATGTTCTACCAGTACGGGGTGGGCTCGGCCGGGTTCGGTGCCTGGCGGGAGCTTGCCGTGCACACCATGACCACGAACTGGGTTCTGGGCGACGAGTACGCGGGATTCCCCTTGATGTACCACTGGCGGGTTCTGCCCGACTTCCCGCCCGAAGGTTTCACCGACGAGTTCGGGGGCCTGGAGGGGGCCGTCGCGCACTGGGAGGGATCACCCGCCGTTCGCGACCGGCTGGAGGCCATCAGCCGGTCCTCGTACAGCCTGGTGCTCTTCCTGGAGCACGTGCCGCACACACTCGCCGGCTGGCTGGCCGCCCAGCGCGAAAACGCCGTGCCGGTAGACGGGGACAGCTCGCCCTTCCGCTGGGTGGAGGAAGCCCTGATGAGTGGGGCTGCCTTCATGAGTTCTCGCGGACTTGTCCACTTCGATGCTCACTTCGCCAACATCCTGACCGATGGACGCCGGCTCTACTTCGCAGACTTCGGACTTGCCCTGAGCTCCCGCTTCGACCTGTCGGCGGACGAGTCCACCTTCCTCTCGGACCACCTCGCGTACGACCACTGCTACACGGCGAGCCACCTGCTCCAGTACCACCTGCTCGACGGCGTACGCGGTGACACGGAACGCGAGGCCTTCCTGCACGACTGGATCGCGGGCCGGCGACCCGGCGACATCCCGCCTGAGATCAGGGCCATCATCGACCGGCACGCACGCCCGACCGTGGTCGTGTACTCCTTCTTCCGCCGTCTGCTCACCGAGAGCAAGCGGACGCCGTTCCCGACCGCGGAGATCGAACGGCAGTTGGGCGCCGGCGCCACAATGCCGAGCTGATCGACAGCCCCTCGCTGGATCACTGGGTGATCGCTGACCGCGCGCCCCGTTCCACCAGGGCGGAACACTCCGGACAGTCGGAGATGACCGGGTGTACGCAGCTCACCAGGTGGGCCAGGAACCGGTCAGCCAGTTCGAGGTTCGCGATGTGTCCGGCGATCCGGGTGCGCTTCGCGTTGACGAGGCCGATGCGGTCGGCCTGTTCCCCCGCGGCAAGTTCACGGATTTCGGCGAGTGACAGACCGGCCCGCTGGCTGATCTGGATGAGGCGGGCCCGGCCGATGGCCTGGTCGTCGTAGACGCGATGTCCCGAGGGCAGCCGGCGCGGGGTGAGCAGTCCGATGTCTTCCCAGTGCCGGAGGACATGGGTGGCCACCCCGAGCAGCGCAGCCGCACCGCCGATCTTCAGCTCCACTGCGGACATCGCACTCCTTTACTTCAGGTCGGCCTGAAGTTATACCGTCCCGTCATCGAACGCACCCACCCGATCGCGAGAGGGAGAAACTTGCTATGTCTGACGCCGTGAGATCACCGACGCCGGCCGCGTGCTGCGGCGCGCTCGCAAGCCTGGCAACGGGTCTTGTCCGTCCCCGACGCCCCGACCAGCGGTTTCTGCGCAGCTTGACCGACGCGGGGCTACCGGCCACGGCGGTGTCGGTCACCGTGTCCGCACTGCGGCAGGTGCCACGGTCCGTGCCCACCGCACTGATCGTGGAAGGGCTGCGGCAGCCGCGGCGCATCGCGAATTCGCTGCTGTCGTTCGTGATCACCCACCCGGAAGCGACTTTCATCGTGGATCCGGGTGTCTGCCTGGATGTCGAAAGCCGCGCCATTGCCGAACTGCCGGCGTTCCTGCGGGTCGCGGTGCGTCCCCCGGCCGACACCGTCGCCACCGTTACCGCGCTGCGTGAGCTGCCGGGCTCCGGCCTGGATTTCGCGCTGCCGACGCACACGCACTGGGACCACGTATGTGGACTCCTCGATCTTCCCGAGCTGCCCGTACATCTGCACCGCCGGGAACACGACTGGGTCATGCAAGGCTCCATCGCACCGGTGGGTGGCGTCCGCGAGGCCCTGCGCGGCCGGGGCATTGTCCCGTACGAACTGGACGGCCCCCCGATTCTCACGTTTGCCGCCAGCCACGACCTCTTCGGCGACGGTTCCGTCGTGCTCGTCGACCTCGCAGGACACACCCCTGGCAGCGTCGGAGTTCTGGCGCACACGGCAACGGGCTGGGTGCTGCTCGCCGGCGACGCCGCCTGGCACACCGACCAGATCGACCTCATCCGGCAAAAGGCCGGCTACCCGGGCGGGCTCGCCGACGAAGACCGGCACGAGACCTTCCGGACGCTGCACCGCCTGCACGCCGTCAAGGACCGAGTCGCGATCATCCCGACGCACGACCACCGCGCGGCCCAGCAGCTGCCGACTTGATTCCAGACGAAGCGCGAGTCAGCCATAGCCCAGAGGGAAGATCGTTCGGCTGAACCCCATGAAGCCCCATGAAGCCCTCGGCCGAGAGGCGACCGCCCTCCGTGGGTGCGCAGGACCGGACCGAGTTGGCCGAGGGCGGCGGGTGGGGCTAGTGGTGCTCGATCCACCACCAGATGAGACGGATGAGGGTGGCTCCGGTGGCTCCGGCAGCTCCCTTGGCCACCTGGCCGAGCACGGTACGTGCTATCCGGCGGGCGTTCCGCCGGGAGCGGCTCCGCGGTGTGGTGGCGCCTGGAGCAGGCGTCGTGGGCGGGACGGGGAGCGATTCGTTCGGCATGCTGGTAGTGGCCCTTCCGACAGGAGGACCCCGGCTGACGCCGCCGCACCGTGACTGTGGAAGGAACCGGTGCCGGCGGTGTCATTTCGGGGGTGGCCCAGGTGTGGGCCGCCCTTCTTTGTAGACAGCGGGGAATTGGCCGCCCAGCCGGACAATCGGTTGACCTGCATGAGGTGACAACCAGTGACTATGCGCAGTTGTCCCCCGCGTTTGTCCGCTCTGGTCCAGAATTGAGGCCGCGTCACAGTGCGGTGGCGCAAGGGGGAGGACAACCTGATGACCGAGCCCACGGCCAGGCGGCCTGGACGGCCGATGCCGAGCAGCATGGCGGACTTGGCCCATCAGCCTCCCAAGGTGGCCGAACTCGTGCTGGCCCTCCGTGGTCTGATAGTCGAGTCCCAGGCGACGCTCGAGAAGATCGCCAAGGAAACCCCCGGCCTCACGAACCGGCAAGCCCTCTCCCGCAACATTCGGCGGGCCAACGGCCCGGACAGACACATCGTCGAAGCCGTGGTGCGGCACTGCTCCCGGGCCCTGGGCGAGCCGGAGGACGCACGGCTCCCTCACTTCCTGACTCTGTGGCGGACTGCCCGCGCAGCCGATCCCGCTTCCAAGGGCCCCGGCGTGGGGAAGCCGAAGGATCGCGGCGCAGCCGATCCAGAAGAGGTGGCGCCGGTCCTCCTGCTGGTCGCCCAAGGTCACCACCGTGCCGCCGCTGCCTCGTCCTCGGGAACCATCACGACGTGCCATCCATGCCGCTGCACATTCTCGATGATCGTTAGATACATCTGGTCCGCTTCGTCCCGGTCACCGTAGTCATGGCAGAGGACACAGCGGCACTGGAACGGATCATCAGTCATGCGCGGAGGTTACGAGGTGAGCGTTCGAGCCGGGCAGCCGCCCGTCGTAGATGGGCTGGCCGGTCCGTTGCGGGGCAAGCTCGGTGGCTGCCTGGGCGGCCTTGCGGGCTTCCAGAGCGGCCGCGTCCGGGGCCATTGCCCCGGCTCGCAGGACCGCGGCGTGGCCTTCGCAGAACGCTTCCTGACCGTTCGGCCTGCTACTACTTGACGGCGATGTGCCGCAGGCCCTCCTGTCGCCCGGCAACCTCACCGAGCCACTGCATCCGCTGGGCCTTCCCGAGGTGCTCGCGCATGTTGGCCTCGATCTTCAGCAGCCGGGGCTCCTGAGCCAGGCCCAGGCGGAGCATGGGGCACCTGACGCTGGCTTCTCCGAACTTACTGCCGGGCCTTGCTCGTAGCCACCGTGTCGATGGCGACTCGGAGCGGTGTTTCCGCATGTCCCAGCAGTGCCCGGGTGATTGCGATCGCCTGGATGACGCTCATGCCGCGCTCGACAAGGAGGGTCTGAACGGCTTCCATTCCGTCACTCTGCAGGACTGGTCGGGACTCCTCGACCAAGGCGGTCCAGTATGCGGCCTGCTCGGGGCTCAGCCCGATGACGTGGTCAAACACGACTGCTTCCTCTCCGTGCTGAGCCAATGGGTTGTACTCACATCATCTCGGAGTTGACTGCAGCGCTCAGGGCATTTACGGCGTCATCGGTCCCTGGGCACATGGTCGGCAGGAACTCAGGTCACATGTCGGTGCCACGCGCGATGATGGGTCCGTGGACTACAGCCTCGTGATCGCCGCCGCCCAGGCCGCCGGCCCCTGCCCGCCCGGTGAGGAGGCCTCCTGGGGGCGCCGCGTGCAGACCCTCACGGTCGACCTGCACATGATCGCCAAACAGGCCGCGCAGGACGTCGACCGGTTGGAGAGTGCCAAGACATTCGTCGCTTTCCTGGAGAAGGTCGAGATCGAGGAGACCAGCCGCCGGGGGCTGCTCACCCTGCGGCCGCCGTCCGGCGACGCGGAGAACATCCGCACCGAGCAGGAGGAGACCGACCGCGGCCGCCAGCTGATCGAGCGGGCCCGCTCCCTTGTCGGCCGGTGGGTGCTGGTCTACCGGTACAACGAGGAGAAGGCCGGAAACCGGCAGCACAACGTGCGCATGCTTGCCCACCTCGTCGACCTGGGCGACGGAGCGATCTCCGTGAACATGGCGAAGAAGGTCCTCCTGGACGACGCCGCCGGTGTCGTGGCGCGCGCCCAGGAAGCGTGGGGGAGTGCGGGTCTCCCGGACGCCGGGACGGTGAGCGTGGAGCAGCTGCAGAAGGCACGCGCGGAACTCACGGGGTGAGCCGCGTGTGATGCCTGCTGCCGGCAGCAGTCCTGCCACAGCCCCGAGTCCCGTAAGTGCCTGTGTCTGAACCTCGGATTTGGGTAGCTTTGCCTCCTGGGCTGATCGGGTGTCCCGATCCTCGCCGACCTCGCCTACATCGGCGCCGGCCCCTGGGTGACGACGGCCGTCAAACGTCGTCCCGGACGCGACCTGTCACCCACCCAGCGCACCCCTCAATCACGCCCTGGCCCGCACACGCGCCCCGGTCGAGCGCGGAGTCGCCGGCTTGAAGTGCTGGAGGATCTTCCGTCACGCGCGCTGCAGCCCGACTCGAATGACGTCAATCGCTCGAGCCGTCCTCACCCTGGAACGGCACCGCTGAAACGCTCACTGCACGAGGAAGACCCTGATCCCGTACTCCTGGGGGCCCTCGCCGAGTGCGACCGGGTCGGGGACGGCCGCGCGGACTACGTCGTCACCGACCTCAGCGGCAGGGTCCTGTGGATCTCATCTGCCCTGCCGGGACGGACCTACGACCTGACCGCGACCCGCACCCACCAAGGCAACGCTGAGAAGCCTCACTTGGCGGGCGCAGGGCCGTACGGGTCTGATGCAGCGTTGGGTGACCGCCGACCTGAGTCGCTTGTTCGGCCTCGGGAAGGGGCCATGAATACCTGGAGTCCGTGTTGATCCAGAAGCTCAGCTCCTGACGTCAGGGATCACCAACCCGGTGAACGTATGCAGTCAGAGCACCAGCTAGTTCTTCTGCAGGGTGCGGCTGACACCCGCGACGATGGCGGTCGTCAGCACCCACCCCGAGGCGAGCAGCGCATAGGCCAACCATTGAGGGTCGGGGTCCGTCCAGTACCAGGCAGTGCGCTGACCCAGACCACCGATGGGAATCAAGAGGTCGAGGGTGTAGACGAGGGGCTGGAACGGTGCGCCTTCGCCCTGTTTCACCGGCGTCGGAGACTGCGTACGGAAGGCCAGGGTGCCCAGCAGGGTCAGCGCGAGCAACCAGATCCCGGCCAGCCAAGGACGGTAGCCGTACCCGACGGTCGCATCGAGCAGGTGGCCCCAGCCACGCACCGGCCAGGGCATGGCGCGGCGCCGGTGCCGCTGTTTCGCCAGGAGGACCTGGCGGGCGTCGTCGTCGTGGCCGATCGTCCGGTACCAACTCGCCAGTTGCTCGTACGGTTGCGGGCTGTAGCCCGGGCTGCGTCGAATCCAGGCCAAGCGGTGGTTCACGGAGTCGCGCCGCTCACCGGACTCCTCCTTCTTGACGGAGCCGTAGACGAAGCCCTCCAGCTGCACCACGGCCGGCCAGCTCTGCTCGCTGTCGTAGAGGTAGGACACCTGCGCCCCGCGCAGATCCACCGCCCCGGTCGGCGGCCGGGTCAGGGTGAGGTCGACATCGACGGCCTGCATGAGCCGGCATTGCAAGGCCGGTACGTTACCGTCGGGAGACCCGTTCAGGGTGCCTCCTTCGAAGCCCACGCGATCCGAGATCTGGGTACTCCTCAGCTTCACGGTCCCGTTCGCGATGAACCCGTCGGAGAAGTCGAGCCGTGAGACCACGGCGTTGTTCAGGGCGAGCGCCACTCCGTGCGGTCCCGGGTCGTGCAGGTGTGAGCCCCGCATGAACAGGCCGCGCGGCAGCTGTGCTCCGACCAGCCGGATTTCACCTCGCGCGACGAAACCCCGGTTGCAGTAGATACCTCCTCCCATGACCAGACCACCGGCGGCCATGGCCAATCCTCCGGGCGCTCTGAGGTGCGCTCCGTTCAGGAGCATGCCGCCGGCGACCTTGGCGTCACTGAGTGATAGTGCAGTGCTGATGTTGTTGAAGGGCGAGGAAGTCAAGCTCTCCACGACGGAGCGCCGCAGGTCGAGGTTGCCCCCTATGTGAGCTGAATCGGCTTCGATGCCCGGCACTCTGCAGCCCGTCATCACGATGGTCTGAGCTGACGCTCCGAGCAGGTCCACCGCCGACTCGAACCAGCACTCCTCGATCCACAGGGCATGTTCGATCTGCGCACCGGCCAGGCTGAGGTGCCCGGCTATCCGTGCCCCGGCGAGTTTGAGGCATGCGACGGCGCCTGGCTGTGCAGCATTCGCGCCCAGCAGGAGCGCCCCGATCACGGCTGCCCGGACCGTACGATCGGCACCCCACTCCATCCCTCCGGAAACGCGGTCGGCCTCCGGCGTTCCGACGCGCAGATCCACGCGGCGCCCCTCAGGGAACGCGTCCCACAGCGCACGCTCGGGCAGCGTCAGGTCGTTGTATGAGATCACTCGGGCAGCGTAGCGACCGTGCTTCGCACTCCGCCTGGCCTCAGCGCACGGACCGGAAGAGATCCATTCTGTTAGGAGTTCGAAGAGCCGGCGCGCCGAAGGGTGCTGCGATCACTGGCTTTGCCGAGCAGTAGTGGTTCTGGTCCGACGTCTGTGAATGGTGACGCGGAGTAGCGACTTATGCCGCTGCGGCAGGCAGTGTGGATTGTCAGCAGTGAGTGCCATGATCGGGCCGTGGAGCGTTATACGGCTGATCAGATCCAGATGCTTGCCTTCGAGGAGCACGTGCGAGCGCGTCCGGCGATGTACTTCCGGGTCGGCAGGGACAGCCCCGAGCTTCCGACGGAGGTTCTTCAGCGGGTGGTGTGGGATGCGCTGCACCACAGCGACGGCACGCATGGCCAGATCAGCGTGGAGATCCGATCGGACCTGAACTTCACTGTGGAGGATGATCAGCGTCATGCCGTCGACGAGCAGGGAAGACCTCTTCCAGGATTCTTCGGTTCCCTCCTCGACAGGGAGAGGTGGGCACCAGCGGCAGCTGCGGTCCTCAGCGTCCGTACGGTTGTCGAGGTGCGGATCGGCGGCCGAGGCTACCGCCAGGAACTGACCGGGACGACGGCGACAGGTGTATGGGAGGAATTCGCCACGTCCGAGCCCTCCGGTACGCGGACCACGTTCCACCTGGACCCGTCGTACTGCGGTCCCGATGAGGCCATCGCCTGGTCGTTGCTCCCGGAGGAACTGCACGGTCAGGAGCGTGACGTGTGTCCTTTTCCAGCGACCTTCCCGATTCATGACCTGCGCGCAGAGGCCGAGAACTCAGCCGGCGAGTAGGGCTCTTGCCAGAGCCACGTTCACTGCAGAGTCGAGATCAAGAAGACGCGTCGAGGGAAGCGAGCAGAGCCAGAGCATCGGCCGAGCGAGTGCCGGGCTCTGCGTGAAGGAGCATCATCTCCAGCCTGCTGGCCCCAACCACCTGGAACTTCTCGACCAGCAGTTCCAGGGAACCGACCTGCGGATGCTGTATCCGGAACATGGCCTCGGCCGCGGAACGCACATCGTGGCGCGCCCACAGTTGACGGAACCGGTCGCTCTTCAGGGACATCTCCCCGATCAGAGCCTGCAGGCGCTCGTCGTCGGTCTGTGTGCCGACCGTGGCGCGCAGGTGGGCCACGGCGACGGCCGTGTAGTGCTCCCAGTCGGCGTGGTACTCCTGGAGTGCCTCGTCGGTGAAGAGGGCGCGCAGCCGGTTCGTCCCGGGCGCCAGTTCCGGTGACAGTGCCCGGGCCAGTCGGTTGGCGGCCAGGACATCGCTGTACTGGTTGAAGACGAACGCGGGCACGTTGAGGGTCCGCAGGAGCATGTCGAGTCCCGGCGGTAGGCGCTTGTCGGGAAGGTCAAGGCCGCGGCGCGGTTTCGGGGCGGCGAGGGACAGCAGGTAGGCCGTGCCCTCCGTATCCAGCTGAAGGACCTGGGCGAGCGCCTCGAGCACCTGGGCCGAGGGGTTGCGGTCGCGGCCCTGCTCCAGGCGCAGGTAGTACTCGGCGCTGATGCCGGCCAGCATGGCGACCTCCTCGCGGCGCAGCCCGGCGACGCGGCGCAGCCCGTGCCCGGGCGGCAGGCCCGCGTCGGTCGGGGTGACCTGTTCGCGTCGCGCACGCAGGAAATCTCCGAGGGCGTTGTCCACGCGTCCAGGCTATGCGGTCGCAATCGATTCCGGGTGTCCCTGTCACTACCAGGAACACGGGGGATCTGGCAGCGGCGCTTCGCGCTTGTGAAGGTCATTCGTATGGATATGCAGACGTGGTTCATCACTGGTGTCAACAGCGGGTTCGGGCGGGAGCTGGCCGAGCAGCTCCTCTCCCGCGGCGACCGGGTCGCCGGGACGGTCCGGCGGGAGGGCTCGGTCGACGATCTTCGCGAAAAGTACGGCGCCCGTTTCTGGGTCGGGCACCTCGACGTCACCGACCTGCAGCGGGTCCGCGAGGTCGTGGACGCCGCCTTCGGAGACCTCGGCCGTATCGACGTCGTCGTGATCAACGCGGGTTACGGCCTGTTCGGAGCAGCCGAAGAGTTCACCGACGAGCAGGTCGTCCACCAGATCACCACCAACCTCCTCGGCTCGATCCAGACGGCGCGGGCGGCGCTGCCGCACCTGCGTGCCCAGGGCGGCGGCCGGGTGATCCAGATTTCCTCGGTCGCCGGGCTAGCCGCACACGCAGGTGCCTCGCTGTACCACGCGAGCAAATGGGGCGTGGAGGGCTTCACGGAGGCTCTCGCTCAGGAGGTCGCACCGTTCGGCATCGAGGTGACCCTCGTAGAGCCCGGGGGAGCGCGGACCGCCTTCAGCGGCAGCAGCCTCCAGCTGAGCGAGCCCTTGAGCGCTTACGACGGGACACCGGCCGCGATGGTGCGCGCCTTCCGGCACACCCGGATTCCGGTCCCCGGCGACCCGGTGAAGGTCGCGGCGAAGGTCATCGACAGCGCCGAGCAGAAGCCGGCCCCGATGAGGCTCGTCCTGGGCAGCGACTCATACCAGGGAGTCACCGCCGCACTGCGAGGCAGGCTCGCCCAGGTCGAGCCCCAGCAGGCGAGTGCGGCCGAGACCGACGCCGACACCTGAGCACAGCGGTGGCATGACCGTCTACCACCCGCACCCGTCGACGCACGGCGGGACACCCCCTACCGAGTGGAGCGAACAGCATGGACACGATCGACGCCGAGACGACAGCGGGGACGGTCAGAGGGGAGCTGCGTGACGGGATCGCCGCGTTCAAGGGCATCCCCTATGCGGAACCGCCGTTCGGCGCCGACGCGTTCAAGCCGCCCGTGCCGCGCGCTCCCTGGGAGGGCGTACGTGACTGCACCGCCTACGGCCCGGGCTGTCCCCAGCCGTCCTCACCCATATTCGGGGGCCTGAGCACCGGTGAGGACTTCCTGTCGGTCAACGTGTGGGCGCCAGAGGGCGCGACCGGCCTGCCGGTGATGTTCTGGATCCACGGCGGCGGCTTCCTGATGGGCTCGAACGCCGGCTCCGGCTCGGAAGGGAACACCTTCGCCCGCGACGGAGCAGTGCTCGTCAGCTGCAACTACCGGCTCGGCGCTTTCGGATTCCTCCACGCCGGTCACCTGGACGACGCCTACGCCGCAGGATCGGGAGCCTACGGAGTGGCCGACCAGATCGCCGCCCTGCGATGGACCCGCGAGAACATCGCGGCCTTCGGCGGCGACCCGGACAACATCACCATCTTCGGCTCCTCGGCGGGAGGCACATTCGTCGGCGAACTCCTCGGCTGCCCCTCCGCACAGGGACTGTTTCAGCAGGCCGTCGTCCAGAGCGCCGCAGCGGCACCGCTGTTCGGCTTCCCCGCCCGCTACGCCGAAGCGATCGCCGAGGCGATGCTCGACAAACTCGGCGTACCCGCCCGTGACCTGCACACCGTCGACCCGGCGGGCATCCTGCAGGCGCAGGCCGAGTTCATGGTCGAGAAGCAGCGCGGCGAACACCCCGAGTGCGGACGGATGATCCCGTTCGTCCCGCTCACCGGCGGCGACCTGCTTCCGCAGTCCCCGTATCAGGCCATCACCGACGGCGTCGGGGCGGGCGTCGACCTGGTGATCGGAACCAACCGCGACGAGTGCACCCTGTACGCACTGATGGAGGAAATGGGTGCCGCTGAAACAGGCATGTCTCCCGGCGGCTGGGACGCCGACCCGGCAGTGCAGCAGGCCATCCTTGACGTCTACGAACGGAGCCAGGAAGCGGGTTCCGCGATCTCACCGCAGGTCACGGCATCGAAGGCCCGTTCGTATTCGACGACTTCTCCCTGCCAATCGCCAGGACGCTGATCGGCGACGACATGCCCCAGGACCTGCTCACAGCCATGCACGGCTCCTGGCTCTCCTTCGCGACCACTGGCGACCCCTCCGCCACCGGCGTCATCCCTGTCTGGCCGACGCACGATCCGGACACTCGCCCCACGATGGTGTTCGACACCAGGACCACCGTCGCCGAAGACCCCGACGGTGAGCGCCGCGCCAGCTGGGACGAGATCGACCTGAGTCTCTGACTCCGGGATGAGCAGTGGACGAAGCGCACTCCAAGGCATCGCTTCCTGCGGGAGGACCGCGGTCCGTTGTGCTGCGCATGTTGAGCCCTGCCGAGCGGATGGCGCTCGGGGATCTAATCGATCCGCCTTCCCTATGGGCCGGGACTGCGCGGGACAGGACGAGGCAGTTGCACGAGCATGTCTCGTCGCGCGTCAGCGGCTGCGTGTCGGTTGACGGCCCAGACAAGGAGTGCGCAGAGGGCGAAGGCCGCGCCGAGAAGGCTGGATCCAGCCCACCCTGCGGCGGAGTACACCGCGGTGGTGCCGGTTGCTCCGACGGCGGAGCCGAGGGAGTAGAAGAGCATGTAGCCGCCGATGGCGCTGCTCGTCCGGTGTGAGTATGCGGCCGTGAGCAGGTGCTGATTGTTGACGTGTACTGCTTGCACCGCGAAGTCGAGGACGACAACGCCGACGACGACCGGCCATAGCGACCAGGACGCTTGTCCGGTCGCCAGCCATGAAGCGGCCAGGAGGGCAAGTGCGCCGCCTGTGACGGCGTCGGCGCGGCCGGCGTCGGCCCTCTTGCCGGCTCGGGAGGCGCCCAACGCCCCGGCGAGCCCGGCGATCCCGAAGAAACCGATCTGGGCGGGGCTCAGATGCCATGGCCCGGCTGCGAGCGGCAGGGCCAGGCCGCTCCACAGCGTGCCGAAGGAAGCGAACAGGAAGAACGCAATCAGTCCACGCGAGACGAACAGGCGCTCACGGAACATGCGACCCAGCGAGATCAGCACCGCGCCGTACGTGGTCCGGACGTCGCGCGGGTCGGGCGGCAGGAGCCTCATCACCAAGCAGGTGAGCGCGATGAGGAGCACGGCGATCGCCACGTAGACGCTTCGCCATCCCCAGAGGGCGGCGAGACTGCCGGCGAGCACGCGCGCTCCGAGAATGCCGATGATGACACCGGAGGTCACGGCTCCGAGTGTGCGGCCGCGTTCCGCTGCCGTGGACAGGTCGGCGGCGAAGGCGACCGTGGTCTGAACGACGACCGCGAACAGGCCGGCGAGGGCCAGCCCGGCAAGCAGGAGCCATAGCTGGGCAGCGACTGCGGCCAGAGCCATGCCGGCCGCAGCGAGGAGAAGATGCCCGGCAATGAGCTTGCGGCGGTCGAACATGTCCCCCAGAGGGACAAGAAGGGCCAGGCCGATCAGATAGCCGAGCTGCCCCGTGGTGACGATCCATCCCAAGTCGGCTTGCGGCAGGCCCAGGTCACCGCCGATCTGGGCCAGTACGGGCTGCGCCACATAGATCGTCGCGACTGCGACCGCGCAGATCACGGCGAACAGCATCCTCCGGCCAGACGTGAGACTCACTGACGCACCCCCGATGAGTAGCAAATTGCAACCAAAATGAAGGTACGGCAGAATGGTTTCGATCCGCAACTCTTGAGGAGGAGTGATGGCTCGCACCGAGCCCCGTGCCGAGGGGATGTCCTGGACCGATCCCGCCTGCCCCGTCGCACGTACGCTCGACCTGGTCGGGGATCGCTGGAGCCTGCTGATCGTTCGCGACGCGATGGACGGTGCGCGAGCGTTCACCGACTTCCAGCACCGCACCGGAATCGCGCGAAACATCCTCACCGACCGCCTGCGACGCCTGATCGAACGAGGAATCCTCGAGCGGCAGACCGCCCCGACAGGGCGACGACAGAACTACGTCCTCACGGATGCGGGCCGAGACCTCTTCGCCGTCATCGTGGCTACGCGTCAGTGGGGCGAACGGCACGCCTTCGCGTCGGCTGAAACGCACTCAGTTCTCGTGGACGGGAGCGGTCTCCCGATCCCGGAGCTGCGCCCCACCGACGCGCAAGGCAGGCCCGTGGACGTAGATACGACCTCTGTGCTGCACGAGCACTGACCGGGAGGGAAGCCGCCTGACACTCCCGGCGGTCGGTGGCATGGTCGGCCATCAGCGTCGGGGCAACCGCGGGACGGTGGGTATTGGCTTTATTCACGGGTTGTGGCCCTGGCTCATCTTCTGTGGAGCAGTGACGCTGCGTCATGTCGAAACCCTGCTCCCCGACCTGGGGCCCAGTTGGCGCCCCTCCCGTCTCAGGGCCACGGCAGGCTTACTCCGCCGCGCGCCCTCAGCTGCGTGCTCGTCGCGAGAGGATGGGGTGGTGATCCGCTACGACCCCGAGATACAGGCCCTGTACCGCCGCTATTGCCTCCCTGCGCGCCGCTACCTGAAGCTTGGCGGAGCGGTACTTCGCATGTCGCGCGAGGAGTACGAGCCATTCGTTCAAGCCCTGGCCGCTGATTCGAGGGCTGTTACCGACGCCGAGCTCACCATCCTCTTCGAGGGCAGCTGGCGCGAGCGGCGCACCGCGGCATGGCTCGCCGCCGTCTCGCGGCGTGACCACTTCCGCGAGCGTCTGGGAGCGCTGCTGCTGGAGAGCGAGGTCTGCTGCGCGGGTGGGGCCTACTGCGTTGCGTTGGCGAGTTTCGGCACCGCGCGGGACGCCGACCTGCTCGCCGCTTACCTGGATCACTACCTGCATCGGCCCGACCTCGCCTACGACCAGCCGACAGCCATGGGCGCCCTGGCGTACGCCGACTCCGTCCTGCACAGCGACCGGGCCAGCCGTTTCCTGCAGGAGGGCGGCCTGTGGCGGCAGTGGTTCCAGGACGCGCCCCACATGCATGGCGAGGACGGCATCTCCACCTACCTGGGCGGCATCCGCCTCGCCTGCACCGTCATCGACAGATGCGCCGACACCTGACCCCATCGGTCTTGTTCGCGTCGAGGACTCCGGCTTGTCGTCCTTGACGCGGCGACGGCATGGAGATCCGGGAGATCGAGCGCACGTACAACGTGTCGTGGCGGACGGTCCGCAAGGCCGTGGACTCGGTCTGGCCGGAGCCGCGGAAGCAGCTGCCGCCGAGGCCGACCGCGTTGGACGCCCGCTTCGGACGTGTCGACCTGCTCTGCATCGACGAACTCCGCTACACGGAGCTCGACCGCCGCGGCGCCGAACTCCTCTTCCAGGTCCTGACCGAACGCGAGGAGAAGAACAGCGTCGCCATCGCCTCCAACGAGTCGTTCGGCAAAGCGCACATGTTCCGGGGAACCTGTGACAGGTGGCGCCGAAATTCGACAGGTTCGGCTGTTCTCAAGCCGTCTCGGACGGTTGATCGGCCCGCCAAGCGGCCCTGATGGCTTCGAGCTTGGCGCGGGGGGAAGTGATCGCCTCACCTGCCTCGGTGTCCGCTCTTGCCCTACGCCGAAAAGGCAGCCTTACATGCCGCTCGGGTGGGTGGAGAGCCAGTCGGGATGTGCTGCCCTGAGGGCGGTGACGCTGGCGCTGGGGGCGTTTACGTCTCCACCTCCGTCATACGGGTGGTACAGCCAGCGAAGGTCAAGCGGTGCCAGCGTGACTCCCGCGATCACCTCATCGGCGACCAGCCTCAGTAGAGGGTCCAGCACCTGCCTGGTACGGGGGCGGACGCTGACGTATTCGTGCTCGTAGATGATGTCATTCGGAAATTCATCGTCGTGGACATGGCTACCCCAGTGCCTGGCATCCGGGTCGACCTGCCGCAGTTGAGGAATGCGCGCGATGGGTTCGGTATCTTCGTTCCATTCCCGGGTGACCACATACAGCTCGGTGTCGTTCGGTCCCAACTCGTTCAACACGGTGTGATGACGATCAAGCATGACTGCGTACTCGCCGTCGCTTTCGGGGTACCGCTTTGACCCGGGGAGGCTGTGGAAGCGCACCCACCGATCGGGGTGGACATGCCGCATCTGACGACCCTCTGGCAGAGCGGGCCATCGCTGTTCCCAAAGGGCCGACAGCGCATCCAGACCCAGGCCCTGCCAGGGTGACGTCTCGCGCATCGCTCCATGATCGGGCATCCGTACGATAGCGGTTAGGCGGCAGGAGGCGAACGTCTCTCCGGGGCGCCAACATGTCCCCTGACACCCGAGCTAGCGGTTCAGGCCGCGCTGGTCCATGCGCTGACGCTGTCTCTCGTGAACATTCCGAGGCCCAGCGATCACCAACTGACAGGCCGCCGAGCCGCGCGGAGCCACAGAAGCCGCGGCCTGGCGGCCGCGGCTTGGGTCATGACCGGTGCCCGGTCAGCGACCGGGCACCGCCGTGAGGTGCACGATCGCCAGGACCCCCGCAACGTCGAAGCCCTCGGCGTCCTCGTCCGACAGCAGGACCGCGTCGAACCGGTCGAGCCGGACCGAGTCCCGCCGCAGTACGGCCGATCCAGAGAGGACGACCGCCAGCACCTGCGAACCGGGAGCTGGGCGGACCGTTGTGCCGGAGCGGAACATGCCGACGCGCGCCGCCGTGTGAGCGCGCCGCACCATCACGTTGAAGGCGACCACCGGCTCGCCCATCAGCTGGCACTCCGTGACCGCTTCGCCCGAGAAGGCGAAGGGTTCGAACGGCTCGCCCATCGTGGGCTTGGTGCCGTCGAGGGTCAGGGTCATGCCCGGCCCGTCCACGACGGTGATGATCCGGTCGACCCCCGGGAACGAGGAGAACGACCCGTCACGCGCCACGTCGGCGACGCTGACCCGCCACTCGAAGTCCTCGTTCCCTGCGCCCGGCGGGTGGGTCGTGACCTCCGTCGTCATGCCGCCACCGTTCTTCCACGGTGTGGGCGCCCGGTCCTCAGCGCGCAGGATCTGAGGTGTCATGCGATGTCCTTCGGCTCGGAACTGCTGGAAACACGTCTTTGCCCGGGCCCCGGTCGGCCCGGGGAGAAGGCGCCGTGCTCGGGTGCACCGGCGCGCATCCGCGAGCGGTGCGACCAGTGCGGCCTCGGTGACGACCCGGTAGCTTCTCCCAGTTTCTCATCCGTGTATCTCGCTGAGACTCCGCCAACTCGAGGCCGCAGGTCAAAGGTCAGTTCGTCGCGGCAGCGGCAGGCGGCGGAGTCGAAGACGTTGGTGCCGCCGGCCATGTCGGCTGCCGCTCTGCATGTCGTGATCGTCCAGGACGGCCATGTCACGTCTCGCGCGGTGGGCCGGCCGTGTCGGCAGCAGCGATGCCGGCAGCAGGGCGAGGGCTGCGAGTCCCGCGAGGACCATCAGGGTGGGGCCCGTCGCCGATGCCGACATTGCCTGGGTCACGCCCGTAGTTGGGGTCCCGGCGGCCGAAGGTCTCAGCATCATCATGCCGGCGGCTACGGCGATTCCGAGGGACGGGCCGACGTTCATGGCGGTCTGCTTGAGCCCACCGATGACCCCGGCGTATCCGGGCGGAGCCTCACCCACGACGGTTGCGGTGGCAGTGACCATGACGGTGGCGAATCCCGCGCCGAGGACGGCGAAGGCCACGCCGGTGACAGCCCACGTGCCTGCCGGGCCGAGCTGGGACAGACCCCCTATGCCAAGGACGACGAGGACCGTACCGAAGATCGCGGTGCGCCGTGGGCTGTACCGGCGCAGCGCGGCGCCAGCGACAGGCGCACCGAGGACCATGAGCGCGGTCAGCGGGAGCGCCCTCAGACCACTGGCGAGCGGGTCGAGCCCGAGCACGTCCTGGAAGAAGAACGTGGCCACGAACAGCGCGCCGAACATACCGCCGCTGGTGAACAGCAGGATCGCCACCGATGCCGTCACGGGTACGGATCGCGCCACTGCCGGCGGCACGATCGGGTGCGCGGTGCGGAGTTCGTGCCCGACGAACGCCGCCGCGACACCTGTGAAGGCGGTGAGGCCGAGCCATGTCGGTGCGGAGGTCCACCCGTGCGCCGGTACGCCGGTCAGGGTGTGGACCAGGACCGCGAGGGCGGTGGCGAGCAACGCCGTGCCGGTGAGGTCGAGTCGCTGAGACCTCGTACGGGAGGGCGCCGGTGCTCTTACGGCGAGGCTGATTACGGCGATCGCGAGCGCGACGGGGACGTTGATCCAGAACACGGCACGCCAGCCCAGGTGCGCGACGAGAACACCCCCGAGCACCGGACCGGCTGCCGCGGCCACACCGATCGCGCTGGTACGGATGGCTACCGGCGTGCCGAGCCGGTCCGCCGGGTACGCCAGCCTCAGCAGTGCGAGTGTCGTCGGCTGGAGGAGCGCACCGAACACGCCCTGTGCGGCGCGCAGGGCGATCACCCAGCCGACGCCGGGAGCGAGCGCGATGCCGGCCGAGGCGGCCCCGAAGCCGAGCACGCCGACGAACAACATCCGGGGGTGTCCGTACCGGTCACCCAGGCGCCCGGCGATGACGAGAAGCGCGGCCACCGCGAGGAGGTAGGCGGTACTTGTCCACTGAACCTGCGTCATGCTCGCGCCGAGGTCGCGTTGCAGGCTGGGCTGCGCCACGAGGAGGACCGTGCCGTCCAGCGCGACGATCACCGCTCCGGCAACGCTGACCAGGAGGGCGAGGCGCCGCCGTAAAGTTGCGGTCACGACTCCACCGGGCCGAGATGAGCGTCCAGGACCGCTGTGACGAGCTGGTCGAGATGGCTGGCATCAGGTGTTCCGCCCGGTGCTGGGACATTGAGGGCGAGCTGGAGGCTTCCCCAGGCCCACAGTTGGGCGAGGCCGTGAAGGTTCGACCAGAGGGCGGCGGCCGTCACGGCCGGCGGCGCCGGGGGAGTGCTCGGCTCGCCGGGCCGGTGCGCGGCAGCCTGCTCCCTCCGATGCCGGACGATGAGCCCGACGATGAGCTCGAACAACGGCAGGGTCGAATCCCGGAGCTGTGGCTGGTCCGATGCGTGTTTCTCGCTGTCGAGCAGGTCGTGCCGGAACATCAGCTCGAACATGCCGCGGTGCTCCAGCGCGTACCCGACGTGCGCCCGCCCGATCGCCTGCAACTGACCGCGCGGCGACGTCGTGCCGTCGGTCGCGGCAGCGATCCGCGCTTCGAGGTCCGCGAAACCGCGATGGGCGATCGCAGAGAGCAGGGTGTGATGAGTGGGGAAGTACCGACGCGGAGCCCCGTGCGATACTCCCGCCCGGCGGGCGATCTCACGCAGCCCCAGCGAAGCGGTCCCCTGGGTCATCACGAGGTCCACCCCGGCGTCGATCAATCGTTCCCTGAGAGAATTCTCGCGCTCCATAGACAGTGTCTACCATGCTCTTTTAGACACTGTCTACGGACTCGGGGGGATCCTGCGGTCGAGCGCGGTGATCGAGTCAGGAGCGCCCGTGTTCGCGGTTGAGCTCGTGGTAGCGGCGGAAGTCGAAGAAGCGCAGGCCGTCGATCACCGCTCCGGACAGGACTTCCGGCAGGGTCCATGGGTGGGTGGTGTAGTCGTCCGTGGCGACGCCTCCATGTTCGAGCAGCAGAGCGATCATCCGGTGGACCTCCGCGGTGCCGTCGATCCGCCCGGAGATGTCGATCTGCACCGACCACGTGGGGTGATGCCCGATGGCCGCTTCGAGGATCGCCACATCCTCGGGATCCCAGTCGGAGAAGAGGCAGCCGGTCTGCTCATCGTCGATGTCGATGTAGAGGTTGCCGTCCAGAGTCCACGGATCGCGCTGCTCGGGCAGATGCCGGTCGAGCAAGGCGACGGTCCTGGCCCGCTCACCTGTGGGAAACACGAAGACGGTTCGCATGGGTGGGAGCGTAGGCAGTTCGGCTCCGTGGTGACCATGATTTCAGGGACGGTGCTGGGTCATCGATGCAGCGGATTGCGTTCTGTCGAGGCCGAGGCCGAGGTCGAGAACGGCGGATGGTTCATCAAGTCGCATAGATCTGGGTCCTGTTGACCTATTTCATCCCTCCAAATCGGTTGACATTCAGAGGCGGAATGTCGGACGTTCGGCCGTGACCCACCGATGCGCCACCGGGCCGGAGAGATGGCACGCAGATGAC
The DNA here is from genome assembly GCF_044765485.1 of Streptomyces sp. NPDC102451. NCBI lineage: Bacteria > Bacillati > Actinomycetota > Actinomycetes > Kitasatosporales > Streptomycetaceae > Streptomyces > Streptomyces sp. NPDC102451. The sequence continues at coordinate 3,789 of NZ_JBIWKD010000029.1, read as the reverse complement.
TTTCAGAGACAGGAACGCGAACCCGGGGCGCGAGAGGCGCCCGGCGGCGCTTGCCGGGGTGACGACCCTGCCGGCGTCGAAGAGCGTCTCGGAGCAGGTGCACACCGCAGGGCGGATCAAGGACCTGGGGAGGACGGTGCAGTTCAGCTGGCCCGGGGTGTACTTCGAGGGCCGCTTCCGCGGGACCGGCCTCGGGGTGGTACTCGACTGCGCGGCGGCCGACTACGACGTCCAGGTCGACGGGGTCACCGTCGCCACCCTGGTCACACCCGGCGACACCACACACTGGGTCAACGGCCTGCGGGACGGCGAGCACACGGTCCGGGTCGTCAAACGCAACGACACCCCGGGGGACACCAGCACGTTCGGAGGCTTCGTCGCCGCGCCCGGGGGCGCCGTACTGAGTAAGCCGGCGCCCCGGAACCGCCAGATCGAGTTCATCGGGGACTCCCTCACGGTGGGCTACGGCAATGTCTCGGGCACCCGCGACTGCAATCCGGAGCGGCTCAAGCGGAACACCAACACCGACGTGAGCCACGGCGCCCTCACCGCCCAGCAGCTGGACGCCGACTACCAGATCAATGGCTTCTCCGGCCTCGGCATGGTGCGTAACGTCGCCGGCATCGTCCCGGACGTCACGTACCGGACCTACTACGACCGCGCCCTGCTGAACGTGGACGGCGACGTCTGGCAGAACCCGGGGACGTGGCGCCCCCAGATCGTGGTGGTCAACCTCGGCTCCAACGACTTCTCCGACCTCACCCCTGGTGAACCGTGGACGCCGGACAGCCTCGCGGCCGCCTACTGCACGGCCTACGGCGAGTTCCTCCGGGAACTGCGGACGCGCTACGGTGCCGGCACCACCCTCGTGGCCGTCGGCTTCGACAGGAACACCGAGCATGTGCGGCAGGTGGTCGAGGCGCGCAACGACGCCGGCGACAGCGGGGTCCACTACTGGTTCCTCGAACAGTCGGGCCTGGACTTCCTCGGATGTGACGGGCACACCTCGGCTCACGACGACCGGGTGATCGCTGACCGGCTTGCCCCGTTCCTCAGCAGCCTGCGGACGGGATGGTGAGGGACATGACCACCCGCGGGCCGGGCCAGGGACTGGTGCAGGTGCTGGAGGCGTGCGGCGCGCTGCTGGTCGCCATGGTGCGTACGACGCCGCCCCAGGTCCGTGCCCACCACGGCGCCGGAAGACTTACGATCTCGGATGCGATGACGCCTTGATCCCTTCGGTTCCGTACCTGTTCAATCACCGGATGAGTGAGGCTGCGGGCATAACGGAGCACCCCGGTTTCGGCGTGATGCTGGCGTGGTTGCTGGACCGCAGAGAGCTCAGTGTCCAGGAGCTGGCCGATCGTGCCGGACTGACGGCGAACGAGGTTCAAGCGGTGCTCGCGGGGGAAGCCCCTGGCGAGGGGCTGCTCCGGCGGATCGCGCCCGCCGTGGGGTTCCACGCCGTCGATCTGTTCATCCTCGCGGGGCTCGCGGTCCCGGACGACATGGCGCCGTCGGACGCCGCGGCCGAGCGGTGGGTACCGGACATCGTGATGGACGCGGTGCACCTTTCCTCTGCCGAGCGGCGTGAGCTCCTGCGGCTCATCCGCTCACTGCCGCAGGAGGAACGGCCTTCCGTCTTCGGCGCGAAGCGGCTCGCGTCCCATGCCGGCCCGGGCGGTCGGGTCATCCGCATGCTCCACTACCGCAATCTGAGCCGGATGGGCATAGCGAAGCTCCTGGCGGTCGTGACGCCCACATACCTGTCGGCGGCCACCTACGGCGTGATCGGCGACGGTCGCAAGGAGTTGACGCCCCGCCTGGTGACGGATTTCGCAGCCCTGCTGGGGGTCAACGCCCGAGAACTGGCCGCGCTCACGGGCATCCATCTGCGTGAGGAGCCGCCGCCTCCGGCCTCGGATGCGATGGACGCCGCGGTTCTGCTGTGGGAGACGCGGCGCCTCTCTGCCGACCAGGCAGAGCACGTCTCCGAGCTGGCGCGCGCCATGCGCGGGGACTCCGCCAAGGGGCACTTCATCAACCTGCCTGGGTCCTAAGAACGAATCACGCCATCCCATACAGCACCTACCGAAGGAAGGAGATGACTTCAATGCCGTGAAAGTCGGGCACGAAATGGGGCAGTGCGCACGAAGACGTACGATAAACCGAGCAGGGGTTTTCAGTCAACTTCTGTAGTGCCGTTGACCGCCATCCCCCCTTCACCGAGGATCTTCACGGAACTCCCACACTGGGAGTTACGGAGGAGGATTCCAATGAAGAAATTCGGCAGATCGATAGCCCTCGGCTTCGCGACCGTGGCACTCGCAGCATTCGGCCTTGCCGCGCCGGCCGTCGCACAAAGCCCTCAGAGCGCGACCGTGACCGCGGACGGCGCCATCATCACCCAGGATGGCGCAAAGGTCGGTCAAATCACCACCCACACGCGTGGCGACGGATCGGAGCCGCCCGCAGAGCTGGGCGACCCCTCCGAATGGGGTGTAGTGGCGATCGAGATGAACGATTCACCGGGCACCGTCAAGCCAATGGTGGAGGCTTGCACTAACCCGCCCAGCGGCGGCAAGTGGTGCTACGGCTGGTACTCCGTTTCAAAGGGCAAGCACTGCTACTCAAATTACCTGCATGAAACGAAGTCTCACAGGGCCACAGTGAAGATCAATAATGTCACGAAGGCCTCTGGGGCTTCTCCTGGCAACGTCGCCCAAGCCTGGCTCGAGGCCGGTGCGGCCTACACCTGCTACACCTACTACAGCATCGCTTAAACTCTGATTCCGCCCCATCGGGCGGCGCGACTCCCCGAAAAGTAGGGTAGGTTCGTGCGCCAGTCTGGGACTGTTCGGTCGCCCGCGCAGCCCCGGAGTGGCACAACCTCCAACTTTAACTTGGTAAGAATGGGGAAGAGAAATCATAGGCTTTCTGTGCGTCCGCGTCGCACCAGTCGCCACCTACCTGGGAGCGGGATCACTACTCGGCCTAGCGGGCCCTGTTACAGGAAAATGGGATAACCCCGCCTGCGCCACTCTGAGTCTCATTTTTTCTGCTGGATGGCCATGGGCCTGTTACGCATTCATGGTGGGCTACTTTCGCCGATCCAAGATTGAGTCAGTATTGCTGTCCTCTTTCGGGTTGGCCATAGGTGTAGTTACATACTATCTATTCAAGGACGTGAGCCCCGCAGCTCCGCCCGGACTAGATTCTGGCGCCTCAGGGAACGCATCCTCTAAGATTTTTTTGTGGGGAATAGCAGCTTTCGTTTTTGGCGCCCCCGTGGGACTCGTGGGGAATTTTGCGCGAGTACCTGGCATCGGCGGCCTCTTCTTCAGGCTACTTATTCCACTTGTAGCCTTTTTCGAAACCTCCATGCGACTGACCGGAGAGGCGAACGGCCAAGGCCCGCTGGTCATAATCACGTGGAATGTAATTCGGTTCACTGCGTGCGTTGCCGCCTTGACCCTCGTAGGTCACACAATCTGGAGCTGGTGGCACGAACGACAGAGTCGTTCCTCGGTTCCGGACGAGCACATGGCCAGTCAGGGGCATTGCGCGATTGGGAATGGACCGGTTCGCCGGTCTCGTGAGTGACGTGGCGTGATGTCCGTTGTGCGATAAGGGGACCCTGAGAGGGCGGTTCGTTAGTTGATGTCTGTTCTCGCTGCCGTTGATGCCACCTGATCTCAGAAGCCGTATCTCAACCGATGATGGAACGTGTGAGTCGAACGGGTTTCCCGCTGGGGTGATCTTCCGGCGGTAGGTGCATGAAGGCAGGGC
>NZ_JBIWKD010000028.1:0-62291 GCF_044765485.1 Streptomyces sp. NPDC102451 | reverse complement strand
TGCGGAAACTCCGCTGCAGCACCACCCGGATCACCCTCGTCGTCCGAGCCGTCGTCGCCCTCGAACTCGCCACCTGATCAAGATGGAAAAGACTCATTCGCAGGCACTGTCCTGGGCGCCCGGATCCAGGCTCGTGGGGGACATGCCCAGGCACAGGCTGCAAGAGATGCGGCACTGACAGCGGCCGAGGCTGCGAGGCGACAGGTGCTCCATGAACGCGAGTGGGCAGCACTGTCGACCTTCCTGCGGGTCGTGAGTGAGAGTTTCGACCAGTCCCTGCAGACCTACACATCGACTCCGGGCCCGGCGGTGGAGGACGCGCGGGTGCACACCGAGCTGATGCACGCGCACGCCCAGGCCGAGCTTGCAGTGCCTCGCGGGCTGGGCGGTCTGGTCGTCAACCTTTTCAACGCGACGATTGACATGCATCACTCGGCGAATACCCAGGCGCAGCGGAATCGGGGTGCGCAGCTACTCGCCGAGATCGGGCCATCCGACCCAACTGGCAGATCAGGCTCAGGGCGATATGTGCCGGACAAGCTCCCGTGACTTCTGCTCCAGTGCGCCTGTCCACTCCTTTGCATGGGGATCCGAAGCCGTCTTGAGATAGTGACTCTCGGCGCGCTTGGCCCCCTGCCAGCTCACCTCGATGTTCGCAATCTCAGCCAGAGCCAGCACCGTGGCAACGAACCCTTCGGACATGGTGGCCATGACGGCGTGCCTGGTTTCGCTATGCCAGGCGAGCAGGGCATCGACGAACGCTGCAAATGCGACGGGGTCAATCTGACACTCGTCAGCGTCCATGGGGCCGATGCCGGATGGCAGCCCCACTTCGGCTTGATAGACGGTGACCTGGCTCATGAACAGCCGCGACGCCCCGTTGGACGGGTTCCACAGGGTTCGGTCGCCCAAGTCGTAGTACTGGCTCACGTCAGCCTCTCACCGCTGGTCATAGGAGGTCGACATTACGTTCAGTCAGCCCTCCGCGGAAAGTGAGCCAGAACCTCGGAACCGACCGTGATCGTCGATGAGTGCGGGCCAGTTCGATAGAGCAGGCGGACTGCGTTTCAGACGGCTGCTCGTTCCGCTTGGGCGCGGGTGGTGGCGCGCCGAGCCGCCCCGGGCGGGTAACGGGCAGCTGTAGCCGTTGGCCCGCAACAAGGTCAACCTGGGCAAGGCGGTCACCCACTGGCCGGACATGCTGCGGGTAGCCAGTTCCCTGGTGACCGGGCAGGTGTGCACCTACGACCTGCTGCGCATGTTCGGCCGCGAGGGCCGCCCGACGCCGCCGGGGCAGGGGTTCACGGAGAGATTGCCCCAAGGCCGGAGAAGGCGAAGGCAGCCCGGTCATCGTCTTCGGGGTCAGGCCGGCTTCTCGCGACGCTTTGCCTGCACCCTGAGCCACGGATTCTCCGCTCTGGACTGGGCGCGGTCCAGATACTCCCGCTTCACGACCGCCGAGCCCGGTTTCCACCGGCCCTGCTTCGTCGGGTCTCCGCCGGCTTCCGCGATGGCCTGGGCCCCGCCGCGACGCAGCCCGTGGGCCGTGATCTGCTGCCAGTTCCTCGCGCCGGCCTTGTGGGCACGGCTTCGGACCCAGTCGTTGACGGCGTCCCCGGTGACGTAGTCCCCACGCTCCTTCGCGACGGCCCGGCTCTGGAGGGTTCCGCGGGAGGTGAGCGCCCGGAAGAAGGCGCCCTCGCGGACGCCGAGGTGGTGGAGGGCGGTGAGCCAGTCCCGTACGGCCGAGACGGGATCGAGGAGCGGGTCGTCGTCGGCGGGGATGTCGGTGTGTTCGCCCCTGGCTTCCTGGTCGGTCTTGGAGGACCGGATGTGCAGGGTGACGAAGTCGTCGTCGACCGCGACGTCGGCGATCGAGAGGTCGGCGAGCTCGATCCTGCGGTTGAGGGCGCCCCGGCCGAGGAGGAGCATGCACCGGTCGCGGCGCCCGGCGGTGGTCCGCAGGTCGCAGGTGGCGACCATGGCCCGCAGGAGTTCGTCCGTGATCGGAGGCGCCTTTCGAACCGCGGTTCGCTTCGCCCATGTCTTCTTGTACTCGTTCAGCATGCCCCGGGCCTGTTTCGTACCGGGCTTCTGGTCCTCGGGCATCCAGGTGCGGATGGCTGACATGGCGGCGTTGATGGCGTTCGGGGAGCGCCCCAGCTCGATGAGGTGGGCGACGTACTCGACGTAGGTGGCGGTGGTACATGGACGGGCGACACGGCTCTCGTCGGCGCACCAGGCGGCGAACTTGTTGCGCTGGGAAAGGTAGTTGGCGCTGGTGTTCTTCGGCGCGGACTGGCTCTCCAGCCGCTCGGCGGTCTGCTCGGAGACGTACAGGTCCCGCTCGGTGTACGTCGGCTGGTCGGCCTCGGTGGGGAGCCCCTGGCCGGGGTAGAGAATGGTGTGCCGATCGACCACCGGACGGGCTACCGGGCGCGGCTGTACGGCGGCGGGAAGGTGGCCCTCGTCCACCAGCTCCGCGTCCACCACCTCCATGTCGGCCTCGTGCTCCATCACGCCACCGCCTGTTCCAGCTCTGCTGCCCACCTGGACAGTGCGCTGAAGTCTTCCGGCTGCAGGCCCAGGCGGGGGCTGACCCAGTGCAGGAGCGCCGGGGCGTCGTGATTTCTCTGGACCCACTCGCGGTCTTCCGGACTCAGCTCATCGTCCACCCAGGCGAACGGGCGCCCTTTGACGTAGGCGACCAACAGCCTTGTCTTCCAGTGCAGTTGGGCATTGCGCTGCGGTGTCATGGAGGGCCAGTCGACGAAGGGAAGGGTGGGCAGACCGAGGTGCGGGCCGATCCAGTCGTTCGCCTCGTTCTTCCACGTCGTGGCCCACACCAGCTCGAAGGGCAACGCCAAGAGGTCTGCCCCGTGGCCATGGTTGAGCCAGACCCGCAGGGGTTTGTCCCACGGGTTCTCCCACCCGGTCGGGCGCATGCGGTGCGTGCTGCACCCCGCCGGCCGCTTCTGCGGTGCGGCAGCGTACGGATTCAGAGGGCCGTCCACATCGAGCAGGAGCAGTGGGCGCCCATCCCCCTCGTTCCTCATGATCCCTCCCAGCGAAGCAGCCACGTACAAGGGAAATTATAGGTGGGTGATCGTGAGGTGGGCCCACCGGATGCTCCGTTAGCAGTGGTGTCTGTGACTGGGGTTGTGGAAACCAGGTCATTCGTTCGATTCTGCTGTGAGGGCGATCCTAAGGTTCGTCCTGCTCTCGTGATTCGAGGCCAATGTGTGACTGAGCCCCGGCGGGGTAGTGAATATGGCGTTCATAGCGGGCATGTTGCCAGCAGCGTCTGACAATGGGTTGAGCGAGCGATCCACGTCGGCTGACACCACACAACTTCTCTGAGTCAGCCGGCAGTCCAAAGGAAGATCGCAGCGATATGGAGTCCGGGCCAGGTAGCTGGTCGCGGTCTTCTCGTAGCGCATGACGATGCCGCGTCCACTGCTTCAGATGGTTGATGCAACCGCTACGGTGATGCGCTGCTTGTAGGTCTCGAGGTCGAACGCCGACGGTCGTGGAGACCTCCGCCGCAGCGGCTACTGCATCAGCTCGGTGTGGGGATGCTTCGGCGATGTCGGGCAGACGTAGAGCTGCTGCTTGTGGCCGCTGGCGATCTGGATGGCGGTCGGTTGCCTTGGGAGAGGGTGGGTGCCAAGCGGTGCGACGCGGACGTCGCGGGGGACGCGACCGCGGTCGTGCACTTCAAAGCCTCGGGCGCGCAAGATGTCGATTACGGCCTGACCCTTCGGGTTCGTGTGGTTGGAGGACGGGGTGATGGGTTCTCGTTCTTCGCGATCCTTCTCCGGGATCCAGCTGCGGGTGCTGTTGTCCCATTCGAAGGTGGGGATGGTCAGTAGAGGGACCATCGTGGTGTCGCAGGCGGGGCAGGACTGGGGCCTGGGGTCGGTGTAGCCCCAGGCGGCCCAGCCGCCGACTTTCCACCCGGGTGCGACGGACAGATTGACCGTGTAGAACTCCTCCGGGTACGACGCGTACTGGCTGTCCACCGCGTCGCCGGCGGCCTGCCACTTGCTCCAGTCCCCGAGCCGGGCCCGCACTTCCTTGCTCAGCTCCAAGGGGTTGGGGTACTCGGTGATCTGCTCCGGAGCGAGCAGACACGGCTCGGGCAAGTAGCCGTCGAACTGCACCACGGGCGGTTCCGGGGGTGCGGCGAGGATGTCGCTGACCGTAGCCGCGGACCGCCAGAACAGCACGGTCCTGGGCATGAACTGCATCGGAGGGTGATCGAACGGGCACCACAGCACCTGAAGCAGATCCGCCCCGGCGGGCGCGCACAGATCCGGCACGTCACGCACGTACAGCTGCGCCAGCGGCAACATCGCCATCGACCCGTCGTACGGCTGGCGGCTCGGCCTCGGTCTCGGGTAGGTCCGCGGGGGCTCTATGCGTCTGAGGATTTCCCGTTCCTGCGGGGTCAGATCCCGACCCTGCGCGGCGGCACGGATCCGGCGTCGCAGCCTCAGGTCCGGCGGCGACAGGGGCGGGTTCACCCCGTCCAGCTCGTGCGGTCCTTCGCAGTGCGGCCACGGCTCGTCGGCAGGCCACAACAGCGGACCACCGACCGAGCTGTCACGCGCTGACGGAGCCCCAGCATGAGGGTGCAGTCGGGTGGCCGTGCGCGCCAGCGGGGCCAGTTGGGGGAAGAGCGCGGTGATGTCGAACGGCCTCGGCGGGGTGGTGAATATGGCGTTCATAGGGGGCATGGTGCCAGCAGCCTCTGACACCGGGCAGATCAGTTCTCCACCACTGACACCGCAGTAGCCTTCGTGAGTGGATAGGCGGACCAGAAAAGGCGGACGGCCTGGGCTCGGTGCCCGGTCTGTGGGAGCTGGTCGGGGCGAGTTCATGGCTTCTACCTGCGGTTTCCCGCTTACCTTCCCGTGGCCGCTTAAAGTCACTCAGAGAGGGTGAGCGAACGAAGGTCAGTGTCCAACATGCGGATCAACTCACCGACCCGTCCGCCGCCACTCGGCGCTGTCGGGAAGCGTTTGAGCACGTCGACAACGACCGGTGTCGCACGATGCAGCGTCTGCTCAAGGTGTTCGGCACCAACACTCCGATCGTCGTCGGCGACGAGTTCGGCCGCTCTGGCCGCGTAAGCGCCAGCCCCGAGAATGTGCTTGACCTGGGTGGCCTTGGCCAGCGGATGCAGGTAGGCGGCTCCTGCCGCAGACATCGCTGCCCGAGCTGCCTCGCGCGCAGCCGCAGTGTCCGCGCTCTTGGCCGCCTTGAGTGCCGCCCAGGCTCTATCGCGCAGAGCCTTTCCTCGCTCACCACCTCGAGCGAACTCCCACGCGGCGCTGATCGCGTCTCGAGGCCGCAAGTCGTCCGGCTGATTGCCCTCGAATACCTCGAGCACCACTTCCGCGCTCGCTGCAGCGAACGCGGCAACCTCACGAAGATCTTGCTTACTCAGAACGATCTCGCTCACTTCCCCTGTCACGGCTTCATCCTCGACCATTGCGCCGGACAGCCAGGCGGCTGGGCCGGCTCCGGGCCGGCCCCCCATGCCGACTGGCTCCTGATCAGACCGGATCGTGGAAGGCCACTCGGCCACAGCAGGCAGGAATCGGTGAGCTGACCGCTCTGCCAGCTGACCTACTCCACAGACTGCCGCCCTCGACCAGTGTGAGTACCCAGGAGGACTGTCGCACCAGTCCTTTGACCTGTGATGTCAAGTTGGCGGAGGCTCATATGTATTTCCGGGGTCTATCACTGCCGTCACGGTGCGTCTGGGGCTTGAAAGCATGAGTCGCCAGACACTTCTGAGCCCGCCGGTGGACCTCTCCTCGCTTCCGACCGGAACGCAGCCCTGACACGGGTTCGGCGACGGATCAGAGGTACGCCAACAACGCGGTGAGCTCTATGGACAACCCGAGGGTCCCCCAGAGGAGGACGTCACCAACTGGCTGGACCGGACGTCCTGCGTCTTCACGCAGCACGGTCATGTGGACGGCAAAGGAGGCCGGCGCCGAAGCGGTCCAGAGCACGCCCGCACACTGCAACCCGTCCATGGCGAGTTGTCGCCACTCATGGATCCCGCTCAGCGACATCCGGGCCATCGTGAGCAGGCCGACTACGGGCAGAAGTCCCAGCGCTGTGCTGACCGCCACCCACCGCCACCTTCTCCCGTGCCCCGTGCGCCGCCCGAGCCAATGCCCGAGGGCCACAGTCGGCAGGACGTAGGCGGCGGTCAGCAGCGCGCTCGCGGCCAACAGCACCGGCAACCCGATCACCAGCGCGAGAGGGAGCAGCGCGATGCCCGCCGGGAGACTGGCAAGCCGTCCGGTCCACGCCAGTGCCAACGCGGCAATGGCCACACAGAGCACAGCCATCGATACCGACGACGGCGCTGCCCCCACCCGGTCGGCTTCACGTCTGCCTGACAGCTGCGTCATCTCGGCCCCCGCCCCCGCCCGGCCCTGCCCACGCAAGTCGCGCTACAAGCATTCACGGGCCTTCAGCCGCCACTCTAGGCCCGTTACTGAACGCGTTCAATGACGGATCGGATGGGTGTGCCCGCTATCCGGTGGAGAACTCACCGATCAACACGCCAGAACGGCACCGGCTCGTGCGCCCGTTCGCCGAGAAGGCCGTGCCAGGCGCGAATGCCGACGAGGAACGCCCGGAACCGGGCGCCGCTCTCCTGGATCGAGGAGCGAGGGTTGCCCCTCCCCGCTGGGACAGGCGTTTGCCGAGTGCGGGCGGATCGCCAAGACCCTCCACCTCCTGGCGGACTGAACGCCGCCGGTCAGCTCCCGCAGCAGCCGGCCGCGGAGTCGGCCTCGCCGGGCGTGACGGATGACGTGGTGGCCCGCTCGGCTCCGGTGTCCGCGGTGCGGGGCTTGGCGGCCTTGACGATGGCGGAGTGCATCCCGTCCGCGACCGCGTGGGTCGGGCTGATCTCGATGTCCGTGAACCCGGCCGCTTCGAGCCCCGCCCGGTACTCGGTGAAGGAGAGGGCGCCCGCGATGCAGCCGACGTAGTCGCCGCGCTCGGCGCGCTGTCCGGGCGTGAGGGCGTCGTCGGCGACTACGTCGGAGATTCCGATCCGGCCGCCCGGGACCAGGACGCGGAAGGTCTCGGCGAAGACGGCCTGCTTGTCGGTGGACAGGTTGATCACGCAGTTGGAGATCACCACGTCGATCGTCGCGGCGGGCAGGGGGATCGCTTCGATGGTGCCCTTGAGGAATTCGACGTTCGTGGCGCCGGCCTTCTTCTGGTTGGCGAGGGCCAGGGCGAGCATCTCCTCGGTCATGTCGAGGCCGTAGGCCTTGCCGGTGGGGCCGACCCGGCGGGCGGAGAGCAGGACGTCGATGCCGCCGCCGGAGCCGAGGTCCAGCACCCGGTCATCCTCGTGCAGGTCGGCGACCGCCGTGGGGTTGCCGCAGCCCAGCGAGGCGGCGACGGCCTCGGCGGGCAGGTCGTCGCGCTCGCCGCCGGTGTAGAGGCCGGAGCCGAAGTTGTCGTCGATCTCGATCGCGGCCGGTCCACAGCAGGCGCTGCCGCCCTCGGTGACCTGGACCGCGGCGGCGGCGTAGCGCCGGCGGACGGTCTCGCGCAGGTCGGTGGACTGCTCGGTCATGACGGACTCCTTGAAGACAGGGCATGGCGGCGCTCGGAACAGGCTGTATTTGTGTTCTTCGATTCAACCTTGCGCCTTGGATCGAAAAACGTCAACATAGAAGTATGTCGAAACAAGAGCTGGTGGTGCTCGGCCAGGACACGGCCGACGACTGCTGCCCGACCCTGCTGACCGCCCCCCTGGACGAGGAGACGGCCACCGGTCTCGCCCGTGTCTTCAAGGCGCTGGGCGACCCGGTGCGGCTGCGGCTGCTCTCGATGATCGCTTCGCGGAACGGCGGGGAGATCTGCGTCTGCGACCTCACCCCCGCCTTCGAGCTGTCCCAGCCGACGATCTCCCACCACCTGAAGTTGCTCAAGCAGGCCGGGCTGATCGACTCCGAACGGCGGGGCACCTGGGTGTACTACCGGCTGCTGCCCCGGACCACCGACCGCCTCGCCGCGGTCCTGACCCGCCCCGGCGCCCCGGCCGAATCCGTCGGGACCACCTCGTGAGCGAGACGACCACCACCACGTCGCCCGCCGGGCCGGTGGCCGGGCGGCTGTCGTTCCTGGACCGGTTCCTCGCCGTGTGGATCCTGGCCGCGATGGCCGCCGGACTAGGCCTGGGCCGTCTCGTGCCCGGTCTCGGGGACGCGCTCGCGACGGTCACCGTCACCGGGGTCTCGCTGCCGATCGCGCTCGGGCTGCTCGTGATGATGTACCCGGTCCTCGCCAAGGTCCGCTACGACCGCCTGGACACCGTCACCCGCGACCGGCGCCTGCTCATCCCGTCCCTGGTGCTGAACTGGGTCGTAGGCCCGGCTCTGATGTTCGCCCTGGCCTGGCTGTTCCTGCCGGACCTGCCCGAGTACCGCACCGGCCTGATCATCGTCGGGCTCGCCCGTTGCATCGCGATGGTCATCATCTGGAACGACCTGGCCTGCGGCGACCGCGAAGCCGCGGCCGTCCTCGTCGCCCTCAACTCCGTCTTCCAGGTGTTCGCGTTCGCCGCGCTCGGCTGGTTCTACCTGAGCGTGCTGCCCGGCCAGCTCGGCCTGGAGCAGACCGCGCTCGACGTCTCCGCCTGGGAGATCGCCCGCAGTGTCCTCATCTTCCTGGGCATCCCGCTGCTGGCCGGGTTCCTCACCCGACGCCTGGGCGAGAAGGCCAGGGGCCGCACCTGGTACGAGACCGAACTCGTCCCCCGCATCGGCCCGTTCGCGCTGTACGGGCTGCTGTTCACGATCGTGGTGCTGTTCGCCCTCCAGGGCGACGCCATCACCTCCAAGCCGCTGGACGTCGCCCGGATCGCGCTGCCGCTGCTGGTGTACTTCGCGCTGATGTGGGCCGGGTCCATGGCCGTCGGCCGCGCGGTCGGCCTGGACCACCCGAAGGCGACGACCCTGGCGTTCACCGCGGCGGGCAACAACTTCGAACTCGCCATCGCGGTCGCCATCGCCACCTTCGGCGCCACCTCCGGCCAGGCCCTCGCCGGAGTCGTCGGCCCGCTCATCGAGGTCCCCGTCCTCATAGGCCTCGTCCACGTCGCCCTCGCCGCCCGCCGCTACTTCCCCCGGCCCGCACCCGCGCCCCCCTTGGCCGCCGCCCCGGAAGGCCCCACCCGTGTCTGACCTCCGGCCGAAGCCGTCGGTGCTGTTCGTGTGCGTCCACAACGCCGGCCGCTCCCAGATGGCCGCCGCCTTCCTCACCCACCTTGCCGGGGACCGGGTCGAGGTCCGCTCAGCCGGGTCCGCGCCGGCCGACGCGGTGAACCCGGCCGCGGTCACCGCGATGGCCGAGGCGGGCATCGACCTGTCCGCCGAGACCCCGAAGGTCCTGACCGCTAAGGCCGTACGGGCTTCCGACGTGGTGATCACCATGGGCTGCGGCGACACCTGCCCCGTCTTCCCCGGCAAGCGCTACCTCGACTGGAAGCTCGACGATCCCGCCGGACAGGGCGTCGCGGCGGTCCGGCCGATCCGGGACGAGATCGAGCGGCGCATCCGCGGGCTGATCGCCGAACTGCTGCCCGAGCCCGTCTGATCACCCCTGCTCGATTCATCCTGGCGGTCAGCTGAGATCACGCGACTTACCTTCAGCAGCTCGGAGGACATCTCGGCCGGGGGCCCCGCTGGGGAATGGCCTTGAGTCTCCAGTGACTGGAGACAGCAGAGTGGGAGACATGGACGTTACGACCCTCTACTCGATCGGGGAGCTTTCCCGGCGGACCGGCCTGTCCGTGAGGACCATCCGGTTCTACTCCGATTCGGGGGTGGTAGCGCCGACCACCCGTAGTCCCGCCGGCTATCGGCTCTACGACCTCGACGCACTGCTTCGTCTGGAACTCCTCCGCACACTGCGTGAGCTGGGCATGGGCCTGCCCACGATCCGACGGGTACTGGACCGCGAGCTCTCGGTGGCGGAGGTCGCCGCGGCGCAGGCCGACGCCATGGACGTACAGATCCGGATGCTGCAACTGCGTCGGAGCGTTCTGCGAGTCGTGGCCAGCCGCGGGTCCAGTCCCGAGGAGACCAAGCTCATGCACAGGCTCACGCAGTTGTCCGGCGAGGAACGCCGACGTCTGATCGACGATTTCATGGATGGCGCCTTCGGTACGGAAGACGCCGACCCGGCCGCAGTGGCCATGGTTCGCGCTGCCACTCCTGACCTCCCCGATGATCCGACCGGCGAGCAGATCGCCGCGTGGGTGGAACTCGCCGAGCTGGTCGGCGACGAGGATTTCCGTACCCGGATGCGCCGGGCGGCCGTACGCCAGGCCGCCGGGCGCCCGCTCGACATCGAGCGCGACGCCGGCGAGGAGCTGATGGAGTTCACCCGTCAGAAGGTGGCCGAGGCCAGGGAGTCGGGCAGCAACACGGTCGCACTTGTCATCGACGACCTCGTGCACCGTTTCGCCGAGGTGTTCGGGCGCACCCCTGACACGGAATTCCGGCACTGGATGGCGCAGCAGTTCGAAGAGGCGCACGATCCCAGGGTGGACCGGTACTGGCAGCTGGTGTGGATCGTCAACGGCTGGCAGGCAGTACCGAATCTGAACCCGGTGTACCCCTGGCTCATCCAGGCCCTGCGGGATGACCGCGCCGCATAGTCACCGCAGTGGGCACCGCCCCGGATCCCCTGGACGAGTTCAGGGGATCCGGGGCGGACATGAGACCAGGGCGACCGACGTCGAGGTGTGGCTGACGACCTGGACATCCTCGTTGCCCCGACCCCTACCGCCTCGCCAGCACGCGCGCACGCGAGCACGTGCGCGCCGAGGATCCCGCCACGTCGGCGGACCGCACCCGCTCAGCTCGCCAAAGTGCCCTGGTGGAAGTACAGGCGCCAGCCCGTTCCGGTCATACGCCACAGGGAGCTCCGCCATACTCGGCGCCCGTTGTTGTCTGCGAAGTACGTCAGGTGAACGAGGCCTGGAGCGAGCACGCCCCCGGACATCTCGCTGACCTCGACCGGAGACTCCGGGTCCACTGAACCGCCACTCGTCACGGTGAGGATCGACGCTGCGTCCCAGCGCCTGCCGGACGCCCCGATCTCGGTGAAGTCGGGGTCAAGAAGCTGCAACACCAAGGCCGGCGAGGCGCGCACTGCGGGGTCGAGAAGCCGGAGCTCCGCCTCGATGGCCGCCTGGACTGCCCGCTCGCTCTCGTCTTCCATGGACGCACCCTACGGACTCGACCGCGTGGCGCTCGCGGCAGTTGGCCACCGCGAGCCGCCCGGTTCTTGCAGTTGGGGATCAGGTCGGGCTTCCTCGGAATCGTGCAGCGAATTCCGCCTCGACGCAGGCAGCCGCGGTTGGTGTGGACCGGTGGGCCCGCTCCGCGCGCACCCGGCTCGGTCGACAGCGCGGTCTGGATGGGTTCACTTGCTGGCGATGCTCCACGTGCCGTCGCCGGCCGCAGCGGCGTTGTTGAGGGCGGCCCACGCGGAGTCGTCGAGCTTGAAGGCGTCGTGGAAGTAGGCGGAGATCGCGTCGGCGACGAGAGCGACGCGGGCGGGGTCCTCGTCGGTGGTCTCGGCGACCATCTCGCCGGCGAGGCCGCCCAGGGTGTGCTCGCCCTCGGCGATGGCGAGCAGGCTCTTCGGGGACGGGCTGAGGTGGTAGGCGTCGGTGAACCACTCCGGTCCCCGGGTGGAAAGCTGGGACTGGTCCTTGCCGCCCGCGATGACCAGGGCCGGGGTGGTCATGGTGGAGTAGTCCGGCCTCATGAACGGAAGGTGTTCGACAGCGAACGGGGTGAGCGTGTCGCCGGTTCCGGTCGCGGCGATCAGCGCGCCGGCCGAGACCGCGGAGTGGGAGAAGTCCTCTCCGGAAATGCCGTCGGCGTCGAACACGCGCGCGCCCAGGATCGCGCCAGCGGTTTGGGCGCCCCAGGAGTGGCCGACGATCGCGATGCGCTCATGGTCGACACGGGTCTCCAAGCCGCCGACCTGGAGAAGGATGTCACCGAGGCCGTCGAGGACCGCGTGGAGGTCGGAAATCCGGACGCGCCAGATGGTGGCGAAGCGGGGGTCGTCCCACCCGATGCCGTTGCGGCGGGAGTCCAGGTGGGTGGGCTGCACGACGACGAATCCGGCGGCTGCCCACCGGTCGGCGAGGGGTTCGTATCCGTCCAGGGACCATGCGTTGCCATGGGAGAACACGATGACGGGAAGGTTCTGGCCTGACAGTGGGGCGGTGACCTTCACCTGGAGGTCGACGCCGCGGCCGGGCGCGGGAACGGTGATGGGCTTGACCGCGACGATCCGCTGATCGGGGTGGCTGGAAGACATGGGGGTCCTGCGCCTTCTCTATGGGATCGCTCTGCCATACTTTGGCGGAGCGCCGTTCCGCCAATCTAGCGGAACATTGTTCCGCGAGTAAAGGGAGAGTCTCGTGCCTGAATCGGGCGGAGTACGTCAAGCGCAGGCACAGCGCACCCGCAGCGGCGTGCTGGCGGCCGCATCGGCGGTCTTCGTGACCCAGGGCGTCCAAGCCCCCATCCGTGACATCGCCGAACGCGCCGGCGTCGGCGTCGGCACCATCTACCGGAACTTCCCGACCCGGGCGGACCTCGTCACCGCCGTCTACCGGCACCAGATCGACACCTGCACCGCACTCGCGCCCCAGCTCCTGGAGGACTCGGCCTCCCCGTTCACCGCCCTGACCCGCTGGGCGGACGCGTTCGTGGAGTTCCTGGTAACCAAGCACGGCCTCGGTGCCGCCCTGGGGTCCGGTGATCCAGGGCTGGAGAACCTCCACGCCCTCATGCTCGACACCCTGGTCCCGGCCTGCGCAACGCTGCTCGACGCCTGCACCGCCGCCGACGAACTCAACCCCGGCTTCACCGCCTACACACTCATGCGCGCCATCGGAAACCTCTGCATCACCGGCCCCGACTACGACCAGGCCGATGCCAAGCACATGGTCGCAACCCTCCTCGTCGGATGCCGCCGCACGGCATAGCGACAGGACCTGGTCGCCCGCTGTACGCAACTTCGCCACCCGCCCGCTGTATCGGTCCGCATCGAATCCATGAATCACCACGGGCTCAGAGCCATCGCACCGACCGAACCATGATCGTTCTCAGCGTCAACCGCCGTACCGATGTCCCCCGAGGCCGGAGCAGTTCGGTACGGGGACCGGCGAGGAGGGCGGCTGCCAGGTGAGGATCCAGCCGGCGGTGAGCGCCGCCGCGCCGCCTGCCAGGGCCATTGCGCCGCCTGTTCCGATGCCTGCGGCCACCGAACCGAAGCAGGCCGGCCCGACGCCCTGCAGCGTCATGCCGCCGGAGCCGAGCAGACCGAAGGCCTGGCCCTGGCCGTCTTGCGGCAGGGCTTCCAGGAACGGCCGTTGCAGGCCGAGACCGTAGGCGAATCCGAAGCCGCAGAGCAGCAGCAGACAGGACGAGACGCCCACTCCGGGCTCGGCAGCGAAGCCGACCAGCGGCAGTCCCATCAGCGCGATCAACGGGACCACCAGTCGCTCCCGGGTGAGTGGCCGTAGCAGTCGGCCCACCAGCAGGTCGCCGACCAGCATGCCGACCGGCAGACAGCCCATCAGCACCGCGTACGAGCCGGGCGCGAAGTGGCGTGCTCCGGCGTAGGCGACGATCAGGCCTTCCGCGCCCGCCACGAACGCGGGCGGCAGCCACTGGGCCAGCATCAGTCGTCGCACCGTGCGCCCACGCAGCAGCAGGCCGGCACCGCGCAGGCTTGCCCGGACGGCCCCGCCGTCGCCCCGGGCCCCGCCGAATTCTCCTGGCCGCAGGTGGGGCAGCCGGATGCGGACAGCGAGCGCGCAGCCGAGGTAGAGGGCGGCGCTGACCGCGAGCGCCCGGCGCGGGCCGAGTGCCGCGACGACCGCACCTCCCAGCGCCAGACCGAACAATTGCGCGCCGGAGGCAGCGATGTTGTTCAGTGAACGGCCCAGTACATAGGCGTCGCCCTCCAGCGACTGCGCGACCAGCCGACTCGACGCGCCGTGAAACACGGGTGTGGCGAGGGCGACCAGCGCCACGACACCGAGGCTTGCCGCGATCGGCATCCGCACCAGGGCGAGCAGCAGGGCGGCGGCGCACGTCAAGGCGTAGCCGCCGGTGATGAGCGCACGGGGCGGCAGTCGGTCGGCCAGTGAGCCCAGCAGCAGCGAGCCGAACAGCTGGGGGATGAAGCCGATGCCGAAGGCCAGTGCGCTCAGCAGGGCGGAGCCGGTGGCCGAGAAGACCAGCACCGAGAACGTGGTGATCCGCAGCGCGTCCGCAGTGATCGCGACGGTGCGGGTCGAGAAGAGCAGCCGGAATCGCGGCTCGGCCAGCACCTCCCGATAGGTGGCACGGTGGTTGCCCTGCGCGGGGTCGGCGGTTGAGGTCATGACGGCCAGCCTCGCCGTGCGCCCACGCCGCTCACCAATGATTCGTCGCTGGACGAATCGGAACAACATCTCGGTAGCATGACCGGGTGCTGCGCTTCGAAGTCTCCGTCGAGGACCTGCTGCGCAGCCGCTTCGCACTGTCGCCCGCGCTGGACCTCTGCTTGCTGCTGCGCTCGCTCATCGGCCAGGGCCAGCCGCTGCCGCGAGCTTGGGCCGCCCGGCTCCTGCCGGCCTTTGAACGGCTGCGCCGCGAGACCGAATTGGACGCGGCCCTCGCTCTCCAGGCCCCGCACGGCGGACCGAACTTCGTCGCCCCGCCTCCGCGCGGTCTCAACCAGACCTGGGCGGACGACCTGGCCGTGCTCAGGGCCACACCGCTGGAAGCGGCCCGCCACGAATTCGCCACCACCGCGACCGGCCCGTCCACCCGCGATCCCCGCGTTCGCGCGGTGCTGGACTCGCCGGACGCCGTCTCCAGGATCGCCGAGGCGATGGACCAGGCATGGCACAAGCTGCTCGCCGCGGACTGGCCGCAACTGCGCGCGATCTGTGAGCGCGATGTCGTGCACCGGGTGGGTGTGATCGGCGAACACGGATGGGCCACGACCATCGAGAACCTGCACCCGGGCATCGCCTGGCGCGCCGGCGGTATCGAGATCGACTTCTTCCGAGGCGGAACAGTCCGCCTCACCGGCGACGGGCTGCTGCTGATCCCTTCGGTCTTCGTCGGGCATATCGCCGCCCACCTGGAAGACCCCTGGCCCAGGACCTTGGTCTACCGTGCCCGAGGCACCGCCGCCCTGTGGGGCGGGCAGGAAGCTGCACCCCAACCGGACGCGCTGACCGCTCTGGTCGGCCGGGCCCGAGCACGGCTGCTGTTGGCGCTGGATGCCCCAGCCAGTACCAGCCACCTCGCCCGAAGCCTCGCCATGGCACCCGGCGCGGTAGGAGACCACCTCGCCATCCTGCGAGGCGCGGGGCTGCTCGTCCGCGCCCGGTCCGGACGGTCGGTGCTCTACCGGCGCACCCCGCTCGGCGAGGCGCTGGTCGCGGGTTCGGGCTGACGGCTCGGATCAGCACAGCAGCTCTACGACCAGCAGCTCGTCCGACTCCCGGCCCGCCCGCCACCCGCGACCGCAGCTCCTACCGGTGCGTCCGTACGGAGAACTCGTTGCCGTCGGGGTCAAGCATCAGCACCTGGCTGCCGTCGCCGGTGCCGGCGCGTGTCGCGCCGAGCGAGAGCAGACGGTCGACCTCCGCCTCCTGGTCGGCGTCGGCGGGGAGTGCCAGCTCGAACCGCAGCCTGTTCGGGCCCGTCTTCGGCGCCACCGGGGGGCCGCCCCACGTGATCTTCGTACCGCCGTCCGGGGATTGGATCGCGGTCTCCTGGTCCTGGTCCCAGACCAGCGGCCACTGCAGCGCCTTGCTCCAGAAGTAGCCGACTTCCTGCGTACCGTCGCAGGCCAGCGCGCCGATGAAGCCGGTGTCGGCGAGGAACTTGTTGCCGGCCTCGATGACGCAGAACTCGTTGCCGTCCGGATCGGCGAGCACCACGTGCCCCTCCTCCGGGCGCTGGCCTACGTCGATGTGCTTCCCGCCGAATTCCAGCGCCCTGGCCACTGTTTGCTGCTGGCCCTCCGGGGAGGCGCTCGTCAGGTCGAAGTGTGCCCGGTTCTGGCCGGTCTTCGGCTCCTGGCTCGGCAGGAAACGGATGCGGAACCCGGTGCTGTCGGGGGGCAGGATCGCGACGTCGTCGTCCGGACCGCCGGCCGGCTCCCAGCCCAGGACCCCGGACCAGAACCGTGCCAGGTCCGACGGCCGGGTCGCGTTGAAGCAGATCGCGAACAGTTGACTGGTCATACCCTGTGCATCTCCGATCAACTGACGGTCCATAGAGGGCCTCGATCTCCCCCGAGGGCGCAGCCTAGAGCGCGACCGCTGCACCCGCATTCGAATATCTGCTGAGGGGATCCGGGCCTTGAACCGGCCCCGTCCGCGGAATACGCGATACCTGAACTGCGAGCTCACCAGTCCCGAGGCAGCCGTTCCGTCACGGGGAGATGTGCTGTCCGTCGGCGGCGCGTCCGAAGTCCGGCTCGACGTCCCACTCGCAGTCGAACCCGGGTCCGTATGGATGTGCTAGAAAGCCGCAATGCCGTCTCAGCGCACCCTGCTTCCCCGTTCGGCGCCTGCCGCCTCGGGGATATCGTCCCGTTCGATCTCCGCGATGCTGGACAGGATCGAAGCGCGATCGGGCGAGAGCCACTCCATCATGGTCGTGCACCGCGGTCACGTCGTGGCCGAAGGCTGGTGGGCGCCGTACTCGGCCGACCGCCCGCACCTGCTCTACTCGCTGACCAAGTCGTTCACGTCGATCGCCGTGGGGCTCGCGATCGGCGACGGGCTGCTCTCGCTGGACGACCGCGTGGTGGACGTGCTGCCCGACCGCGTCCCGGCCGACGTCTCGGAGCAGGGGCGCCGCATCACCGTTCACCACCTGCTGTCCATGACGTCGGGGCACCCCACCGACAGCCTCGCCGAGGCGTGGGAGCGGGAACCCGACGACCTGGTGAAGGGCTTCCTGAGCCTGCCGTTCGCCGCGGCTGAGGGAACGCGGCACGTCTACGACAACTCGACCACCTACATCCTGGCCCGGATGGTGGAGCGGGTCACGGGCCGCGGTCTTCCGGAGTTCCTCGACGAGCGCCTCTTTACGCCGATGGGTATCGCCCACGCGGAGTGGGACCGGGTGGCCAGTGGCGCCGCCTTCGGATTCCACGGACTGCACTTGACGACCGAGGGCGTCGCCGCCTTCGGTGAACTGCTGCGGCGCGGAGGCATGTGGGGAGGCCAACAGCTGGTACCACGCGAGTGGGTGGAGCTGGCGACCAGTCGGCACATCGACAGCGAGTGGATCCTGGACGGATCGGACCAGGCTGACTTCTCCTACGGCTACGGCTACCAGTTCTGGATGTCGCGTCACGGCTACCACGGCCATGGCTCCTATGGGCAGCAGTGTGTGGTGGTCCCGTCCCACGATCTCGTCGTCGCCGTGACCGCCCAAGGAGAGTCCCAGGACGTGCTGGACGCGGTCCGGGAGTGTCTGCTGCCCGGCGTGGGGCACGCGGGAAGCGCCCAGGACGACGAGATCCTCGCCGATCGGCTGCGGCAGCTCTCCTTGCCGCCGGTGCTGGGTTCGGCCGACCCGGGGCGTGCGGTCGGCGCGAAACTCGACGCCTCGGCCGAGGGGTCGGCCCTGCCCGACGGAACGACGGTCACCGTCGATCCCACCGACGGCGGATGGCTCGTACGATTCGAGTCGCTCTTCGACATCGAGGTCGGCCACGGTGACTGGCGGGAGAGCGCCCCGCTCGGCCGGCCGGTCGTCGCGGCCGGTGCCTGGCAGGGCAGCGCCTACGTCGCCGATCTGTACGTCATCACCACGCCGCACCGCGTCCGGCTGGCCGTCGACGCCGACGCGGGAACCGCGACGGCGACCTGGAGCACCCCGCCCCTGACCGGCCCCAGCCTGGAACTGCACGTGCGGTCGCCGCTGATGACACGACCTGACGTTGCGTAGGACGCGCTCCAGGACCTCTTGGACGTACAACGGCTCGTGATCAACGACGTGCGATCAACGGCGTTTGATCAACGGGGGTGTACGTCGGCTCAAGGGCAGCCACGGGAGAATGAGCGACATGACACGTCTCCGGGCTCCGTTCGGCAGGTGGGATCCCGCCTCTCTGAGCGAGGTTGTCGCGAGGTTCTCCGGCTTGGATTCCCGCTGGTGGGTGGCCGGAGGCCTTGCGATCGAGCTCGCAGCGGGCCGCCGAATCCGGAGCCATGGGGACGTGGACGTCCTGCTGCTGCGGCGTGACCAGCTCATGGCCCAGCAGGCTCTGCCGGGCCGGCAATGGTGGGCCGCCGATCCACCGGGAAGCCTGCGTCCGTGGGCGTCGGACGAGGTCCTGCCACTGGAACGCTGGGGATGGCCTCGGCCGACGGTGTTCCCTTTCTCGCCCCGGACGTGCAGCTCTACTACAAGGCCAGGGCACCTCGGCCCAAGGATGAAGAGGACTTCGACGCTGCGCTGCCCGTGCTCACGGATCAGCAACGACGTTGGCTCGTCGATGCGATCTCCACGACGTACGGACCTCACCCGTGGATCAGGCGCCTGCAGGCATGACCTCCAGGTCGGCCGGTGTCTCACCGGAGCCGTGACTCACGCCGCCGCGGTGCGGAACGTGCTGGGGCTGAGGCCCTTGTGGCGTTTGAAGGCGGTGCTGAAGCCGAAGGCATCGGCGTAGCCGACGGCCTTGGCGATCTGGGCGATGCTGAGGTCGGTGTCGGCCAGGAGCGCCTCGGCGTCGGCCATGCGGCACTCGGTGAGGTACGTGAGGGGCGGACGGCCCATCAGCTCGGTGAAGCGCCGGGCGAACAGTGCCCGGGAGACGCCGGCTTGAGCGGCCAGCGACGCGACCGTCCAGCTCTCGGCGGGCCGCCCGTGGAACGCGTGCAGGGCGGGGGCGAGGACCGGGTCGGCGAGGCCGCGGTACCAGCCGGGCGCGTCGGCGCCCGCCCGGTCGAACCAGGTGCGCAGCGTGCAGACCAGAGCCCAGTCGAGGAGCCGGTCCATCAGCGCCTGTGAACCGGCGGAGAGCCGGGCGGCATCGGCGGCGGAGCTCTCCAGCCAGGCGCAGACCTCGGCGTCCTCGGCGACGACCAGGACGGGCGGCAGGGCGCGCAGGAGCCGTTCGTGGCGGTGCCCCGAGGCGCGGTAGGCGCCCACGATCAGCGCGGTCGCTCCCTCCGGGCCGGTGCCCCAGTGGATCCCGTCGAGTTCCTCGCCGGTACACGCGGGGTCCGCGGTGAAGCAGTTGATCTCGTACACGCTGTGGGGGCGGTGGACCGTGGCAGGCTCGTCAGCGAGGCGGAACCGTGCGGGGCCCTGGACGATGGCCGTGTCGCCCGGGCCGATCGCCCGCTCGTTGCCGTCGGACAGCAGCAGCGTGCCGCCACCTCGCAGCACGGTGACCATGGTGAGCGGAGCGGCGTCGGCGAAGGTGATACTCCAGGGCGCCGTCAGGACGGCGTGGCTGACGACCGAGCCCTCGGCCCGGATGCCGCTCAGCAGTGAACTCAGAGGATCCACAGCCCAATCGTAGTAGACGATCTCCTATGTCCTGGAGAGTTTCTCCCATGGATCATCTACGGTGCCGCGGTTGTACTGGACTCACCGCACAGATCGAGCCCTCGGGAGACACCGTGCCGCAGCACAGCAGTGACACCAGGACAGCCCTCGTGGTCGTCGCGCACCACCGCAGCGATTCCCTCACCGCCCACACCGCCCGCCGCGCGGCTGCCCAGCTCGAGGCCGCCGGATACCGCATCGACCTGCTCGACCTGCACGCCGAGGGGTTCGACCCGCGGATGAACGTGGAGGACCAGCCGGACTGGGGCAACCGGGAGAAGCCGTACTCGGACGAGACGCACGCCCACATGCGGCGGGTCCTCGACGCCGATGCCGTCGTCGCCGTCTTCCCGGTGTACTGGCAGAGCGTGCCCGCCGTCCTCAAGGGATGGATCGACCGCGTATGGAACTACGGGTTCGCCTACGGCCGCAGCAAGTCCCGCCTGGCGGGCAAGCGCATGCTGTGGCTGGCTCTGGCCGGCGCCACCTCCGACGACCCCATCGCGGAGTCGATGCAGTCCGTCCTGGAGACCAACCTGAGCGACGGCATCGCCTACTACTGCGGCTTCTCCCGTTCCACCGTAGGCCTGCTCCTGAACGCGGAGGAGCGACCGCAGCGCATCGACGCCGAGGGCAACCTGCTGGTCGGCGAAGCGGCCTCCGGCGCCGAGCGGGAGGCGCAGTACACCGATTTCGACCGCCGGGCGCGGAAGTTCGTCGAGGAGTTCCTCGCGGACGAACTCGTCGCGGCCTGACGGCCTCCGGATCCCGTGGGCTGACACTGCAGCCCACTGACGGGTCGATGGACGGGGCGGCGGCCTCGGTGCTGCTACCAGGTTCTTCACGCCTGGTAGCAGCACCCACCGGCGCGTCAGCCCGTGCTGGGCCTCTTACGGTGCTCGCGTGGCCGCCCGACGCACACGTTGTCTCACGTGGCACGTTCCGCGAGCTTCTTGCCGTAGGTCAGGGCGGCGGCCAGTGTCAGGCCTCGGCTCTGCCAGTCGTTGCGGACCACGTAAGGGATCTTGATACCACGGGCAGCCCATGGCAGGCTCATGCCGCATGATCGATGAGTTCGCGAAAGACAATATGCACGGGAGACTGCGGCGGGACCGCGAGGCGCTGCTCTGGAAACTCGACGGCTTGTCCGAATACGACGCCCGCCGACCTTTGACAGCGACCGGGACCAACCTCCTCGGCCTGGTCAAACACGTGGCCGGTGTCGAGGCCAGGTACTTCGGCGAGGTCTTCGGCCGCCCTTCCCCGGAACGGCTGCCCCGGTGGCAGGACTCCGACGGCAGCGATCTGTGGGTGGCCGAGGACGAGACCGCCGATCAGATCATCGGGTTCTACCGGCGCACGTGGGACCACTCGGACGCGACGATCAACGAGCTTCCCCTCGACGCCCCCGGCCACGTGCCATGGTGGCCGGAGCCTTATGCCGACACGAACCTGTTCGCCATCATGGTCCATGTCCTCGGCGAGTCCATCCGGCATGCCGGGCACGCCGATATCCTGCGCGAGGGCCTCGACGGCCGGACCGGGTTGCGCGCCGAACACGAGAAGCAGATCGACGAGGAAGCCCGTGCAGCCCACTGCGCGAAGATCGAGCAGGCCGCCAGGTCGGCCGCACCCATCAAGGCTTAGCGCGGAGCCTCACGGAAGTCTCGTTCGCGGTGGACAGCCTCAATGCGACAGGACATCCGGAATTGGCCCTGGTCTCCCGAGGCTGCCGCGCAGTGACACGTAGCTCTCTGTAGTGGATCTGGGGTGTGCTCGTCAGCGTTTTCGATCTTCTGGGTTCATCGGGGGCCGTGCTCGGCGACGTCGGTCCGGTCATGACGACCGGAGGGAGCCCGGCGTGCGGCAGGAGTGGGAGCCGGAGGACCTGATCGAGGCCTGGACGCTGCTGGAGGTGGAGGCCCGGTTCCCGGAGAACGCCGAGAAGATCCCGGCGCAGGCGACTCGGCGGCGCGGCGGTATTCGGCGTTGATGCGCTGGGCTTCTTCGAGCTGGTCTTCGAGGATGACGATGCGGCAGGCGGCCTCGATCGGGGTCCCGCGGTCGACGAGTTCCCGGGCCCGGGCGGCGATGCGCAGTTGGTAGCGGGAGTAGCGGCGGTGCCCGCCCGCGGAGCGCAGCGGGGTGATCAGGCGGGCTTCGCCGATGGCGCGGAGGAAGCCCTGGGTGGTGCCGATCATCTCGGCGGCCCGGCCCATGGTGTAGGCGGGGTAGTCGTCGTCGTCGAGACGGCCGAAGGTGTCCTCTGCTGTCATTGCACCTCTCTGTGGAACACGCTCGAGGGGCCTTGGTGTCGTACGACACCAAGGCCCCGAAGGAACTGCTACACCATCTGCCGGCCCTGGTACTGCGCCGGCGTTCTGTTTCCGCTGACCCGACGGGAATGCTGTCGGGGGTACGGGGATCGCGGTTGCTTGACCGGAGACCACCTCACTATCGATGTCCTGCGGTACCCGGGCCCAAGACTTCCGCCCGGGCGATCCTGATGGCGCCTGGCTCCTCCGTTCTTTCCTCGGTGATCAACTGCGTACTGCTGGTACTGCGAACTGCTCAGCGGCCTGTGACAGCGCCGCCCTTCGGCAGCCGGCCCCGTCGCCCGTCCTGCGTCTGCTCTGGCTTGGAACCCCACTGCCGAACTTCCCGGTGCGCGCGTCCGCAGCCGACGCCTTCACCGAGGTGCTGCTCACTGACTTCACTGCTGGGTACTGCGTCCCGCACTTACGGGTACTGCGTCAACTGCGGTACTGCTCACGGCGGCCCCTGATCACTGCGGGCCACCCGGTCCGGTCGCCAGTCCCGTCGCCGCCCAACAATCCTGGCTTCGAAACTCCACCACCGCACCGTCCTGCCAACTGCAACTTCGGGCACTACTGCCCGGCAGTTCGTTTCTGCCAGGCCCTGCTGTCTTCCTGGGTTACGAGAGAAACCATAACCAGACCACCACCCAATGTCTACTCCCGTCACCATAGATTTTCGTGCGTTCGACGAAGAGGTAGTTTGACTCGAACAGCGATGACACAGGATTGGCGGACCACAGACCGGGCACAAGCACCGCTCAGACAACCGGGCATGACGATGCAGAGGCCAGGTGACCTGATGGACACGACGAGCGTCACTGTCGTACCCGCGCGATCCGCAACGTCCGTCGCCGTCGCACGCGACATCGCTCGGGACTTCCTTGCGGGTCTCGCGGATCCGCTTCCAGCCGAGGCCGCCGACACCGTGGTCCTGGTCGTCTCGGAGCTCGTCACCAACGGCTTGCGCCACGGCGGCGGCAGCTGCACTCTGGACCTGGCCGCGCACCCGGGCAGCATCGAGGTGGCCGTGCACGACCGGAACCCGCAGGCGCCGCACATGCGCATCCCTGACCTGAACGGCAGCGCCGGAGGCTTCGGCTGGCCCATGGTCAACCGCCTCGCCCACACCACCTCAGTCACCCGCAGACCGTCCGGCGGCAAGACGGTCAGCGCAGTTCTCGCCCGGCAGCGCCAAGGCGCCTCGGTGCCGGACCGCTCCGACCGAACCTCGAAGGCCCTGCGGTCACCCCTCGCTTGACGGTCGGATCGCTTCGCAGAGGCCATCACGGCGTTGTGTTCCCAACCAGCTTGGCGGAGGGGCGGTTGTCCGAGAGGCGTTCGGGGGCCCCGGCGTCGGCACGGTTGCCCGACACGTCGCCGAACGCGACCCTGCCGCACGTCCGGACGTGACACCTCCCGTTCACTGCCCCGTGGTCAGGCCCGGCTCTGAGACGGCGGCTCCTGCAGGACCTCGCTGACAGGGGTGACGCTGATCCTTCCGGTCGGCGTTCAGAGGCACGGGTTCGGAGTACCGGACGGTCTCGCCTGCCACGTACTACGGGCGCACCACTGTGGTGGCGCCAGGTACTAGCCGGGAGCAGGGTGGAGGAATGACTGCGCCCGTGACTGTTCACCAGCTGAGCGCTGATGGTGGCCGCAGAGTGTCTGTACGGACTCGTGGCCGGACACAGGTCATCGGCGTCGCCTACAGCGACCGCGACGTGGTCGAATTCCTGCGAAGAGCGGGCCTCGATGAGGATCCCTCCCTGCTTGATGACCCGGATACGGTCTGGTGGCACGGTGGCCGGCCACACGAATGGGTTGCCGAGTAGCTTCTTTCGTCGGGAGTACGGCGCAGGCGGGAGCGCCGTCCGGTGCTGGTCACCAGCCCGCGCAGTGCGTGCAGGGCCCGTGCTTCCCGCACACCCCCGTCATGGGCGGGACAGCAGCAGAGCCCCGGGGCGCAGGGGTGCTCCGAAAACCTGCAGGACGAGGTTGCGGTGGGCGGAGTGCAGGGTGCGTACGGCGGCCCGGGTCAGTCCGGGCTTGGGGGGTTCCTCGCCGCCGCGGGGGCGGCCGGGTTTCGTGGGGATCCAGAGGTAGCCGGGGTCGGTGCCTTCGAGCTGCCGGGTGATGCCGGCGCGGACGTCGAGCCAGCGGCGCAGGATGTCGGCGGTGTCCTTGTCGAGCGGGTGCGGCCCGGTGTCCAGACCGATCTGGGGGAAGGGCCGGTGCTCGAGGTCGACGTCGGCGACGTCCAGGCGGTGGAGGCCGGGTACGGAGCGGCCCGTGGCGGCGACGAGGGCCGCCACCGCGGCGGTGCGGATCGCGGTGGCGGCGTTGGAGCCGACGGGGCGTTTCACGGCGAGGGTGCGCAGCAGTCTGTGGGACTCCTCGGGCTCCAGCCAGTCGCCGTGTGCGGCCGGGGGCGTCTCCAGGCGTAGGGGGAGGCCGAGGTGTTCGGCGAAGGAGTTCCATGTCTGGATGCGGACGCGCTGGGTGTTGCTGGCGGCGACGGCGTCCGGGCCGGTGAGCGTGTTGCGGCTGCGGGTCCCGCCGGCGGCCGCGGCGGCGAGCCAGGCGTCGGCGCGGGCGGGGTCCATCAGCTCGTCCACGGGGAGCGTGGTGCTCTGCTCCTCGCTCAGGGCGTGCTCCAGATACTCGTTGAGGAAGTGGGCGCGCAGCCGTCGCGTCCCGTGCATGTACCCGCGGGCTTCGAGCACGTCGAGGAAGTGGCCGATCGCGGTGGAGGCGTCGGCCGGGCGGGTACGGGTGGGCGGCATGCGCCCCAGCGTACGGATCCAGTCCTGACATGATGGATAACAGCAAAAAGCGGGAAGGTACCCCCTCCCCTTCTGCTGCAGCTTTCGTATCGGTCCGTGTCGAACCGAATCGCAACATCCCGGTCCGGTACGGTCATTGCGCCCCTCCGAGCCGCCCGGGGCCGGGGTGCCCGGCCCGCTGGCGAAGCGAGGGCTTCTTGCTGTTATCTCTCTCATCGATGTTCACACCGGGGAGAGAGCCTTGCCGCGCTGCTGTCGGCACCCACCCGCCGCGCTCCCCCGCAGCGGTCACTCACGCTGTCCCTGCATCGTCGCCAGCCGGTGGATCACCACGGAATTCAAGGCCGGGTTCGCTGCGGCTGCGTGGGCCGGCTCCGCGTACGGCTCCAGGGACCTTCGACTCGGCTGATAGATTCCCGCGGTGAGCGAGCAACTGCCCGGCGGCGGCATCGAGCTGTCACCCGACGAGATCGAAGCCCTCCACGCCAGGTGGTCATCCTGCTGGACCCCGAGTGAGGTCGCGCAGCAGATGGCCGGGATCAGCACCCCTTGGTACGTGGCCGCGGGCTGGGCGCTGGACTTGTTCCGCGGCATGCAGACGCGCACTCATGGAGACATCGAGATCGCGATTCCGGCCGCGAGCTTTCCCGAGGTTCGCCACCGCTTCCCCGGATACGTCTTCGACGCGGCAGGCAGCGGGCGGATCTGGGAGGACGCCACACCGGAGGTGCTGGCCGCCGTGCATCAGACATGGCTCCGCGATCCGGCCACCGGAAACTACCTGCTCGACGTGTTCCGCGAACCGCACGACGGCGACACCTGGATCTGCCGACGCGATGAGAGGATCCGGCTTCCCTACAGCGACATCGTCCATCACACCCAGGACGGCATCCCGTATCTGGCGCCCGAACTGGTCCTGCTGTTCAAGGCTAAGCACGCCCGCCGAAAGGATCAAACAGACTTCGAGGCGACCGTCCCGCACATGACCTCGGCTCAGCGCGAGAACCTGGCCGAGCTGCTCACCCGCATACACCCGGGGCACCCCTGGATTGCGGACCTGTAGCCGACGCTTGACTGGTAGGCCCACATGTTGAGGTATCGCGTATTCCTCGGTGAGGTCAGTCGTGGTGTCACCGTGTGTGGTCGTCGAAGGTGCCATCATCTGCTGGCACAAGACCCCAGTCGTCCGCTGCCTGTGCGCCCTTCCGTACCATCCGCTGGTGATATCCCGTTCTTTCTCCACGCCGCGCCGCCGAGTCACAGCCGTGCTCACAGTGACGGCCGCCGTCGTCGCGTTCGGGTCGTGGGCGCTGTGGCCGGTCTACGACTCGTCGTGCGTCGTCTACTCCGGGGCCTACATCCCCATGAATGCGCCGAAGGCCGAAGCCGACGCCGCCATGCAGCGGGCTTACGACAAGGCCCTCGCCCACGGCGCGTGCGGTCCCAAGCGGGCGCGCTTCCATAATTGGACTCAGTGAGGTCAATCCTGACGTCACCGTGAGTGGTCGCCAGGGGCGTATCGGCTCCAGGTTCCTCCGGCTTCGGTAAGCAGGCGGGTGGCTGTCTTGTCGTGGTAGCCGAGGGCCTTCGCGATGACGGGAGCCGGGGCCTGGAGGACGAGTTGTCGGATCGCGGAGGTCCTGCCGCGCTGCGGCGGGACGCCGATCTCTCGCAGGTGGACTTGGAGGCTCACCGGGTTCATGGGCTGTCCGGGCTGGCGGCCGGGGAAGAGCCACTGTGAACTTCTGCTGCTGACGTAGGGCAGGTGCTGGCGGGACTGGATGTAGGCCCGCATGAGGTCAGCGACGGGCTTTGGGAGCGGGGACGGCGGATCTCCCAGCCGGACGGCGACGGTGGCCCCGTCGTCGACCGTGAGGCGGACGATGCTGGTGACGGGTTGCGCGTAGAGGAGAACGAGCGCGGCGGCGACCCGGGCCCGCAGGGGCAGAGAGTCGTCGTTGAGTGCCCGCCGGAGAATGGCGAGTCGGCGATGCTGGTGCAGCGGCGCTTGGTCCTGGTTGATGACCTGGGGTGGCAGGGTGAGGCGGGACATCCGGCTCGTCTTCATGCACCAGCGCAGGAACGTCTGGGCCGGGCGCCGGGTGGCCAGCTTCTCTGTGTGCCAGGCGTCGAGGTCGGCCTGCTGGCAGTGTTCGATGGTGCGGCCTCGGTCGGCAAGCCAGGTGAGGAACGCGCCGGCCTGGGTGATCTCCTGTTTCGTCTGGCTCGTCTGGGAGCGTCCCAACGGCCCTTTCTCTGCCTTGCTCCGCAGGCGCCGCATCTGGTGCCAGACGGCGAAGTGCTGAAGATGACGACGGTGTTCGGGGTCCTCGATGGTGGCGAGCCGTTCGGTCAGCCAACGCTGATAGAGCATGAGCTGCCGGTCGACGCGCGGCAGGACGCCGCTGTCCATCAGCAGGTCACGCAGGTGGACGACAGTTCGCCAGGGTGTTTCCTGGTGCAGCCCGTCGTGGGTGAGTGGGACGGTGCCGGTGGCCAGGTCCCGCAGGAGGCGGACGACGTTGGGGTTGCGGAGCCAGATCAGGCGGCTCTTGGGCCCGTCCATCTCCAGCAGGGCATTGACCAACGGTTGTAGTGAAGGAGCGACACGTCCGGTGCCGTCGTCGAGGAGTCGGCCGAGGGTGTCGGCGAGGGTGCAGCGTTCGCAGAGGCGCCTGCCGAGCAAGGGCCCTTCGAAGCCGCAGCGGTCGCAGAGGAAGTTGCGGGTGATGCCTGCGCAGTCGCGGCAGACCGGTGCACCAGCGTCTTTTCTGCCCGGCAACAGTCGGTCGGTTCGGCAGCCGGGGCAGCAGCCGCGGACGCGCATCGCGCGTTCGTGGCCCTGGAGTCCTAGCTCAGACACCAGCCGCAAACTAGCCGGGGGATCACGTGGCTGCCGTCGCGGCGGCCTGTTCGTCGTGTTCGTGGAGCATCCTCATGACGGTAGCGGGCGAGGGGTGCTGCCCTTTCTTCGCGCCGGTGGTGATGACAAGGCGCTTGGCGATGTCGCGCAGGCTCATCTCCTGGTTGCGCAGGTGTAGCGCCATGCCAGACATGGCCGCGAGCACGGTGAACACGATGCCGGACGGCTCGTGTGAGCCCTTCAGTTCTCCGGTGAGGAACTCCAGGCCGACGTCGCTCGCCTTCAGCTCCTCGGCGAGCATGGCGAGTTCGATGCCGCGGCCGAGCCGCTTGTGCTCGTGCACGACGAGGGTGGCGGCGACACCAGAAGAGCGGATCTCCCCGACGAGCTTCACGACGGCCTCCAGCTCGGGGCGCTTGGTGGCGCGGGTGGAGATCTTCTCCGAGAAGACCCGGGTGACCCCGGCCTCGCCGAGCGAGTCGAGCTGTGCGTCCAGGGACTGCCGGGCGGTCGAGGCGCGGGCGTAGCCGAGGCGGACGCGTCCGACCGATTCGGCGCCGACGCGCACGGGCCGGGGTAGTTCGGTCCATGCCGAGCCCGGCTTGCGTACGGCGGGGGTCGGCACGCTCAGAGCCTTGGCGAGTTGGGGCACGAGGCGGAAGCGGGCGGTGTGGTACTGGATGGCCACCTTGCCCTTGCCGGTCCGGCACAGGGAGCCCGCGGGGGCGGCGCAGGTGGACATCAGGCAGGCGTGCGATTCCACCGCTTGAAGTCGTCGCTCACGCCCCAGACCGTTTCATGAGGGCGTTTCAGGCGTCCAGTCGTTTGCAACAACTTATGAAACATGATCGCCGCAGGTGGACCGCCGGGTGATCGCCTGTTTCACGAGTGACCACCTATGAAACAGCAGGACGGTGCGGGCGGGCGTCAACACCTTGCTCGGAAGACCACCCCGCAGACCCCCGGAACCGGCCCGTGGCCCTGCGCCGGGCCGGAAGGATTGGTCGGCATGGCACACAACAAGATCCGGCCCGGTCGAGACTGTTCGGGGGAGCTGCCTGGTCGGAGAGGGACACGCCCGCCTTGAGGAGCGCCCTGACGATCAGCTTCCCGAGTTCGTATGCGCTGCCCGAGATCTGCGCCGGACCGAAGAGTGCGCGGCTGAGCGCGTCGGTGACGTCGGAGCCGCGCAAGGGACTGGGGAGCGCCACAGCGTCCAGTTCCGACGCACAGAAGAGCCCCTCCCTTCCGGGAGGGGTTCTTCCAGCTCAAGCAGCAGTAGCTTATGGACGAGTCCCGCGCGGGCGGTCTGCCAGGTCGGCCAGTTCTACGACGCCTGGGGGCGGGAGCGCGCCGCGGGCCGGGACGGTGCGGAAGGACTCCAGCAGGTAGGCGACCAGCCGGCGCGAGGCTGCGGGATCGTCGGGAAGCGCCGTCACGAGACCCTCGTTGGCGAGCCACACGATTCCCAGATCGGCGGGATGGAAGTCGGGCCGCAGCACACCCGCGGCCTGGGCCCGCCGGACGAGAGCTTTGAGGTCCTCCTGAAGGTCAGAGGGCTCCCGTTCATACGCCGCGTCCACATCGTCGGGGGAAAAGGACGCTATGAATGCCGCAGGAAATCCGCGTTCCTCACGCTGCAGCCGGCACACCGTCTCAATCAGGTCGGTAAAGGCGCGCCAGGGATCAGGATCCGCGGCGGCCCGGGTCAGCGCGGCGGTGCAGGCGGACATCTGCCCCGTGAACGCGGCCCGCGCCAGGTCGTCCCTGGTGGGGAAGTGCCGATACAGCGTCGCCACTCCGACGCCTGCACGCCTGGCCACGGAGGTCATGGGGGCGTTGATGCCCTGGTCGGCGAAGACCTCGCGGGTGGCCTCCAGGAGACGGTCGCGGTTGCGCCGGGCATCGGCCCGCTGACTTCCTGCCGCACTGCTTCCGATATCGACGCTCGCGTCGAAACGAGAGAATTGGGCTGCCATTTCTTCTCACCTCTCACGGAAACGGACGACGTTTTCCGTTTACGAGTTTACGTTGGAGGAACCGAACACCGCATACGCACGAGGTGAGAATTATGAACGACACCATGAAGGCCGCCCTCTACGACAGCTTCGGGGGCCCCGAGGTTCTGTACATCGGCACCGTTCCCGTTCCCGAGCCGAAGGCCGACGAGGTACTCGTCCAGGTGCGTGCGCTCAGCGTCAACGGCGGGGAGACGGCGGCACGGTCCGGCAAGTACGCGGAGCTGTTCGGGGACAACTTCCCGCAGCGCATCGGGCTCGACCTCGTCGGTGTCGCCGTCAAGCTTGGCGACGACGTGACCGACCTGGCGGTCGGGGACCGGGTGTGGGGTGTCCTCGGTGCGGCCTCCGGGTTCGGCAGCGCCGCCGAGTTCGTGGCGGTGCCGGCCGAGCGCCTGGGCATCGTTCCCGAATCGCTCGGCATGGTGGAGGCCGCGTCCCTGCCGATGGGCACCACGGCCATCACCGCGCTGGTGGAGAAGGCCGAGCTGATCCCCGGGGAGTCCCTCCTGGTGCGAGGCGCGTCGGGCGGTGTCGGCAACATCGCCGTACAGCTCGGCAGCGCGCACGGCGCCGAGGTGACCGCACTCACCGGAGAAGACACTCTCGACTTCGTCCGCGAACTCGGCGCCCACCATGCCTACGACTTCCGCACCGTCAAGCTGGAGGAGCTGGGCACGTTCGACGTCATCCTCGACACTGTCGGCTCCGACGTCCCCGCGTTCCGGGCGCTCCTCAAGCCCGGCGGCCGCATGGTCGCCATCGCCCCGGACCCCGCGACCGGCGCCCTCGCCGACACCGAAGCCGACGGCAACGGCCGACTGATCACCTTCATGGGTGACCCCAAGCGTGCGGTCCACGACGTCATGGCCATGGCCGTCGCGGGAGACGCGGTGCGCCCGACCGTCGACACGGTCTTCCCGCTGGAGGACATCGCCGCGGCGCACCAGGCGTTCTCGGAGGGCCGCGGCAAGGGCAAGTACGTCATCAGCATCGGCTGACACCCCCTTGAGCCCCGCTCCCGGGCCTCGGCCGACGGCGGCCGAGGGCCAGGAGCGGCCGTCCGCCCCCGGGGGCCGCGCAGTGGCGCGCCCCGGGACTATTCATCGATTCAGCCTCGAAGGCCTGATCAGTCCGGAAGAGATGAGTACGACATGAAGCAAGGCGACCTTGTACCCGCGTTCGAGCTGCTCGACCAGGACGGCGTGAAGCGCTCCCTGGAAGGGCTGTTGCGGGAAGGGCCGGTGGCGCTCTTCTTCTACCCGGCCGCGATGACGGCCGGCTGCACCAAGGAGGCCTGCCACTTCCGTGACCTGGCGGCCGAGTTCGCCGCTGCCGGCGTCCAGCGGGTCGGCATCAGCCAGGACAGCGTGGCCAAGCAGAAGGAGTTCTCCGACAAGCACGCCTTCGACTACCCGCTGCTGTCCGACGCGGACGGCACCGTCTCCGAGCTGTTCGGGGTCACCCGTCACGGTCTGCTGGGCAAGTTCACTCCGGTGAAGCGGTGGACGTTCGCGATCGGCCCCGACAGCCGGGTCGTCAAGGTCATCAGCAGCGAGACGAGCATGCAGGTGCACGCGGACGACGCCCTGCGCGCCCTCGCCGGGCAGGAATCAGACCGCTGAGCAGGGGCACCGACATGGATACGAGGAGCAAGGGCACCGTCCTGGTCTCGGGCGCCAGCATCGCCGGTCCCGCGCTGGCCTACTGGCTCGACCGGTCCGGCTTCCGGGTCACCCTGGTGGAGAAGGCGGACGGGTTCCGTGGCGGCGGCTACCCGATCGACATCCGGGGAACGGCGTTGCAGGTGACCGACCGCATGGGCATCACCGAGCAGCTGCGGGCGGCGCATGTCGACACCCGCAAGATCACCTTCCACACCGAGGCCGGCCGGAAGCTGACGTCGATCCGGCCGGAGGCGATCAGCGGCGGTGTCCAGGGCCGGGATATCGAGGTCCCCCGTGGCACGCTGGCCACGGCCCTGACCGGAGCGCTCGGCGACGGGGTGGACGTGTTGTTCGGCGACTCCATCGCCGCGCTCGACCAGCACACCGACCACGTGGACGTCACCTTCACCAGCGGCCGTCAGCAGGAGTTCGACCTGGTCATCGGTGCGGACGGGCTGCACTCGAACACTCGCCGGCTCGCCTTCGGCCCCGAGGAGCCCTACCACCGCTACCTCGGCGCCTGCTTCGCGGGATTCTCCATCCCCAACGAGTTCGGTATGGCGCACGAGGCACTGATGTGGAACGCGCCGGGCCGAACCGCGAGCATGCTGTGCCCCGCGGACAGCGACACCCTGCACGCCTTCCTCATCTTCCAGCGCGGCGATCCCCCGCTGCGCGCCCACACCGACCCCGACACGATGCGCCGCCTCGTCGCCGACACCTTCGCGGGAGACGGCTGGCACATCCCCCGCATGGTCGAGGCGATGCTCGCCGCCGACGACCTGTTCTTCGACGTCGTCAGCCAGATCCACATGCCCACCTGGTCGCAGGGACGCGTGGCCCTGGCCGGTGACGCCGCACACGCCACATCTTTCATGTCCGGGCAGGGCTCCAGCACGGCGCTCGTGGGGGCCTACCTCCTGGCCGGCCACCTCGCCACCCACAGCAACCACACCGAGGCGTTCACCGCCTACGAACAACAAGCGCGCCCCTTCGCCGAGTTGAACCAGGCACTCGCCGACGAGGGGAAACGTATTCTCGCGCCGTCCGCCCGGACCCAGTTCTGGTTCCACAACCAGACCCTTCGCCTGCTCCCTCTGCTCGCCCGTACCGGGATCGCGGGACGCAAGGGACGGACCGCGAACTCGGCACTGGACCTGCCGCAGTTCACCCCGTAGACCCGGGACGCACGCACTGCGCCCCCTGCCGTCCCGTTCGAGGGGGGCAGGGGGCTCAGTCCGTTCGCGCCGTAGTCCTACGCCAGAAGGAACGTGGCGGCAGTGGCCGCGCCGAGCGAGGCGCCCGCCACGGTCTGGGCGATCGAGTGGTACGTCAGCGCGACGCGCGACCAGCACACGGCGACGACCAGGGCGTACACGGCGATCCACCACGGGGAATGGACGACGGCGAGCATCGCGACGACCGCGGACGCGACCGCCGAGTCCGCTGATCTTCCATTTGGTGTTCACCGCGAGGAGGACGACGGTCATCGCCCACAGCGCGAGCATCGCAACGAGGATGCCCGTGGGGGCGTGGCCGAGGACCATCACCACGGATCCGACTCCGATGGAGCCGAGGATCACGAAGAAGATCGGGGCGCGCTGGGTGCGGTCGACGACGTGCCGGTCGCCCCAGGTGCCGCGCTTGCGGTGCCACTCGATGAAGGCGGCGGGGATGATCCCGGCGCACAGCGCACCCAGCAGGCCCCAGGGGATCCCGGTCCAGTCGCCGGCGGCGGCAAGGCCGATGGCGAGCATCCCGACGAGCAGCACGTTCCGCGGCTGGAGTACGTCGGTGATACGGCGGGCGGCACAGAGCATCATGCGGGCACCGTCACCAAGTCGAGGAGGGCCCTGGCGTCGGCGTCGTCGGCCTGCTTGTACGCCTTGGCGACCTTGCGGCGCCATGCCGTCTCGCCGTCCTGGTCGGTGGCCTGGGCCTGCTCGAACGCGGCGACCGGTCCGGAGGCGGTGCCCTGTTCCTTCGCGGCGAGTGCGGCCCTGATCCAGAACGCCTCTGCGAGCGGGGCGGCCTTGCCCTCGCGGGCCTCTGGCAGTCGAGTGCTCCCGACGTCGGAAGACTCGCGGTGTGGCGGGTGGAGTTGTACTGCGAGGCGGCCTTGCCCCGGGCGGCGGCCATGAGGTCGTCGGGGACGTAGTGGCGCAGCTTCTCGATCGCGTCGCCGAGGTCGTGGATCCAGCGGTCGAGGCGGAGCTCGACGTCGATGTCGCGGCGGGTCAACTCGTCGCGGCGCGAGCGCGGAGCATCCATCGGGGTGTCGGGGAACGCGGCCATCATCGTGCTCTGGCCCGCAACAAG
This sequence comes from Streptomyces sp. NPDC102451, assembly GCF_044765485.1. Taxonomy (NCBI): domain Bacteria; kingdom Bacillati; phylum Actinomycetota; class Actinomycetes; order Kitasatosporales; family Streptomycetaceae; genus Streptomyces; species Streptomyces sp. NPDC102451. The sequence continues at coordinate 28,659 of NZ_JBIWKD010000028.1, read as the reverse complement.
GTGAACCTGACAAGGTCACCACGCACTGGCCGGACATGCTGCGGGTGGCCGGCTCGCTGGTGACAGGTCAGGTCCGCGCGTACGACTTGCTGCGGATGTTCGGCCGTGAGGGGCGGCCGACCCCCATGGGCCAGGCGTTCGCTGAGTACGGGCAGATCGCCAAAACCCCGTCGGCGTCGGCCGGCTCCATATCCCACAGCGGTCGGCCGAACCAGGACCGCATCTGGTCCAGGTGCCCGACGTCCCCGCGGATCGTGCCGTCCGCCAGACCTGCCGAAGCCCGCGCGAGGACGAACCCGGCTAGCACGTCGGTCTCGAACCGTTCCAGTTCCTCCGCCGAGACCGGTTCGCGGAACTCGCGCAGATCACGTACGGCCGCCAGCGCCAACCCGAGCCTCCTCGCCTTCACCCTGATCACAGATCGATCGGACGAAGTGAGAACGCTTCAAGAATCCTGAAGTTACGTCACCAGCGCGAAGAACACCCCAAGGAGACAGAACCCCCTGGCCACAGGGACAAGGACTCAGCGGGGCTCAAAGGAACTCACGGGATGTCGCACACCTGACCCGCGCTCCGGCCCACCTGGACGACGATGACGCCGCCCTGGCGTTGATCGCGCACTGCCCCGACATCAGCGCCGCCCGTATCAAATGCGGGCTCGCGTGGCGAAGAGCGCGAACAGCAGCCGGCCGGGCCGCTACGTCCTATTTCTCCTCCGGCTCCCAGGCGCGGAGCAGGTCGAGCAGCCCTGCGTCTCCGTCAACGTGCATGGAGGCGGCGGAAATACGGTCGTACAAGTAGAGGACCAACTCACTGGCCGTGCCATGAACAGAGGCGCCGGCTACGTCCGAGTCCTCGTCGGTCGCGGCAGTGTCCGCGGGGATGCGGGTGACGCGTGCACCGCCGCCGTCGACCGTGAGGCGCCAGGAGCGGCCCTCGGCGGCGTGGAAGTCGAAGGCCGTGGGCTTGTGCGGCCAGGCACTCGGCGTCGCGCAGACGGTGAACAGGAACTCCTCCACACCGTCGAGTGCCACCTCGACCGGCAGCGGCTGCGAGGCGCCCCCGGCGAGCTGGGCGTCGTACGTGTGCACCGCGGTCTCCTGGACCCGGTGCCGGGCGACACCGCCGGAGGTTTGCGGTGACTGCGACGCAGGCCACCACGTCCAGCTACCGCTCTCCGGTCCCGCCTCGCGCAGGGCGCTCACCAGAAGCTGCGTCGACGCGGCCAGCCAGGCCGGCAGGGCCTCACGCTCCCGCGGCACTTCCAGAGCGGCGCGCGCAGCGACGGCCTCGGCCGGGGGAGCGTCGGCAGACCCCGCGCCGACGATGGCGGCCCAGAAACGGTCTCCCCCACCCAGGTGCTTCACCAGATCGAACAGCGTCCACCCGGGGCAGGTCGGCACCTGCACATCGAGGCTGGGCGCGGCGGCGACCGCGGCGCGGAAGGCGCCCGACCGTTCGTCTATGAGTCGCAGCAGGTCAGGGAATTCCAGAGTGTTCTGCACGCCGGATGTCTACCACTGCGCCCCGTGCGACCGCACGCGGATTTTCACAGCCGACGCGGCGGGCGGGCGGCACGGGCCGCGCACCCTCGGATGGTGCGGTGCCCTGCTCTCAGGCACAGCATCGGTCGAAGTCGCCCGATCGGGGATTCCCGTTCGACCGACGCCCCTCGACATCGGAACAACGACAACAGCCACTGATCTCTGAGACACCCCCGGGCACGGCAAAGGCCGGTTCGCGGCAGCCCAAGCGATCCAGGCCTTGCCTGCAACGAGGCCGAGGCGCTGCCACGGCCTGTCGGCGGGCGGCCCGTGGAAAACGAGTTGCTCGCGGGCCGTGGCCTCGATCATGATCGCCGGCATGGACCTGTAACGGCTGCCACGTAGCAAAGCCAACCTGTCGCGCGGTTGACCCCGGAGCCCGACGACTCGGCCCCGAGGCGATGACTCGCGCCCTCGTGTGCATCCGTCATATCCCAGGAGCCGCAGCCTCGCCTGCGAGAGCTCCTGGTCAGTCCTGAAAGCAACCACATCCATGAATACTGACCGCAAGGCCCTGTGGGCCGTGCGTGAGTCCGCGCTGCCCACCGTCGTACGCCCCTGCCCGGACTGCTCCGGCAGCCGGCACCGTCCCTCGGGCAAGATCCGTGTCAACGCGAGCGGCAAACTCCTCGACGTCTGGCTTCTCCTGAGCTGTGCAGGGTGCGACCGGACCTCGAAGGTGCCCGTCCACGAGCGCGTCCATGTCTCGTCGCTGGAGCCCGCTCGCCTGGTGGCGTACGAGAACAATGACCCAGCCGTGGTACGGGAGCTGACGATGAGCCAGTCGCTGGCCGCGAAGAACGGATACCGCCTCGACTGGACCGGTACGTGGGAGGTGGAGACCCGCACGCCCCTCTACGCACTCGACGACCCGGCACTGCTCAAGGTCCTGGTCAGCTTCGAGCTGCCCGCGCCGGTCCGGGTCGAGCGACTGCTCATGCTCGGGCTCGGCCTCAGCCGCAGCGGGGTACGACGCATGGTCGGGGACGGGCTCATCCACCTGCCGCTGGCCCTGGACGCCAAGGCGCATCGTGACTTCGAGCTCACCATCCACGATCTCGGTTCCGTCGATGCTGCGAAGCACTCGAAGCTCCTTGGCGCTCCGACCGACGTGCGCACCGACCTGAGCCGCGTCGGGTTCCACGACACGCCGCAGCACTTGTCGCGAGCGGCGGCGGGAGCGTAGGAGCGGGCAGCAGGGCCTTCTGGACAGCCTGTTGGCGTAGACAACCTTCGAGCTGCCAGGAGGCCCTGCTCAGTGCGGCACCCCGACATGGACGACTCGAGAACGGGCAACACCTCGCTCGGCTTCCGGGAAGCCGAGCGAGGTGCTCCTGTCGGTGGGGCATGAAGGGGATGGTTCCCCGTGGTGGGCCCGGTCCTGGGTCAGCTGAGCCGGTGGTGACGTACGCCTCGATGGCGTCCCGCTGGTACGCGGCCAGGCCGGGTGCGATCGCCTCGTACGCCGCGCGCCATGCCTCGTTGTCCACGCAGGAGCGTCCGATGGTGCGGTACTCCTCGGCGGACACGGGCCGCAGTTCGGTCAAGGCCTGGTACTGGGCGTCGATCTGGGCCTGTACGGGCTCGGCGTCGGCCGGGTGGTCGGCGGCCATCAGGTCGGCCAGCAGGATCATCTGTGTCGTGCGCTCGCGCTGCCCGGCCTCGACGTCCTGCGGGGTCATCCCCGCGACCTTTCGGGCGACTTCCTCGGCATGCCCGGGGAAGTCACGCAGGCTCTCCTGGTACTGAGAGGGCTGGATGCCCTCGAACAGGTTCTCCGGTCGGTTGACAGCGGTCATGGGTGTGCCGTCCTTCCTGGACTGCTCCAGTTCGGCGATCGTGCGGGAGACGGTGCCGGCCAGGGCATCGAGCCGGTCACGCTCGGCAAGCAGTCTGCGGTGGTGCCCGCGCAGGGCGTCCACCTCGTCGATCTGCTCAGCCAGGATCCGGCCGACCTCGGGAAGCCCTACGCCCAGCGCCCGCAGTACGAGGATCTGCTGCAGCCGCAGCAGCTGACAACTGCAACCCCGCAAGAGCCAGGATCCTCAGAATCCGGCTCCCGCGTCCTGTGCGGGCGACGCTCCCGGCCCACTCAGAAGAAACCGGCTTCCGTCCCGCTTTTGAGTGAGAACGGGTTCTGCGAACGAATCCAGGCTCGGTGGAGGTCCGGCGGCTCGGTTCTGATCCTGCTCGCGCAAAGGACCGTTTGTGAGAGTAACCGCCCCTCAGTCTCTGAAGTCGGCAGCGCAGATGACTGGAGTCAGGTGCACTGAACACCGCCTCCGCTCGTGGGCCGCCGCCCCCTGTCGGCTGCTCAGTCGGGTGGGGCGGCTGGGTCGATGATCCGATATCCCACGCCGGGTGTGGTGGCGATGACCGGGGGGTCGCCGAGCTTTCGGCGCAGGCGGCTTATGGTCACCGTGACGGTGTTGGTGAACGGGTCGGCGTGTTCGTCCCAGACCTGTTCGAGGAGGCCTTCCGTGCTGAGGAAGGCGGGGCTCGCGTTCAGGAGGGCTTCGAGTACCGCGAATTCCTTGACGGAGAGGTCGAGCCGGCGGCCGTCGCGGCCGGCGGTGCGGCGCATCGGGTCGAGTTCGATGCCCGCCGCGCTCAGGGTGCGGGACCGGGCGGCGGGGCGGCGGCGGGCCAGGGCGCGGATGCGCAGGACGAGTTCGGGAAAGTGGAAGGGCTTGGCGAGGTAGTCGTCAGCACCCAGGGTCAGGCCGCTGACGCGGTCACCGGGTGAGTCGGCGGCGGTCAGCATCAGGACCATCACGCGGTCGTCCCGCTCGGTGATCATCTGGCAGAGAGTGTCGCCGTGGATGCCTGGCAGGTCGCGGTCGAGCACGACGACGTCGTACGCGTTGACGTCCAGCTTGGCCGCGGCGTCGAGCCCATCGTGGGCCACGTCCACGGCCATGCCCTGGTCGCGCAGTCCCTCGGCGATGACTTCGGCGAGGGGGCGGGCGTCCTCGACCACCAGGACTCTCAACGCGCCACGCCCGTCTCTGTGTCGGGGGCTTCCGCCGTCGCCCTGCCGTCCGTACGGGGGAGGGTGATGGTCACGCGCAGGCCGCCGTCGGGGCGGGCGCGCAGTTCCAGGGCGCCGTGGTGAGCCTGGGTGATGGCCGCGACGATGGAGAGGCCGAGGCCGTTTCCCTGGCCGGTGCCGGTCCGGTCGGCGCCGAGACGGCGGAAGGGCTGCACAAGGTCCGCCACCCGCCGCTGGTCGAGGACCGGTCCGCTGGACTCGACGACGAGGGACACCGCGCCTGCGTCGTCTCCTTCGGCCCCTACCGCGACACTGATCCAGCCCCCGGGGTCGTTGTGCGCGATCGCATTGTCGACCACATTGTCGGCCACACGGCGCAGCAGCGTCTGGCTGCCCCACACCCACGCGGAGTCGTCGATCCGGTTTTCACGCACGGTCAGTCCCTTGGCCGTGATGTCCTTTGCCCGTCCGGTCAGGGCGGTCAGCGCGAGCTGGCTGAGGGCGAGGCGCGCCAAGTCGGTGAACTCGCCGTGCTGGGTGCGAGCCAGGACGAGGAAACTCTCCAGCAGCCGGTCCACCTGGTCGAGTCCGGCGCGCATCCGGGCGGCCAGCGTGGCCGTGGTCGCTGGTACCGGGCCCGGCTTGGCGAGGGCCACGTCCAGGGAGGCCCGCATCGTGGTGAGCGGGGTGCGCAGCTCATGGGAGGCGTTGGCGACGAAGAGTCGCTGGGCGTCGAAGGAGCCCTCCAGGCGGCCGAGGAGGTCGTCGATGGTGTCGGCGAGGTCTTTCACCTCGTCGCCGGGGCCGCCGATGGCCAAGCGTTCGTGCAGGCTGTCGGCGGTGATCCGGCGGGTGGCCGCTGTCATCACGCGCAGCGGGCGCAGCACCCGGCCGGCGATGAACCAGCCAAGGCCGACCGAGACCACCGCCATGATGCCGAGGGCTGTGACGGAGGCGATCAGGATCTGCCGGGACTGGGTGTCGTGCGCCTGGGCCAGCTGCTGCTCCAGCTCGTCGATGCGGCCCTGGGCCTGTGCCGCCGTGGCGGGCTGACCGGTGCCGGCATCGGGGCCGATCCGGCTGTCCCTCGATCCTCCGGATGCCACCACGGCCGCGATGGCGAGCAGCGCCGTTCCCGACAGCAGGAACAGAGTCACGTACAAGGCGGTGAAGCGGGTGCGGGCAGTGCCACGGCGCAGGCCGAACCGGGCAGTCAGGCCCGCGAGCCGTCGGGGCGGACCCCATTTCATCCGCATGCTCCCTTCTCGCCACCGCACGAGGACACGTACCGGGCCAGGCTAAGCCGAGGCGCCTAACAGCGAGATGACAGTGACCGTTCGGCCCCTGTAACTCGCTCCGTCACAGGGTGGGGCCCATGAGCGATGAGAGTACGAAGGCGACGATCGAGGTCATCGGTCTGCGTAAACGCTTCGGGCCACAGCTGGCTCTGGACGGTATGACGTTCACCGTGCAGCCCGGACGGGTGACCGGCTTCGTCGGCCCGAACGGCGCGGGCAAGTCCACCACCATGCGCGTGATCCTGGGCCTTGACGCGGCGGAGGAGGGTAAGGCCCTGGTCGGCGGAGTGCCGTACCGCACCCTGCGTCGCCCGCTTCGGCATCTGGGGGCACTGCTCGACGCCTCCGCGCTGCAGCCGAGCCGCACCGCCCGTAACCACCTGCTGTGGCTGGCCCACTCACAGGGCGTGCCGCCCCGGCGGGTGGACGAGGTCATCGACCAGGCCGGCCTGGGCACGGCGGCCCGGCGCAAGGCCGGCGGCTTCTCGCTGGGCATGCGCCAGCGCCTGGGGATCGCAGCGGCGTTGCTCGGTGACCCGCCGGTCGTCATGCTGGACGAGCCGTTCAACGGCCTCGACCCCGACGGCATCGTGTGGATGCGCGGCTTCCTGGCGTCGTTGGCCCGGCAGGGCCGCGCCGTCCTGGTCTCCAGTCACCTGATGAGCGAACTCGAAGACACCGCGGACCATCTCGTGGTGGTCGGCCGCGGCCGGGTCGTCGCGGACACCAGCGTGTCCGAGCTGCTCGCCGAGGCGTCCGGCGGCCGGGTCACCCTGCGTACCTCCGCGCCTGCGCGCGCCACCCAGGTCCTGCACGGCGCGGGCGCCACCGTTCTCGCCACCGGCCCCGACACCCTCGGAGTCACGGGCCTGCCCGACGAGGAGATCGTGGCACTGCTCGCCCGGAACGGGGTGCCGTTCTCCCAGGTGTCCGCGCACCGGGCGACGCTCGAAGAGGCGTACATGGAGCTCACCCGGGACGCGGTGGAGTACCGGGGCATCCCGGCGGGGGAGGCTACGCGATGACCGCCACCGTCACCCCTCGTCCCCCGGCCACTCGTCCCCCGGCCACGAGGCGCGCTGAGCAGAGTGGGTTCCTCAGGACGCTGCACTCCGAGTGGACGAAGTTCCGTACGGTACGTGGCTGGGTCCTCGCCATGGCGGGGGCGCTCCTGGTGACGATCGTGGTCGGCCTGCTCGGCACGGCCGCCCCCGCCCCCGGCGGTCGCGGCTCCGACTCCGCCTCGTACCCGAAGGGACCCGGCGGCGAGGCCGTCAACGACAGCTTCTACTTCGTCCACAAGACGCTCACCGGCGACGGCACCCTCACCGTTCCCCTGCGGTCGCTGACCGGTGTGGCCGACACCGGGCCCGGCAAGACGGCCCAGGGCGTCCAGCCCTGGGCGAAGGCCGGGATCATCGTGAAGGAAAGCCTCGCCCAGGGATCCCCGTACGCGGCGGTCATGGCCACCGGCGGCCACGGTGTGCGCATGCAGTACGACTACACGCACGACACGGCGGGCCCTTCCGGCAAGGTCACCCAGGAGTCCCCGCGCTGGCTGCGCCTGGTCCGGTCCGGTGGCAGCCTCACCGGTTACGCCTCCACCGATGGCTCCCACTGGACCGAGGTCGGCCATGCGAAGCTGCCGGGGCTTGCGCACACCGTGCAGGCCGGGCTCTTCGCCACGTCACCGCAGGCGAAGCAGGACACCGCGGCGGGCACGGGCTTCAGCCCCGCCGTGGCCACGGGCACCTTCGGCCTGCCCGCTCTCACCGGCGGCTGGTCCCGGGGCGCGTGGCGCGGCACACAGGTGGGCGGCGACGCGGGCACCTCCGGCAGCTACACGAACACCACCAAGGGCGGCTTCACCCAGACCGACGGCGGCGGGTTCACCGTGACCGGGGCCGGTGACATCGCACCGGTCGTCGGCGGACCCGTGATGGGCGTCGGCTTCTCCGTCGAGAACTTCCTCGTCGGCACCTTCGCCGGGCTGATCGTGGTGATCGCCTTGGGCGCGGTGTTCATCACCGGCGAGTACCGGCGCGGTCTGCTGCGTACGACCATGGCGGCAACCCCCCTGCGGGGCCGGGTGCTCGGTGCCAAGGCGCTGGTGGCCGGGGGCGTCGCGTTCGCCATCGGCCTGGTGGCCGCCGCGATCACCATTCCCGTCGGGGAACGCAGCGCGCGCGGCAGGGGCTTCCATGTCTTCCCCATCACGTCGGCGACCGAAGTGCGCGTCATGGTCGGCACCGGCCTGCTCTGCGCAGCCACCGCCGTACTCGCTCTCGGCGTCGGCGCCCTGCTGCGGCGCAGCAGCACGGCGGTCGCCCTGGTCATCGCGTCGATCGTGCTGCCCTTCCTGCTTGCCGCCTCCGGCGTACTGCCCCCGGGCGTCTCGGAGTGGCTGCTGCGGGTGACCCCGGCTGCGTGCTTCGCCATCCAGCAGACCCTGCCGCAGTACGCGCAGGTGCTCAGCGTGTACGAACCGTCTACCGGCTACTACCCGCTGGCGCCATGGGCCGGCCTCGCCGTGCTGTGCGGATACGCCGCGCTCGCCTTCGGTCTGGCCGTGGTGCGGCTGCGCGGGAGGGACGTATGAGTCTCCTGAGAAGTGCACGACTCACGAGCACGGCTGACGGCGCGTGGCGAGGGGACTTCGGCCGCGCCCTGCGCGCGGAGTGGACAAAGCTGCGCACCACAGGGGACATGGGCAGGTTGCTCCTGCTCGCCGTCGCGCTGACCGTGGCCCTCGGCTGCGGAACCGCCAAGGCCGTGAAGTGCCCGGATACGGGGTGCGGCCAGGACGCCGTCAAGCTCGCCCTGACCGGCGTCACCGTCGGGCAGGCGGTCATCGCCGTCCTCGCGGTGCTGGCCGTCAGCGGCGAGTACGGCACCGGAATGATCCGCACCACACTCACGGCGGTGCCGAACCGGCTCACCGTCCTCACCGCCAAGGCGACGGTCCTCACCACGGTCGTCCTGATCTCCGGGACGGCTGCCGTCCTCGCCTCGCTCCTCGCCGGCCGCTACATCCTGCCCGGCAACGGATTCACCGAGGCCCACGGCTATGCCCCGCTGTCCCTGGCCGACGGCCCGACCCTGCGCGCGGCCGTGGGCTCGGTTCTCTACCTCGTCCTGATCGCCCTGATCGGCCTCGGCGTCGCGACGGCGGTACGGGAGGCGGCGACTGCCATCGGGATCGTACTCGGGCTGCTCTATCTCTTCCCGGTCGTCACCCAGGTGGTCAACGACCCGGAGTGGCAGCGGCACCTCCAGCAGATCTCGCCCATGACCGCCGGACTCGCGGTCCAAGCCACCGTCCATCTGCACGAGCTGCCCATCGGCCCATGGGCCGGCCTGGGCGTACTCGCCACGTGGGCCGCGGCCGCGCTGCTGGTCGGCAGCCTGCTGCTGCACAGGCGCGACGCGTAGCCGAATCGAGCCGAGCGGGCCGAGCGGGACGAGCTCGCCGTGGCCGAGCGAGTTCTGCAGCGGATGGGCGAGGAGCGGGCGGCGGCCGGCTCGCCGGTCGTCCAGGTGGCGGGGCGGTCACGACCCGGCAGATCGGTGAGGCGCTGGGGCTGTAGGTCGGGGTGCGGGGCAGGCTGGAGCCGCTGCGCGGAATAGCCCACGATCAGCACATGCCCCAGGATCAGTGTCACCGGGCCGGGATCGGCTGAGTGAGGTTCACCGGGTTGCCGTCGGGGTCCTTGATGTGGGCGACGCGCTGTCCCCACGGCATGTCGTTGGGGCCTCCGCTGACCGAGCCGCCGAGCGCCTCCACCCGGGCGAGCGTCTCGTCGACGTCGTCGACACCGATGCTGAGCAGGATCCGCGGCGCCGCCCCGGTCCCCGGGTTCGCCTTGGCCACCAGCCCGAGGTCGGTGTCGCCGATGCGCAGGCCGAGGTAGAAGGCGGCGCCTTCCTCCGGTACCCGGAAGATCTTCTCAGCGCCGAACAATTTCGTATAGAAGCCGAGCAGAACGTCCTGGTCGGCAGTCAGGATCACGGGCTGGATGGTGGACATGGCACTCCTGTCGAGAACGGTCGTGTCGCTGGGCAGACCGTTCGAGGACGGTGAACTCATCGGCAGAACCACCCCGCCGGACGATCTACAACACAGACGGCCGGCAAGGACACCGTGCCCTACTGAACAGGTCTTAGGTTTCTCTTTCGGATCACTCTCACGCGCGTGCGGCACATTGCCCTGGTGCGGCACGCTGTGGCGAAGAGGGGTCAGACGCGGAGTAGGCCGATCGAGACGGCACAAAGGTGCTGGGCAGTGGCGGGGTCGAGCGCCCATTCCTTGACACCATGCGGGTGCTGCGCGAGGTCGGCGTCGTTCGGCACGGTGTAGGCCTCTTGCGCATCGTCGAGGTAGTGGCCTCCGGAGTGAGCGAACTCGGGGGCGACGGCCGCGACGATACTGGTGGCGGCCCCCTGCTCGACCGTTTTGTACGTGAAGACTCCGGCGGCCTCGGCCGCGTCGAGCGATGCCTTTTGTTCTGGTGTGAAGTTCCGCTGCAGTCCCGTCGCGATACCGCCGGGGTTCACCGCATTGGCGACGATGCCGTCGGCAGCCCAGAGGCGGGCCGCCTCGACGGCGAAGAGGGAGTTTGCCGTCTTCGACTGGGCGTAGGCGATCTGCGGGTCGTAGCTGCGGCGCTCGAAGTGCAGGTCGTCGAAGTCGATGCCGGACCGCATGTGCGCCGTCGAACTGACCGAGACGATTCGTGCTCCGTCACGGTCCGCCGCTCCTCGGGCCAGGGCGTGGTGAAGGCCGGTGGCCAGCGCGAAGTGGCCAAGATGGTTCGTCGCGAATTGCAGCTCCCAGCCCTCACGCGTTCGTTCGAGGCCGCCGGTGACCACGCCGGCGTTGTTGATCAGCAGGTGAAGCGGGCCGCTCCACGCATCGACGAACCGTGCGACGGTGGCCCTGTCGGCGAGGTCGAGTCGGACGACGCGGGGCCGACTTTCTCCGGTCGACCTGCCGATCGTCTCGGCGACGGCGTCACCAGCCGTCGTGTTCCGGACGGCGAGCGTCACTTCCGCCCCGGCAGCGGTCAGCGCACGAGCCGTCTCGATCCCGAGTCCGGAAGAGGCTCCACCCAGGCCTTGGATCGCGACATCGCCACGGTCGAACAGGTCCTGGCCGACAGCGGCCGCCCCCTTCCAGAGCGCCTCACTGAAGCATTCGACCAGTGGGCGGGCCGCTACATCGGTCCGCTGACGCGCGATGTCGCGACGGTCATCGAGGACAATCCCGACCTGCTCGGAGAGATCGTCAAGACCGCACCGCGACGTTTCGAGGAACTGATCACAGACGCCATCGCCGTCGAGTCAGGACGAGAGGCGGCCCTCCCTGCCGCGCAGACGATGATCAGCGCATCGATCGGCCTCAAGCATCAGGCCCCATCCCGGGAGTTCTACCTCGAACGACTGGCAGTCGCTATCGGTCTCCTGGTGCGCTGAAGACGCTTCGACGACGGACTGAGCCTCCGTGCGGCAGCACTGGGCGACATGGACATCCGCACTGCCCGCAGGTATGCGGCTAGGCCGCAGAGGCGGGAAACAGGCACTGCACTGCCGTCACGATGACCGTGCGGCGGGCGGCGAGGAAAGGCGTGCGCTGTTGCTCGTCCGCGGGCGGGCCGCTTCGCACCACAGCAACGGCGCTACTGGTTCCGCTCGGACTCGCGCTGCTGGTAGTCGCGTGGAGACAGTCCGTGGAAGCGGGAGAAGGCGGCACTGAACGTGGGTAGGTGGGCGTAGCCGGTCCGGCGCGCGACGGCGCTGGGCGGGGCGCCTCCGGCGAGCAGGTCGCGAGCGATGCGCATACGGGCGGCATAGCGCCAGCGCCCCAGTGTCATGCCTGTCTCGTCACGGAAGGCACGGTGGATCTCGGCGCGGACATCAGCATCATGCGTCCCGTCAGGCTCGCCGATACGACGCAAGTACTCCATCGCGACGGCACGCGCGCGCGGATCGGTGGGCATCGGCACCGACAGCGCTCGCTGCGCCGCGACCTGTTCCGCGAACAGGTCGAGGATGTGGCGGGGGTTGTGGTCGTCAGGACGCAGTCCTGACCGGGCGCTGATCGAGCAGAACATCAAGTAGTCGTCCCACGCAGGCGAGAACCGCACCTGCAGCGGCATGGTCAGCTGGAGGTCGCCGGTACTCGCGTTGCCCAGCGGCAGGGAGACGGAGTTCTCGCGGAGGCCGGTGACATGCTCCATTCCTGCGGGGATCCAGGTCGCCACCCCTCGCTCCCGCTCGTAGCGCCGGTCGCCGATGTCCAGGTACCCGCTGCCTCGGTACATCCAGCTGAGGACATGGATGTCGTTGGTGTGCGACGGCGTGCTGGCCGCGGGCAGCATCTCGGGCGCAGCGGGGGTGTCCGTCTTGCGCATCATCCGGATCAGGTCGTCGGTCTGCCGTGCCGCCGCTGCCCGTTGCGTCAGTCCGCCGGCGCCAGGTCGAGCGGAGAGCTCCCGTCCGAACTCGTGAGGGGTCAGTCCGAACCGTCCCTTGAAGGCCCGCGTGAGGCCGTTGCGGCTGGCGAAGCCCACTCGGGCGGCCACCTGGTCCACGTCGTAACCGGCGGAGAGGAGCTCCACGGCAGCGCCGAGTCGGCAGAGCAGTCGCCACTGCTCGAACGTGAGCTCGGTGTCGGCGAGGAAGTCACGGCGAAGGGTGCGCGCGCTGGAGAGCACCCGCGCAGCCCATTGCTCGACCGTGAGGTCGAGCGCGGGGTCCCGCATCAGTTCTTCGGCAACCGCTCCGGCGCCGAGGGCTCGTGGCATCGCCGGCGAGGCGAACCCCTCCGGGATCGCCTCTGAGATCGCCTCTGAGAGAGGCCTTCGCCCGACACCGGCGGGCGTCGGCGAGCGCGAGCCAGGGCGCCGAAGGAGCTCCTCGATCGCCTCGGGGGAGTATCCGCGGCCGCTGAAGGGAGTGACCTGGAGGTTGAAGAGCTGGATCAACCAGTCCTGCCAGCCACTGGGTACGTCGAACCGCGTCAGTTCCGACGGTCCCCAAGCGCCGACGCCGGCGTGGGGCCACAGCGGGAAGGCGACAGTGCCCGGCTCAGTGGTGATCGCGCGCTCCGCCCAGCCGTCTGCGGGGATCCAGGCGCCTTCGCCGGCCTCGAGGTGGAGCACCGGCCCGCCGTCGAGGCGCACGTGCGCCGCGCCGGTGCGAACCCAGAGCAGCAGCGGCCGAACGGACGCATCCGCCGGACCCAACCGCGCGGACGGAATCGGCGGCGGGTCACCGGTGCCTGCGGCGAACGAGAAGGGAACCACCATGTCCTAACTCTACGGCAGCCTGCGCACACCCTTTCAGGTAAGGTTCACCTAACTTTAGCAGTGCGCCCTCAGCCGATGCCGGTGCGCGACCCCTGCCCTCGAAGCGACCGGAAAGGTCAGTTCCCGCATGCCCAAAACCTCGCGCCGGCTCACCGTGCGCCCGCCGACCCTGCGTCAGGTCGAGGTGGTCCGGACCGTCGACATCACCCCGGGAATGCGGCGGGTCACGCTGAGCGGCGAACAGTTGCGTGCGTTCACCACTGCGGAGGGCCTCGTGCGGCCGGCCTTCGAGTCCCCGGGCTTCGACGACGACCTCGCGTTCTACTTCCCGTACCCGGGCCGGCGCGATCCGGTGCTCCCGGTCCAGGCCGAGGCCAAGTTGATCGTGCCCAAGGATCCTCGGCCTCTGTCGAGGGCCTACACGGTCCGCCGGTGGGACCCCGAGGCCGGCGAGCTGGACGTGGACTTCGCCAAGCACGGGGTGGGCGCGGGAACGACGTGGGCCTGTCGCACCCAGCCGGGTGACCGGATCCATCTCAGCGGCCCGAGCACGTCCAAGGCGTTCCCGGCCGGCGCCGACTGGTTGCTCGTGGCGGGTGACGAGACCGCGCTCCCCGCGATCGGCCGCCTGCTCGACGAGCTCCCGTCCGACGCCCGCGCGCAGGTGTTCATCGAGATCGCCGAGGACGCCCACCGCCAGGAGCTGCGCGAGCTGCCCGGGGTCGACGTGACGTGGCTGGTCCGCCCCGGCGCGGCAGCCGGGACCGTGCCGCTCCTCACCGAGACCGTCCGCGGTGCGGAGTGGTGGCCGGGCCAGGCGTTCGCATGGCTGGCCGGCGAGCACACGGCCGTCCGGGACATCCGCCGTCACCTGGTCGAGGACCGCGGCATGCCCAAGGAGGACATCGACTTCGCCGGCTACTGGCGTCGCTCCGAAGTCGTCGCACTGGAGACCGACGGGGCGGTACCCGACCCGGAGAGGACGGTCACCCCGTTCCAGAAGCTCAACGGCCTGACCGAGTTCGTCGCGCCGATCGCGATCCGCACCGCCGTCGAGCTGGGCGTTCCCGATCTCGTCTCCCGCGGCGTGACCGGCGTGGCCGAACTGGCCGCCAAGACCGGCGCCGACGAGCGCGCTCTGGGCAAGCTGCTGCGTTACCTGCACACCCTGGACGTGGTGACCGAGACAGAACCGCGGCACTACGCCCTGACGCCGGTCGGCGACGTCCTCACTCTCGAATTCATCGCCGACCGGCTCCACTCCGCCGGGGTGGTCGGTCGCCAGATGCTCGGGATCCACGGCCTCACGGAGTCGGTCCGCAGCGGCCGGCCCGCCTACGCCTCGGTCACCGGGCAGACCTTTGCCGACGTGCGAGCCGAACAGGACTACGAGAACCGTCACCTGGAGCGCCTGGCGAAGTTCCAGCCCGCACTGGCCGAACCGATCGCCACGTCCGGCCTGCTCGCCGGAGTCGAGCACCTGGTGGTCCACTCCGGTGGTGCCGGCGCCCACGCCCGTGAGTACGTCGCAGCCCACGAAAGGCTGCGCGTGACGATCTGCGCCCTGCCCGCCCAGGCCGACTGGCTGCGCCGCGACCTGCCCGCCACGATTCCCGACGAGCAGCAACGCACGCGGGTCAGCGTGCTGGAGCAGTCCGTCTTCGAGCCCAGCCCGGCGGCCGACGCCGTGCTCGTCAGCCGCGCCTTCAAGACCCTGCCCGACGCCGACGCTGCTCACGCACTACGCCGGGCAGCCGAGAACCTCGTCCCTGGCGGACGGGTGCTGCTGATCGAGGAGGTCTTCGACACCGACGAGCTCGACGAGCACGACGGCGAGGAAGACCTGATCGGCCTGGTCTGCCACGGCTCCGGCCTTCGCACCTCAGCGGAGCTGGACGCCGTCATCACCCGGGCCGGCCTCACGCGCAGGTCGGCGCACGCCGTCGGCCTGGGCGCCACCGTCCACGAGCTCCTCCGCTCCACCGCCGGCTGAACCCCTCACTCCGAGAACCAACACCGAGAAGAAGAGAACGCCCATGAGTAACACGCCCCTGATAAGACGCGGCGCAGCCCTTGCCGCCGTGCTGATGAGCGCGTCGCTCGTCCTCACCGCCTGCGGCGGTGACGGCGACGACACCGGCGGCAAGGCAGCCGCAACCCGCGGCGACAAGGCCGCCGAGACCCACAGCGTCAAGGCCGAGAACGGCACCATCGAGGTTCCCGTCGACCCCCGGCGCATCGTGACGATCGGCAACACGAACCTCCCCTTCATCGATCTGGGTGGCGAGCCGGTGGGCGTCACCGAGGTGTCCGACTCCGACCTCGACGTGCTGCCGGCGGAACAGAGGACTGCGTACGAGGCAGCCGAGATCGTCGGCAGCAGCGGTGGCGAGGTGGACCTCGAGAAGCTCGCCACCCTCAAGCCGGACCTCATCCTGGTCCAGTTCTCCTCGGACGACTGGGACAAGGTCGGCAAGCGGCTCGAGGCAATCGCCCCGACCGTTTCCTGGGGGCTCGACACCGAGTGGAAGGCCTTCGCCGACGCCATCGCGCAGGCCGGCAACGTCGCGGATGCACTCAGCCAGCAGAAGGCGGAGTTCAAGGAAAAGGTCACCACGATCCAGGAGACCTACGGCAAGATCATCAACGGCACCTCGTTCGTCGACGTCTCCCGCGGAGACTGGAGCGATCCCGGAACGTTCTACATCGCGGACATCGGTTGCTCCGAGATCGCCCGGGACGACATCGGGCTGGATCTCCCCGAGGCGGCCGAGGGCAAGGACCCGTTGGCGTACGAATCCCTGCCGTTCGAGCGGATCGGTGAGCTGTCCCGGTACGACGTGATCACCTACCCCGTCGACGCGGAAGGCCGGCCGGCAGAGCCGTTCAAGCCGGTGGCCGGGACCAACACCTGGAAGGCGCTGCCCGCCGTGAGTTCCGGTCGAGCGCTGGGAGTCTTCTGCCCCGGCAACAACTCCTACGGGCCCGTCAACCAGTACCTGGACTCGCTCGGCAGCGCGCTGGCGACCCTCCCCGGCAAGCAGTGACAGCCCTCGCCGTGCGGCAGGACGGTCCGGGCACCGAGAGAGTGCCCGGACCGCCTCGTCGTCTGCTCGGCCTGGTCGTCGCCCTGGTGGTACTGGTGGGCCTGCTGGTGCTGAGTGTCATGATCGGTTCGACGGCGATCGCGCCGTCAGTGGTGTGGGACGCGCTGTTCCACTCCTCGGCCGACATCGACCAGTTCGCGATCCGCGATTTCCGGCTGCCGCGCACGATCGTGGGTCTGGTCGTCGGCGTAGCCCTCGGTCTGTCGGGTGCGTTGATCCAGGCGCTCACCCGCAATCCCCTGGCCGATCCGGGTGTCCTCGGCGTCCATGCCGGTGCGTCCGTCGCGGTGACGGTCGCCGTGGGCCTGCTCGGGGTCCGCGACGTCCAGGGCTACATGTGGTTCGCGTTCGCGGGGGCACTGGTCGTCACGCTCCTGGTGCTGGCCTTCGGGTCGACACGGCAGGGCTCCTCGCCGGTGGTCATGGTGCTCGCCGGCGTCTGCGTCGGTGCCGTGCTCGGCGGTGCCAGGGAGGCGCTCCAGTTGTCGGATCCGGACGCCTTCGACGCGATGCGGAACTGGAACGCCGGGTCGATCGCGGGTCGCCCGCTCGAGGTCGTGTGGCCGGTCCTGCCGTTCTTCGCGGTGGCCCTCGTCCTGGCCTTCGCGGTGTCGGGCCCGCTCAACGCTCTGGCCCTGGGTGACGAGCTGGCGGTCGCCCAAGGGGTCCGGCTGGTACGCACCCGTGTTCTCGCGGTGATCGCACTCACCCTCCTTGCCGGTGGCGCCACCGCGATCGCCGGACCCATCGGATTCATCGGGCTCATGGTGCCGCACGTGGCCCGCTGGATCGTCGGCCCGCACCAACGCTGGATCTTCGCCTACAGCATTCTCCTCGCCCCGAGCCTGCTGCTGGGCTCCGACATTCTCGGCCGCCTCGTGATGAGTCCCGGCGAGATCCCCGTGGGTATCGTCACCGCCTTCGTCGGCGCCCCCGTCCTCGTCGCGCTGGTGCGGCAGAAGAAGTCGAGCGGACTATGAGCACGCACATGTCGCGGGTGGACTTCGGGCGGCGGGTGCTGGTGCTGAGGCACCGGCGTATCGCGGTACGGCTCCAGTGGCGCTCGGTCGTCATCTGCGCGGTGCTCGCGATCACGATCGCCTGTACAGCGGTGCTCGCCCTGATGACCGGCTCGTACGCGCTGGGCCCAGGGCAGGTGCTCGCCGCACTGACCGGCCGGGAGACCGGCGTCGTCCATGAGGTCGTGGTCGAGTGGCGGCTGCCCCGGGTGGCCGCGGCGCTGGTGTTCGGCGCGGCTCTGGGCGTGAGCGGCGCGGTCTTCCAGTCACTGATGCGCAACCCTCTCGCCGACCCCGGCATCGTCGGGTTCTCCCAGGGCTCCTACACCGGCGCACTGATCGTGATCCTGGTCGTCAACGGCACCTACGTACAGCTGGTCGGCGGGGCGCTGTTGGGCGGGATGGCCACCGCCGTCGCCGTGTACGTGCTGGCCTACCGGCGAGGGGTGCAGGGATTCCGGCTGATCATTGTCGGTATCGGCGTCTCGGCGATGCTCGGGTCGCTCAACACCTGGCTGATCCTCAAGGCCGACCTGGACCAAGCGATGTCCGCGGCCGCGTGGGGTGCCGGGTCGCTCAACGGCGTGTCCTGGGACCAGGTCGTCATCGGCGGCGCCTGCATCGCCGGACTCCTGCTGCTGGCCGGGATGTTGAGCCGGCCGATGCGGCAGATGGAGCTGGGTGACGACGCGGCCGCCTCACAGGGGGTACGGGTCTCGCCCGCACGCCTCGGCCTGATCCTGGTGGGAGTGGCGCTGACGGCGACGGTCACGGCCGCGTCGGGGCCGATCGCGTTCATCTCTCTGGTCGCCCCGCAGATCGGACGCCGGCTCGCCCGCACCGCCGGGATCACCCTCGCCCCCGCCGCCTTCGTCGGCGCGCTGCTGTGCCTGGCGTCGGACTACCTCGCCCAGCACGTCGCCCCCACCCCGCTGCCGGTCGGCATCATCACCGTCGTGCTCGGCGGCGGCTACCTCGGATACCTGCTGTTCACCGAAGCCAGGAGACGCCTGTGAGCGCAACCCCGGCCGACACCCCGCGCCTCCGTGTGGAGTCGGCGACGATCGGCTACGACAAGCGGATCATCTCCGAGCAGCTCTCGGTGGCGATCCCCGACGAGTCGTTCACGGTCGTCGTCGGCCCGAACGCGTGCGGCAAGTCCACCCTGCTGCGCAGCCTGTCCCGGCTGCGGAAGCCGTCGGCCGGTCAGGTCGTCCTCGACGGTGCCGACATCAGCTCCTACAGGACCAAAGAGGTGGCGCGGCGGGTCGGACTGCTGCCGCAGACCTCGATCGCCCCGGACGGGATCACCGTCGCCGACCTCGTGGCCCGGGGACGCTACCCCCACCAGGGGTTCATCCGGCAGTGGACCGAGGACGACGAGCGGGCCGTGCTCAGGGCGATGCAGCGGACCTCGGTCGCCGGCCTGTCCGGGCGCCTGGTGGACGAGCTGTCGGGCGGGCAGCGTCAGCGCGTGTGGGTGGCGATGGCGCTCGCGCAGCACACCGACATCCTGCTCCTCGATGAACCGACCACCTTCCTCGACATCACCCACCAGATCGAGCTGATGGAGCTGTTCACCGACCTGCACCACGTCGGCCACACCCTGGTCGCGGTCCTGCACGACCTGAACCACGCTGCCCGCTACGGCACCCATCTGATCGCCATGAAGGACGGCGCCGTGGTCGCCGAGGGCACTCCCGACGAGGTCGTCACGGCCGAGCTGGTCGAGGAGGTGTTCGGCCTGCGCTGCCTCGTGGTGCGCGATCCGGTGGCCGGCAGCCCCCAGGTGGTGCCGCTCGGCCGCGAACGGACCCGGCAGAGGTACGCCGACGACACAGGCATGGAGAGTGCGCGAAATGGCTGATCCGTCGGTCGCGAAGCTGTCGGCCGGTGAGTGGAGCCCGGAAAGGTTCAGACGGCACGTCGAGGAGGCGGGTGCACCTCTTGTCGAGCGGGTCTCTGCGGACGAGGTGGAGGTGACGTTCGTCGACGAGCCCGGGGACGACACGGCGGTCACCCTCGCGGTGGTGATCGGGCCCAGAATCGGCTTCAACCCGATCGAGGGGGAATTCGCCCCGGTGGCGGGGACGCCGTTCCGCGTCCTCACCCTGCGGATGCGCTCCGACCTGCGTTTCTCGTACGTGTTCGCACGACGTGGGCCGACGGGTGGGGTTGAACGGGTCCCGGACCCGTTCAACCCGCCACCGAGGTTCTCGGAGTGCTCGGTGGAGCGGTTCTCCGGGGCCTCGGTGGCGGTGCTGCCCGACGCGGCGCCGTTGCCCTGGCTCGATCAGGCCGAGGCGCGGCCGGCCCCGGCAGTGGAACCTGCCGTGCTGGCGAGCCAGTTCCTGGGAGACGAACGCCGCATCTGGGTCTCGATGCCGCCGGGAGAGTTCTCGGACGAGAGCGCACTGCCCTTCGTGATCCACTTGGACGGGACGCCGGAACACAGCGCGCCCAGCGTTCGTGACGCCCTGGTCCGGGCAGGACTGATCCGCCCCTGCGCGGTGGTCCTGGTCGGCCAGCCCGCACCGCAGCGCGACAAGGAGCTGCTCTGCAACCCGGCGTTCTCCCGGATGCTGGTCCAGGAACTGCTGCCGTGGCTCCACGACCGGTATCCGCTCTCGCGGGACCCCGGTGACGTCGCGCTGGCCGGCGAGAGCTTCGGCGGTCTGTGCGCCGGCTGGACAGCGCTCCACCACCCGGCGGTGTTCGGCAACGCCATCCTCCAGTCCCCGTCGTGCGGGTACCACCCTGACCTCAGGTGGGGCACCGGGTCCGGTGAGCTGCTGCGCCGCACCCCCGTACCGACGCTGATCGACGCATACCTGACCGCGGAAACGGCACCGGTCCGCATCTTTCACGACGCCGGTGAGCTGGAGGGCTCGAACACCCACAGCCGCTGGCTGGACCACGTACTCACCGGAAAGGGCTACGGCACCCTCTACAGGGAGTTCGCCGGCGGACACGACTACGCGTGGTGGCGAGGACTCTTCGCCGACGCCCTCCTCTGGTGCTTCCCGCTCAGGAGCAGGGATCGGAGCCGGGCATGAGGAACTCCCGGCGCTTCCCGGGCGCCGACACCGCAGGCCTGGGGCGGGGACCGCTGACCCGCCGGCTGCCGGTGCTCCTGCTCGCTCCCGCCGAACCACTCGGTGCCCGGCCGTTCGAGTCCGGGCCGGGGACCACCCCGGACCGGTTCCTGCTGCGCGTGATCTTCTCGGTGAGGCGGGTCAGCGTTCCCGCGATGCTGCTGGCGATCGTGTGGCAGGTGGGCGAGTCCGCGGTCCCGGTGGTGATGGGACTCGCGATCGACCGGGCCGTCGCGACCGGGGACGAGGGACAACTGGTCCTGTGGCTCGGCGTGCTGGGGGCCCTCTACACCGCGCTGACGTCGGCGGCGAGGCTCTCGCTGCGGCTGACCGCCCATGCGGTGCAGGTACTGCAGCACCGACTCCGCGGCACCCTCTCCACGGGCGTGCTGCACCCGGTCGGCGGCACCGCCCGTGCGCCGGGCGGCAACGTGGTCTCGGTGATGACGAGCGACGTCGCGCGCCTGTCCAACGCGGTGATCCTGACGATCATCCCCGTCTCGAGGATCACAGCCATCGGATTCATCGCGGTGTCGCTGCTGGCGACGCACTGGCTGCTCGGACTGGTGGTGCTGTTCGGGGCGCCGGTCGCGGTCTGGTCGATGGGCGTGCTCAGCGAGCGGCTCTCCCGGGACACCCGCGCGTACCAGGAGCTGCTGGCCTCCACGGTCGGCAAGGCCACGGACCTGGTCACCGGCTACCGGGTGATCAAGGGGATGCGCGCCGAGGCCGAAGCGACCAGCCGGTACCGGCGGGCGAGCCAGGAGACCCTTGCCGGCGCCAGGCGCAACGCGGGCCTGCTGGGAAGGTTCCTCGTGGGCTCGGGCGTGGTCAGCGGCACGTTCGTCGCCGCGGTGCTGGGGCTGGCGGGCTGGTTCGCCGTGGACGGACAGCTCAGCATCGGCGGGCTGATCACCGCCGTCGGCCTGGCCCAAGCGCTGCTGCCGCAGATCCAGGCGATCGCGAGCACATCCGTCCCCAACCTCGCCGGCGCCCGCGCCTCATCCGTGCGCGTCCTCGACGTGCTGCGGGACAACGCCACGTCGACGGCCGGATCCGATGACGCGACCCGGCGGGAGGTCGCCGCGCTGCCGGAGCTGGACGTGTTCGTGCCGAGCATCTCCGGGCCCGGCGTGACGATCCGGGTCGCGCCCGGCGAGCTCGTGGGCGTGTGCGCCGACGACAGGACCGCCGCCCGGGTCGTCGAGGCGCTGCTGGACCCGCGGGCCGAGGGAGGGGCCGTGGCGCGGCTCGACGGGATCGCGGCGCGGGGGCTGTCCCCCGTCGAGTACCGGTCCCGGGTCACCGTCGCGCCGCACCACGCCACACTGTTCAGCGGCACCCTCCGCGACAACATCGCCGTGCTCGCGGGCGGGCCCGAACACGTGGACGCCGCAGTGCGGGCCGCCGCTTGCGACGACTTCGCGGCCGACCTCGACGTCCCGGCCGGCGAGGGCGGCAACCGGCTCTCGGGCGGCCAGCGCCAGCGGGTCGCGCTCGCCCGGGCCCTGGCGAGCGACGCGCCGGTGCTCGTCCTGCACGACCCGACCACCGCGGTCGACTCGGTCACCGAGCACACGATCGCAGGCCGGCTGCGCGGCATCCGGGCAGGCCGCTCGACGCTGCTGATCGCCTCGGCCCCGGCGCTGCTCGCTGCCTGCGACCGCGTCGTCGAGCTGCCCGACAACGTACCCGCGACCTCAAGGACGGTGCTGTGAACGGCACTTACGCAGTGCCCGGGACCGCAGTGCCCGAGACCGCGGCTTCCGATGCCGGGCTGCCCGGGCTGCCGGTCGCGAGCGGCCGCGAGACGGCCAGGGAGCTGTGGCGGCTCAGCCGCGGGTACCGGCTCCGGCTCGCCGCGACCGGGGTGCTGGGGATCGTCAGCACCGGCGTCGACCTGATCGTTTCCGTGACGATCGGATTCCTCGTCGACCGCGTCCAGGCCGGCACCGCAGACCTCGCCACCGTACTGACGGTCACGGTCGTCATGGCGCTCGCGGCAGTTCTCGGCGCTGCGGGCACCGCGCTGACGATCGTGCTGGCCACCCGCGTCTACCACTCCATCCTCGCCGCGCTGCGCGAGCAGCTCGTGAGCCGCGCCATGACGCTCCCCCAGCACCTCGTCGAGCGCGCCGGCACCGGAGACCTGATCTCCCGGTCCAGCGACGACGTCACCGCGGTCGCCGACGCCGCCCCCGCCGTGATCCCGGTGCTCACGGTCACCGCCTTCACCGTCGTCGTGTCGCTGGGCGGGCTCGCGGCGCTGGAATGGCCCTACGCGGCCGCCTTCGCCGTCGTGCTGCCGGTCTACGTGCTGGCCGTGCGGTGGTACCTGCGCATCGGACTGGGGGTCTACCGCGCCGAGCGCACGGCGATGAGCGCGCGTGCCCAGCAGATCCTCGAGTCCCAGCGCGGCTACGCCACCGTGCTCGGCTTCGGGCTCGCCGAGCAGCGACACCGGGCGGTGATGACGGACTCCTGGCGCGTCGCGCGGCAGTCGCTACGCGCACGCACCGTGCTGAGCATGCTCAATGCCCGGCTCAACCTCGGGGAGTGCCTGAGCCTGGCCGCCGTACTCGTCGTCGGCTTCGTCCTCGTCGACCACAACGCATCGACCGTCGGCGGCGCCACCACCGCCATGCTGCTCGTGCTACGCCTGCTCGGACCGGTCAACCAGCTGCTGCTGGTCATCGACACCCTCCAGTCCGCCCTCGCGTCGCTGAGTCGCATGATCGGGGTCGTCACGATTCCGTTCAGCTCGTCGGATGTACCGGCGCAGGCCGCGAGCACCGCCGTACAGCTCGACGAGGTCTCATTCCGTTACGGTCAGGGGCCACGGGTGCTCGACGACATCACCCTCAGCATCCCGTCCGGTCGGCGCGTGGCCGTGGTCGGCGTGTCCGGGGCAGGCAAGACCACGCTTGCCGGCGTGGTCGCCGGCACCCATCTGCCTGAGGCCGGGAGGGTGACTCGCCCCAGCCGCACCGCGATGATCAGCCAGGAGGTCCACGTCTTCGCGGGCACCCTGCGCGACAACCTCACCCTTGCCGCGCCCGGGGCCACCGACCGCGACCTCCATACAGCGTTGGAGGCCACAGGCGCCGCATCGATCCTCGATGTCCTCCCCGACCGGTTGGACACCCTGCTGGGTGTCGGCGGACACCCGCTCACCGACGCACAGGCGCAGCAACTCGCCCTCGCCCGCCTGCTGCTCACCGACGCCGATCTGGTGATCCTCGATGAAGCGACCGCCGAGGCCGGATCCACGTACGCCGGACAGCTCGACCGCGCTGCCGACGCCGTCCTCGCCGGGCGCACCGCGGTCGTAGTCGCGCACCGTCTCTCCCAAGCAGCAACCTGCGACCGGATCATGGTGATGGAGCGCGGCAGGATCATCGAGACCGGCACCCACGGAGAGCTGGTCGATGCCGGTGGTGTGTATGCCGGGCTGTGGACGGCCTGGGAGGCCGCTCGGTGACACCAGCATGACCAGGCCAGGATTCGCCGCAGTCCGCTTGGCGGTAGCTGTACGGGAACAGGGCCCCGTGGGGGTGCTCCCGGCCTTGCCGCCGTGTCCTCTCCGCTCCCCCGCGGTGTTGGGGGTACATGCGCAAAATCCTGTACTTCGGTGCCGCCCTGGCCTTGCCGCTCGTGATGACTACCGCCGGGCCCGCAATGGCCGACAGCAGCTCCTGCACACACCATTTCGGCGGACCTCAGATCTGCATCCGTCTGGAGGGCCGTAACGACTACAACGCTGTGACGGCCATCTGGTCGAACCCGCCGAAGAAGATCAAGAGCAGGGCCGTGAGCCTGTACTGGAACGGGGACCATTACGACAGCGCAACCGCGAAGCGAGTGGGCAAAACCCTCAGCTACAGGTGGTCGACCATGGACACCGGCACCAACACCAGGCTCTGCGTACGGTTCAAGGGCAGCAACCGCATGGCCTGCGAGACGACCAAGTACATCGGGAACCGGGTCAATCTCTGAGGGTCCGCCAATTCCTCGCGCCCGTAGGGCCGGCTGCAGCCGTGGGCGCCCGCAGCCGGCTCGAAGGGCTGCGGGCGCCTCGCCGGGCCGGACCTCAGCGGTCGACGCCGTCCTTGTCGAGGTCACGGTGGACCAAGCCGACGACCGGGTGGTGCCCACCCGGGTCATGCCCCGGATCCTCCGTCACGGGCACGCACTCGGCGAGCAGGTCGACGACGTCGCGCCAGGCTCGCTGCGCGTGCCGTGGGTGGTAGCCGACGCCGTCGGCCCCGAGCAGGCTGCCCCGGACCTGTCCATCCGGGGCGACAGAACCCGGGCCCACGTGCCCCGCAGGGGGAAGTAGCCGCAGTTCCGGCGTGAGACTGGACTCCGGTCCTGGCCGGAGCCCCAGGCAACGTGCGTGAGCGTCACCAGGGGGTGTCGGTGGCAGTCATGAGGGGGATGCTTCGCCTCTGCCGGCCGCGGTGGCGCTCTGGACGCAGTCGCGGAGCAGGGCTCGGCGCCGGTCATGTACGTCATCGGGTTCTTGGCTGCTGGCCGCATATACGTTGCTGACCGGTGACCAGGCCATGGACATGGCGATGACCATGGCCATGATGTCGAACGGGTCACCTGCGCGGACCCGCCCCGCGGCCTGGGCCTCGGCGATGGCCGTGAGCTTGCGGTCGTCGTAGTGCTGGTGGGTCTCGACGAGGTGCCCGGCAGGCCGCCGCTCCAGTCGCGTCCAGGTCGCAAGGCGGATGAGGTCGGGGCGGCGCAGGTATTCGTCGTAGAGACGAACGGCCCACTCCGCGAGATCGTCGGCGTCGATGGGCACGACATTGGTGATGCGCTCCAGCGAGCCGAGGAAGATCGCGTCGAAGAGTCGCTCCTTGTCGCCGAAGTAGGCGTAGAGCTGCGCCTTGTTGGTGCGCGCCGCCGTCACTATGCGCTCGATGCGCGCTCCGGCGATGCCGTGCTGGGCGAACTCTTCGGTGGCGGCGTCAAGGATGCGCTGGTAGGTCGCGGCGCCTCGCGAGGTCTGGGGCTGTTCCGGCATGCCCGCAGCCTACCAAACAGAACAGTTGGTTTGCCTTGGGGTGCGGTCGGGCTTACGCTGGAACAGACAGAACAGTCTGTTTAAGGAGTCACGTATGCGAACGCCCACCGGATGGCAGGCGGCCGGCCCGACGGCGCTGCGGCGCGCGTCGCTGGAGCGCCGTGACCTCCGCCCCGATGACATCGCGGTGCGGGTCGACTACTGCGGCGTGTGCCACACCGACCTGCACGCCCTGGACGCCTACGACCAGCACGCGGAAGCGCCCCTGGTCCCCGGTCACGAATTCACCGGCGTGGTGACCGGGACCGGCCCCGAGGTGACCGCCTTCTCGGTCGGCGACCACGTCGCGGTGGGCAACATCGTCGACTCCTGCGGCGTGTGCGCCATGTGCGAAGCCGGACAGGAGAATTTCTGCCACTCCTTCCCGACGCTGACCTACGGCGGCACCGACCGGCAGGACGGGTCGGCCACCCTGGGCGGCTACTCCCGCGAGTACGTCGTGCGCGACGCCTTCGCCTACCCGCTCCCCTCCGGCCTCGACCCGGCCGCGGCCGCCCCGCTGATGTGCGCCGGCGTCACCGTCTGGGAGCCCCTGCGCGCCCTCGGCGTGGGCCCCGGCAGTCGCGTCGCCGTGGCCGGCCTCGGCGGCCTGGGCCACCTCGCGGTCAAGATGGCCGTGGCACTCGGCGCCACCACGACCGTCATCAGCCGCACCCGGGACAAGCGCGACGACGCCCGCAAGCTCGGCGCTCACGACCTCATCGCGTCCACCGACACCGAGCAGATGGCCGCGGCACTCGACACCTTCGACGTCGTCATCGACACCATCTCCGCCCCTCACGACCTCGCGCCGTATCTGAAGCTGGTGGCGGTGGACGGCACCCTCAGCCTCCTCGGGTACCTGGGCCCCATCACGGTCGAGGCCATGGACCTGCTCATCGGCCGCAAGAAGCTCAGCTCCGCGGGCAGCGGAGGCCGCCCGGCGACAGCCGAGATGCTCCAGTCCTGCGCCGACAACAGCATCGCCGCCGACGTCGAGGTCCTCCCGTCGTCACAGGTGGACACGGCACTCGACCGCCTCCGGCGAAACGACGTCCGCTACCGCTTCGTGCTCGACATGTCCGACCTGGACTGAGGCGACAGCGCGACAGCCGGCCGGGCCATGGGGTGGGCGGCGGCCGAATTCACCGCGAGACGGTCGGGTTGTCGAGGTGGCAGCGGGCGTTCAGGCGTCAGGGTCGACCTCGGAGTGAGCACCTTATGCGACGTACGACGCCGCGGGCACCGAGATCTCCCCAGCGTCCCCCGGGGCCCACGGCTTGTTCCGAAGCCGCCCACTCCGGCGGGTGATGACCGCCGCGCACTTCACCAGGGCACTGCGCCGGCGTCGTCGAAGAACCCGCCGGTCGGACCGTCGTCGGGCAGGGTCGCCAGCGTGATGGCGATCGCCGCGCCCTGTTCGGGGGTGCGCACGCCGCGGTGGCCGTTGAGGTCGGTCGCGACGTAGCCGGGGCAGCCCATGTTGATCAGGATGTTCGTGCCGCTCAACTCCCGGGCGTACTGCAGGGTGACGGCGTTCAGGAACGTCTTCGACGGCGCGTACGCCACGGCCACCGGCCCCGCCGTCAGCTCAGCGGAGGTTCCTGACTGCCGGGTGAGGGAGCCGACACTGCTGGACATGTTCACGATCCGCGGCGAGGCGGAGCGGCGCAGCAAAGGCATCATCGCGTTGGTGACGCGGATGACGCCGATCACATTGGTCTCCACGACCGTCCGGATGGTGGCGGGATCGACCAGGGTGGGATCCTGCGGCATCCCGCCGGTGATAGCGGCGTTGTTGACGAGCACGTCGAGGTGCCCCGCCTGTTCCTCGATCAGCCGCGCGGCGGCGGTCACGCTCGCGTCGTCGGTCACGTCCAGTGGTACGCCGAACGCGTCGACGCCGGCCGCGCGCAGTCGCTCCACCGCTGCCTCACGGCGCCGATCGTCTCGGGCACCGACGCCAACGCTCCAGCCGAGGGCGCCCAGGCCCACGGCGATCTCGTAGCCAATTCCCTTGTTCGCACCGGTGACCAGCGCAGTCGTTCGTTCGCTCATGGGGACCATGCTGTCCTTGGAACCCGCCGGGGGTCCAAGACCGATCCGATGGTCAACGATACCGACAGGGTATTGAACCGGGTAGCGTGGCTGCATGGAGACCCGGGAACTGCGGTATTTCGTCGCCGTCGCCGAAGAGCTGCACTTCGGGCGCGCAGCCCAGCGACTCGGAATCGCGCAGCCGCCCTTGTCACGGGCCATCCAGCAACTGGAACGCCGGCTCGGGGCAGTGCTGCTGGATCGGACCAGCCGTACCGTCACGCTGACCGAGGCCGGCTCGGTGCTCTTGGTCGAGGGCCGGGCAGCCCTCGCTGCGGTCGGCGCCGCCGAGCGTCGGACCCGCCGCGCCGCCCTTTCCGCGACCGGCGGTCCCGGCCTGGTCCTGGTGGCGAAAGCCAGCGCGTCCCGCGAACTGCTGGCGAAACTGCTCGACGCGTACGCCGCCGAACCCGGCGCGGTCCCCGTCGACGTCATCCTGTGCGGCCCGGCCGAGCAGGAACGACTCCTGCGCGAGGGCCGGGCCGACGTGGCGCTGCTGCACCGGCCGTTCGACTCGACGGCTGGGTTCCACACCGAGGAGCTCAGCGCGGAGGGCCAGGTGGCGGTCCTGCCTGCCGGGCATCCGCTCACGGTCCGAGACCATGTGCTCATGGCCGACATCACCGGGCTGCCGGGCCTGCCTCTGCCGCGCTGGCCCGGCCCCGACGGCACCTGTCCGCCCGGCCCCGGCCCGCAGGTCCGCGACCAAGCGCAGTTGCTGCAGCTCGTCGCGCTCGGCCGGGCCTGCGCGGTCTCACCGGAGTCGTGCCGGGCCCAACTGCCCGGTGACCTCGCCGCCGTGCCCGTGCTGGACGCGCCGAAAGTCACCACCGTCATCGCCTGGCCCCCGCACAGCCGGTCCAGAGCCGTCGCCGACCTTGTCCGCGCTGCGACACGTCTCCAGTAGTTCCAACGAGCCTGGCTGGTTCCACCTATAGCGGCCCGTGAGCCCCCGCTGAGCATTCGGGTCACCGGACACCCTGCATGAGACACCGTCAGCGCAGGTCGATCATCCCGGCCGAGCCGGTGTCAGAAGCCGTTTCTCTACCGGGCGTGATCGTTTGATTGTCGCTGGTCAGGCATGGTTTCGGAGGAGGTGAGGGAGAGTCTCGACGTTCTGTTCCGC
>NZ_JBIWKD010000027.1:0-63582 GCF_044765485.1 Streptomyces sp. NPDC102451 | reverse complement strand
CGCCCTGCGGCCGCACCTTCGACGGCGGGATCAGCGGCTCCGCGATCTCCCACAGCCCGTCCGGAACAATCCAACTCCACGTACCCCGCCCCATGCTGAGCCCAACGACCGAATCACCACATAGGACACGGTCTTAGTACTGGGACTCGGCCCAGAAGTTGAAAATCCGGGAGAGGCCCGCGCGTAGCGCTCCGCGCCGCGTGAGCACGGATCGGTCCACGCCGGAGAAGAGGACCGCCAGCGAGACGTCGGCGGGCAGGACGCACCCCCTCGCCTGCACGGTGATCTTTCGCCCGCTCCCCATGCCTGACTGCCGCACCACGATGACTGCGCCGGGGTCCTCGGAGTCGGGCTGCCGGGACAGCTCGTACGCCCGGCGGTTGAGCGCCGCGAGCCGGTAGGAGTCCCCCAGATACGTCATGTGCAGGGAGCGCCCTCGGTGGGTCGGTGCCCACCGGTTCCGGTTCATCCGCACCGACGCGTCGCCCACACGGAGAGTCGAGCGGTTGAGGGTCGGCATGGGCGCGACCTCCGTGTGTAGACCGCGCGTTTCGAAAGTGGCCAGCGGGATCAGCCCACCACGTACCTCTGTGACGAGGGCGTTCGGCACGTCCCGGCCCGCGGGGTACACCACCCTGACGTCGCCGAGCTCCGGAGAGATTCCCTGCCAGCCGAACTTGGTACGACCGTGGGGCTGCTTCTCCTTCCAGTGGGTGAGCGTGAACGGGCTGATGGTGGTGTGCATGTACTTTCCTCGCTAGTCGAACGGGTTGAGGGCGCTGCCCAGCTTCTTCGCCCCGTCGGCGATGCCGTCCCCGATATCCGAGGCCTTGTTGCCGACCCAGTCCCCTGCCTTGTCGAGGCCTTCTCCAATTGCCTCGTGGTTGTCCCAGACCAGACAGCCCGCGTACACCAGACCCGTGCCCACGGCCAAGCCGGCCGTCACCGGGTTGGGCGCGACAGTCAGCGCAGTCATCGACGCGCTGAACGCGGTCCCACTGAGGTCACTGGCGAACTTCGAAGGATTGGCCTTGATCATGTCGGCGTCGTACGTGGCCAGGTTGGCGACACCGTAGGCGGTCGCCGCGACCCCGCCGACGACACCCGCGCCCCGAATCCAGCCGGCGGCCTTCGCGGCGTTCGCGAGACCTCCGTTCTGTGCGACCTTCACGAGGTTGGCCTCTGCGGCCGACGGCATGACGAAGGAACCATTCCGCATGAAGCCACCGAACATGGCGGCTTCGTCGGACCCGGTGACGGCGTTGACCAGACCCGGCGGCACCTTGCCCAGCAGGCTTCCTGGAACGGCCCCGGCCATCCGGCTGTTGATGAAGGTGGAGAGGAAAGTACCGGGCGCGGTGACGTCCTTGCCCTGCTTCAGGTACTTGAACAGTTTGAAAGCGCCGCCCGCACTTCCGCCGACAGCTGCGGCGAAGGCTGAAGCTGTGATGGTGCCTTTCTGTACCGCGGCGAAAAGATCCGCAAGCCTCTTGCTGCCTGTGATCTTCTCCACGCCGTCCCTTTGGAGGCGCTGCAGATAGTCGTCCAGCGTCTCGCCGTCGCGCATGGCCAACGAGGAAAGCTCCATGCGCTCCTGCTTCTGCTGGTCGTCCGCCGTCGCGACCTTGTCGGCACTGCCGTTGAAGCCACCCGTCGTTCCGTCGTTCTTGCCGCCGTCGGTGCCCCTGACCACGGCTTCGAGGTCCTTCTGGAGGTCCTTGTCGGCGTCGTCGACAGCCTTCACACACGACTTGATGTAATCGGCCCAGGACTGCTCGCTGTCCCGAACGCTCTTGGCGTAATCAGGATCGTGGCGCAGGGCGTTGCGCTCGCCCTCTGTCGCCCGCTCGTAGTCGAAGGCGACGTTGCCCTGCTCGGACACCTTCATGCCGGCCTCGACGGCATCGGCACGCGCGGACTCCAGCCGCTCCTTCAGTTCGACGAACTGGGCGTGCGCGTTGCGCAACAATGTCGCCGTCGCCTTCGCCTGGGTCTGGGCCGCCTGGTACTCGTACCGAGTCGCGGCAAAGTTCACAAACGCGGCGTTCGCGCTCTCACCCAACCACCCCTCACCGAGCGTTACCTTCTGGACACCATCCCGGTAGCGCTTCTCAACCTTCGAGAATTCATCCATTTGTCAGCAGCAGCGGAAAGCTTTCCGAGGTCGGCGGTCATGACATCGCGATATGTCAGCATGCTCGTTTCCTCCGGAACGCCTCAAGGCCTCGCGGTGGCCTCCGGCCCTTCATCGATAGTTGTCCAGCGCCGAGGGTGTCCTGATGGCGTTGATGCCGTTGCGACGGTCCACATCGACCCCCGTCAGTGTGACGACCGTGTTCCCGAGGCCGTCACGCTCCCTGCCCAGGCGCCCCATGAGGGTCTTCACCTGCCCACTCCAGGTTGTCTGCACCTTCTTCAGCGCGGCTGCGGTCGCCCATCCGTCGAGGGCGCTCACCGCACTGCCGTTGGACTCGTCCGCGTGGCCCCCCGCCTTTTTGGTGCTCTCCAGCAGTTCGTTCTCTATGACCCCAGCGGCAGCCTTCTTCTCAGACGCTGTCGACGCGAGCTTCGAGGGGGCGCCAGACCCGTGCCCCGGGGTTGGGCCGTCCTCGGGAAAACTGTTCAGACGCATTGCGGTCGAGCTGCGTTCGGCCGCCGCAGCTCGCAGCTCAGCCCACTCCTCGTCGAATCCCATCCGCGCTTCCCCCTGGTGCCAGTCGCTTAGCAGCGCGTTCCTCGAGCCATCACCCGGATGCCGCCGCAATACATCAACCATCAGGACTCATCATGCATGCGCCCAATTCCACCAGCCCTCTCCGGGTACACAGCGGTTACTCGCCCGCCACGGGCTGCCGCCCAACGAGGAGGCCGCGGACTCGGGTACGCCTCCCGCGAAAGTCCGCCGAGTTCATGTGCGCTGCCTGGCCGCCGCCCCTTGACCAGTTTGTGGGTGCCCAGCCCCATCGGGGATGCGAACGGGCTCAAGGCCGGTACGCGGGCTGCGGACATGGCTGTCAGTGCTGCAATGGATGATCGGACGCATGACACACGGTTCCCTGGAAGCCCTTCGCTCTCTCGCTCTGCGGCATCTGTCGCCCGAGGACGCCGAGACGTGGGCCGGTCTGCTCCGGCCCGGCATGCGGCTCGCGGCGGCGGCTGATTCCGGCGATGTGGTCGGGCGGCTCGGCGGGCTTCCGGTGCTGCCTGTCACCTCGGCGTGGCCGGAGTGGGACGGGCACGGTCCGCTCTCCTTCGTCGCGTCGATCGACTGCGCGCGCGTGCCGTCGGCCGCACTGGACGTCGATCTGCCTCCAGCGGGAGCGTTGCTGTTCTTCTACTTCGACGGGCAGCTGGACGACGGTGAGGCCGTCGTCCTGGCCGAGGACCGGGAGAGCTGGGCGGGTGCCCGCGTGCTCTACGTGGAGGCCG
Organism: Streptomyces sp. NPDC102451; assembly: GCF_044765485.1. Taxonomy (NCBI): domain Bacteria; kingdom Bacillati; phylum Actinomycetota; class Actinomycetes; order Kitasatosporales; family Streptomycetaceae; genus Streptomyces; species Streptomyces sp. NPDC102451. The sequence goes on along the minus strand of NZ_JBIWKD010000027.1, from coordinate 60,153 downwards.
GCGAGGAGGTGGCCGAGCGCGGGGCGCCCGACGGGCTCACTCCGTATCCGATGGTCCCGCTGACCGCCCGGACGGCGATGACGGCCACCGATCCCTGGCACCCGTCCGTCAGGACCGCCTTCGCCCCGGACGCCCCGCTCGGGAACCGTTACGACCACCCCATCTGCTCTCAGCCGTTCCTCGACGCGCTGTGGGACTTCGACGGCGGGGCAGGCCATCAGATAGGCGGCCACGCCCACTCGGTGCAGAACCCGGTGGAGATCGAGATCGCGGAGGCGGTCCTCGACGGCGAGGTCTCCTGGGCCGATCCACGCCTGTCCGAGGAAGCGGGCAACTGGGTGCTGCTGGCCCAGTTCGACAGCGATGAGGCAGCGGACATGATGTGGGGCGATACCGGGGTCCTGTACTGGCTGATCCGCCCCGAGGACCTGGCGGAGCGCCGCTTCGAACGGGCCATGTTCACCTGGCAGTGCGGCTGATGACCGCCACGCCTCCCGCCTGGGGAGTCCAGTACAGGCTGAGCCTGCCGAGCGAGGACGCCGCCCGCGCCGCCGCGGCGGAGCTGTCCGGGATGGGGCACCACCTGACGGCCGTGGGTCTGAAGTGCGGTGTCGTCACGGGCGCCCCGCATTTTCGGGCGTGGTGCGGATGGTGGGCGTGGTCCGCCGTTCAGTCCGTGTGGGAGGCGCCTCAGCCGCGAACATCCAGCGCTCCTTCTCGAGTGCGGCGGTGATCGAGATCAGGAGGTCCTGCGTGACCGGGTCGGCCCCCTCGGTGGCATCGATGCGCTCGCGCATCCGTGTGGCGGCGGCCCCCAAGGTCTCGACCATCATCTCGACGGCGTCGTCGTCGCGTATCCAGCCGTCCTTCGGGCCGGGCAGCGCGAACGCCGAGGCGATCGTCTCCGGCCGGCCGTCCGGCGGGAGACCGAGCGTCGCGGCCCGTTCGGCCACCGTGTCGGCGGCCTCGCGGATCACCGTCACCAGTTCGTCGAACTGCAGGTGGATGGAGCGGAAGCGAGGCCCCACGATGTTCCAGTGCGCCTGCTTCCCGATCAGCGAGATCCCGAGGAGATCCACAAGGGTGCTCTGCAGCGCGCTCCCGGCGACCTGACGGGCCGCGTCGGGAATCGTGCTCTTCATGACAGTCATACGGCGGTTCTCCTTGCGTAATCGGCTCCGGCGATACGGAGCAGTGCGACACGTTCCGGCGTCGGGGTGAGCGGTGGGCCCGCTCCCCTGGCATCGTCGTGGCGTGGGTTCAGGCTGTGTGGAGGGTGATGGCGGCCTGGACGGCGTCGGTGTCGCGCAGGGCGTTGAGCACGAAGAAGTCGTGGATGATGCCCGGGTAGCGGGTAGTCCGTCGACCACGAGGTGGATCGGGCCCCAGGGCGGCGATACGCACCGCCGCCTCCGCGCCCTCCTCGACGCTCTGCCCGATGTGGCCGGTGAACTCGGTCGCGGTCTGGCCGGGGTCCACCGTGTCTCTCCTGTGCGTGTCGTCGGAGCGGGTGCTCCCGGAAAGCGGTCACCAGGAGCACCCGCGGGATCGGTTCGCGGTGGTGCGGCCCGCCGGCGTCGATGCCGACGGGCGTCCGGCGCTAGCGCGCGGGACGGAACGGGCGCAGCAGGCGGATGCCGTCCTCGATGGATCCGTCGATCAGTTCGAGCATCCGCGGGACGAGTTCCCGCATCCGGGGCGCTGCGAGGTGGGCGTCGAGGTGGGCGCGGGTCTCCCAGCGTTCGTAGATGACGAACTCGCCGGGTCGGCCCTCGACTTCGTGGGCCTCGTAGTCGATGTTGCCGGGGTCGTTGCGCGAGGGGGTGACGGCGGCGGTGATGAACGCCTTGAGGTCGGCCTCCCTGCCCGCCTGCGCCTTCGCGTCCCAGACGACGGTCACGTATCCGGTGGGTGTTGCGGTCATGGTCATGTCTTTTCTGTTCCGTGCTGGCGGGCTGTGTGTCGGTACGGGCCGGTGTCAGCTCTCGATGAAGTCGAGGAGGTCGGCGTTGACGGCGTCGGCGTTCACGGTGCACATGCCGTGCGACAGTCCCGGATAGACCTTCAGGCGCGCGTTCTTGACCAACGTGAACGCCATCTCGGCGGAGTTGGCGATCGGGACGATCTGGTCGTCGTCGCCGTGCATGATGAGCGTGGGCACGTCGATCGCCCGGAGGTCGTCGGTGAAGTCGGTCTCCGAGAACGCCTTGATCCCCTCATAGTGCGCCTGCGCGCTACCGGTCATACCCTGGCGCCACCAGTTCTGGATGACACCCTGGGAGATGTCCGCGCCCGGGCGGTTGAACCCGTAGAACGGCCCGGAGGCGAGGTCGAGGTAGAACTGGGAGCGGTTGGTGGCCACGGCCTCGCGGAAGCCGTCAAAGACCTCGACCGGCAGCCCTCCCGGGTTCGATTCGGTCTGGACCATGAGCGGCGGGACCGCTCCGATGAGGACGGCCTTGGTGACCCGCCCGGCACCGTGCCTGGCGACGTACCGGGCGACCTCTCCGCCACCGGTGGAGTGGCCGACGTGGACGACGTCGCGCAGGCCGAGGTGCGCCACCACGGCGGCAGCGTCCGCCGCGTAGTGGTCCATGTCGTGCCCGTGGCCGACCTGGGCGGAGCGCCCGTGCCCGCGGCGGTCGTGGGCGATGACACGGTAGCCGTGCTGGACGAGGAACAGCAGTTGGGCGTCCCAGTCGTCCGCGCTCAGCGGCCAGCCGTGGTGGAACATGACCGGCCGGCCCGAGCCCCAGTCCTTGTAGAAGATTTCGGTTCCGTCGCTGGCGGTGACGAACGGCATGGTCGGCTCCTCGTGGTCTCGCCCGGGTACCGGGCGGTTTCGATGTCTCCACGAGAATGGCTCGGCCACCGTGCCGACAGCCTCCGTCAGCTGACTGACATCCGGCGGACGGCTCGCTTACGTCAGTACCGGGGCAGTGCTGAGACCCGACCGGCAGCTCTTACAGCCGGGTGGCCGAAGGCTCGGGAGGCAGCGCCTCCAGTGCGTCGCGGAGCTCGGCCCGCGATGTGATCCCCAGCTTTGGGAACACATGGTAGAGATGCGACGACACGGTCCGCGGCGAAAGGAACAGATGCGACGCGATCTGCGGGTTCGACAGCCCCGTCGCTGCCAGCCTGGCGACCTCCAGTTCCTGCGGGGTGAGGGTCTCACCAGCTTTGCCCCGGCCGGTCCGTGTCATGCCGGTGGCGCGGAGCTCCGCCGAGGCCCGGGCCTCCCACGAACGGGCTCCGAGTTCCTCGAAGCGGTCGCGGGCGGCAGCCAGCTGCACCCGGGCGTCACGGTTGAGTCCTTGCCGGCGAAGCGCTTCGCCGTACGCCAGATGAGCATGGCCGGCCTCGAAGGGCCACTGCTCCACGCCCGGCAGTGCGAGTGCCTCCTCAAAGCACCGGACCATGTCCTCGACAGCCGATGTCATCGCCGTGACCGTGGCCGAGCTCAGCGCGAGCCGCGACGAGAGGTGGCCGACACCGGCGTCGCGTAGGGCGTCCGCGTGCCGTTGCGCTTCCGCATGTCGCCCGGTGCGCACGGCGGCCTCGATGAGGTCCGGCGCGGACCACACGGCCTCGGGGTTGAACGGCGGCAGCACACCCGGGGCGCAGATCGCTGTGGCGTGCCGGAAGGCCGTCTCGAAGTCGGCGGCGCCGAGGGCCGCCCGGGCCGCCGCCTGGTGGGCGCAGTTCTCCAGCCGTCGCAGTCTTCTGGGCCCCGACCACCCCCAGACGGCCTCGCAGTGGCGGCGGCACGCGTCGAGGTCGCCGCGCTGGGCCGCGGCCATTGCAGCGACGTAGTGCCCCACCTGGGCGAACAGGTGGTACCCCATCTCCTCGGACAGTGCGATGAGCTCGTCCGCGGCGTCGGCCGAGGACTGCCACCGGCCGGCGTACAGGTCGTCCAGCGCGACGAACATCAGGGCCGGCATGCTCGACCCCACCGCGCCGCCGTCGCGTATGACCCGGGACACGGCCTCGCGACAGCCCGGAAGCCGGTCGAGGTACGAGGCGGTCAGGGCGGTGCGGATGACCACGTCGGCGTCACTCTGGTCCCTCAGCCGCGCGGTCTCCTCGTCCAGGCGGCGCAGCATGCCGTCCGTGACGGAGCCGAGGTCGTGGTGGACGCGCCCCAGCGCCGCCGCAGTGGCGGGCGCCGCCTCGGGGAACCGGGCGAGCACGTCGACCAGAGGCTGCCAGTGCTCGGGCCGGCCCGAGTACTGGCTGGCGAGGGTGAGGGTGAACAGCGCGGTCTCCAGCTCCTCACGCGGCGGTCCGGGCATCACCGGGGCCTGCTCGACCGCCTCCATCAGGAGTGCATGGGCCGTATCGGCGTCGCCTTCCCTGACGAGCACCAGGAAGCCGGCCGCCGCGGCCGCCGAGAGCGACCGGGCCGCCGGATCTCCCTCGACCTCACGCATGATCTCGTGGCTGACCTCCAGATGGCCTGCGACCCAGGCGGCGGCATAGGCGGCCTGCGACAGGCGGCGCCTGCGGTCCGCTCGGTCGGGGCTCAGCTCGGCAGCGCGCCGCAATCTCGCGATCGCGCCGTCAGCGTCACCGCGCCGCAGGCTGGTCCGGGCCGCCGACTCCACGACGGCGGCGACCGCCTCGTCGGACGTCGTCGTGGCTCTCGCGAGGTGATCACCGCGCCGCTCGGGCTGGTCGGCCAGCGCGTCGGCCAGTCGGCGGTGGGCGCCGCGCCGCTGTTCACCGGTGGAACCGTCGACTACCGCGGACCTGACCAGCGGATGCCTGAAGCGCAACGCGCGGCCGTTCTCCGCGACCATGACCAGGTGGTCACGCTCCGCGGGAGCGAGTTCTTCAAGGCTGCCCGGCCCGCCGGCCGCCTCAAGGACGCCGATGTCGCCGGAGCCCTCAAGAGCCGCGAGCAGCAGTACCTCACGCGTTGCCTGCGGCAGTCGTCCGACGCGGGCGCCGTACAGCGCGCGCACGTCCCGTCCCGGGCTGCTCACCCACCCCGCCCCTTGGCCGTGTTGGTCGCCGGACGCCCCGGTGGACCCGGCGAACTCGAGCAGCGCCAGGGGGTTTCCCTGCGCCTCGTGCGCCACGGTCGAAAGGACCCGATGGGGGAGGTGGGCGAAGCGACGGGACAGCAGCCGCAGGGCGTCCGCGTCATCCAGCGGCGCGACCTCGAGCTCCGGCAGACCGGTGGACCGGAAGGATTCGCCGGACTCCGCCCGCTGCGCTCCGAGCAGCCCGATGCGGCGGCCCCCCAGTCTTCTGGCGACGAAACCCACCGCAGCCCGGCTCGCCTGGTCGACGGCATGAAGGTCATCGACCACAAGGAGCAACGGCCGCTCCTTCGCGGCCTCGTCGAACAGGGACAGTGCCGCGTTCAGGACGGCGATCCGGCTCGGCGCGGGACCGGCGCCGAGACCGAGGGCAACCTCGAGGGCCTCCCGCACGGAACGCGGCAGACGGCCGAGCTCGTCCGGCAGCGAGCCGACGAGCTGATGGAGCCCCGCGAAGCTGATGTCCGTCTCGTACTCGTAGCCGCTCCCGCGGACGACCCGCACTCCCTTCGCCACCGCCAGCTCGGCGGTCGTGTCCAGGAGCGCCGTCTTCCCCACGCCCGGATCACCGGTGAGCAGCAGGACGGCTCCGTCCATCCCGACTGTGTCCAGGAAGGCCGCAAGCTCGGCGAGCTCGCCCTCCCGGCCGACCAGCCCAGTCGGGCCGACACCCATGCCTGTCCTTGACTTCGCCCACATCCGCCGTGTCCCTCGCTATGCCTCGCGAGGCAGTCGAACCACCGGCCACGCACTTGACCAGCAATTATCGCACCCACCGGCAAACGGAGTGTGAAGCCATCTGCTTCGCCGCCACCCGCAGCTCCCAGACGAAGATCATGCAGAACACCCGTCGGGCGCTGCGGCCCCACCGCAACGACAGCACGAAGGTCACGCGGGTCATCGTGCCGGTCTCTCCCCCGGCCTGGTAAAGACCCGGCCGGTAGGGCATCGAGGGCACCCTGAGACACGAGCTGGCCCGCGTCACGCTCGAGAGCGTACTTCGGGACGTACTCGCGGCACCTCACTAGCCTCCCCGTTACGCCCTGACATCGCCCGGATCGCCACCGATGCCCAGGCCAGTGAGGTGCCGAGCGGGTGCGTCCCCGTCGTCGGCGTGAACAACGTGTCGCCGTCGTTGAGCAGGTGCACCGGACGCACGGCACGGGCGCCCTCGTACGCCGTGCCGGCCAGGTTCCCGCGGCGGCGAGGGTTCCCTCACAGAAGTGGCACCGCGACGCTTTCCTCGCCCCTCCCGCGCTCCGGGCTCGCCCCGAGCGCCGTCAGCGTCACCCCGGCTGCCACCGCCAGCGCCGCCACCAGTCCTGCCGCGAGCACCGCCCACTGACCCAGGAACGTACAGACGACCACCAGCAGCGCCGTGGCCGGCAGCACCGACTGCTGAGCGATCCCCACCTTGTAGAAGCGCGAGTGCAGCGCCCACACCGTGAGCAGGAACAGCGCTGTCGGCAGCGTCACCGCCGCCGACGCCGACAGCACCGAAAGGTGCGCCTTGCCTACCGTCTGCTCCACCGCCACCTCCAGGCCGGCCCCGATCGCGGCACCCGAGACGAAGATCAGGTAATGGCCGTAGCCCCAGAGGAAGGACTGCCGGTTGGACCGGAGGTGCCCGTGGATGGGGACCGCGAAGTACACCCACCAGGCGGCGAAGATGATCAGCAGTCCGCCGGCGGCGATGGGCAGCAACTCACCCAGGGCCTCGTGCTCGTCGATCCCCGACTTCACGGCGACGGTGGCCGCCGCGATGGTCTCGCCGAGCGCGATGAGCGTGAGCAGCCCGTACCGTTCGGCGATGTGGTGGGGGTGCCACGCCGTGGAGTGGGCCTGCTCCGCATACAGCGGTACGGCCATCTCCAGCAGCGCCATCACCAGGAAGACCCACGGGCGGCCGGCCTCCGGCAGGGCCAGTAGCCCCAGCCAGCCGATCTGGCACAGCCCGATGGCGTACCGCAGCGCCATCGTCCGCTCGGAGCCCTGGCTCGACCGCGCCACGCGCAGCCACTGCGCCGTCATGGCGAGCCGCATGATCACATAGCCCAGGATGACGACCAGGTACGCGTGTTCCTCGAACGCCTGGGAGACGCCTGCCGTCAGGACGAGCACGCCGGCTATCTGGATCAGCGTGACGATCCGGTACAGCACGTCATCGTTGTCGTAAGCCGAGGCGAACCACGTGAAGTTCATCCACGCCCACCAGATGGCGAAGAAGATCATCAAGTAGTTGAGGATCCCCTCGCCCGCGTGTCCCTCGACCATGGCGTGCACCAACTGGGCGCCTGCCTGGGCCATGGCCACGATGAAGCACAGGTCGAAGAAGAGCTCCAGTGAGGAGACGCCGCGGTGGGTCTCGTCGCGGCCTCGCGCCGTGAGCCTGCGCAGTGGTCCGTGGTGTGCGGGCGCCGCGGCGGACACCTGCGGCGGAGCCGGGGTGCTTGTCATCTGGTGAGCCAATCTCCGAAATGCCGCTGCAGTCGGGGATTGATCTGCCAGACCATCGCCGCTGCCGCCGCCGGGACGAGTACAGCGAGTCGCACCGGCAGGTACAGATCCTCCAGAACAGGGTTCGTGGCCAGACCCAGCAGGACGATGGTGGGGTAGATACCGCACACAGTGAGGAGCCACAGCTTCCAACGCCGGACGGCGGCCGGAACGGTGGGGCCGAGCCGGGGTTCGGCGTTCGCGGACGCGTTCCGGCTCTGCTCCTGGAGCGTGCGCCGGATGTCTGTCACTGCCGGTGGGCTTGGCAGTCCAGGATCGTCGGCACCGTAGGCATGGGAAACAATTCTCTCGTTCATGGACCACTCCAAATCGAAATGCTGCGTATCGTTCTAATTCCATCGGTTCCTGCGCGACCGAGGTGATGTCGGCGCTGCGGGATGGGCTGCCCGCGCGCGACAGCGGCAGCAGTTGCCTGGTGAGCTGCACAGGGCTCAGACGGTTTCGCTGGGTCTCGGCCAGAGCGGACAGGTCGGCGATGTAGTGCTCGGCCCCGACACGCTGGGCGATCGGCGCCGGTCGCCGCGGGGCACGACCGTGCAGAAGTAACTGATGCACGGCTTCCGCAAGCTCCTCAGCCAGAGCGAGACCAAGACCGTACGTCGCTCCGGTGATCAGAATCGATGCCTGGTGCAACCCTCCCGTGCAGGGGTCAAGGCCGACGGCCCGGCGCCCAGGTGGGCGCCGGGCCAGATCATGATCCGATCAGTGAGCGGACTGGGTGTGGTCCTGCTCCACGTACACCTTGAGGGCCTGGAACTCCTCGATTGCGCGCGGGCCGCACAGGTAGCCGTAACCGCTTCCCTTGACGCCGCCCTCCTCGAAGTCCTCGCTGATGGCTCCCCAGGTGTTGATCCATACCGTGCCGGTGCGGATGCGCCGGGCGATCCGGCGGGCCTTCATCGAGTCCGAGCTGAACACCGAGGCGGCCAGGCCGTAAATGGTGGCGTTCGCCTTGGCCACGGCGTCGTCCTCGTCGTCGAAGACCTCGAACGTCTGGACCGGACCGAAGACCTCTTCCTGCACGATCCGAACGTCGGTGCGGTCCACCTCGATCAGGCTCGGCCGGTAGAACGCGCCGGCGGCCAGCGGGCCGTCGGTGACCACACCGCCGCGCAGCAGCACCGTGCCGTACGAGGCGGCTTCCTCGACGATCGCGTCCACCCGCTGGGCGGACGCCCGGTCGATCACCGGGCCGAGCTGGGCCTTCTCGTCGTCGCCCGACCCGAGCCGCACCTGCGCGAGCGCGGCGGTAAGCCGAGTGCGCACCTGGTCGGCGATGTCCCGGTGAACCAGTACACGCGAGCCGGTGCAGCAGAACTGCCCGTTCATCAGCACCAGCGACTGCACCACGGTGGGGATCACCATGTCCAGATCGGCGTCGGGAAAGATCACCATGGGCGCCTTGCCGCCCAGTTCCAGACCGAGACGCTTGAGTGTGGTGGAGGCCGCGGCCGCGATATGGCGCCCGACCGGCGTACTGCCGGTGTAGTTGATCACGTCGACTTTGTCCGAGGAGACCAGGAACGGGGCCCCGGTGTTGCCGGACTCGGTGAACACGCTGACCACGCCCGCCGGGATCTCCGGGACCGAGGCCAGGACCTGCGCGAAAAGCTCATTGGTCAGTGCCGTCTGAGCCGGAAGTTTGACCACGACGGTGCAGCCGGCGGCCAGCGCCGGGCCCAGTGCCCGCACGGTCAGCATGATGGGGGAGTTCCATGGAGAAATGATCCCGGCGACACCGAGCGGCTCGGGCACCGAGTGGGTGTACTGGCCGGGTGCCGTCTCGGCGGCGCGCCCGGCGGTCTGGGTGCGCGCGGAGGCCGCCGCGTACCGCAGCCACCCGACTGCACCGCTGACCTCCCACGTGGTCTCACCCAGCAGCTTGCCGTTCTCCCGGGACAACATGGCCGCAACCTCGGGTACCCGGGCCTCGAGGGCGTCGGCCAGCCGGCTGAGTGCGGTCGCCCGGAGCGAGGGACTGCGCGCCCATTCGGTGGTCGCGAACGCGGCGGCGGCGGCGTCCACGGCGGCCGAGGCCTCCGCCTCGCCACCGTCGTAGAACGAGCCGACGACGGTGCCGTCGGCCGGGTTGATCGATTCCAGAACCGAGCCGGAGCCAGTCCACTGTCCGTTGATCCAGTGCTGCGCGATGGTGTCCATGGTCGGCTCCTCGTGGTCTCGCCCGGGTACCGGGCGGTTTCGATGTCTCCACGAGAATGGCTCGGCCGCCGTGCCGACAGCCTCCGTCAGCTGACTGACATCCGGCCGAAGCCTCGCTTACGTCAGTACCGGGGCAGTGCTGAGACCCGACCGGCGACCGGCAGCTTTCACAGCAGGGTGGCCGAAGGCGGCGGTGTTCACGACCCGGGGTGTTGCTGCGGCCCGTCGGGACGGTCGGATCCGCTGGTCAGCCGGGGTTCGACAGGGCTCCGAGTCACTGGGTCGGGCGGTGATCACACCGGTCCAGGGCCAACGGGCGGTGAAGCGGGGCCAGCGGCGCCGGCACGACGACGGCCGCTGGGCCAACAATCGTGGATTGAACGTCCGAAACACCGGCAGGCTCAGCCGAGTTCTGCTGTAGCGGTGGTCATGTCCCGTGACGTGGTGTAGATGATCACTCGGTTGTGCCGGGCAGGTGGGTGGTGCTGTCCGGATAGAGGCTGTCCATGCTCTCGGTGGAGAGGTAGCGGACGACACCTTCGAGATCATGACGTTCGGCACCAGCGAGCGGCTGCGCGCCCACCTCGCCATTCCGACCTGCGACATCGAGGACCAGGCCGCGGTCAACGCGCTCTACAATCGCTTCCACCGCGCATGGACGCGCATGAACCGGCTGCTGGACGCTGCACCGCACCAGCGCCGCAGTCGGCTTCCCCGGGCGGCAGGACGCAAAGTGGCCGCTCAGTGGAACGGTGAACACGGACAGCCCGCTCTCCGCCGTCTGGAAGAACTCGCCAACCGGCTGGTCACCGCACCGGCCCGCATCGCCTTCGCGAAAGGTCTGATGCGTCACTGGCGCGGCGACACTGCGATCGACACCACCTGCGTGCCAACTTGGGCCCGTCGCCACACACGCAAGCGCTCCTCTCTGGAGGCGAGCGCCAACTGGCATTACAAGGGGGGTGGCGACCGGGAGTTCGGCCACAGCGCCACGCTCGCCATCGCGGCCCACGCCGACCCAGACCGAGCCGGCCGTTACCCACAGCTGATCCTCGGCATGTTGCTGCACACGCCGGAGAAGGACATGGGCCGCCACGCCCACTACGTCAGCGCTGTGCTGGCGCAGATCACCGAGCTCCGTGGCTTCACGGCGGCCGACCGCGCCTACACCAAGCTCCTCCCCGAGAACTTCCACCGGCCGATGCGCGCCCTCGGCTACATGCCCGTCCTCGACTTCACTGGTCCCCAGGTCACCTCCGCCAGGGCGGAAGGCCATCACCAGGGCGCGATCACGAAAGCCGGCCGGCTCTTCTGCCCCCTCACGCCACGCCGCTTGCTCGACCTGTACGCCCAGATCCGCAGCGCCAGGAACGAGCGTGAACGCATCCCGCTTCGAGAGCGGCTGCAGGAGATCGAGGCGTACACACTCACCCGTAAGGACACACTCGACGATCGCGGAACCGAGCGGTTCGCCTGCCCCATCACCAAGCTCAACTGCCCCTGGGCACAAGAGCGTGAGAGCCGCGGCGCACCACCGAAGAAGGAGCCCGTGCCGGTCGTCATCAACCTCGATGCCCACAGGGAGCGCACCACGCACCCCGCAAGCCGGCCCACCGTGGAGCCCCCAACCCTGCCGCTCGCCGAACGCCCCAGGTGTTGCCGCCAGTCCTCCGTCACCGTGCAGGCGCACGTCATGCCCCGCACGCGCCAGAAGCTGCCCTGGCAGACGCCCTCCTGGGCCCTGGCCTACCAGACGTTGCGTGCTCACATCGAAGGCGGCAACGGGCGGCTGAAGTCCGTCGACTCCGCCCTGCACGCTCGCGAGAGGCGTCAGCCTCGTGGTCGCGTCGCCCAGACGCTCCTGTCCGCCATCACCGTCATGGTCCACGACATCAAGGAACTCGAGCAGTACCTGGCCGCGAGCAAGCAGAGCGCGATCACAGGCCTCGACCTCGAGCCGAACGACGTACTTCTCCCCTACCCGACGATCAGCTTGACGGTCCCGCCCCGCTCCCAGGCGCTGAGCCGTAGCCCCTGAGCGGGCACGTTCCGGGTAATTGAAGATCGACACGTCGCGAGACCGCAGGAGCCTGCCTCCACGCCTGCGGTCCCCGCGGCATGTCCGCATCCCGACCCCCGGTCCGTTCCGACGCGGGCCGCCGCGCTTCCCGGCGGCCCGGCAGGCTGACTTTCACACAAGAAGGAGCTCAAACGACGAGATCCCGGTCAGACGGTGACCGTCTGACCGGGATCTCGTGAACCATTCCGGGATGAACCCGTGAACGGCCCTGTGCGGTGGACCTGTGGGGATTTGAACCCCAGACCCCCTCGATGCGAACGAGGTGCGCTACCAGACTGCGCCACAGGCCCTTGCAACGAGTGAAACTCTAGCACCCTCATCGGGGTGCTCGGAAATCCGTATCCCGGCAGGTCACCGAGTCGGGTTCACCGTCGGCTCACTCGTTGGCCGCGCGCGGCCGGTCCTCGTCGTCGTACTGGTCGAAGAGGGGCGTCCGGCCTCGGTCGCGGGTGCGCTTGGGCGGCGTGCCCCGGCGGCGCGGGGCCGGTTCGGCCTCGGGCGCGGCGGGCGCGTCCTGGGCGTCACGGCTGCCTGTCCGGGTGGGCTCCGCGGGGCTGGAGCGCGCCGCGCTCCAGGTCTCCGGGTCGCCGACCTCGACCCCGCCCGTGGCGCGCGGGGCGACCGGCGCGGTGACGTAGGTCGGCAGCGGGACCGGAACCGGCTCCCAGCTGTCGCCCTGGGCCGGTCCGCGTTCGCGCTGCTGGTCGACCCACTCCGCGTGGTCCGTCTGCTCGACGAGGGCGCGGCGGCCCGCCTCCTGGGGCGAGACCGTGGGTACGGGAGCGGCCGCTTCGGGCTCCTCGTCGGGCTCGGCGGGAGCCGAGGACGCGGGCTGGTGCCTGCGGGGCCGGTTCTCGCGCAGGCGCTGCGCGGCCACCTCGGCCCGGCGCCGGTCCATGGTGAAGACGAACCGGCGGCGCTCCTGGGCGCGCAGATGCACGATGTACGTGCTCAGCAGCACGGCAGGGACGGCCGGGGCCCACAGGAAGCGGAGTCCGCCCACCGCCGCGACGACCGCGCCGAGCGTGAACGCCATGAAGAGGACCGTGGTGGTACGCCGTCGGCGCGCCAGGACCTGCAAGCGCCGGCGCCGCTCGCGCTCGGTCTCGGCACCGGTCGGACGCGGGCGCCGCGCGGGCGCCGGGCGGGGCGCCCGCTCCTGCGGACGCTCCTGGTCCGGCCGGCCGGGCGCGGGGACGCGCAACCGCGCTTCCGTATGTGCCGGGGGCGCGGAAAAGGCCCGGACGTCGACGGACTCCAATCGGTCCGTGACGGCATCCGGGTCCACGTCGCCAGGCGCCTCCTCGGCATCCCGCTCCCGCAGCTCCTTGGCGTAACGGCGCTCCATGGCCGCCCGTCCGGACAGCAGCCGGATGGCGGTGCTGAAGCGTTCCGTCGGACGGGCTTCATTGAGCTCGTCCTGCCTGCGGAGCCACATCGGCACCAAGTAGGCGGCCCATGCACCGACGATGACTGCGTAGATGAGGCCGCTGCTGCTCACGCTCACACCGTAGAGGGGTTTGCACGGCGGCATCCGCCAATTGGCCCGGTGTGTCGCACGATCCGGCTGATATGACGGACTTTTTTTGCGATTGTTCGGGTCAACAGTCGCCGAAAGTGAGCTTGATTACCGTCAGAGAGCGATCAAATTCGAACACTTATTTCATTTCCCCGGGCGTGCGCGGAGTTCCGGACGTACCCGGCCGCATCCTGCGCCAACGTCGCAGCAGCCCGTCGGGCACTTCCTCCGCGGTGAGGGCGAAGATCAGATGATCGCGCCACGCTCCGTCGATGTGCAGATAGCGTGGACGCAGTCCTTCCGCACGGAATCCGAGTTTCTCCACGACCCTGCGACTGGGGGCGTTCTCCGGCCGAATGCAGACCTCGATCCGGTGCAGTCCGACCGTACGGAAACAGTGGTCGACGGCGAGCGCCACCGCGGTCGGCATGACGCCGCGGCCCGCCACGTCCTGGTCGACCCAGTAACCGACGTGGCCCGAGCACATCGAGCCCCAGGTGATGCCCGCCACCGTCAGCTGCCCGACGAGACGTCCCTCGTACTCGATGGCGAAGGGCAGCATCCGGCCCGCGTTCGCCTCGGCGCGCAGGTGACGGATCATCTGGCGGTAGGTGGGGCGCTGGGCCACGGGGCCGCCGGGGGCGGGCGGCGGGACGGTCGCCTCCCAGGGGCGCAGCCAGTCCCGGTTACGCCGGTTGACCTCGCGCCACATGCTCTGGTCGCGCAGCTTTATCGGGCGGAGGGTGACGGCGCCGTCGGTAAGAACCACCGGCCAGGTCCGGACGTTCAGCTCGGGCTCCCCGGTCGGGGGTGATCGCCGCCGCGCAGCTGGTCGACGGCGTGCACCAGAAGCCTGCCGAGGACCGCGAGCCCGTCGCGTACGCCGCCGGTCGAGCCGGGCAGGTTCACGATGAGAGTGCGGTCCGCGATGCCCGCGAGGCCGCGGGAGAGCGCGGCGGTGGGGACCTTGTCCCGGCCCTCGGCGCGGATCGCCTCGGCGATGCCCGGGATCTCGCGGTCCAGGACGCGGCGGGTGGCCTCGGGGGTGCGGTCGGTGGGCGAGATGCCCGTACCGCCGGTGGTGACGATCACGTCGTAGCCCGCGGCGGCTCCGGCCCGGAGGGCCGCCTCCACCGGATCTCCGTCGGGTACGACCTGGGGGCCCTCGACGGCGAATCCGAGGCCGGTGAGGGCCTCGGCGATGATGGGGCCGCCCTTGTCGGCGTACACGCCGGCGGATGCGCGGTTGGACGCGGTCACCACGAGGGCGCGGTATCCGGCGGGGGCAGGGGCGCTGCCGGGCGCGGTCATGCGTCCGCCCCCTCCGGTGCGGGGCGCCGGTAGTCGCCGGACTTACCGCCGGATTTCGCCTCGACCCGTACGTCCGTGATCACCGCGCTCTTGTCGACCGCCTTGATCATGTCGATCACCGTGAGCGCGGCAACCGACACGGCGGTCAGTGCCTCCATCTCGACACCCGTGCGGTCCGTGGTCTTCACGGTGGCCAGGATCTCCACCGCGTCGTCGGCGACGCTCAGGTCGACCTTCACCCCGGAGACGGCGAGCGGGTGGCAGAGCGGGATCAGGTCCGGGGTGCGCTTGGCCCCCATGATCCCGGCGATGCGCGCGGTGGCGAGCGCGTCGCCCTTGGGGACGCCCTCGCCCCTGAGGAGTTCGACGACACGCGGTGATACGAGGACCCGGCCGCTCGCGCGGGCGACACGTGCCGTGACGTCCTTCTCCGACACGTCGACCATGCGGGCGGCGCCCGCCTCGTCGATGTGCGTCAGCCTGTTCTGCGTACTCAACTCACTCCGCCTAGCGGTAGGGCGCCGGCTGCCCGCCCGTCCCGCGCCGAGGGGCGGGCCGGGGGGCCCGGGGGCTTCCCCGGGTAAGGCACAGCGCCAGATACCGTACCGCCACCGCGCCCGGGTCAGCGGAGGAGGATCACCTCGGTCTCCGTGCCGGGCTCGGCGGAGGTGACGTCCTCGGGCAGCACGATCAGCGCGTCGGCCTGGGCGAGGGCGGCGATCAGATGCGATCCGGGTCCGCCGACGGGGGTCACGGTGCCCGCCTCGGCGTCGTAGGTCCCGCGCAGGAACTGACGCTTGCCGGACGGCGAGGCGAGCGTCTCACCGGTGCTCAGCGTGGCCCGCACCGTGGGTCGGTGGACGTCCTCGAGACCCATCAGCGTCAGGATCGCCGGCCGGACGAACAGCTCGAAGGAGACGTACGAGGAGACCGGGTTGCCGGGCAGCGCCAGCAGCGGTGTGTGGTCGGGGCCGATCGAGCCGAAGCCCTGCGGCTTGCCCGGCTGCATCGCGAGCTTGCGGAAGTCGACCCCGCTGCCGGGCTCGTCCTCGTCGCCCACGGAGGACAGGGCCTCCTTGACGACGTCGTACGCGCCGACGCTCACCCCGCCCGTGGTGACGACGATGTCGGCGCGGATCAGCTGGTCCTCGATCGTGGCCCGCAGCGTCTCGGCGTCGTCGGCGACCGCCGGCACCCGGTAGGCGATGGCCCCCGCGTCCCGGGCGGCCGCGGTCAGGGCGAAGCTGTTGGAGTCGTAGATCCGGCCGCCGGTGAGCTCCTCGCCCGGCTGCACCAGCTCGCTGCCGGTGGACAGCACGACGACGCGCGGACGGGGCCGCACCCGCACCGTCGAGCGGCCGATCGCGGCGAGCATTCCGATCTGCGGCGGCCCGACGACCGAACCCGCGCGCAGCGCCAGGTCACCGGGTTGTACGTCGCTGCCCTTGGCCCGGACATGGGCGCGCGGCTTGACCGGGCGGTATACGCGGACCTCGCCGCTCGCGCCCTCCGGGGCGTCGCTGTGGGCCCGCATGGTGGTGGCGGGGCCGCCGCCCGTGCCGCCGTCGGTCCACTCGACCGGGACGACCGCCTCGGCGCCCGCGGGCAGCGGGGCGCCGGTCATGATGCGCGCGGCCTCGCCGGGGCCGACGGACCGGCCGTCGGCCAGGCCCCCGTCGCCCGCCGCGACGTCGCCGATGACGGTGAGGACGGCGGGGAACTCCTCGCCGGCGCCCTCCACATCGGAGATCCGGACGGCGTACCCGTCCATCGAGCTGTTGTCGAAGGGCGGCAGTGACACCTCCACCACGACGTCCTCGACCAGGACGCAGCCCTGGGCGTCGGGCAGTTGCAGCTCGATGGGTTCGAGCGGCTTCACCGCGGCGAGGATGTCGTCCAGGTGCTCGTCCACCGACCAGATCGTGCTGCTCAAGCTGTTACAACTCCTCGTCGACGTAACTGCGCAGCCAGGTCCGGAAGTCCGGGCCCAGGTCCTCACGTTCGCACGCGAGTCTGACAATGGCACGCAGATAGTCACCGCGGTCACCGGTGTCGTAGCGGCGGCCCTTGAAGACGACCCCGTGCACCGGGCCGCCGATCTTCTCGTCCTCGGCCAGCAGCTGGAGGGCGTCGGTGAGCTGGATCTCGCCGCCGCGGCCGGGCTCGGTCCTCCGCAGTATGCCGAAGACCGCGGGGTCCAGGACGTAACGGCCGATGACCGCGAGGTTGCTGGGCGCCTCGGCCGGGTCGGGCTTCTCCACGAGTCCGGTGACCCGGACGACGTCGCTGTCGGTGGTGGCCTCGGTGGCCGCGCAGCCGTACATGTGGATCTGCGCGGGGTCCACCTCCATCAGCGCCACGACGCTGCCGCCCTCGCGCTCCTGGATCTCGACCATCCTGGCGAGAAGGGGGTCGCGCGGGTCGATGAGGTCGTCGCCGAGGAGCACGGCGAACGGCTGGTCGCCGACGTGCGGTGCGGCGCACAGGACGGCGTGGCCGAGGCCGCGCGGGTCTCCCTGGCGTACGTAGTGCATGGTGGCCAGGTCGCTGGACTCCTGGACCTTGGAGAGCCGTTCGGCGTCTCCCTTGCGGGTCAGTGCGGACTCCAGCTCGTAGTTCCGGTCGAAGTGGTCCTCCAGGGGACGCTTGTTGCGACCGGTGATCATCAGCACGTCGGAGAGACCGGCGGCGACCGCCTCCTCGACCACATACTGGATGGCGGGCTTGTCGACGACAGGCAGCATCTCTTTGGGAGTGGCCTTGGTGGCCGGCAGGAACCGGGTGCCGAGGCCGGCAGCTGGGATGACAGCTTTGCTGATCCTGGGGTGCGACTGAGTCATGCCCAGAACTGTAACCGGTGCGTATGGGCGGAAGATGAGCGTCCGGTTAACTTCGTCCTCATACATCCACATAAGCGAACCATGTGAGCACCCGTTGAACGATGACATGTCCCGAAAGACCACCCTGCGGCGCGAACTGCTCGCCGCGCGAAGGCTTCTCGCCTCGGAAGACGTCAGAAACGCCGCTACGGTTCTCGCCTCGGCCGCACAGGATCTTCCCGAGCTGACCGGTGCCAGGACGGTGGCGGCCTATGTGTCCGTGGGGCGCGAACCAGGCACGCACGTCCTCCTGGACGCTCTGCGGGCGCGGGGCGTACGCGTGCTGCTGCCGGTGCTCATGGCGGACAACGACCTGGACTGGGCGGTGTTCGAAGGCGCGGAGCACCTCGTGCCCGCCGACCGGGGCCTCCTGGAGCCGGACGGCGTACGCCTGGGGCCGCAGGCTGTCCTGGACGCGGACGCGGTCCTGCTGCCCGGACTGGCCGTGGACGGGCTGGGAACGCGGCTGGGGCGCGGCGGAGGGAGCTACGACCGGGTGCTGGCCCGGCTCGCGGCGGCCGGGGCGGACCCCGCCCTGATCGTCCTGCTGTACGACGACGAGGTGGTCGCGCTGGTCCCTGAGGAACCGCACGACCACCCCGTGGATGCCGTGGTCACGCCCGCCGGAGCGCGGCGCTTCCGGGCCTAGGGTTTCTTGAGCGTCAGGGAGTCGACGGTGGACTCCTTCACCGCTGCCTCCCCGAAGGACCAGTCGAGCAGTTCACCGTCGACCCACTTGTCGGTCTGATCGGTGTAGTGCGCGCTGAACGCGTGCCCGGAGGCGCCGGTGAGGTTGATCCAGCGGGACTTGTCCCAGTCCCCCACGTTGACGACCATCCGCATCGACGGGACCCAGATGACCTCGTAGCCGCCCGCCGCGTTCCAGCCGGTCGCGTTGACCGCGGCCTCGCCGCCGCCGAGGTCCCAGGGGCCCCGGTTCAGGGCCCGCTGGAGGAGGTCGGGGCCCTCGGTGCCGAGCGTCTGGTTGCGCAGGGTCAGCCGGTGCAGCCGGCCCCAGCTCCAGGTGGACATGTCCTTGCCGAGCTTGGCGGTCAGCTCCCAGCGCGCGTCCTCCATGGCGCGGGCGAAGAGCTCGTCACGGCTGTCGATGGCCTCTTCGCGCCCCTGGGCCGGGGCCTTCCACCACTCGTTGTCCTGGTCGTCCAGGATGCTCTCGACGACCTCGTACCAGCGGTCGCCGCCGTCCGGCTGCGCCGCGTCCGGGTCGCGCTGACCGCATTCGCGTACGGACTTGTCCTGCTCGTCCACCGGCCCGGTGCCGGCGACCGGCTTCACGTAGATGCAGTCGCCCTCGGCCCGCATCTCCTTGGGGAGCTTGTTGCCGAAGGCCAGCTTCAGGATGTTGCGCCAGACGCCGTTGAAGTACGCGGCGGCAGCCGAATCGGGCTCCTGGGTGTAGTCCCAGCCCTCCAGCAGCTTCTGTGCCTCGCGGACGTTCTTGTCCGAGATGCTGATCTTCTTCAGCTCGGGCACCAGCTTGGCGGCGATGCGGCTCTGGTTGTCCATCTGCATCGTCTGCATGTCGTCCGTCGAGATCTTCTCGCCACGGTCGATCTTGTCCTGGATCAGGTCGTTGATCCGCTGGCTGCGGGCGCCGTAACCCCAGTCCTGGGTGAGCAGGTGCTCGTAACTGTCGTCGATGACGGCCTGGTTGGCGGTGACGATGTAGCCACGGTCCGGGTTGTACTCGTACGGCAGCTCGTCGAACGGGATGGGGTCCTTCTCCCAGCCGTACTGGCGGGACCAGCCCGGACTCGGCATCGTGCCGTCGCCCTTGAGGCGGACCGGGATCGTGCCGGGCGCCTGGTAGCCGATGTTGCCCTCGGTGTCCGCGTAGATGAGGTTCTGCGACGGCACCTCGAAGTGCGAGGCGGCCTTGCGGAAGGTCGTGAAGTCCTTGGCCCGGTTGAGCTCGAAGACCGCGTCCATGGACTTGCCGGGGCTCAGCGCCGTCCACTTCAGGGCGACCCCGTATCCCTCGCCGCGGTCGGGCGCGGAGGTGGTGACGGGCGCCTTCTTGCCGACCTTCTCCAGCTCGGCACTGCGGTCGGAGACCAGCGGACCGTTGTTGGTCTCGCGGACGGTGATCGTCCTGCTCCTGCCGCCCGCGACCTTGATGGTCTCCTTGCGGGTGGTGAAGGCCCGGGTCCTGCCGTCGTACTGGTAGCCGTCGGCCGAGACCTTCTCCAGGAAGAGGTCGGTGACGTCGGCGCCGAGGTTCGTGAAGCCCCAGGCGATGTCCTGGTTGTGGCCGATGATCACCCCGGGCATCCCGGAGAACGTGTAGCCCGCCGCGTCGTACTGGCAAGACGCCGAGACCTGACGGCAGTGCAGCCCCATCTGGTACCAGAGCGAGGGCAGCTGGGGCGCCAGGTGCGGGTCGTTGGCCAGCAGCGGCTTGCCGGTCGTCGTGTACTGACCGGAGACGACCCAGGAGTTCGATCCGATGCCGGTGCCGTTGGGGCCGAGCAGCGCCGGGATCTCGTCCAGGGTGTCGGAGAGCGCGGAGAGCTGGGTGTTCAGGCCCTCGGTCGCGCCCTCGACGGTCCCCGAGCCGATGTTCTCCGACGGCTCGGCCTCCGGGTCGAACTTGCCGGTGACCGGGGAGACCGCCCCCTGGTCGACGATCGGCTTGTTCTTCTCGAACGGGTAGTCCGGGTAGAGGTCCTTGATCTGCTTCTCGGTGAGCCTGCTCGTCATCAGCGAACGGTCGATCTCGTCCTGCATGTTGCCGCGCAGGTCCCAGGCCATCGCCTTCAGCCAGGCCACCGAGTCGACCGGGTCCCACTTGGTGGGCTTGTAGTCGTTGGTCAGCCCGAGCGCCGCGTACTCGACGGAGATGTCCTTGCCGTCCTTGCCGTCCAGATACGCGTTCACCCCCTCCGTGTAGGCCTGGAGGTTCTTCTTGGTGTCCTCGTCCAGGACCGTGTCGTACTCCTCCTGCGCGACCTTGCGCCAGCCCAGCGTGCGCAGGAAGGAGTCGGTCTCGACCTGGCCGGAGCCGAACATCTCGGAGAGCCGGCCCGACGTCATGTGGCGGCGTACGTCCATCTCCCAGAAGCGGTCCTGGGCCTGGACGAAGCCCTGGGCGCGGAAGAGGTCGCTGTCGGTGTCCGCGTAGATCTGCGGGATCCCGTAGTCGTCGCGCTTGACGTCGACGTCACCGGACAGACCCTTGAGCTCGATCGAGCCGGTGGTCTGCGGGTACGAGGCCCGGACCGTGGAAACGGACCAGTACGCGCCGTATCCGACACCCGCGACAAGCGCCAGCACCAGGACGATCACGAACAGGCGGGCGCGTCGCCCCTTCTTCCTGCCGGTCTTCTTCGCATCGGAAGACCCGGAAGGGGCGGTTGTGTTGGCGGGCATCGCTGTCCTTCGAGGGGCAGGGTGGTCCTGGGAGTGCAGGAGCAACCATAGGCGCCCCGCAGAAGCCACTCGGACGCGGTATGGGGATGCATCCATTTGCGCACTGGTTCGTACGAACACTCGAAGGCGTCAAGAAAACGTTAAAGATTAGGTAAGGTAACGAAGTACTGGCCGCCGGAGGACGTTCCGGAAGGCTCAGAGCATCCGGCAGCCGTGGGCGGAAGAAGGAGCCCCGGGACGCCGCCCTCCGACTACCGGATGCTCCTACGCAGGGAAGGAACGGACCCTGACTGTCCACGCGCTCAACGAACTTCTGCTCGTCTGCTCGCTCGTCCTGCTGGTCGCCGTGGCGGCCGTACGCATTTCGTCCCGCAGCGGGCTCCCCAGCCTGCTCCTGTACCTCGGCATCGGTATCGCCATGGGGCAGGACGGCATCTTCGACGTCAAGTTCGACAACGCCGAGCTGACCCAGGTGATCGGCTACGCCGCCCTGGTCGTCATCCTGGCCGAGGGCGGCCTGGGTACGAAGTGGAAAGAAGTGAAACCCGCGCTGCCGGCGGCAGCCGTGCTGTCGACCATCGGCGTGGGCATCAGCGTGGGCGTCACCGCGAGCGCGGCGCACTACCTCGTCGGCCTCGACTGGCGGCAGGCCCTGATCATCGGGGCCGTCGTCTCCTCCACCGACGCGGCCGCGGTCTTCTCCGTCCTGCGCAAGGTCCCCCTCCCCTCCCGGATCACCGGTGTCCTGGAGGCCGAATCCGGCTTCAACGACGCCCCCGTGGTCATCCTCGTGGTGGCGTTCTCCGCCGTCGGCCCCGTGGAGCACTGGTACGTACTCGTCGGCGAGATAGCCCTGGAGCTGGCCATCGGTGCGGCGATCGGCCTCGCGGTGGGCTGGCTCGGCGCCTTCGGGATCCGTCATGTGGCACTGCCCGCGTCCGGGCTCTACCCGATCGCCGTGATGGCCATCGCGGTGTCCGCGTACGCGGCGGGTGCCATGGCGCATGGCAGCGGGTTCCTGGCCGTCTACCTGGCCGCGATGATCCTCGGCAACTCCAAGCTGCCGCACTGGCCGGCCACCCGGGGCTTCGCCGACGGGCTCGGCTGGCTCGCGCAGATCGGCATGTTCGTCCTGCTCGGCCTGCTGGTCACCCCGCACGACCTGATCGCCGACTTCTGGCCCGCCGTGGTCGTGGGGCTCGTCCTGACCGCCGTGGCCCGGCCGTTGTCGGTCTTCATCAGCCTGGCGCCCTTCCGGCTGCCACGGCGCGAGAAGGCCCTGATGTCCTGGGCGGGTCTGCGTGGCGCCGTCCCCATCATCCTGGCGACCATCCCCATGGTGTCCGGGATCGAGGGCAGCACCCGGGTCTTCAACATCGTCTTCGTGCTCGTCATCGTCTACACGCTGATCCAGGGACCGACGCTGCCCTGGCTGGCGAAGACGCTCAAGATCTCCGACGACCCGTCGGAGACCGCCGACCTCGGCATCGAGTCGGCCCCCCTGGAACGGCTGCGCGGCCATCTGCTGTCCGTCGCGGTCCCCAACAAGTCCAAGATGCACGGCGTCGAGGTCGCGGAGCTCCGGCTGCCCGCCGGGGCCGCGGTCACCCTCGTCGTACGGGACGGCAAGAGCTTCGTCCCCGCGCCCTCGACCGTGCTGCGCCGCGGGGACGAGCTGCTGGTCGTCGCGACCGATCCGGTGCGGGACGCGGCGGAGGCCCGGCTGCGGGCGGTCGGCCAGGGCGGCAAGCTGGCCGGCTGGCTCGGCACGGGCGGGCAGGCCGGACCGGACACCGGCACGGTGCAGATGCCGCACCTCGCGAAGCTCGCCAGGAAGCTGGGCAAGGGCGACGAGAGCCGTACGGGTGACAAGGCGGACGACAGCCGCGCTCCGCACTGAGCGGAGGCGGCGAGGGGTGCCCCGGACACAATCGCAGGTGTGCCGGGGTCGAGGCCTGTAAGATGAAGGACCGGATCCTGTGATCCACTCGATGTGAACGTGATCGACCAACCCTGATCGACCAACTCTGTCTGATGCAGAGCTGGCGCGACCGTATGGCGGTCGTGGCGTCCTTCGCCTCTGGAGCGAGCGCCCGGCATCTACCGCAGTCCCGCGCGAAGAGGACAGCTCTCGGCAGCCCCCGCACGCCTTCCGCACCCCGGTGCGGGACCGTCCCGGGGAGCACGGCCACCAGGCGGCAGAAAGGCATGGACCGTGGCGTCCACGGTCTCCGACCGCCCCGGTTACGGGCAGTTGCTGCGCACCCCGGGTGCGTGGACCTTCCTCCTCCCGGGCTTCGCCGCCCGGCAGCCCTTCGCGATGCTGACCATCGGCATCGTGCTCCTGGTCCAGCACACCACCGGCTCGTACGGCAGTGCGGGCGCCGTGGCCGCCGTCTCCGGCGTCTCCATGGCGCTGTTCGCGCCGCAGAGCGGCAGGCTCGCCGACCGGTTCGGCCAGCGCGCCGTGCTCCTGCCCGGCGTCCTCGTCCACGCCGCCTCCGTCGGCGCCCTCACGGCACTCGCCCTCGCGGACGCGCCCCTGTGGGCGCTGTTCCTGGCGGCGGTTCCCACCGGTGCCTCCATCCCGCAGGTCGGGCCGATGGTGCGGGCCCGCTGGGCGGCCCGGCTCGGTGCGGCCCCGGGACGCCCTGCCTCCCCGCTGATGAGCACGGCCGCCGCCTTCGAGTCGGTGACGGACGAATTCACCTTCGTCGTCGGCCCCGTGCTCACGACGGCGCTGTGCACCGGCGTGCACCCGGCGGCCGGACTGATAGCCGAGGCGGCACTGACACTGCTGGGCGGTGCCCTGTTCGCCGCGCAGCGCTCCACCCAGCCCGCTCCCCGGGGCGCCGCCACGGAGGCGGAGCCGCACCGCTCGGCGCTCTCGGTCCCCGGGGTGCGGGTCCTCGCGATCACCTTCCTGGGTATCGGCGCCGTCTTCGGCGGCATGCAGGTCTCCCTGACGGCGTTCTCCGAGGAGATCGGCCGGCCCGGCGTGAACGGGCTGCTGTACGGGGTCTTCGCGGCCGGCAACATGCTGGCCGGTATCGCCTGCGGGGCCATCGCCTGGAAGAGCAGCCCGCGCCGCCGGCTGATCGTCGGCTACGTGGCCCTGACACTGACCGCGTCCGGGCTCTGGGCCGTGCACTCCGTACCGCTGCTGGCGGGCCTCGGACTGCTGGTCGGGCTCTGCATCGCACCCGCGCTGATCAGCGGCTACACCCTGGTCGAGGCGCTGGTGCCCGCGTCCGCCAGGACCGAGGCCTTCACCTGGCTGACGGGCGCCGTGGCGCTCGGCCAGGCGGCGGCCGTCACGGTGGCCGGTCAGCTCGCGGACGCCCACGGCGCGAGCACCGGTTTCGTGGTCCCGCTGGGCGGTACGGCGATGGCCCTGGCGACCCTGCTGAGCCTGCGATCACGGCTGACGCCGAGGGCCGCGGGGCGGACGGTGGCACGTGGGATCGGTCACCGCGAGCCGGTCACGGTGGACTGATCGCTCGGAATACGTCAGTATGGAGCGTCGTTAGCACTCATTGAGTGAGAGTGCCAGGAGGAGCAAGTGCCGACCTATCAGTACCAGTGCACCGAATGCGGCGAGGGCCTCGAAGCGGTGCAGAAGTTCACCGATGATGCCCTGACCGTGTGCCCGAACTGCGAGGGACGCCTCAAGAAGGTGTTCTCGGCCGTCGGCATCGTCTTCAAGGGATCCGGTTTCTACCGGAACGACAGCCGCGGCTCCTCGTCGAGCAGCACGCCGGCCACGTCGTCGTCCTCGAAGACGTCGGACTCGTCCGCCAAGTCGTCCGAGTCGTCCTCGTCGTCGTCCTCGTCCAAGGCGGACGCGAAGCCGGCCGCCTCGGCTGCGTCGTCCTCCTCCTCGGCTTCTTCCACGTCGTCGAGCGGTACGTCGGCCGCCTGAGGCCACGCACCCGCACCACACGTTCCACCGGACCCCGCTGATCGACTCGGCGGGGTCCTGGCCGTGCGCGTCCCGTTAGTGTGATCGCATGGTGAATGCGGAAACGGGTACGGCGGACATCGGTGTCATCGGCGGATCGGGCTTCTACTCCTTCCTGGAGGACGTGACCGAGATCCAGGTGGACACCCCGTACGGAGCGCCGAGCGACTCCCTCTTCCTCGGTGAGCTCGCGGGCCGCCGGGTGGCGTTCCTCCCGCGCCACGGCCGCGGCCACCACCTCCCGCCGCACCGGATCAACTACCGCGCCAACCTCTGGGCCCTGCGTTCCGTGGGCGTACGCCAGGTGCTCGGCCCGTGCGCGGTCGGCGGCCTGCGACCGGAGTACGGTCCGGGCACCCTGCTCGTACCGGACCAGATGGTCGACCGCACCAAGGCCCGCACGCAGACGTTCTACGACGGTGAGCCCCTGGCCGACGGGAGCCGGCCGAACGTGGTGCACCTCGGCTTCGCCGACCCGTACTGCCCCGAGGGCCGTAAGGCGGCCCTGGCGGCGGCGCGCGGTCGCGACTGGGAGCCGGTGGACGGCGGGACTTTGGTCGTGGTCGAGGGCCCGCGTTTCTCGACCCGCGCGGAGTCGCGCTGGCACGCCGCGATGGGCTGGTCGGTCGTCGGGATGACGGGCCATCCGGAAGCGGTTCTCGCCCGTGAACTGAACCTCTGCTACACGACGCTGACGCTGGTGACGGACCTCGACGCGGGGGCCGAGGCCGGTGAG
Organism: Streptomyces sp. NPDC102451; assembly: GCF_044765485.1. Classification (NCBI taxonomy): domain Bacteria; kingdom Bacillati; phylum Actinomycetota; class Actinomycetes; order Kitasatosporales; family Streptomycetaceae; genus Streptomyces; species Streptomyces sp. NPDC102451. The sequence continues at coordinate 34,552 of NZ_JBIWKD010000027.1, read as the reverse complement.
GGCGTCAGCCACACGGAGGTGCTGGAGGTGTTCGCGGCCAATGTGGACCGGCTGCGGTCGGTGCTCTTCGACGCGGTGGCCGCGCTGCCTTCGAACGACGGCCGTGACTGCGTCTGCGCGCATGCGCTGGACGGGGTCGAGACGGGGATCGAGCTGCCGTAGGCGGCTCCTGGGGGGCCGCGTCGACTCGTACGGGTGGCGGAGTTGTCCACATCGCCGGGGTTGTCCACAGGGCCGGGCGGGATCTTCGTGGAGGGTGGATCGTGAGGGGAGTTCGGCGGGGTCTCCCGCGGGACTCCCCTCACGGCAGGTGGTGTTGGCCATGTTCCCCTCGGTGCCCGATACACGTCCCGCACCTCCCGCACCCTGCGGGGTCCCGCTCTTCGGACCCCTGCGCGTACGGGGCGGCGGTGGGCGGCGGCTGCGGCGGGCGCTGCGCGGGCAGCGCAGGGCGCTGGCGGTGGGCTTCGCGCTGGCCTCCGCCGTGCTCGCCGCTTCGGGGCTGAGCGGTGAGAGAGGCGCGGCGGCCGTCGCCGGGGGCGGGCCGCCGGGGCTCGATCGGGCCGCCCCACGTCTGGTGTCCGCTCCGGTGCGGATCGCCGACGCGGCGACGGTCGGGCTGCTGCGGCCGGGCGACCGCGTCGATGTGATCGCCGCGGTCAACGGGGAGTCCGGGGCCGACGTGGTGGCACGCAACGTACGGGTGACGGAGGTTCCACGCGGTGCGGGTGAGGGGGAGGCGCCGTTCCCGGAGGCCGACGGCGGGGCGGGCATGGGGCACGGCGCCCTGGTGGTCCTGGCCGTGGAGCGGAACACCGCCGCGGCCCTGGCGGGTGCCGGTGCGTCGGGGCTGCTCTCGGTGGCGGTGTCCCGTGCCGGATAGGGGGCGAACGGGGATGCTGGAGGTGCCGCAGGAGGTCCGGGATGTGCCGGTCACCCGGCGGGGTCAGGTCTGGGGCCCTGTCCGCAGGGACGGGCCCCGTCGCCGACCGCCGGTGTCAGATGTGGTGGGGCGGCTTCTCGTCGAGGAAGCGGGCCAGCTCGGACGCGCTGCCGGCAGGAGCCCGCTCGCCCCACCCCTGGTCCGTGTCGTCCGCGGACTGCCGGTCCAGCGGATCGTCGAAGACCAGAGCCGACGGCTCGGACCTGGACTCCTGCGGAGGCCTCTGCTGGGGCTCCGGGGGCTTCGTCTCTCGCGGTCCGGAGGCGGGGGCGGTACTCATAGGTCCAGGGTACGGCGGAGCTCAGCGATCCTTGGGGTCGAGCAGCCACAGCCCGAGCACGACGAGGAACGACAGGCACAGAAATCCGGCGCCCCACCAGGCCGTGCCCGTGTCGCCCTCCATCCAGACGTTGACGACCTCGGTCAGCGCCCACAGCTGTCCGACGACGACGCTCATGGCGAGCACCAGCCGGGCCGTCAGCTTCGCGGACCGCTCGGGTTCCTGCTCCGATCCCGCCCCGGGCCCAGGGCCGGTGTGGCGCACCCGGGGGTCGGCGTAGCCGCTGGTGGGCCGGATCTGGGGGTAGCGCTCGTGGAGGGGGCGGTTCAGCTCGGCCCGCGCGCTGCCGGGGTGGTAGTCGGGGTACGCCGTTCCGGAGGGGCGGGGCGGCCGGGGCGGCTCGACCGGGTCCATGGGTTCGGTCATGACCGGCTCCCGGTGGACGCGGCGCCGGACGTGGCCGGCGCGGGTGGCGCCTCCGCGCCGCCCCCGGTGCCGGGGCAGCCGATCCGTTCGGCGAGATCCGGGCGGTCCTCGGCGAGCTGGCGGCAGAGCCCTTCCTCGATGCTCTCCCCCGAGCGGGTGGTGCCGACGGCCCAGACGCTCCCGTCCTCCAGCTCGGTCAGCGCCACCTTGGGCAGTCCGCGGGGCGGCGGGCCGGCTGTGACCTCACCGGTGCGGGCGTCGAAGACTCCCTCGTGGCAGGGGCAGTAGAGCTCGCCCTCCGTACCGCGGTCCTTGCGCCAGAGCACTCCGCACGCCAGGTGGGTGCAGACGGCGGAGTAGCCGACGAGGGTGCCGTCGTCCATCCGCACGGCGACCGCCCGGTCCTCGTCGCCGGGGTAGCGGAAGGCGAGGGACTCGCCGGGCGGCAGCTGGGCGGCGATCCGCTTCGGGGGCGGTGCCTTCCCGTCCTCCGTCTCGCCGTGCCGGTGGAGGATGCCGCCCGCGACGGCCAGACCGCCGACGGCGAGGCCGCCGGACACGGTGGCGACGATCCGGAGGTAGTCGCGCCGGGTGGTCAGCGAGTCGGCGGCGATCCGGTCCTGCAGCGCTTCACGGGGGTCGCTTCCGGAGCCGTGGTCGGGGCCCGGCTGCTGCTGTTCGGTGACGCTCATCGACGGACGTCCTTACCGTTGATCTCGACGACGGGGAGTCCGCCGGGGACCGGCCACTGGACGCGCTCCGCGGGCACGACCATGGCCACGCCGGTGCGGACCTCGCTCTCGCCGAAGACGAACGTGTCGGCGACCTGCACACCGGGGCGTTCCGCCTGGAGCTCCTCGATGGTGCCGTAGTAGAGGGCGCCGGTGGGGCAGACGGTGGCGCACATGGGGGCGAGTCCGTAGGCGGTGCGGTCGTAGCAGAGGTTGCACTTCAGCTGCAGCTTCGCCTGGAGGTCGATCTTCGGTACGCCGAAGGGGCAGGCGTTGACGCAGTTGGCACAGCCGATGCAGCGGGTGGTGTCGGCCTGCTGCACGACGCCGTCGGCGGTGACCAGGATCGCGTCGGCCGGGCAGACCTCGGCGCAGGGGGCCACCGGGTCCTCGCAGTGCATGCAGACCGTGGGAAGGGAGGCGACGGAGGAGCCCTCGTCGGTGTAATCGAGGTGGATCATCGACTTGCCGCGGTGCGAGTCGCATTCCCGGCAGGCGGAGACACAGGCCTGACAGCCGATGCAACGCCCCGGGTCGATGAACATCGTTCTGCCCATCATCGGGGCATCAGCTCCTTTCCGAGGTGCCGCGGCCCTGCGGGGCCGTCGGCGGCAGCGGGTCGGTGCGGGAGACCTGGGTCTCGGGGTAGGCGACGTGGCCGGGGGCGACCGGTGGCGCGGGGACCTCGTCGATCGCCTCGGCGTGCTCGATGCGGCAGGCGCAGACCTTGTACTCGGGGATCTTGGAGCGGGGGTCGAGGGCGTCGATGGTGAGTGCGTTGGCAGCTGTCGGGATGGGCCAGTGGTAGGGGATGAACACCGTGTCGGGCCGGATCGCCTCGGTGACCAGGGCGGGGAAGACCTCGCTGCCGCGCCGGGTGACGACGCGGACGGGTTCGCCGTTGCGGAATCCGTGGGAGGGGTGGACCTCGGCCCAGGGCCGCGGGGTCTGCTCGACGAGCGCGCCCAGCCGGCGGGTCTGGTTGCCGGAGAGGAAATGGGCGACGGTGCGTCCGGTGGTCAGCGTCATCGGGTGCTCCTCGTCGTACGGGTCCGCCGGAGGGTGCCACTCGACGACCTGCATATGGATCTTGCCGTCGGTGTGGTAGGTCGTGCCGTCCTCGAACAGCCGGGGGGTGCCGGGGTGATCGGTGGACGGGCAGGGCCACGAGATCCCGCCGGTCTCCTCGAGCCGCTCGTAGGTGATGCCGGAGTAGTCGATGACGGTGCCCGCGGAGGCCCTGCGCAGCTCGTCGAAGACCTCGCGGGAGCTGCCGAAGGCGAATTTGTCCCCGGCGCCGAGGCGGCGGGCGATCTCGCACATCACCCAGGTGTCGGTCCGCACCCCGGAGGGCGGTTCCTGGGCCTTGTTGTGCTTGACGACGCGCGCCTCGGCGTTGGCCATCACCCCTTCGTCCTCGGCCCAGATGGTGACGGGGAAGACGACGTGGGCGTTGGCGGCGGTCTCGGAGAGGAAGAAGTCGAACTGGGCGTGGAATTCGGTGGTGTCGTACCCCTCCTTGACCACGGCGTAGTTGGGGAGCGAGACGAAGGGGTTGTTGCAGATGCCGATCAGGCCGCGGATCTCCTGGCGCTGCATCTGCCAGACCATTTCCATCATCGAGGTTCCGGCGGCCGGGAGTTCGGACTCCTCGATGCCCCAGATCTCGCAGATCTGCCGGCGGTGCTCCTCGTTGAGGATCGAGCGCCCGCCGGGGAGGAGGTCGGCCTTCTGGCCGTGCTCACGGCCCCCCTGACCGTTCCCCTGGCCGGTGAGGGTGCCGTAGCCGGCGCCGGGCTTGCCGATGTGGCCGGTGGCGGTGCAGACGTTGATCACACTGAGGCAGTTCTCGACGCCCTGGGTGTGGTGCTCGATGCCCCGGGCGTGGAAGGCCATGGCCTTGGGGGCGCGGGCGAAGGCGCGGGCGACCTGGACGACCTGCTCCGCGGGGATCCCGCAGATCGCGGCGGCGCGGGACGGGGGGTACTGGGCGACGTTGGCCTTGACCTCCTCCCAGCCGGTGGCGTGGGCGGCAAGGTAGGCCTCGTCGGTGAGGCCCTCCTCGATGATGACGTTCAGCACGGCGTTGAAGAAGGCGGAGTCCGTGCCCGACTTGAGCGCGACATGAATGTCCGCGGTGCGCGCGACCGCGGTCTCACGCGGGTCGACCACGATCAGGGTGGCGCCGCGGTCCCGGGCCCCCCAGACGTACTGGGTGAGCACGGGGAAGCACTCGCCGACGTTGGCCCCGGCGAGCAGCAGGCAGTCGGTGAGCAGGATGTCGGAGAAGGGGTTGCCGGCCCGGTCGATGTTGAAGGCGAGCTTGTTGGCACCCGCAGCGCTGACCATGCAGAGCCGGCCGTTGTAGTCGACGTGCTTGGTCTTCAGCGCGACCCGGGCGAACTTGCCCACCAGATACGTCTTCTCGGAGAAGAGGCTGGCCCCGCCGAGCACACCGAAGGCGTCCCGCCCGTGCTCCTGCTGGATGCGCCTGATCTCGGAGACGGTGAAGTCGAGCGCCTCGTCCCAGGAGACCTCCCGCAGCTCCTCGTCGCGGGAGCGGCGCATGAGGGGGGCGGTGAGCCGGTCCGGGTGGTTGACCTGCTGGTAGGCGTTGATGCCCTTGGGGCAGAGCCGCATGCGGTTGATGTCGTGGTTGCGGGGCTCCACGCCGAAGACCTTGCCGCCGCGGTCCACGCGGAGATACATCCCGCACTGGACACCGCAGAAGCAGCAGTGGGTGGGGACGAGCGTCTCTCCGTTCTGGTCGGCGTGCCACTGGTCGGCCGGAATGCCGCCCGCGTCCCGGAAGCCCCGGGTGCCCGGAGGGGCGAGCGAGGGGTCGAGGGGGACGACGGTACGGCCGTCGGCTGCGCGTGGGTCCGCGGTCACTTGAAACCCTTCTTGACCTGGGTGAGATAGGCGTTGCCGCGCAGGACCCGCTTGCAGCGCGGGCAGTACTCGGCCCAGGCGTCGAAGCCGAGGTCGAGGTCACGCATGGTGCCGCGCAGGTTCTCGACGTACGGGCCGGTGTCGATGGCTTCCCCGCAGCGGCGGCAGGCGAAGATCTCGTCGTCCTGGCGCCCGGTGTACTTGAAGAGCTGCATGCCGACCGCCGCCGGTCTCTGCACGATGTGGAAGAACTTCCCGAACGGGATGTAGATGAGGGTGAAGACCACCGACACCATGTGCAGGATCGCCAGGAACTCGTAGCCTCCGCCGTGCAGGAAGATCGAGGAGAAGGTGAGCAGCAGACCGGTCACGGAGATGACGATCAGTGCGAGCAGCGGCACCATGTCGTAGGCGAACCGCTGTCCGGTGATGGCCCCGCGGTCCTTCATGCGGCGCCAGAGGAAGTACCCCGCGCCGGGGATGACGAGTACGGCCGCGAGGTCCAGGCCGTGGAACATCACCCAGCCGATGAAGCTCAGCGAGTCGAAGCCGAGGACCTTGATGCCCCAGATGCGCATCGCGTAGCCGGGCCCCGCGCCGCTGTCGGAGGTGAAGGTGAACCAGCCCCAGGTCAGCGGGAAGGTGATCAGCGCGGCGAGGATGCAGCCCCAGAAGATCAGCTGGTGGGCGGCCCAGCGGGCGTGGGAGCGGGCGCCGAGGAATTTCTGGAAGCCCAGATAGGTCGCGATCATCTTCGGCAGGGCGGTGGGAGTCCTGCGGAAGTTCTCGGTCGAGAACAGGCTGCGCCAGCCGTTCTTGAAGAGCCGTCGGGCCCCGGGGGCCGAGACCCAGACCGTGTAGCGGTAGGCGACCCCGAAGGCGAGGAAGACGGTGGCGACGGCGTACGGCAGCAGCGCCGAGTCGAAGTCGTGCAGCAGGCGGCTGCCGAACACGATCGCGAGGATCAGCAGGCAGGAGACGACGGCACCGGCCAGGGCCGCGCGTCCGGAGACGGAGCGCGGGAGGCGCCCGGCGGCCCTCGCGACGACGTTGGGCCCCTGTCCGGTCGGCCGGCCGGCCGTCCCACCGGTCGTGCCGGTGCGGGCATCGGTCTCGGGCTGCTCGGCTGCGGCGGGTTCTGGTGGCTCGGTCACCCGGCCACCGTAGGGCCGCGATAGGCGTTTGGTCCCGTTATATGCCTCTATGGTGTGAGCGCGTCGCCCAGGTGGCCCGCGCCACCGGCTCGGTCGGGCCGAGGCCGCGGCGGCCCCGGGCCGCAGCGGCTACGGGCCCGGGTCGCGGAGGCTACGCGTCGACCGGTCCGGCCACGGCCGGGGTCGCGGCGCGTCACTGCGGGCGGCCGACCACCACGGCGCCGCGGAAGCGGTCCGCCGAGAGGACCGACATCGTGTCGAGCGACGAGTCGGTGACCGGCAGCAGATGGGCGTCGACCCAGGTGTCCCCGGCGACCGTTTGGGCCCACGGGTCCTCGATCACGACGGCGCCCGGCACGACGCCGTGGCAGAGCACCCAGTGCGGCACGTCGAACCCCAGCATCCCGGCGAGCGAGACCAGGAGCAGCACGTGCTCCCGCCGGTCGAGCGCGCTCCGGATCGCGGCCAGGGAGAGATGTCCCGGGTCGACCGGGACGCCGGTCCGTCCGGCCTCCGTACGCGACGTGCGCTGGAGCAGGGCACGCCACTCCTGTTCCTTCTCCGGGAAGTGGTCGAGCAGGACCGGCCGGTCCGTGTCGAGGTGGACCGTGACGGGCGACGACGGCCACGCCCGGCGCACGGCGACGCCCAGTCCGACCGGTTCGCACGACGGGAAGTTGGTCGCGTCACGCCACAGCGTCAGCTCCGCCTCACGGTCGAGCGCCTCCCGCGGAAGGGCCCCCGCGTGCGCCTGCGCGACCAGAGCGGTGACGGCGCCGCAGGTGAAGTGCGTGGTCTGCCCGTAGTACGGGGGCTCGGTGCCGGGGCCCTCGCCCAGCCAGCGAACGTAACCGGCATCGGGCCCCGCCCCGTCCTCCGCCGGTGCGAGCGGAGGACGCATCGGGGCGAAGCCGGCGGCAGCGGCGGCCTCCGGGGTCGCCGTCCATCCCTCCCACTTGACCTGCACGAGCCCTCGGTCACGTGCGTGCGCGACGACGGCCCGGACGGCTGCCGGCACATCACCGACCGCGTCGACGATCTTGAGATAGGCCGTGTGCGGGCGCGCCGTCACGAGCGCGGCAGCGACCGGGTCCGCGCCGTCGTCACCCGGAACGACCACGATGTGGGGGGCGTGGGCGGAGCGGTCGACCGTGTGCCAGCGCTCCGGCACCTCGCGCCCCAGCCGCCCGAGCCGCCCCAGCGAGGTCGGCGACGTGTCGGGCTCGAACGGGACGACGACGCTCGTCACGGCCGTTTCCTGCCGGGACCGCGGAGACGACGAGGACTGCGGTGACTGCGGTGACTGCGGTGACTGCGGTGAGGGCATTCTGGGGCGCTCCTTACGGGTCGGAGGGGTGAGGGAGGGGACGCCGCCCGGCGTGGGCGCGCCGGCGTCCGGCGTCATGCGCGGGACCGCCGGAGCACCCAGACGAAGTACGGGGCGCCGACCAGGGCGATCATGAGGCCCGCGGGCACCTGGGCAGGTGCGACGAGCGTGCGGCCGAGGGCGTCGGCCACACAGACCAGCACCCCGCCGAGCAGCATCGCGACCGGGATCGACCGCCCGTGCCGAGCGCCCACCAGCGACCGTGCGAGGTGCGGGGCGACGAGCCCCACGAAGCCGACGACCCCGACAGCGATCACGCTGAGTGCCGCTAGCACCGCGGCGATGGCCAGCGCGGCGAAACGCGTGCGTTCCGGCCTGACGCCGACGACGCGCGGGGTGTCCTCGTCGACGGCGAGCAGGTCGAGGTGGCTGCGCATGGCGAGCAGCACGGGAAGCGCGAGCGCCAGGGCCACCGCGACCGGTACGACGTCGGGGAACGTACGCCCGTAGGTCGTGCCGGAGAGCCAGGTGAAGATCCGGGGCGTGTTCCACGGGTCGGCGCGCAGCAGGAGGAAGGTGGTGATGGAGCTGATGCCGTACCCGCAGCCGATGCCGATCAGTACGAACCGGTCGGGCAGGAAGCCGCCGCGCCAGGACAGCAGGGCGATCAGCCCGAACGTGGCGAGTCCCGTCACGACGGCGGCCGCGATGAGCAGCGGCCGCCCGCCGGGCAGGTCCGAGGTGACGATGGCCACCGCACCCAGCCCGGCGCCCGCGGTGATGCCGAGCACGCCCGGCTCCGCCAGCGGATTGCGTACCGCACCCTGTACGACGCATCCGGCCAGGCCGAGGGCCGCCCCGGCGAGGATCGCGGCGAGCACGCGCGGGACCCGGTCGTCGAGCGCCTGCCCGATGAGGCCCGGGGCGGTGCCCTGGACCCAGAGCGCGATGTCCCCCGTCCGCAGCCAGAGGCTTCCCGCCAGGACCGCCACGAGGGCGGCCGCGGCCAGGAGTGCCACCGCGCCGAACACGACGAGCAGGAAGGCGCGGCGGGACCGTGCGGCGACCCGGGCGTGCGGTGGTTGCCGCAGCCGGCCCGTGTCACGGAGGCGGAGCGCGAGGATCACGATCACGACGGAGCCAAGCAGCGCGGTCGGCACACCGGTGGGGATGGACGCGGCCCCGTCCGCGCCCTGCACCGCGCGCAGCGAGGCGTCCGCGAGCAGGATGAGCAGCGCGCCGAGCAGCCCGGCCGCGGGCACCAGGAAGATGTGCCGGCGCAGCGCCCGGACCCGTCCCGCGATCAGCCGGGCGAACACCGGGGCACCGAGGCCGACGAAGGCGATCGGGCCCGCGAGAGTCACGGCCGTGCCGGTCAGGACCACCGCGCAGATCACGGCGATCACACGGGTGGCCCGGATCGGCACACCGAGGGTGGACGCGGCGTCGTCGCCGAGGTTCATCACATCGAGCCTGCGGGACAGCGCCAGGGCGGCGCACAGCACCACGGCCACGAGGGGGAAGGCGCGCATCGACGCGTCGATGTTGATCTGGGCGAGCGAACCGCTCCCCCAGGCGAAGAGACCGGTGGTGTTCTCCTTGAACAGGATGAGGACCATCGCGGTCGCAGCGTCCAGGGCCAACGCCGTCGCCGATCCGGCGAGGATCAGGCGGGTGCCCGTGGTGCCGGCGGCGCGGCCCGCGAGGAGCAGCACGAGCGCGGCCGCCGCCAGGCCGCCGGCGAAGGCGACGGCGCCCGACGCCCAGAGCGGCACGGCGAGGCCGAAGGCGGCGACGAGCGAGAGCGTGAAGTAGGCCCCGGCCGTGACCGCGAGGGTGTCGGGGGAGGCGAGCGCGTTGTGCGTGACGGACTGGAGCAGCGCCCCGGCCGCGCCGAGGGCGATGCCCACCGCCACCCCCGCGAACAGGCGCGGCAGGCGCGAGCCGGTGAGGATCTCACCGACCGGCGCCCCACCGGTGCTCTCCCGCTCCCCGCCGAGGTACCGCACCAGGTCACCGACGCCGACACCGGATGTCCCCTGCGTCAGGTGCCACATGCCCACCAGGACGGTGGCGACGAGAAGGAGGGCCAGGACGGCCACTCCGGTGGGGCCGCCGCCGCTCCCGGCGCGCGGCAGCGCTTGCCCTCGGAGTGCCGATGTCCGCGCTGTGCTCACTTCTTGTTGCTCACTTCTTGTCGAGTACGTCGACGTACGCGTCGATCGCCTGCTCGCAGGAGCGCGGACCGCCGGCGCCCCACACCCGTGCCGGGAACGCGTGCGCGCGGCCTTCCTTCACGGCCGGCATGCTCTTCCAGAGCGGGTTCTTCTCCATCGCGGCGACGTACCCGCCGGCGCCTTCGTCGTTGGCGTAGAAGAGGTTGGCGTCGCCCACCGAGGTGAGTCCCTCGACGTCGGTCTGCGCGAGGCCGTAGGAGGGATCGACGCCCCCGTCACCGTGGGCCTTGTTGACGTCGTCGGTCCACGCGGACTTCATGCCGAGCTCTTCACCGATCTCGGTGAACAGGGCGCCCTTGCTGTAGGGGCGGACGGTGAGGTTGCCGCCCTCCAGCCATCCGTCGAAGAACAGGAAGTCCTTCGTCGGCAGTTGGGCGTCGGTGACCTGCTTCTTCGCCGTCGCGAGGTGGTCGTCGAACTCCTTGAGCACCTGGTCGGCCCGCTCGGTGCGTCCCGTCGCCTCACCGATCATGCTGAACACCTCGCGCATGTTCCCGATCGGGTCCTTCGGGTTCGCGCCCCGCGTGGCCATCACGGGGACGCCTCGCTTCTCCAGCTTGGCGAGGGTCTCGTCGTCGGCGTCGAACGCCTCCACGACGATGAGGTCGGGGTTCGCCGCGTAGAGGGTGTCGAGATCGGGCTCCTCACGGGTGCCGATGTCGGTCACGCCACCGGGCAGCTTCTCCGCGCTGACCCAGGTGCTGTATCCCTTCGCGTCGGAGACCGCGGTCGGGGTGACGCACAGCGTCAGCGCGTCCTCGACCTGCTGCCACTCCAGGACTGCGATCCGCTTGGCGGGCTTGTCGAGCTTCACCTGTCGGCCCACGCCGTCCTTGAAGGAGACCGGCTTCGTCGAGGTGGTCGTGGTGTCGTCGGCGCAGCTCTCCGAGGCGGGCGACGCGCTGGCGCTGCTGCCGGCTCCGGCCTTGTCGACGGTGGTCGTGCCGCAGGCCGTTGCGGCGAGGACTATGAGCCCTGTGGAGGCTGACGCCGCCAGGCGATGGGCACGGTTCATGGAGGATCCTCTTTCTTACGATGCGAAGCGAAGTATCGAGATGCGTCGAGATGCATTGACATGCGTTGGAGTGCGTTGCGCGGGGCGCCGTACGACCGGTTCAGCCGGGGTGGCGCCCGATCGGGTCGATGCGGAGGCGGCCCGTACGGGGATCGACGCCGACCTCGACGCGGATGTCGTAGACGTCGCCGATGTTCTGCGCGGTGAGGACGTCGGCGGGTGCGCCCGCCGCGTGCACACGGCCGGAGCGCATCAGGACCAGCGTGTCCGCGACGCGGGACGCCTGGTCGAGGTCGTGCAGCACGATCCCGACCGCGATGCCGTGCTCCTCGACGAGATCGCGCACCAGGTCGAGCGTCTCGATCTGGTAGCGCAGGTCCAGGTGGTTGGTCGGTTCGTCGAGCAGTACGACGCCGGTGTCCTGGGCCAGGCAGGCCGCGAGCCAGACGCGCTGCATCTCCCCGCCGGAGAGTTCCCCGACCGGCCGGCCGGCCATGTCCCGCACGCCGGTCACGCCCATGGCGCGGTCGACGGCGCTCCGGTCCTCGGCGGTCGGTCCGGCGAAGCCCCGCCGGTACGGGTGGCGTCCGAACGCCACGACCTCCGCGACCGTCAGCCCTTGGGGCGACGGCCTCGACTGGGAGAACAGCGTGACCTCGCGGGCGAAGTGACGGGCGCTGAGCAGGGCCGCGTCACGCTCGGAGGATTCGCCGGGGGTACCGAGCGTCACCCGGCCGCCGTCCACCCGGTGCAGGCGGGAGAGCGCGCGCAGCAGCGTGGACTTCCCGCTGCCGTTCGGCCCCACCAGAGCGGTCGCCCGGCCTGGCTCCAGGGCGATCGAGACGCCGTGGACGACCGGTGTGCCGTTGTACCGCAGGACCAGGTCGTGCCCGTTGAGGGCGGCCACCGGCGTGGCGGGGTCGGCCGCGGGGCGACCGGCTCGCCGGGAGGTGCTTGTGAACATCGGTGGGTCCGGACGCTCGGAGGGGCAGGGACTGCGGGCACCCTCCGTCCGGCTTTCACCGGCCGGGCAGCGGACTCCTCCACGCACGGAGAAACGGAGAACCACGCACGGCGAGCAAGAACTAAGGGTTGCCTAACTCCGAGAAGGGTATGTTCCGCTTGTCCTGTCGGCAATCAGGAGTTTTGGACAGGCAATACGGGATTCCGGACATCCTCGGGAGAACCGTCGGCCGTCTCGAAGTAAGCGCCCGGTGTGGTGCCCATGACCCGCCGGAAAGAGGCGATGAAGGTGCTGGGCTGCGCATAGCCGAGCATCTCGGAGACGTTCGTCACGTCGAACCCCTCGGAGAGGAGCGTCAGCGCCCGGTGCACCCGCAGCACCTGCCGCCACTGCGCGAAGGACAGGCCCGTCGCATGGCGGAACGCGCGGGTGATCGTGCGTTCGCTCACCCCCAGCCGCCGCGCCCACTCCTCCAGCGAGCGGCAGTCGGCGGGATCGTCCAGCAGGGCTTCCGCGATGGCGTCGATCCGGGCGTCGCCGGGCAGCGGCAGCACGAACTGGCGCTCCGAGGGCTGGAGCACGTCGAACACGACCGACTCGGCCCGCGTCCTGGCCGCCTCGTCGAGGTCCGTACGGGACAGATGCGACAGGAGTGACTCCAGCAGCGGCGTCATCGCGATCGCCTGCGGCTCCTCGAACGCGATCGGCACACGGCCGGGGACGAAGAACGCGTCGTGGAACTCGGCGCCGGCCGTCGCCCTGCCGCCGTGCACCAGCCCCGCGGGCATCCACAGCCCGTGCCCCTCGGACACGGTGAAGACGCGGTCCTCCACGCGGGACGTCAGCGTCCCCCCGCGTACCCAGACGAGCTCGTGGAGGGCGTGCGCGTGGGGTGCCCACTCGGTGGGAACAGGGGGTATCCGCAGCCCCGCGATGATGGCGAAAGGTGCCGTGGCCTCCTCGGCGAGCGGCTCCACCCGGCGCACGACAGTGCCCGCCTCGCGCCTCCACATCCCGGGGCGCGCGTCGCCACGGGACGGTCGGACCATACGGGCGAGTCTATCCGGGACCCCCGTCGGACCGGGAGGCCCACGGGCCGCGACGGACGGGCGAGCGGTTCGGGGAGCGCCCGCGTGGTGCGTTCCCGGCCCGCCCCACTTCCCCCGCCTGCACCTGTACGTTCGCGGTGCACGGCACCCCCGCACTCACGAGGAGCTCGCCATGACCGAGGAACTGCCGGGCCAGGGACCGCTGGACGCGCTGACGGACGTGGCCGGGATCCGCGTCGGGCACGCCCGGGTGCCGGGCGAGGGCGCGCTGAGCGGGACCACCGTGGTCCTCGCCCCCGAAGGCGGGGCCGTGGCCGCCGTCGACGTACGCGGGGGCGGCCCCGGCACCAGGGAGACGGACGCACTCGACCCTCGCAATCTGGTGCAGCGGATCGACGCGGTCGTCCTGACCGGCGGCAGCGCGTACGGACTCGACGCGGCCTCCGGCGTGATGGCCTGGCTGGAGGAGCAGGGGCGCGGCGTCCAGGTCGGCCCGGACCCCTCCCAGGTGGTGCCGGTGGTGCCTGCGGCCTGCCTCTTCGACCTGGGCCGCGGCGGCGACTGGCGGGCCCGCCCCGACGCCTCGACCGGCCGTGCCGCCGTGGCGGCCGCAGCCGCTTCCGAGCCGGGCGCACAGGTCCCCGAGGGCTCGGTGGGCGCCGGTACGGGAGCGGTGGCCGGGCAGCTCAAGGGCGGTGTCGGTACGGCGAGCGTGCGCCTGCCCTCCGGGGCCACGGTCGCCGCGCTCGTCGTCGTCAACGCGGCGGGCTCCGTCCTCGATCCGGTGACCGGGGTGCTGTACGGGGAGTACGGCGCGGGAGAGCCGCCCGCGCACCCCGCGCCCGCGGTGCACGAGGCCGCGCGCCGGCGGCTGGCCGGGATCCGGGGCGCACGGGGAAGCCGGGAGGAAGAGGCCGGCGGGGTCTTCAACACCACGATCGCCGTCGTCGCCACCGACGCCGCCCTCACCCGCGCCCAGGCGCAGAAGCTCGCGGGCACGGCGCACGACGGGCTGGCGCGCGCCGTCCGGCCGGTTCACCTGCTCACCGACGGGGACACCGTCTTCGCCCTCTCCACCGGCCGGCTGCCCCTGCCCGCGGAACCCACCGCCGCGCTCAACGCCGTCCTGGCGGCAGGGGCGGACGCCCTGGCCCGCGCCATCGTGAAGGCCGTCAGGGCGGCCCGGGGCGCCGACGGCCCCGGAGGCACGTTCCCCTCGTACAGCGAGCTCTACGGCGCATCCTGAAGAGGCCGGGAACCTCTTGCGTCCTGTCCCGGAGAGCCGGGGAACTTTCTGCGTGCGCGGTACGTTTTTTGCGAACCCCGGTCACGATGTCAGACCCAGGGACTACGTTATGCACGCATCAGGTAACACGCGGCGACGGCCTGGAGACAGCACCTTGAGCGATCCGTACGAGACAACCGAGCAGCACCTCGAGCGACTCCTGCGATGCGCCCTGAACTCCTTCGACCTTTCCGACAGCACGGTCGGCCGGCTCGGGACGGCGCTGGCACACAGCTCCGCCCTGCACTCGTCCCACCACAGTTCCGTACTGCACCGCGAGACCTACCGGCACACCTACCTGCTCTCCGACGGGACCACGCTCACCCTGTGGGAGCTGATCCACGGCGGCGGCAGGGACGTCCCGGCCCCTCGCCGTCACGAGCTGTACGACGACGAGGGCGACGCACAGCTCGCCGCCGCCCGCCTCGCGGGCAGCTTCTGGGACACCCCGGCCCTCGGTGACGACAGCCTGCGGGAGGACCTGGAGGCGCTCACCCTGCTGATGAGCGTCCCCCCGGCCCCGCTGCCCCGCATGTACGCCCCGGACAATTCGGCGGACCACGCCCGCCGCGTCCTGCGCCGCGCGGAGAACGGCGACCGGCCGGGCGCAGCGACGGCCGGGCTCCTCCGGGCCGCCTTCGCCCACCACATCACCCAGGTCTTCGGCCGCCAGTACCACGTGGACGGACGGGACGCCGGGTTCACGCTGTACGAGCACGCCTTCCTCCTGCTGGACGGCAGCGAGACCAGCCTGTGGGAGGTCGAACACACGGCCACACCCGACGGCCGTCACATGTGCGAGGTGTACGACGACGAGCAGGCCGCGCGTCTGGCCATGGAGGACCGCACCCGGATCTGCTGACCCGGCCGTCCGGTCCGGCCCAGCCGTGCGGTTCAGCCCGTCGGCGAGTCAGCCCGTCAGTGCGGGCTCCTTGCGGGTCCCGTCGTCCTGCGGCTCCCCGGGGGCCGCGTCGTCCTCGCCGCCGCCCTCCAGATGCACCCGGGGCCGGGCCGGCAGGGCGAACATCACGAGGAAGATCACCGCGAGCACCCCGGCCACCCACCACAGCGACTGCTGGAACGCGTCCACGAACGCCGCGCCCATCGCTTCCTGCGGCAGCCGGTCGCCGATCGCGCCGAAGAAGACGACCGAGACGAGGCCGAGCCCCAGTGCCGTACCCATTTGCTGGACGGTGTTGATCAGCCCGGATGCCGAGCCGGAGTGCTCCTTCGGCACTCCGGAGAGCACCGCGTCGGTCAGCGGAGCCACGATCAGCCCCATGCCCACGCCCATGACGACCAGCGGGAGTGCCATCTGCCAGGGGCTGATCCCCAGTCCGTACCGTCCGGCCTCCCAGATGTAGAGCAGCAGCCCGGCGATCATCAGCAGGGCGCCCGCCTGCAGCACCTTGCGGCCGAAGCGGGGCACCAGCTTCTGCACGGAGATGCCGGCGGCGCCCGAGACGGCGATCGAGAACGGGATGCCCGTCGAACCGGCCCGCAGCGCGCTCCAGCCGAGCCCCATCTGCAGGTAGAGCGTCCAGACCAGGAAGAAGATCCCCAGGGCGATACCGAAGGTCAGCTGCACGGCGGTGCCGGCCGCGAAGCTCTTCACCCTGAACAGCGACAGTTCGATGAGCGGGGAGCCGTCCCGGTCCGCCTTCCGGCGCTCGAACACGACGAGCGCGGCGAACACCAGGAGACTGGCGGCCATCGACAGGTGCCCCCACAGCGGCCAGCCCAGCTCGCGCCCCCGGGTCAGCGGGTAGAGCAGCATGAGCAGGCCGAGGGTCACCAGGGCCACACCGGCCAGGTCCAGCCGGAGTGCCTTCGGGGCCTTGGACTCGCTGATGAACTTCCGGCCGAGCAGCAGTCCGGCGATGCCGACCGGGAGGTTGATCAGGAAGATCGGCCGCCATTCGAGACCGAAGAGGTTCCACTCGGTGAGCAGCGCGCCCAGCAGCGGCCCGGACACCGCACCGAGCCCGACGATCGCCCCGAAGAGACCGAAGACCTTGCCGCGCTCGTGCGCCGGGAAGGTGGCGTGCACGATCGACAGCACCTGCGGCACCATCAGCGCGGCCATCGCCCCCTGAAGGATGCGCGAGGCGACCAGCATCTCCGGGTTCACGGCAAAGCCGCAGAGGGCGGAGGCGACCGTGAAGCCTGCGATGCCGATCAGGAAGAGCCGCTTGCGGCCGTGGATGTCACCGAGCCGGCCGCCCGTGATCAGCCCGGCGGCGAAGGCCAGCGCGTATCCGGCGGTGATCCACTGGATCGAGGTGAACGAGGCGCCGGTGTCCCGCGTGATGCTCGGGATGGCGATGTTGACGATCGTGACGTCGACCAGGTCCATGAAGGCCGCGGTCATCACGATCGCGAGCGCGAACCAGCGGCGCCGGTCCGCCGGGTCCTGCGGCGTGGCCGGCCCGGTCGGTGCCGTGCGGGCGGCTGCCGTGCCCGGCAGGGATTCGGATGAAGTCATGGGAGGAAGCTAGAGGTCCAACAGGTCAGTTAATGACCTAATGGGCGGGCATCCTGGACCCATGACCGACACCCCGGCACGACTGCTGAAACTGCTGTCGCTCCTCCAGACGCCGCGCGAGTGGCCGGGCAGCGAGCTCGCCGGCCGGCTCGACGTCACCCCGCGCACCATCCGCCGCGACATCGACCGGCTGCGTGACCTCGGCTATCCGGTCGAGGCGTCGCGCGGTTCGGTCGGCGGCTACCGCCTGGTCGCGGGCTCCGCCATGCCGCCGCTCCTCCTGGACGACGAGGAGGCGGTGGCCATCGCGGTGGGGCTGCGGGCCGGGGCCGGTCACGCCATCGAGGGCGTCGACGAGGCGTCCGTACGGGCCCTGGCCAAGCTGGAGCAGGTGCTTCCGTCGCGGCTGCGGCACAGGGTCTCCTCCCTGCAGAACGCCACCGTGCCGCTCACCCGCGGCGACGGTTCGACCATCGACCCCCGCACGCTCACGGCGATCGCCTCGGCGGTCACCGGGCGGGAACGGCTGCGCTTCGCCTACCGCTCGGGGGACGGCACCGCCTCCAAGCGGCAGGCCGAGCCGTACCGGCTGGTGAGCACGGGAAGCCGCTGGTACCTCGTGGCGTACGACCTGGACCGCGAGGACTGGCGGACCTTCCGGGTGGACCGGGTGAGCGACCCGCTCGCCACCGGATCCCGTTTCACCCCGCGCGAGCTGCCCACCGGGAGCGGGGACGCCGCGGAGTTCTTCACCCGGTCGATGTCGCGCACGCAGCCCGAGCTGCGCCTCGATGTGACCTTCCGGGCCCCGGCGGGCTTCGTGACGGCACGACTGCCGGCGGCGCTCGGCGCGGTGGAGCCGACGGGCGAGCAGAGCTGCCGGCTGCGCACGGTCTCCGTGGACTCGCTGGAGTGGGTCGCACTGCGGCTGGCGCTCGTGGACTGCGAGTTCGAGGTGCACGGGCCCGCCCACCTGGTGGAGCACCTCAGCGCCCTGGGCGCGCGCCTGACGCGCGCCGCTTCGCCGGGGCCGGTGGAGGAGCGGACATGAATGAGCCCCGGCGCCGGGGGGGGGTGGGCGCCGGGACTCAGCTCAGGGGACCGGAAGGAGACCGGTCGTCGGGCCGGTGCGAACCGGCTTGATGGGGAGATTACGGGTTATTCGCTCACGCCGCAGCGTCAAAGCCCGTGTCGTGAGCCATTCGCTTCAATTCGAGCAGTGCGTGCTTCTCGATCTGGCGGATCCGCTCCCGTGTCAGACCGTGCTGCTTGCCCACCTCGGTGAGGGTCCGCTCACGGCCGTCCTCGATGCCGTACCGCATCTTGATGATGGAGGCGGTGCGGTTGTCGAGCTTGCCGATCAGGTCCTCCAGCTCCTCGCTGCGCAGCAGAGTCATCACGGACTGCTCGGGCGAGACGGCGGAGGTGTCCTCCAGGAGGTCCCCGAACTGCGTGTCGCCGTCGTCGTCCACGGACATGTTCAGGCTGACCGGGTCACGGGCCCAGTCCAGGACGTTGCCGACGCGCTCGGCGTTGGAGTCGAGCTCGGAGGCGATCTCCGTGTGGTCCGGGTCGCGCCCGTGCTCACGGTTGAACTCGCGCTGCACACGCCTGATCCTGCCGAGCTCCTCCACGAGGTGCACGGGGAGCCGGATCGTGCGGGACTGGTCGGCGATGGAACGGGTGATGGCCTGCCGGATCCACCAGGTGGCGTACGTCGAGAACTTGAAGCCCTTGGCGTAGTCGAACTTCTCGACCGCGCGCACCAGGCCCGCGTTCCCCTCCTGGATCAGGTCGAGCAGGGGCAGGCCCGCCCTCGGGTAGCGCCTGGCCACGGCAACGACGAGGCGGAGGTTGGAGCGGATGAATATGTCCTTGGCGCGCTCGCTCTCGGCGACCAGCGCCTCCAGCTCCTCACGCTTCGCTCCGCCGGCTTCGCTCTCCACCTCGCCCGCGAGGATCTGCTGGGCGTAGACGCCCGCCTCTATCGTCTGGGACAGCTCGACCTCCTTCGCGGCGTCGAGCAGCGGTGTGCGAGCGATCTCGTCCAGGTACATGCCGACCAGGTCGCGATCGGCGATCTCCCCGCCCACGGCGCGAACACTGTTTGCCCGGTCGGTCCCGCCGGTGCTGGCGGACGAACGACGGGCGACGGCACGGGTTGCCATGCGTGCTCCCTTGCTGAGTAGGTCGCGACACCCTCCCGGGTGCCCTGCATCCGATGGAAACAACGACTGGAATCCGGACAGAATTCCCACGGGGACCATTCACTTTTGAGATCATGCAGTACCCTGTCGCCCGCAAGACGAGGACACAAGGTGCAGATACCCACAGAAGTGCAGGTCAGGCCGGGCACGGAGGCCGACCTGGAGGCGTTGACGGACATCTACAACCATTACGTCCGTGAGACCGCGCTCACCTTCGACACGGTTGCCTTCACCCGCGACCAGCGCCTCCCCTGGTTGCGCTCCCATCCGGAGGACGGCCCCCACCGGCTCCTGGTTGCTCTGGACCCTGGTACCCGGGACAACGCCCCGCATGTCCTCGGCTATGCCACCAGCAGCCCCTACCGCCCCAAGGCGGCCTACGGCACGTCGGTCGAGGTGAGCGTGTACTGCGCCCCCGGCACGACCGGCCGCGGCATCGGCACGCTGCTCTACAAGGAGCTGTTCGAGGCGCTGGCCGGCGAGGACCTCCACCGCGCCTACGCCGCGATCGCCCTGCCGAACGAGCCGTCGGTCCGGCTGCACGACGCGTTCGGCTTCCGGCACGTCGGCACGTACACGGAGGTGGGCCGGAAGTTCGGCCGGTACTGGGACGTGTCCTGGTACGAGAAGCCGCTGCTCAGCCGAACTGCACCGAGCGCTTCGCCAGACCCATCCAGAAGCCGTCGATGACACTGCGCCCCTGATCCAGCTCGCCCTCGGCCGCGCCGAGAGTGACGAACAGCGGTGCGAAGTGCTCGGTACGGGGATGCGCCAGCTTGCCCGCCGGTGACGCGTGCTCGAAGTCCAGCAGGGCGTCGATGTCCTGGGCCTGGAGCGCGCGGTGCCCCCAGTCGTCGAACTCCGACGACCAGCCGGGCGCAGCCGGGCCGGCGTGCCGCAGCGCCGCCAGGTTGTGCGTGAAGAAGCCGCTCCCGACGATCAGCACGCCCTCGTCGCGCAGGGGGGCGAGCTTGCGCCCTATGGCCATCAGCTTCTGCGGGTCGAGCGTCGGCATCGAGATCTGGAGGACGGGGATGTCGGCGGCCGGGAACATCTCGACCAGCGGCACGTACGCCCCGTGGTCCAGGCCCCGGTCGGGGATGTCCTGGACCGGGGTCCCGGCGCCGCGCAGCAGCTTGCGCACGTCGTCCGCGAGCTGCGGGGCGCCCGGGGCGGCGTACCGCACGGCGTAGTAGTGCTCCGGGAAGCCCCAGAAGTCGTACACGAGCGGCACTGTCTCGGTGGCGCCCAGGGCGAGCGGGGCCTCCTCCCAGTGCGCGGAGACCATCAGGATCGCCTTGGGGCGCGGCAGCCCCGCCGACCAGGCGGCCAGCTCCCCGGGCCAGACCGGGTCGTCCGCGAGCGGCGGCGCGCCGTGGGACAGGTAGAGGGCGGGCATGCGTTCCGCGGTGACTGTCATGACGCTCCCATTCCTCCGCCGATCAAGGTATGTGTGTTCTGTACAGGTACCGGGAACGGCACCTGCGTGAGCACAGGCAATTCGGCGGACCGGCTCTTCGGACACAGGTCCTTGAATCTTCAAGTTCCAACTACCGGAGACCTTAGCTCTATCTAGTTCAACTTTCAAGAAAAGGTCGTACAGTGGAGTACATGACCACGGCATCCCCCGGCGGGCCCCGGTGGCTCACCGACGAAGAACAGAGCGTGTGGGGCGCGTACCTCCACGCCACCACGCTCCTGGAGGACCACCTCGACCGCCAGTTGCAGCGCGATGCCGGCATGCCGCACGTCTACTACGGGCTGCTCGTCCACCTCTCCCAGGCGCCCCGGCGGCGGAAGCGCATGACCGAGCTGGCCAAGGACGCCAAGATCACCCGCTCCCGCCTCTCGCACGCCGTCGCCCGGCTGGAGAAGAACGGCTGGGTACGCCGCGAGGACTGTCCCTCCGACAAGCGCGGCCAGAACGCGATCCTCACCGACGAGGGCCACGCCATGCTGGCGCGGTCCGCACCGGGGCACGTCGAGGCCGTGCGCCAGGCGATGTTCGCCCGGCTCAGCCCCCAGCAGGTGCAGAGCCTCGGCGAGATCATGCGGGTCATCGCCGCCGGCCTGCAGCCGGAGGGTACGGACGCGGATCTGCCCTGGCTCCGCTGAGCGGAACCAGGGCAGAGAAGAAGAACCCTTCGCGGGCCTTCGGGCGGCTCGGCGCCGGGCCGGGTGCGTGTCGCACCGGACGGCCCGGCGCTCCGCTCAGTGGGCGACGACCGGGATCTTGAACTCGTCCTCGGCCCCGTCCGCCAGGTCCCCCGAGCCGCTGACGGCGCCGGAGCCCGGACGGCCCGTGTTGATCAGGGTCATCGCGATCGCCGAGGCGGCGACCAGGATGCCGACCGCCCACCAGATGGCGCTCGCGAAACCGGCGACCATGGCCTGCAGCTGGAGCAGCTTCGGGTCGCTCGCACCGGCCACGTGGTCGGCGATGTACGCGGTGGTGGCACCGGCGGCGATGGTGTTGAGCAGCGCCGTACCGATGGCCCCGCCGACCTGCTGCGAGGTGTTCACCATCGCGGAGGCCACACCCGCGTCACGCGGTTCGATGCCGTGCGTCGCCAGCGACATGGCCGGCATGAACGCAGTACCCATGCCCAGGCCGAGCAGCAGCTGACCCGGCAGGATGACGGCCGCGTACGAGGTGTCGATGTCCAGCTGGGTCAGCAGCAGCATGCCGACGGCCGCCACCAGGAAGCCGGGGCCCATCAGCAGCCTCGGCGGGACCCGGGTCATCAGCCGGGCACCGATCTGCGTGGAGCCGGTGATCATGCCCACGATCATCGGCATGAACGCGAAGCCGGTCTTGACCGGCGTGTAGCCCTTCACGACCTGGAGGTAGTACGTCAGGAAGAGGAAGAGCCCGAACATCGCGATGATCGCGAGACCCAGCGAGAGGTAGACCCCGCCACGGTTGCGCTCGGTCAGGACGCGCAGCGGCAGCAGCGGCGACTTCACGCGCGACTCGGTGACCACGAAGGCCAGCAGCAGCACGGCCGCCGCGACGAACATGCCGATGGTCAGGGAGTCCGACCAGCCGGCCGACTCGGCGCGGGTGAAGCCGTAGACCAGCGAGACCAGGCCCAGCGTGGACAGGACGACACCGGGGATGTCGAGCGGCGAGCGGTTGCGGCCGCCGGCCGGCTCACGGATGACGAAGTAGGCACCCGCGGCGGCGATGATCGCGAACGGGATGTTGACGAAGAAGGTCCAGCGCCAGTTCAGGTACTCGGTCAGGAATCCGCCCAGGATCAGGCCGACCGCGCCACCGCCACCGGCGATGGCCCCGTAGATGCCGAAGGCCTTGGCGCGCTCCTTGGCGTCCGTGAACATCACGGCGAGCAGGGAGAGGGCCGCCGGCGCGAGCAGCGCGCCGAAGACACCCTGCAGGGCGCGGGAGCCGAACATCATCGCCTCGCCCTGGGCCGCGCCGCCGAGCGCGGAGGCCGCGGCGAAGCCGAGCAGGCCCACGACGAAGGTGCGCTTGCGGCCCCACAGGTCGGCGATGCGTCCGCCGAAGAGCAGGAGCCCGCCGAACGCGAGGGCGTAGGCCGTGATGACCCACTGCTTGTTGCCGTCGGAGATGCCCAGGTCGGTCTGGGCGGAGGGCAGGGCGATGTTCACGATGGTCGCGTCGAGCACGACCATCAGCTGGGCGAGGGCGATGAACGCCAGCGCTTTCCAGCGGCTGGGATCCGGAAGGGTGCCGGCTGTTTTCGACATGGGAGTAGCCACCTAAGGACACGAAGAGTTGCGAGTTCGGTGAACGGGCCGTGGAAGGACCCGTCCGCGGAACCGGGAAAGGGCGAACGGTGCCGACGGCCGGACGCGTCAGGTCCGGGCCGGCTTCAGGGCTGTGGTGGGGCCGCCGAGGGCTGCCCGCTGAAGGTCTGTGGGTCGTTTCTCCGGTGCGCGGACGTCAGCGCCCGCTGCGCAGGTCCTCCAAGGTCGCCGCCGATCCGGGCAGCTCGGAGCGGGCCGGGGCCTCCAGGCCGTCCAGGAAGAGCTGCAGATGGCGGTGGGTGAACCGGTCTATGTCCAGGCAGGCGATGCCGGGCAGCGGCCGGGTGAGCTGGGAGAGGGCGACGAGTACGTCACCGACGGCGATGTCGGTGCGCAGCCTCCCTGCGGACATGGCACGCTCCACGAGCCCTTCGACGGCCTCTTCGAGGCGACGGCGCTCGCTGAGCAGTTCGGGGTGGTCGGTGTCGAAGCCGCCGGACAGCATCGGGCACAGGGCACCGATCCGTTCGTCGGCCGCCGCGTGCACGAAGCGACTGAGGGCGGCGAACGGGTCGGACTCGGCCGCGACGGCCTCCTCCACCCGGTCGGTGGTGCGGGAGGTGACGGCGAGGACGACCTCATGGACCAGAGCCGCACGGTCGGGGAAGTTCCGGTAGAGCGTGGCGTTGCCGACCCCGGCCCTGCGCGCGATCTCGTCGAGCGGCACGTCCGGCCCGAACTCGACGAACATCTCGCGCGCGGCCGTCACGATCCGCTCCCGGTTGCGCAGCGCGTCGGCCCGCGGGCGGGACGTACGGCGCTGTGCGGCGCAGGCGGCGATGTCGGCGACGGACTTCACGGCTTCCCTTCCGGTGTGTGACCGGCCCTCCGGCGAACCGGGGACCGCATCCCCGTTTCATGGGGACACAGATGCAAACGGGGAGAGGCTCCCCGGATATTTCCCCCGCTTATGTGACCTGCATCACAACATCCGGGCGGCGGAAACCCTCCATCGGCGCACCCAGCGAGCGGTCCCCCACCACCCGGAAGAGGCTGATCGCCAGAGCGCAGTCAGGGCCGGCCGGCTGCCGCGGACCGAAGGCGAGCCCTATGCAGCAGCCCCGCCACCGGATACGCGGATGCCGCCGGCCCCTCGCACTCGCCGGAGCGACGGCCCTGGTCATCGCGACGATGGCCTCGGCCAGCTCCACCCTCCCCATCGCCAGCCGCGCCTCCGCCGGGCCGGCCGCCCCGCGCGGAACCGGGCTCGCGCCGTGCCGAATACCCACGGCCATGGGCGTACAGATGTCGGAGGGCATGCCGACCCCGCCCGGCTACGCACGCTCCACCGGCCGGGTCAGAGCCCTCAACCTGATGATCGACTTCCCCGACGCGCAGGCCACGGAACCGGCGGCGGACCGGCTCGCGGAGTTCTTCCCGCAGACCTCCGACTGGTTCCGTACGAGCTCCTACGGCCGCCTGACCTATCTGCCCGAAGCGCCCGTGAAGGACTGGCTGCGGATGCCGCTGCCGTTCTCCGAGTACGGCATCGAGCGCGGCTCACCGTACGAACCGGGCTACCGCAAGATGGTCAAGGACCTGGTGACCGTCGCCGATCCGAAGGTCGACTTCTCGGCGTACGACCTGGTCAACGTGCTGGTCACCCCGAACGCCGGACCCTCAGCGCTGGACACCGTCCTGTCCGTGACCTTCTCCGGCAACGACGACGCCCCGTTCGCCGACGGCACCCCGCTCGCCAACACGTCCTTCGTCTACAGCCGCCAGGACGACGGCTCGGGATCGTACGCGGAGACCGGCTACCGGGTCCTGCCCCACGAGAACGGCCACGTCTTCGGGCTGCCCGACCTCTACACGATGGAGGGCGGCGGCTCCGTGGGGCACTGGGACATCATGTCCGAGGACTGGGGGGCCAACAACGACCTCCTGGGCTGGCACAAGTGGAAGCTCGGCTGGTTGGACAACGACCAGATCAGCTGCGCCGCCATGCCCGGCACCAGCGAGCACACCCTCGGACCGCTGGCCACGGCGGGCGGCCCGAAGCTGGTCTTCGTGCCGGTGAGCGCCGAGTCCGGCTACGCGATCGAGGTACGGACCGCCGGGGGCAACGACGACGCGGTCTGCCGGCCCGGCGTCCTCATCTACAAGGTGACCTCCGACGTGGACACCGGGCAGGGCCCGGTCTCCGTCGAGGACAGCACCGAGGACAGCGGCGGCTGCACCCGCCGGCCGAACGTCCACGCCGAGCTCTCCGACGCCCCGTTCGAACCCGGTGAGACGTTCACCGACCGGGCCGACGGCATACGCGTCTCCGTGCTGGAGAAGGACGCGGACGGGAACTACCGGGTGCGGATCACCCGGCAGTGAGGCCGTCTCGCGCGTACTGCTCGACCACGCCGCGCAGCTCCCGCTTGAGGATCTTCCCCGTGGCGTTCCGCGGCAGCGGCTCCCGGGTCACCAGCACATGGGCCGGGACCTTGAACGCGGCCAGACCCCGGCCCACGTGCGCCCGCAGCGCGTCCGCCGTGACGGCGGAGTCCGGGCGGACCCGGACGACCGCGGCGACCTCCTCGCCCAGCACCGGATGCGGGACGCCGAGCACCGCCGCGTCCTCGACGTCCGGGTGGTCGTGCAGGGCGGCCTCGACCTCCACGCAGTAGACGTTCTCGCCGCCCCTGATCACCAGGTCCTTGATCCGGTCCACGACCGCCACCCGGCCGTCCCGGACCACGGCGAGATCGCCCGTACGGAACCAGCCGCCGGTGAACGCCTCTGCCGTCGCCTCCTCGTCGCGCCAGTAGCCGCGGACCAGGGACTGCCCGCGCAACCACAGCTCGCCGGGCTCGCCGTCCGGGAGCGCCTCGCCCGCCGTGCCCGCGATCCGTACCTCGGTGACCGGAGTCGGGGTGCCGACGGAGTCCGGGTGCGCCCGGTACGCGGCGCCGAAGGCGGCCAGCACCCCGCCGCTGGTCTCGGTCAGGCCGTAGCCGTTGCGCGGCTCGATCCGCTCGCCGTGCCGCGCCGTGAGCTGGGCGACCAGGTCCGGCGGAGCCGCCGCGCCACCGGTGTTCAGCCCCTTCAGGCTCTCCAGACCGTCGTCCGCGCGGTCCGCCGCCGCGAGCAGCTGGAGCGCGGTGGCCGGAACGCCCGCGTAGTGGGTGACCCCGTGCCTGCGGATCAGCCGCAGGGCCTCGTCGGCGTCCCACTTCGGCATCAGGACGAGGGTGCCGCCCGCCGCCATCGCCGCGTACAGGCTGGTGAACGCCGCGACGTGGAAGAACGGGAACGTCATCAGGGTGACCGGCGACGGCCCCTGGCCCGGGACGACCCCACGGCCCAGCGCCGAGGCGGCGGCCTGGTAGCGCGGGTTGAGCGCCGCGCCCGCCTGCGCGAGATGGGTGGCCACGGCGCCCTTGGGCCGGCCGGTGGTGCCCGAGGTGTAGATGATCGTGGCGTCGTCCTCGGGCCTGATCTCCGCCTCGGGCGGCGCGGCGTACGGATCGGGCTCCGGCAGATCCGCGTACCGCTCGGCCCCGGCCGGCAGCTCACCCTCGGCATGGAAGGCGACGAGGCGCACCCCCGCCTTACCGGCCCAGCCCGCCACCTTCGGCAGCTGCTCCCCGTCGACCAGCAGCACCGACGGCTCGCAGTCGTCGAGGGCGTAGCCGAACTCCCCCTCGGCCCACCAGGTGTTGAGCGGTACGGCGACGAGCCCGGCCAGCTGGGCCGCCCAGAAGGCGATCTGCCACTCGGGGTGGTTGCGCATCGCCACCACGGCCCGCTCCCCCGGGCGCAGCCCGTACGACTCGGTGAGCCGGCGGGCCAGCGAGGACGCGGCCGCGAAGAACTCGCCGTACGAGCAGGTCCGTTCGCCCGAGATCAGGAACGGCTGGTCACCGAAGGCCCAGGTGGTCTCCACGAACTCCCGCAGGGTGCGGGGGCCGTTCGCGTAGATGAGGGGGCCGTGCTCCGCCCGCACCACGGCGAAGGGTGCCCCGGGGGCGGTCAGTGATGCCTCGATACGGGCGAGGGCCGCCGGGTCGGGTGAACTGCTCGGGTCGATGTGCGGCACGAACGGCCTCCCACGCACTGCGGACTGGCTCAGGGACCCGGCGACGCTATGCCCGCACCCCGGCCCCGTCAACCGGCGACGGGAGCGGGAACGGGCCGGTGGCCGCGGCCCCCGGAGAGTGCGGCCACCGTCCCTCGTACGGACGTTCCCCCACCGGAAGGCCGGCAGGCCGCGCTCGGCCCGGGCGGTGATCCGCACTCTCACCGCCTGCCGGCATCGCGCCGGCCGGCCCCCTGCCGTGGGCGGCGGCGAGCTCCTGCCCGAGCCTCGCCAGACGGGCGCGCGCCTCGGGCGGTCCGAGCACCTCGACGCCCGCTCCGGCGCCCGCCAGCTGCGCGACCAGGGTCTCGACGGACGGACCGTAGGCCTCGATGTCACACCGCCCGTCGGGGCGTGATTCCCCCGTACGGAGCCGGTCGCCCAGCAGCTCACGCAGCCCCGGCACGGCGGCGGGCTCGGCGGCGGCGCGCACGGTGGTGGCGCGCAGCCGGCGCTCGGCCTCGGCCGCGAGCTCATGCCAGGCCTCGGCCAGGTCGAAGCCCTCCGGCCGCCGGGCGGGCTCGCCCGTGACGGTGACGGAGGTGACCCGGGTGTGCAGGAAGGAGCGCAGCCCCTCCCCGTCGGCGGCCACCGTGTACCAGCGGCCGGCCTTGCAGACCAGGCCCAGCGGATCGACGGTCCGCTCCTGGCCCGGGGCGCCCTCGTCCGCGTACCCGACGGTGATGCGCACCCGGTCCAGCACCGCCTGCTCCAGGGCGTGGTGGTGCGGTCCGCCCGCGGTCCGCACCGCCGCCCGCGACCAGTCGAGACCGTCGACGACCAGCGCCTTGGACGCCGCCTCGGCGTGCGTCCGCATCGGGGCGGGCACGGCCTGCACCAGCTTCCGCAGAGCGGCGCGGAGTTCGGGCGAGGCGGACAGCGGGCCCGCCGCCAGGAACAGTGCCCCGATCTCCCGCTGGGTGAAGCCGGTGAGATCGGTACGGGCGCCACCCACCAGGCTCCATCCCCCGCCGCGTCCGCGCTGCGAGTAGACGGGGACACCGGCGGCGGACAGCGCCTCCAGGTCACGCCGGGCCGTGCGCTCGGAGACCTCGAGCTCCTCCGCCACCTGACGCACCGTCACGCGTCCACGGGCCTGGAGGAAGAGCAGGGTCGCCACCAGACGGTCTGCCTTCATTCTGTCCAGCTCTTTCTAATAGGCCATGAGATGACCTGTTTCATAAGGAAGATGAAGTGATGACTGATACCGCGCATGCTTCCGACACCCGTCCGCCCGCCGACCCCCGCGGCGGCCTCTTCAAGGCAGTCGAGCTGGCCACCGGAGTCCTCGCCGCCATCCGCCCCGACCAGTACGACCAGGGCACGCCCTGTCCCGAGTACTCGGTCCGCGACCTCGCCAACCACCTGGTCTCGGTCCTGCGGCGCGTCACCGTGCTCGGCAGCGGCGGCTCCTTCATGAGCGTCCCGAACCTCGCCCCCGACGTCGCCGACGGCGCGTGGGCCGAGGCCTGGACCGCGGCGGCCAAGGAGTTCGACGCCGTGTGGTCCGACCCGGCGGTCCTGGACCGGCAGATCGCCCTGCCGTGGGGTCCGGTCCCCGGCGCGGTCGCCTCGGTGATCTACACGAACGAGTTCGTGCTGCACACCTGGGACATCGCCGAGGCCACGGGCCAGAGCCCGCTGTGGACCCCGGAGCTGCTCGCCGCGCCGCTGGCGGTGATGCGCCGTGCCGTGCCGGCCGAACCGCGTGGTGGCCAGGTCCCGTTCGGACCGGTGGTCGAGGTGCCCGAGGACGCTCCCGCCATCGACAGGCTGGTCGGCTGGTACGGCCGCCGTCCCTGACACGCCGGAAGGGAGGGGCCGCCGTCCTGGGACGGCGGCCCCTTCGCCTGTTCCGACCGGGCCGGATCACCGGTGTGGGTGGCAGGCGGCGCCCTCGTCTCCCGGATCAGCCGCCGAGCACCCGGTCGACCCGGATCTCGATGACCGCGAGGCCCGGCGGCCGGGGCGGCGGCGACCAGAACCGCCGGGTGTAGAGGCGTACGCCCTCCGCCACACGGGCCGGGTCGGTGGAGACCGTCGCCGTGCCCTCCAGCGTGATCCAGCGCCAGCCGGCCGTCTGGCAGACCGAGACCCGGCCGCCCGGCCGGGCCAGCACGTTCCTGGCCTTGCGCCGCGCCACCGTGGTCATGACCCGGGCCAGGCCCGTGTCCTTGTCCCAGGTGAAGCGGACCGGCGCCGTGTGCGGGCTGCCGTCGGGGCGGAGGGTGGTGAAGGTGCACAGGTGGCTCTCCGTCAGGAACGCCTGCGCCTCGGCGGACAGTGCTGGTGTCTGTGTCTGTGTCTGTGCCTGCGTCATGGCATGTTCCGTTCCTCAGGCGACCGGGGCGCCGGCGGGCAGGTCCTTGGCCCTGGTCAGCGGCAGCAGCACCAGGGTGACCAGGAGGCCGGCCGCTGCGAATCCGGCGCTGATGAGGAAAGCGTCGTGGAAGACCGTGGTGCGGGCCTGGTCGACCAGCTCGGGGACGCCCTTGCTCTGTGCCTCCAGCTCGTCGATCCGGCGGAAGGCGTAGGTGGCGGCGACGGCGAGGCCGAGGGCGCCGCCGATCTCCTGGGAGGTGTTGATGAGGCCGGCGGCCAGACCCGACTCGTGCTCCTCGGAGCCGGCGAAGGCGGAGATCTGGAGCGGCACGAAGGAGGCGCCCAGACCGAGGCCGCAGATGATGAACGCGGGCAGCAGGTCGACGAGGTAGGCCGCGTCGGACGGTGCCCTCCACAGCAGGAGCATGCCGGTGCCGACCAGCGTCAGACCGGTCATCAGGACCGGCTTGGCGGCGACCTTGGTGACGACCTGGGAGGCGATGCCCGCGCCGACCGCGGTGGTCAGGGCGAGGGGGACGTACGCGAGACCGGTGGTGACGGCCGAGTAGTCGAGCACCTGCTGCATGAAGAGGCTGGCGAAGAAGAACAGGCTGACACAGGTGCCCAGGAGCAGGATCGCGATGATGTTGGCGGCGCGCAGGGACGGGCGGCGGAAGACACCGAGCGGCATCAGCGGGGCGGCCGCGCGGCGCTCGATGAGCAGGAAGCCGACCAGCAACAGTGCGGAGAGGGCGAACCCGCCGTAGATACGGGCCATGGGGACGTCGGAGTCGTCGACGGTCTGGCCGAGAGTAAAGATCAGCAGGATCAGACCGGCGGTGAGGACGACGGCGCCCGCGACGTCGAAGCTGCGGGTGCGCTCGGCGGAGCGGCTCTCACCGACGATCATCGGGGCGATGACGGCGCCGACGATACCGATCGGCACATTGATGAAGAAGATCCAGCGCCAGCCAGGCCCGTCGGTGAGCAGCCCGCCCAGGGTGACACCGGCGACGGCGGCGACCCCGCTGAGCGCGCCCCACACACCGAGCGCCTTGTTGCGCGCCGGGCCCTCCTCGAAGTTGTTCGTCAGCAGGCTGAGTGCGGCGGTGGCCATGAAGGCTGCGGCCAGACCCTGCCCGGCACGGGCGCCGATCAGCATGGCGGAGTTCTGCGCCAGGCCCGCGAGCAGTGAGGACACGGCGAAGAGGACCAGACCGGTCCGGAGCATCCGGCGGCGGCCGAGGGTGTCGGCGAGCCGGCCGGTCAGCAGCAGGAAACCGCCGAGGAGCATGCCGTACGTGGTGACGACGTACTGCAGAGCCGTCTGGGAGATGTGGAGCTCGTCCTCGATGGTGGGGAGGGCGACGTTCACGATCGACACGTCGAGGAACGTCATGAAGCCGGCCAGGCAGAGGAAGGCCAGGATGAGGCCGGGGCGGTGGGCGGGCCCTCCGTCCGGCTTCACTGCGGATGTGCTCGGGGACTCTTGGACTGACATGACAACTCCTACGAGAACGCGGAACGGATGAGGGGACGGACGCAGAGAGCGGAGGAAGCCTGTGGACCGGGTGGAACCGGTGGTCCCGGGTGGTGCCCGGAGCGGTGGAGCCGGGGCGGAGCCCGGTGGCGCGGAGAGAACGGCATGGCTGACTGTCGGTGACGACGGCGGTGCTCTGTGGCGTCTTCCAGGAAGCTAGCATCCTGAGTAAAGTAGGTACCTAGAGGAAAGTGACTATCCGAAGGGCTCGCATGAACACCAGCACCGCACTGCCGGGCACCCCCGGGACCGCCCCCGCGCACGGGGTGTCCTCGGTGCAGGCGTGCCCAATCGCCCCGGTGCTCGACATCGTCTTCAGCCGGTGGACGACGCCGATCCTGTGGACGCTCCACGCCTTCGGCCGCCAGCGCTTCGTCGTACTGCAGCGCAACATCGGCACGATCACCCCGAAGGTGCTCACCCAGCGCCTGCGGCAGATGGAGCGCGACGGGCTGGTCCTGCGCACCTACCACCCCGAGGTGCCCCCCAGGGTGGAGTACGAGATCAGCGAGCTCGGGAGCAGCCTGGCGCCGCTCTTCGCGCACCTCGCCGACTGGTCCGCCGACAACCTGCCGCGCGTCGAGCAGGCACGGCAGGAGTTCGACACCACGGAGGAGAAGGCCTCCGGCCGCGGCCACTGAGGGGTCGGGCCGACGGCGCCCTACGATCCATCTCCGCGATTGCCCCGCCGGACGACGCCGCCGCGCCGCTGATCATCCACGCGGGCGGGAAGCCGGGCGCGTCCACGAGCACCGCTCACCTTGCGAGTCCCGCTCCAGCCCTGCATGCCCCATGGAGAACGTCCCAGTTCAGAAGTCATGCCATGAACCCACGGCCGCGCATGGCGACAACGGGGGCGACCTCCGCGACCCCCATCAGCTACGCTGTCAGCGGTCAGTCGACCTGCCAGTGCGCCTGCTCGGGAAGGTGTCCCTCCGGACCCCTGCCCCGTCACCGCCAGAAGGCCGCTTGACCAGGGCGCTCGTCGCACTCCGCCCGGAGTTCCCCACGGGGTTTCCGGCAAGGTTTCGGCAAGCCCCGCCTTCGTAGCTCAGGGGATAGAGCACCGCTCTCCTAAAGCGGGTGTCGCAGGTTCGAATCCTGCCGGGGGCACAACGCGTTACCGCTCTGACCTGGGGTTTATCCCCCAGGGAGGCGTCTAACTCGGCCTCGGACTTCTCGTCCGGGGCCGTTTGCGTGAGCGGTGCGTGAGCGGACGGCTACGGTCCCAGCACTTCAGCGGACGCTCCTGCCGGTCGTCCGGGATGCCGAATGCGGCTCTGATCAGGCCACGAGGATCTCCACGCCGAGTGTCTTGAGCTGCTCGATGACCGCGTTGTGAGGGTCGGCGTCGGTGATCAGCCCGGTGATCTTGTCCCACGGCAGGACGCGGTACGGCGAGGCGGTACCGATCTTCTCGCGGGAGGCGAGGACGTAGGTGTCCGCGGCCCGCGCGGACAGGGCCCGCTTCATCGCAGCCTCCTCGGCGTCCCCCGTGGTCAGTCCCGCCTCGGGGTGGACGCCGGTGACGCCCAGCAGACACAAGTCGGCGGAGACGTTCTGCGCGGCCTCGACCGCAGCAGCGCCGCAGGTGACCGCCGAGTGCTTGAAGACGCGCCCGCCGAGGAGGAAGAGATCCGCCCCTGGGTGGTCGATCAGAGCCGTGGCGATCGTCGGGCTGTGAGTGATCACCGTGCAGACGAGGTCCTTCGGGAAGGCCCGCGCCACAGCAAGGGCGGTGGTGCCGCCGTCCAGGATCACCGAGCCGCCCGGCCGCACCAGCGCGGCGGCCATTGAGGCGACCTTCCGCTTGCCGTCCGGGGCCACCGTCTGCCGGGTGTCGTAGCCCGCCACTGCGGGAGACGCGGGCAGCGCGCCACCGTACACCCTCTGGCACAATCCCTCGGCGGCGAGATCGCGAAGGTCACGCCGCACGCTGTCCTCAGAAATGCCCAGTTCGACGGCGACGTCCTTGGCCACGACCTTTCCCGTGCGTGCGAGCAGGTTGAGCAAGTGCTCGCGTCGTTCAGCAGCCAGCATGCACGTCTCACGTTCCTTCATGTTTCTGCACGATTCTGCATGTATCTTAGCCGTCATGACCGACAAGCCGATGCTCATTCTCATCGCAGGCCCCTACCGCTCCGGCACTGACGGCGACCCGCAAGCCATGGCCGCCAACCTCGCCCGCCTGGAAACCGCGGCCTGGCCCGTCTTCGCGGCCGGACATCTCCC
The DNA here is from genome assembly GCF_044765485.1 of Streptomyces sp. NPDC102451. NCBI lineage: Bacteria > Bacillati > Actinomycetota > Actinomycetes > Kitasatosporales > Streptomycetaceae > Streptomyces > Streptomyces sp. NPDC102451. The sequence goes on along the minus strand of NZ_JBIWKD010000027.1, from coordinate 1,602 downwards.
GGTGATCGGCGAGTGGATCGCCCTGCCTGTCCTCCGCTCCGCCGGTGCGGGCCCCACCGCCCCCCTGGCCGACCAGGTTCTCTACCCGACCGCAGACCGGCTGCTCGCCCATTGCGACGCCGTACTGCGCCTGCCGGGCGAATCCGCCGGCGCCGATCAGGACGTCGCCACCGCTCGCCGCCGCGGCCTCCCCGTCTACAACGACGTCGCCGACATCCCGCGCCGCACCCCGCAGGAGAGCATGTGACGAACAGCCCTGGTGCCGACACCCCCGATCACCGCGGGCGCACCGGTCTCCACCTCGCCGGACGCGACCTCGACCGCAACCCCAACGTCCGGATACGCGACGTCGAACTCACCTCCCAGGGCTGGCACGTCCTGCGCCGCACCACCTTCGACTACCGGCGCCGCGACGGACGGTGGGAGACCCAGCAGCGCGAAACCTACGACCGTGGCAATGGCGCCGTTGTCCTGCCCTACGACACCGAACGCAGCCGCGTCCTGCTCACCCGCCAGTTCCGCTACCCGGCCTACGTGAACGGCCACCCCGACGGCATGCTCATCGAAGCAGCGGCCGGACTGCTCGACTCGCAGGACCCGCACACCGCGATCCGCCGCGAAAGCGCCGAAGAACTCGGCATCAGACTCGGCCCGCTCACCCACGTTCTCGACGCATACATGAGCCCGGGCTCCGTCACCGAGCGCCTCCACTTCTTCGCCGCCCCCTACACCCCAGCCGACCGGACCGGCACGGGCGGAGGACTCGAGGAAGAGGGCGAGGACATCGAAGTCCTCGAACTTCCCTTTGACGAGGCCCTCACCATGACCCGCGACGGACGCATCACCGACGGCAAGACCTGCCTGCTCCTGCAATGGGCAGCCCTGCACGGGCCCTTCGCCCGACAGCAGAACGCCTGAAAGACCGTCGCCAGATGCGCCCAGGACAGCAGAGCGTTTGACTTCCCCGGGCGGCACAAGTGAGCTGTTTACAAGCTGGTGGTGCTGACCGCGAGTTGGGCAGTCCTGCGCAACGACGAAGCTCCTGGCAGACGGGTTCTCGACCAAGATCACTCGCGTCCACGAGGAGCTTCGCGTGCTTGTCCACCCGCCCTCGATTGATCTGTCCAGCCGCACCTTGCGGTTCCTAACCGGACAGCTGACAGCCAAGCGGCGGAAGATCGGGACTCGGTGGCGACGCCTTCCCGCCTCGCGACAGGCCCTGCTCGCCCTGGGCCGAACCAGGCGCCGTTCCCGCCGCAGCAGCGGGCACAGGACTACTTCCCGATGTTCACACGGTCGTTGTCGAGCAGAGAAGTGTGGGTCGCCGCAGCGTTCGCGGGCGACGGATCGTGTGGGGCCCAGGAGTCCGGCCTTCGCGGTGCTGTACGCAGCCAGGTCGGCCCGGCCGGCGCGGGCGTCGACGCCGGCGCGCAGTTCACCAGGGGCGGGCGCGCAGGGCGAGCAACGACCGGCCACCTCGCCTTGTCGTTAACCAGCCAAATAACTAAGACCGTGTCCTATGTGGTGAGTCGGAGGAGTCGCTTGTAGCAGCAAAGGGCGGCGGCGAGGCCGAGAAAGGCCAGGTAGTTGCGGGGTTGGCGT
>NZ_JBIWKD010000026.1:0-71011 GCF_044765485.1 Streptomyces sp. NPDC102451 | reverse complement strand
AAAGACGCTCGGCTGGAAGACACCTGCCGAAGCGTTCAACGAGCAGCTACAGTTGCATCAAAAGGCCGGTGTTGCAACGACCGGTTGAATCCGGTTCGTGAGCTGGCCGGTATCCGACCGATCACCGTCGTCGAGTGGGTCGGCTCGATGAAGACCCGGGGGCTCAGCGCGTCGCGGATCAGGCAGGCGTACCGGGTGTTCTCGCAGATCATGCGGGCGGCCGTCGACAACGAGATGATCGGGCAGACGCCGTGCAGGGGCGTGAAGTTACCTCGGATGCCGCAGACCGAACCGCACATTCTCACCCCGCTGGAAGCGTCACGGATCGTCCGGAGCGCGGCCAAGCCGCATGACCTGCTGATCTCCTTGCTCGCCTACGCGGGTCTGCGGGTTGGTGAGGCGTTCGCGCTGAGGCTGGCGGACATAGACGTATCCGGCGGCCTGGTAGTCGTTGACGAGAACCTGGCGGAAGCGAACGGCACCCTCGTCTTCGACACTCCCAAGTCCCATCAGAAACGAGTCCTGCGGATCGGACCCTCGCTCGCGTCGCGGATCGGCCAGCATCTGGAGACGCTGTCGGGTGGGGAGGACGCTCTCCTCTTCGTCACGCCCGGTGGCAAGCCTCTGCGCTACAACCAGTGGCGCAAGGCGTACTTCGACCCCGCCGTGGCAGCGGCCGGGCTGACCGACGTCACTCCGCATGATCTCCGTGCCTCGCACGGCACGTGGGTCGCCGACCGGTACGGCGTGATGACCGCCGCTCATCGGCTCGGCCACTCGAACGCGAGCGTCACTACCCGGCACTACGTCCGGCCTGTCGTCGGCCGTGACGAACAGGTTGCCGAAGCGGCGGATTCCTGGCTCAGTGGCAACGAAGACAATGACGACGGCTCCGCTGCGGTGCCTGCTCGGACGTGATCTAGAGTCCGTCTTCAAACGGATCTCGCCCAGAGCAGGAATCTCGCCAGACTGACCGCTGCCTCGTAAGAGGTGGCGGTCTTGTCGTATCTGGTCGCGATACCACGGAGCCTTTAGCCGGTTGAAACAGCGCTCGGCGACGTTGCGTCGGCGGCAGACCTGCCGGTCGAATGCCAGTGGCCGGACGCCGTCCGTTGCCGGTCTATGACGAGTTGACCGGCACCCACCCCTTCACCACCCACCCGACCACGAGCGGTGATCTTCCTGTTGTGCGTTACTCAGCCCTCGGTGGGGTAGGCGAGGAGCTCACGGTCCACCAGGACCAGGCCCTGGTACTCGTTTACCAATACTGGAGCGACGTCGAGCCCGGCGGGCCTGTCCTTGCCGGTCCGGGCGTCAAGGGCCACCGCGGTGGTCGACGAGGCGCGGGCGTAGATCCTGCCGTGCCAGGATGCTGTGACCTTGGGGGCGAAACGGCCGTCAGCCTGGCCGTCCTCCAGCCGCCAGAGTTCCTTGCCGCTGGTGGAGTCCAGGGCGACGAGAAGGCTCTGAGACCTGCAGACGAGAGTCTTGGCCTGGTCGAACGGGCAGCTCAAATTGTCAAGGCCCTTGGGCATGTCCGCCTGTACCTTGCCGGTGCCAGGCTTCAAGAGCCGGTCGAAGCGCGTGCCCTCGTCGCCGGCGTAGCCCCGCACCCGGACGAGGGACGGTCCGGCAGATTCGACGGTGGTGTCACCGATGTTCTTCTCTGTCCGCCACTTCTCCTTGCCGGTGGCCGGGTCGAGACCGACCAGCTGGTCGGGGCCGAATCCGTCGAGAATGTCGACGCCTACCGCGGCCTCCGCGGTGACGGCCCGCGTCCGAACGTTCTGTGCTGTCCACCGCACCTGGTGGGTACCGATATCGATACCGGCCGTCACCGCGTTGTAGCCAGTGTTCACGGTCACGATGACGTTGCCGCCCGCGAAGCCGACCACCTGAGCCTCGGGCGTAGAACTGTCCCCCTCTGCCCACGCTCGCGGGATTTTGAGCGATGTGCTCCACGCGGCCTTTCCTGTCTCGGGCGTGGTGGCGACGACCTCAAGCACCATCGAGGGCGACTGCGTTCCAACGCCGGGCTGTCTGGTGACGAACGTCGTCACGACCAGGGAGCCATCGGCCGACACGAGCGGCGCGGTCGCATCATCGTCCTCACCCAGGGCCTCCGCGCGCGGGCGCGCCACCGCCAACACCTTCCCGGTAGTCAGGTCCACGGTCTGCATCCGGTCGGCAGAGGCCACATACGCCGAGGTACGGTGCAGGGCCACCGCGAGGTCACGCACATCGCCCAACAGATTGGTTCGGCCCGCCGTCGCCTCCGGCGGCAGGGCCACCGCTCCCCGGGCCGTGAACGACTCCGGCGGATCGTGCGGAACGCGCTCCGGCTTCCCCTTTTCTACGGACCCCTTCGGGGAAGAACCCGACGGCACCCCGTCTGCCGGACCTCTGTCCGCCGGCGAACCGCAGGCCGACAAGCCAATGGCGAGAAGGGCAACAAGACAGAACCGCCGCGCGCGCATGAAGTCCCTTTCTACCCGCAGCGAGGCAACGCTGCCGCTGATGATCAAACCGCAGCATGCCACGCCCTTCACACGGTCGGATGCGAGTGCTCGGACACTGGCCGAAAGCTGACGGACGAGCCGCGTGCCCCGATAGCCGTGGCTGGGGTGTTCGCTGTGGGAGAGGTGCGCCGATCACGACAAGAGATCCGATCGGGTGCGGGGGCACGTAGCGGGCACGACGCCGAGGACGACGGCCTGAGCTGGCAGCGCACAAGCCTCTGAGCTGCGAAGGAGACCAAAACCTGCCCGCAGGGCAAAAGGTCTTGAAAACCGTCGTGGCGCGAGTCACCGTGGGTTCAAATCCCACACCCACCGCAGCAGGCGACGAAGGGGTGTCTCTCACCGGGAGGCACCCCTTCCGCGCGTCTCCCCCCGGCCCGGCGGGTCAGGCGCGGGTGGCGGTCCAGGGCTCGCTCTGCAGGAAGTACGTGTCGTACAGCTCCTGGACCTCCAGGAGGCTCTCCGGCGGGACCTTGCCGTAGGCGATGCGTTCGAGGTGGCGGAAGTACTCGAAGCGCTCGACGCCCGGGGTGATCACGATGAGGATGTCCGCGTTCTCGCCGGGAGCGGCGGCGAAGGCGTGCGGCACGTTCGGGGGGACGACGACGAGGTCGCCCCGGCCGGCGGTGACGACCTGGTCGCCGGAGAGGAGCTGGGCGGTGCCGTCCAGCAGGTAGAAGAGCTCGGCGGAGTTGGCGTGGCGGTGGGGGCCGGCACCGTCGGCGCCCTCGGTGAGGGTGACCCGCTGGGTGGAGAGCGCACCGCCGGTCGCGCTGCTGTCCGCCAGCAGGCGAATGGTGGTCGGGGCCTGCCCGATGACCTCGGCGTCGGCCTCGCGCACGACGTGGGACCGGTCGAAGTCCGGGTGGATGAGGGACATCTGCTCGCCTCCTGGGGCTGTGGAGTGCGGCCGTTCCTGGCCGGGGATCAGGCCGCGAAGAGAAGTGCGGCGGAGATCAGCACGACCGCCGCCGTGGCCGCGTGGATACCGAAGGCCACGGCTTTCGTGCCCCCGTTCCGGAGGACGATCACCGTGTCGCCCAGCGGCGTCAGGGCCACCACCACCATGAACCAGGCCGCGGCGTCGGCGTCGGAGAACGCCAGCAGCGCGAGGCCGATGAGGCCCGAGACGAGGTCGCGCAGCCCCTTGATGGTCAGGTAGGCGGAGTCGCCGTTCTCCTTGGCCGGTACGCCGTAGCCGGTGGCGGCGGCCCGGGGCTGGAGGAAGAAGCGGAGGCCGACGAAGATGATCATGAGGTTCAGTACGACGGCCAGGCCGTACGCGAGCGGTGTGAGCACGTCCATCTCCTTGCGGGCCTGCGGTGAGTGGGGCCCTCGGGGGAGGACGTGCCTCAGGATGCAGCGCCGGAAAAGGGCGAACAATCTCCGGCTTCACATGGTCTGATAACCCTGAAGTTATCGCTGGAGGTCTGGGGGACCCGGGTGGAGCTGCGGGACATCGAAATCTTCCTGACGCTGGCCGAGGAGCTGCACTTCGGCCGGACCGCGGACCGCCTGCACGTGTCGCAGGCGCGGGTGAGCCAGTCGATCGCCAAGCAGGAGCGGCGGATCGGTGCGCGGCTCTTCGCCCGCAGCAGCCGTCGGGTCGAACTCACCCCCATCGGCGCGCAGTTGCGCGAGGACCTCAGTGCGGGCTACCAGCGGATCATCGACGGCACCCGCTCGGCCACCACTGCCGCCCAGGGTGGCACGAGCACGCTGACCCTGGGGCTGTACGGGCCCCAGGCTCACGACTGCGCGCACATCATCGACCTCTTCCGCGCCCGGCACCCCGAGGTCGAACTCCGCATCCGGGAGGTCCACTTCACCGACCCCTTCGGCCCCCTCCGGGACGGCTCGGTCGAGGTGGCGACCGCCTGGCTGCCGGTCCGTGAGCCGGACCTCACGGTCGGCCCACTCGTCGTCACCGATCCTCTGCTCCTCATGGTCGCCACCGACCACCCCCTCGCGTCCCGTGAGGCGGTCGGCATGGAGGACCTGGCCGAATGGACCCTGCCGCACCCCGCGTTGCCCGTGCCCGAGTACTGGCTGCAGACGCTCGTCCCCACCCATACCCCCGGCGGCCGGCCCATCCGGCGCGGTCCGAAGGTCTCCACGTTCCAGGAGGTCGCCGCCGTGGTCGCGGCGGGCGAGGCGATCTGTCTGGTGCACGGTGATGCCGCCCGCTACTACCCCTGGCCCGGCCTCCGTTATCTCCGCCCGTACGACGCCCCGGAGGGAAGGTGGGTCCTCATCTGGCCCACGGCCGGGGAGACGGGGCTCGTCCGCGCGCTCGCGCGGGCGGCACGGGACGCCGGGCCCCGGAGGGGGTGACGGGGCGTCGGTCAGCGGCTCCGTCGCGGGTCGGTCAGGCGTGCGGCCGAGGCGATCGCGGCACGGGCCTCCTGCTCGGTGAGGCCCGTGCCGACCGCCGCGTCGGTGAGGGCGTCCGCGAGGTCGTCGCCGAAGCCGTGTTCGTACGCACGGCAGGCCGCCCAGAACAGCCGGGTGTTGCGCTGGCCCTCGTGCGCGGCGCGTACGAACTGGACCAGGCCCTGTCCCTGCCGGGCGGGCGAGGTCCGGCCGGCGGCGTGCCGGGGGCGCGGCGGAGGCGTGAGCAGGCGGAGGAGGGCGCGCGGGCAGGGCGCCGGTGCGAGGTGGGCGGTGCCGGGGGCGAGCCGGTATCTGCCGTGGGCCGTGACCGAGCCGGGGCCGACCAGGTAGCCGCCCGCTCCGCGTACGTCGATGCCGGGGGCGAGGCGGCCGGCGGAGTTGGGCACGGAGACACCGGACGGGCCCGTCAGCCAGAGGTGCCGGCCGCCGCTGGGGGTGAGGACGGTGACCGTTGCCGGGACGGTGAACAGGTGCTGGACCGCCAGGTGCCGGAGGGCGGCGACGGAGTCGTTGCCGTGGGTGGTGTCGATGTCGAGGTCGATGCCGATGAGACGGTGCGGCTCCCGCCCGCAGGCGATGCCGTATCCGGTGGCTCTGGGCGCCGCGGCGAAGAGCGCGCGGACGGCCGCCGGGTCGGTGGTGGCGTCGTGGACCCCGTGGCCGGGCAGTCCGCAGGCGCCGCGGCAGCGCACGGGAGGGTCCTCGTCATGGTGCGGTGAGCGCAGTGCGGGGAGCTTGGTGGCGGACAGCGGGAAGACGGGGAGCCCACGCTCGGCGGCGGAGAGCGCGTGGGCCAGGGCCAGGGTGGCGGTCTGCCGGTCGGTGGTGGCCATGGAGCCATTTTCGTACAAGCGTTCGAAGAAGGGAAGGGGGGTGAGTCCGCCCCCGGGGGGCCTCTCCTCGCCCGTGGGGTTCTCTCTCCTCGATCGGAGGTTTATCGGGCGTTCCTCATACCTGCGGGGGAATCGCGCGTCTTGGGTGGTTCGCCTGGGATGCGGTGGGCAGTTCTGCTCCCGCGACGTCGTGACCAGCACCGGGGTGGTCGGCCAACCGCCTCGGAACCCAGCCGTATCAAGCAGCGTTTCCGGTTTCTGGAGGAATTGACATGGCACGTATCCGTACCGCTCGCGGCCTCGCCGCCGTCGCCGCTCTGCCTCTCGCCGCCGCCTTGTTCGGAGGAGTCGCGGTCGCCGACAACGGTTCGTTCGCGAGCGACGGATCGAACGCGGGGGTGGCGACCATCGGGTCCGGAGGCGTCGGCGGGGACAACTCCGGCAACTCGTCCACGACGCAGCAGCAGGCCGTCGGCCTCGGTGCCTCCAACCACAGCAATACGGTGCAGGTCAGCCAATCGCCCTTCGCGTACATCGACCAGTCCACCTACAACGTCTATGTGACCTTCACGCCGCTCTGGGTGAACTGACCGGGGGCCCGTGCGGCGGTGTCGCCGCCGCTGCCGCACGGGCCGCCTCCGTACGGCGGCGGGGTGCACCCTCAGGGTGAGGACCCTGATGTGGGCGGGTCCTCCCTCCACCTTCAGGAGGTGGGGCCCGCCCGACCCCTACAACCTGAGGCGGACGTGGCTTCGGGACCTGGGGCCGATCCCCTCGTCCGCGCCCGCTCCTAGCGTGGAGTCCATGACCACGCCTGTCTGCACCGGCGCCTCCAGGGCGGTCGCTGCCTCCGCCGGACACCGTCGCTACCCGTCGTTCTCGTCGTACGTGCGGGCCCGGGGCCCCGTACTGCTGCGCACCGCGCGTTCCCTCACCGCGAACCCGAGCGATGCCGAGGACCTGCTGCAGACCGCCCTCACCAAGACGTACGTCGCCTGGGAGCGGATCGAGGACCACGGGGCGCTCGACGGTTACGTCCGCCGCGCCCTGGTGAACACCCGCACCTCGCAGTGGCGCAAGCGCAAGGTCGACGAGTTCGCCTGCGAGGAGGTGCCGGAGAAGGAGGCCGCCCCCGCGCCGGACCCGGCCGAGCAGCAGTCGCTGCACGACGCGATGTGGCGCGCCGTGCTCAAGCTCCCCGACCGCCAGCGGGCCATGGTTGTCCTGAGGTACTACGAGGACCTGAGCGAGGCCCAGACGGCCGAGGTGCTGGGTGTCTCCGTCGGTACGGTCAAGAGCGCGGTGTCGCGGGCGCTCGGGAAGCTCCGTGAGGATCCGGAGCTCAGTCCGGTCCGCTGACGGAGGCGGGCCGAGCCCCGCGTTGACGAAGCCGGGCCGAGCCCCGCGTTGACGAAGGCGGGGCGAGCCCTCTGCGCAGCCGCCTCCCCTGTACAGCCCTTCCGTCCGTGCGGCCCTTCAAGAGCCCGGTTCTTCCGGCCGACACCGATTCGTACTCCCGGAAGTAGTGACATACCGCGTGGTATGTGCGCAGAATCAGCAAACCTTTACCGCCGCGTAGCGCCCACCGGGAGGACGCCGTGCTGAGCACCATGCAGGACGTACCGCTGACTGTGACCCGCATCCTGACCCATGGGATGACCATCCACGGGAAGTCGCAGGTGACGACCTGGACCGGCGAGCCTGAGCCGCACCGGCGGAGTTTCGCCGAGATCGGCGGGCGGGCCGCGCAGCTGGCGCACGCCCTCCGTGAGGACCTGGGTGTCGACGGCGACCAGCGCGTCGCGACGCTCATGTGGAACAACGCCGAGCACGTCGAGGCGTATCTGGCGATCCCCTCGATGGGCGCCGTGCTCCACACGCTCAACCTCCGGCTCCCCGCCGAGCAGCTCGTCTGGATCGTCAACCACGCCGACGACAAGGTCGTCCTGGTCAACGGTTCGCTGCTGCCGCTGCTCGCACCGCTGCTCCCCCACCTGCCGTCCATCGAGCACGTGGTGGTGTCCGGGCCCGGCGACCGCTCCGTCCTCGACGGTGCCGCGCCCCGCGTGCACGACTACGAGGAGCTGATCGACGGCCGCCCCACCACCTACGACTGGCCCGAGCTCGACGAACGCCAGGCCGCCGCCATGTGCTACACCTCCGGCACCACGGGGGACCCCAAGGGCGTCGTCTACTCCCACCGCTCCATCTACCTGCACTCCATGCAGGTCAACATGGCCGAGTCGATGGGGCTGACCGACAAGGACACGACGCTGGTCGTCGTGCCGCAGTTCCACGTGAACGCCTGGGGCCTGCCGCACGCGACGTTCATGACCGGCGTCAGCATGCTCATGCCCGACCGCTTCCTGCAGCCGGCCCCGCTCGCCGACATGATCGCGCAGGAGCGCCCGACGCACGCCGCCGCCGTCCCCACGATCTGGCAGGGGCTGCTGGCCGAGGTGACCGCCAAGCCGCGCGACCTCTCGTCCATGGCCAGCGTCACCATCGGCGGCGCCGCGTGTCCGCCCTCCCTGATGGAGGCGTACGACAAGCTCGGTGTCCGCCTCTGCCACGCCTGGGGCATGACGGAGACCTCGCCGCTCGGCACCATGTCCAACCCGCCCGCCGGTCTGACCGAGGAGCAGGAGTGGCCGTACCGCATCACCCAGGGCCGCTTCCCGGCCGGTGTGGAGGCGCGTCTGGTCGGCCCCGGGGGTGAACACCTGCCGTGGGACGGTGAGTCGGCGGGCGAGCTGGAGGTGCGCGGCACCTGGATCGCCGGTGCGTACTACGGCGGCGCCGACGGCGAACACCTGCGGCCCGAGGACAAGTTCAGCGAGGACGGCTGGCTGAAGACCGGCGACGTCGGCGTGATCAGTGCCGAGGGCTACCTCACGCTGACCGACCGGGCCAAGGACGTCATCAAGTCGGGTGGTGAGTGGATCTCCAGCGTCGATCTGGAGAACGCCCTCATGGCGCACCCGGACGTGGCCGAGGCCGCGGTCGTCGCCGTGCCCGACGAGAAGTGGGGCGAGCGTCCCCTGGCGACCGTCGTCCTCAAGGAGGGCGCCACCGCCGACTACGCGGAGCTCAAGACCTTCCTCGCCCGGTCGGTCGCCAAGTGGCAGCTGCCCGAGCGCTGGACGATCATCCCGGCGGTGCCGAAGACGAGCGTGGGCAAGTTCGACAAGAAGGTGATCCGCAAGCAGTACGCGGACGGCGAGCTGGACATCACGCAGATCTGATCCGTCACGCGGCACCGTCCGCGGGCGTTGTGCGGCGAGGGCGGTACGGATGTACCCGTACCGCCCTCGCCGCGTGCGCCCGATGACGTACGGGCGTCAGTTCGTCCCTATCTTCGCCAGCAGGTCCACGATCCGGGACTGCACCTCGTCGCTCGTGGAGCGCTCGGCGAGGAAGAGCACCGTCTCACCGGAGGCGAGCCTCGGGAGGTCCGCCTCCTCCATGCCGGCCGAGGTGTAGACGACCAGCGGCGTGTGGTTCAGCGAGCCGTTCGCGCGGAGCCAGTCGATGATCCCGGCGCGCCGGCGGCGTACCTGCATCAGGTCCATCACCACCAGGTTCGGCCGCATCCGGGTGGCGATGTCGACCGCCTCGCTGTCGCCCGACGCCCGGGCGACCTGCATACCGCGCCGCTCCAGCGTCTCCGTCAGCGCGAGCGCGATCTCCTCGTGCTCCTCGATCACCAGGACCCTCGGCGGGTGCTGGTCGCTGTCGCGCGGGGCGAGCGCCTTGAGGAGCACGGCTGGGTCGGCACCGTACGCCGCTTCCCTCGTCGCCTGCCCCAGACCGGCCGTCACCAGCACCGGGACCTCCGCCGCGACGGCCGCCTGACGCAGCGACTGGAGCGCGGTACGGGTGATCGGGCCGGTCAGCGGGTCCACGAACAGCGCGGCGGGGAACGCCGCGATCTGGGCGTCGACCTCCTCGCGGGAGTGCACGATCACCGGGCGGTAGCCGCGGTCGCTGAGGGCCTGCTGGGTGGAGACGTCCGGGGCGGGCCAGACGAGCAGCCGCCGCGGGTTGTCGAGCGGCTCCGGTGGCAGTTCGTCATCGATGGGCTGCGGCTGCGGGCGGTTCGCCACCTCGACCGCGCCACCGGGGCCGTCCAGCGGCTCCGGACCCTCGGCACCCGCGTCGGGGGCACCTATCGCGTACGAGCGTCCCTCGGACGCGGGCGGGGACAGCAGCTGTCCGGTGCCGGAGCCCTGCACCGTGCTCCCCTGGGCGGCGCCGGGCTGCGGCGGAACCGGGGCCGGGGCGGGCTGCGGCGGCGCCGGAGCCATGGCGGGCGCGGCCGGGCGCTCGGCCTCGGGCGGGGCCGCGAGCTTACGGCGCCGCCCGGCACCGCTGAGCGTCTGGTTCTGCTGGTGCGCGAGGTGCTGAGCGAAGGGAACGCCCTGCCCCAGCGTCCGCACGCTGAACGCGCGCCCCTGGGTCGAGTCCGAGGACGCCGGCATGGGCGCCTCGGCGGGCAGCGGCTGGCGTCGCGCGTCCGGGACCGGGGCCGGTGCGTCGCCGTCCGCCGGATGCGGCTCCGGGGCGGGTGCGGGCTCAGGTGCGGGCGGGCCGGCCTGGGCGGCGACGGTGCCCGTGGTGTGCGTGGTGCTGCCGTGGCCGGTCCAGGACTCCTCGCCGTCCTCCTCCTGCGCCTGCGCGACCGGGCCCTGCACCGGGATACCGCTCTGCGCCCAGTCGGGCTGCGGAGGCACGGCGGGCAGCGGCTGTCCGGGTACGGGATGACCGGGCCTGGCCTGCGTGTCCGGCGTCTCCGAGGACCGTGCCCTCCGGCGGCCGGACGGCACGGGGTGCGGCTGCGGCGGGGTGTGGTCCGCGTCCGGAGCGGTCCGTACGGCGTCATGGCGTTCGGGCAGCGGACCTTCCGCGACCGGGAGCGGCTGGGCACCGGCCTGCTGGGGCGCCGCCAGGACCGGCTGCGGGGCGGGTGAGGCCGGGGCGGCGGAAGGCGGTGCCACGACGGGTGAGCCCGGGGCCACCGGCGGGATCCGGTCCGCGGCGGCGGGGGGCAGCGCGAAGGCGGTACGCGGCCCCGAAGGCTCGGCCGCGGCGGCGCGTTCCTGCGCGGCGGCGAGGGCCCGGCGGGCCCGGCGCCCTCCGGGCTGCTGCGCGGACTGCTCCGAACGCGACTGCTCCTGCTGCCCGGGCGCCTCGGGAGAGGCGAGGGCGGGCAACGCGGGCCTGCCGGCGCCGCCCTGGCGCCCGGAGGCGTTCTGCGGCACGCCCTGGGGTGGCACGGTCTGCCCGCGCTGCGGGCGTCCACCGCCGCCCTGCGCGCCCTCGGCCGCAGTGACCACGGACCCCTCCGAGGGGGCCGAGGCCGCCGCGGGGAGCGCCAGCGCCTGCCGGGGCCCCGGCGCGCTGTCCGTGCCCGTCTCCGCGGGGCTGGGCCGGCCGCGCCTGCGACCGGAGCCCTCGCTCTGCCGATGCGGGGTCAGGTCCTGTTCCTGCCGCTGCTCCTGCGGGGCCTGGGCCCCCCGGCGCGCCCTGCGCCGGCCGGTCGGCTCCGCCGCCGCGGTGTCACCGGACTCCGGACCGGCCGCTTCCGCGTCGACGGGGCTGTCCAGGAACGCGTCCGTCGAAGACCTGCGGGCCCTGCGCCGGCCGCCCTGCTGCGGGGCGGGCTCCGGTACGGCGGCCTCCTCGGGCACCGGGAGCGGCTCCGGCGGCGCGACGGTCCCCGCGCCCGTACCGAGCGGCACTTCGAGGACGTACGCGCTGCCGCTCATCCCGGCCATCTCGTGCGTCTGGAGTACACCGCCGTGCGCGCGCACGATCCCGCGCACGATCGGTACGTGCACCGGGTCGCCCCCGGCGAACGGCCCGCGCACCTCGATCCGTACGACGTCACCGCGCTGCGCCGCGGCCACGACGACCGTGGAGTCGACGTACCCGCCGCCCGGCACCGGACGGGCCTTGCCGGTCGAGTCGACACCTGCCACGTCGGCGACGAGATGGGCGAGCGCGGTGATCAGCCGGCCCGCGTCGACCTCGGCCTCGATCGGCGGGGCGTGCACCGCGAACTGCGCCCGCCCGGGGCCGATCAGCTCGACGGCGCCGTCGATGCCCGCGGTCACCACCGCGTCGAGCAGCACCGTCTGCTTGACGAGCTCCTCGGCGCCGGTGTCCAGGCGCTGGTAGCTCAGCACGTTGTCGACGAGCGTCGTCATGCGCGCGTAGCCCGCGGCGAGGTGGTGCAGGATCTGGTTGGCCTCGGGCCAGAGCTGGCCGGCCGGGTCGGCGGCCAGGGCCGAGAGTTCGCCGCGCAGCTCCTCCAGGGGCCCGCGCAGCGACTCGCCCAGGACGGCGGTCAGCTGGGTGTGCCGCGCGTCGAGGGAGGTGAGGCGCTCCGTCTGCTCCTCCAGTTCGGAGGCGTACCGCTCGGTGCGGTCGGCGGACTCGGCGGCGTGCTGTTCGGTGAGCGCGGCGACCTCGGCCCGGTGGCTCTCGGTGAGCTCGGCGATCTCGGCGGCGTGCCGTTCGGTCAGCCCGGAAACCTCGTCGGTGTGCTGCTGTGTCAGTTCCTCGTACGGCCTGCGGTCGGTGAACGTCATGACGGCGCCGACCAGCTGGTCCCCGTCGCGTACAGGCGCGGTCGTCAGGTCCACCGGGACCTGGTCGCCGCTCTTGGACCAGAGCACCTGCCCGCGCACCCGGTGCTTGCGGCCGGACCGCAGGGTGTCGGCGAGCGGCGACTCCTCGTACGGGAACGGGTCGCCCTCCGCGCGCGAGTGCAGGATCAGCGGGTGGAGCTCCTTGCCGCCGAGGTCGCTGGCGCGGAAGCCGAGGATGTGGGCGGCGGCGGGGTTGACCAGGACGACCCGGCCGTCCGTGTCCGTGCCGACGACGCCCTCGGAGGCGGCGCGCAGGATCATCTCGGTCTGCCGCTGCGAACGGGCCAGCTCGGCCTCGGTGTCGACGGTGCCGGAGAGGTCCCGCACGACGAGCATGAGCAGTTCGTCGCCGGTGTAGCTGGAGTGGATGTCGTTGTAGCCGGCCTGGCCGCTGTCCAGGGAGGCACTGGTGACCTCGACCGGGTACTCGGTGCCGTCGGTCCGGCGCGCGGTCATCCGCGTCGGCTTGGTCCTGCCCTGCTCGTCCGCAGCGTCCGGCCTGCGCATCGACCCCGGGATCAGCCTGGAGTCGAACTCCGGAAGCAGATCGAGCAGTCCGCGTCCCACGAGCGCGGTGCCCGGGGTCTCGAACATTTCGAGGGCGATGGTGTTGGCGTTGACGACCGTGCCGTTGCAGTTGACGAGCAGGAGCCCGTCCGGGAGGGCGTCGAGTATGGCTGCGAGGCGAGCAGCGCCTCGGGATGGCCTGCTGCTCACGAGACGCTTCCTCCCTGAATACCGCACCTTGCCGACAGCGGGCCCCATCCTGCCCCTCGGGCCTCAGGCTGTCACTGGAGGAGTCTAAAGGCAGGGAGCGCGTGACGGGCGGCGGATGAGGGGGAGCTCTCACCAAGGTTCTGTGCACACGGTGTACGCCGGTGGCCCGTGCCGTGACGGTGAGCGCCCCCTCTGACGTGCGCGGATACGGTCCGGTGGGCGCCCGGGGGCCGCCCGGAACGGGCCCGGAACCCGGCCGGAAGGGCGTCCGGGGCGCCCTTTTCGCGCCCCGGTGCGCGCCGTCGGACCCGGCTGAAGTCCCCGGCGCACGCCCCGCCGAACCGGCTACCTCGCGGAGGGAAGTACCGGCACGAGGTTGTTCCAGCGCGAGATCTCGCAGCCGTTCGCCCGGCTGAAGCGCGCGTCGATGCTCTCCCCCTGCCAGGTCCCCTGGACCCTGGCGGCGGCCGGGCCGCCGGCCTGCTGGGTACACATGGCATTGCGGTCCGTCGCCACGAAGGGGTTCTTCCCCGACGCCGCGGCCTCGTCCAGCAGGTCGCAGGCGCGCTGCGCGGCGGGGTGGCTGCCGCCCGCCGGTTCGCACTCCAGCTCGAAGGTCCCGTTCGCCGCCGGGTTGCCGGACTCCGAGACCGTCACGGTGAGCCGGGTCGTCGTGTCCTGCAGCGCAGGCCACTCCCCCTGGAGTACGGGGAGCGGGGGCAGCGGCACGAGAGGGGACGCGGCCGTGGCGGCGGGCGCGGCGGCGGACAGCGCGGCGAGGGACGCGACGGCGGTGAGGGTGAGACGGCGAAGCATGCGGGGCTCCTGTAGTTCTGGCGCGCCCAGGAGCGCGCCGGCCTGCTCCGGTACGCGCCTGATGGAGGCGCGGGCCGGGCACACGGGGGTGACGGACGGAGGGCGGAGCCCTCGTCCTCTCTAACGCTCCTTACGCCCGCACGTTGCGCAACTCATGGGCGGCCGATCGGAGAAGCCACCCCCGAACATCTGAGCGATCACCTCGTGAAGCCCCGATTCGGGCGCGCCGGAGGCCCGGCCCGGGCGCACGGCCGGAACCGGACCTGAACACCCCCGCAGGGCGCTTTGCCTCACTGCCCACCTGCCTAGTACCGTGAGCAGCGATTGGTGACAGCGCGCTCGACTGTGTCATCATCTGCACGCACCACCCGCGCTCGCGCGGGGTGTGCTGGAGGCGTCGCCTAGTCCGGTCTATGGCGCCGCACTGCTAATGCGGTTTGGGTCTTAAAGCCCATCGAGGGTTCAAATCCCTCCGCCTCCGCAGAACCCGAAGCCCCGTGCCCCAGGCACGGGGCTTCGGTCGTACCGGGTGTCGTACGCGGCCGCAGGAACCAGCCTCAGGAGACCGTTTCCGCAGGTCAGCGGCTGTTTGGGTAATGGATTTCGCGTCACGGCGCAGGTCATGTAATGTTGTTCTCGCAACGCCGACAGGGCAGAAAAGCCCGGGAGGCGGGACCAAGGCTCAGGCCTAGGACACGCACTCGTAGCTTAACGGATAGAGCATCTGACTACGGATCAGAAGGTTGCAGGTTCGAATCCTGCCGAGTGCACAAGAAACACCAGGTCAAGGCCCTGATTCTCCTCCGGGGGATCGGGGCCTTCCTCGTTTCGTCTCACGTTTTCTCACACGCCCGATGATCTTGCTCAGCCGAGGAGCTCGGCAAGCTTGTCCGACCCGACCTTGAGTGACTGCGGGTCAGGGTGGACGTAGACCCGCTTCGTGAAGGACAGGTCCGCGTGGCCGGCCCACGCCGACACCACCGTGTCCGGCACGCCGTTGTTCGCCATCCACGACAGCACCGCGTGCCTTGCCATGTAGAGCGTCACCCGCCGGACCCCGGTCGCGTCCATCAACTTGTACGCCTCGCGCCGCAGCTTGTCCGTCTTCCATGGACGACCCAGCGCGTCCACCATCACGTAGCCCTTGTTCTCGTACGCCTCTCCGGCTGCGAGCCGCTCGGCCACCTGGGCCTTGCGGAAAGCCTTCAGCCCGGCCCACGTGGGCAGCGGGAGGGGGAGGGCGCGCTCACCGGCCTCGGACTTGGCATCCTTCTCCACCACCACCGACCGCTCCCCGCGCGGACGTGACGGGTCGTACGTCAGGGTCCGGGTGTTACCGATCGTGGTGGTGCCCTTCTCCAGGTCGATGTCCTCCGCCCAACGAGCGCCGCACACTTCGGCCGGCCGCTCGGCAATGAACGTCAACATCCACCCGCCGTACTCCCGGACGCCCCGGATGCCGGCAAGGAACTGCTTCACCTCGTCCTCGTTCCACGGGGTCTTCTCGCGCTTCTTGGCGCGGGCCGCCTTCCGGGCCGCCTTGGGCACGGTGACGTACTCGGCCACGTTCCGCGTGAGGATGCTGCGCCGCATGCCGAGGATGAGCACCGCCCGCAGGCGCCCCAGCGTGAGGTCCACCGTCCGGACGCTGAGACCCGTGCCCGGCTTCCCGCCGATCCGGCGAGCGCTGGTGAGCATCCACGTGACCATCTCGGTCACGTCCTCCTCGGTCAGCTGCTGCACGGGCGTCGCGCCGAGCCGCGCCTTCACGTACGCCATCGCGTCTACGTAGGACCGTGCTGTCTTCACCTCCACGTCCGGCGTCACCATCGCGAGCCAGGTGTCGACCAGCTCCTCCACCGTCATCTTCGACGGCGCGACGAACTGGCCGGTCGCCTGTTGGTGCTGGATGCGCGCCAGCTCGTTCTTGGCCTCGGTCGAGGTGTCCTTGGTCACCGTGAGTTGACGTCGCTTCTTGGTGGCAGGGTCCACCCCGATGTCGACGACGAACCGGTAGCGGGTCTTCCCCCTCGCCGTGACCTTCTTGATCTCTGGCATGACTTCCCCTCCTGTCGACCGGGCGTCTGTCGCCGCGGTGTTCCGCATACGCCGAAGTCCCCGCGGCCGCGGATAGTTCGCATGGCCACGGGGACTTCGGGTGACCATCAGCCCTCGCCGATCCGCTTCCGGAGCTCCGGGCTGAGCTGACGCAGAGCCTCGTCCCGGACATGCGGAGGCAGGTCCATGAGGATGTCCACCGCCATCTGCGCGCGGGGATCAACAGGCCCTTGCGCCGGCTGTCCTTCGGTCGCCTCCTGCCGCTTGATCTCCCGCAGGATCTCCGCCGCGTCTGCCCGCCCGGCGTCGTCTAGCTGCTCAGGCTGGACGCCCACCACGTTCGCCATGTGGGCGAGCGTCTTTGCCGGCGCGGTCGTGGGCGTGAACGGGCTGCGGCGGGTGTACCCCTGTTCGATGTGGCGCCATCGGCCACCGCCCAGGCGTACGGGTGCACGCTCTGCCGCTGTCTCCGGGCTGAGCCCCCTGGCCAGCCGGGCCACTCGGATCAACTCGGCCTCGGGCGGTGGGGCGGGTGGGGGCGCGCTCACCACGGGGGGGTCCTCTCAGGGTCGGATCGAACTTCGCTGAACTTTAGGACACCAGCACGTCAGATGGTAGGCAACGCCGGTTCAGGACGAATTCCGGCTAGTTCTTTCTTGTACTTTCTTGAACTTCTGGCTACTGTGCCGGTCATGAGAGCCCACTACCAAGACCCTGCGCAGATCCGTCGCCGCCGGATCGAGGCCGGGCTGACACAGGAATCCCTGGGCCGCAGGGTCGGGGTCACCAAGAGCCACATCTCCGGTATCGAGCGCGGCACCGCGGGCGCATCGGCTCCGGTGCTGGCTCGGCTGGCTGGCGAGCTCAAGTGCGAGGTCGCCGACCTGATGCCCCCGCCCGCCGCCCCGGCATCGGCCACGGCATGAGCCGCGACCCCGGGCCCACGCTCGACGAAGTGAGGGCGTGGCCGGCCACCGTCGACGTGCCCGCCGCCGCCAAGGCGCTGGGCGTGAGCAGGGCCCATCTCTACGCCTTGGTCAAGTGCGGCGACGCACCTGTACGAACCCTGACCTTCGGCAAGAGCCACCGCGTCGTAACCGCGTCGCTGGTCCGCCTCCTCGAGGCCGCCTGACCGCACGCAATCGGGGCCACCCCGGACCGGGCCTGGTCCGTGAGCAGCCCCTCAACCGGCACACCTCAACCCGATCAGAAATCGAGGTCACCGTGACCACCGAGACTACCCAACCCGCACTGCAGCTGGCACAGACGGAGTTCCCCGAGACTCGCGACGCCCTGATGCACGCCCTGGCCGTCGCCGAGGAAGCCGTCAGCGCCCTGGCCATCGTGATGCCCACCGACGTGGCGCTCTCCCGCGACGGCGACCGCTACGACGTGAGCCTCTACTTCCCCAACGAGCCGACCAGGGTCATCGAGTTCGCGACCGCGTGGCAGGCCGTCGCCGACCGTGCCCCCCACCAGACCCGCAAGGCCTCGTACACCGAGGTGACGGTGACGATCCGCGGCGTGCAGGTCCGCGCCTGGACCATCACCGAGGACGACGACACCTCGGTCGGCGGTGACGCCGCATGACGACCATCACCATCCCCGAGAAGCTGGGCGAGGTCGCGGGTTTCGCCTTCGACCTGACCCTGACGTGGATCGACACCTACGGGTGCCGGTGGACGTGGACCGGCGAGACCGACACCGTCGGCATGCCGCTGATGCAGACCGGGGACGACTCTCCGGAGCGTCTGTCGCAGGTCTACTGGACGTACGGACCGCTGATCGCCGCGCCCCGCCCCGTCACCGGCGCCGACCGCCGCGCCGCTCTGACCGCCCCCACCTGCACCGCCGGGGACGAGAAGGACGAGAAGGAGACGCCGACGCCTCGCGCGTTCGCCGCGCTCCTCGGCCGGCTGCGGGGGCGGTCAGCATGACGCACCCCCTGCAGACCGCGATCCACACCCAGCTCCTGGCCGTCGCCGAGGAGCGGGACCTCCCCATCACCACGGCGGACGTCGCCGTGCTGACCGAGGCCGCCCTCGGCGCCGCCTTCGCGGTGCCGGTCCCGGACGCCCCGGTACAGCTGACTAACCAGCAGCTGGGAGTCCTGATCGGTCTCGCCCTCGGCGACTCCGTCAAGGCCACCGCCCGCCGTATGTGCATCACCCCGGGCACCGTGAAGACGCACCTGCGACGCCTCTACCGGGTGCTCGGCGTACACACCGGCGCCCAGGCGGTCGCCGTCGCCATGTCGTACGGCCTGCTCCGCCCCGGTGGCGCACCCTTCGCCCTGCCTGGCCAGCGCGACCGGAGGACCTCATGAGCGACTTCACACCTGAGCGGCGGCAGGCCATGGCCGACCAGGAGCTGGCCGCGGTCAACCGGTCCATCGACGCGCAGTTCCCGCTGCTCGCTGCGCTGCGCGACGAGCAGTGCGGCAGCGCCCGGGCCGCACTGGAGAAGGGCACCCCGGCGTCGGCCGGGGCGGAGCTCACTCCGGTCAGCACGGTTCTGGTCGCGCTCGCCCGGGCGCTGCGTGAGCAGCCCACCGGCCGGCAGATCCTGGACGGCCTGGACGAGCTCGGCGAGCTGTCGGTCTGCGACGAGGACCCCCGCGAGATCGCCGCGACGGTTGCCGCGCTCTGCTACCTCGCGCAGATCCCTGCTCCTGCCCCGCCCGGTCCGACCGTGGTCTACCGGGCCGCGGGCAACATGATCGGGATCGGTCTGTACACCACGGCCGAGGCGGCACAGCAGCACTGCGAGGCCCTCGTCAGCCGCGAGTACCCCGCCGACGTCGCGCTCGTCTTCGACTGGTCGACCGACGAGGAGGACGGCGCCCTGGCGGTGGCCGAGCTCGGCGTCCAGGTCGACGGTGGCGACGAAGCGACGACCGGCTACACCGTGACCCCGCTCGAGGTGGCTGCCGCGTACGACCCGGACGCCGACGAGTGACCGCCGAGGAGGCCTTACTCCTCGCCGTCCTGGCGCTCGGCCTGGCCGATCTCCTCTGGATCACCGTCGGCTGGCTCGCCGACCGGCACCTCACCCACATCACGTACCACCGCAAGGAGAACAGCTGATGGCTGCTCCCGGATTCAACGCCGCAATCAAGCCCAAGGGGAAGCGCTCCCGGACGCAGGGGACGGGGGAGCTCCCGCGCCTGGGCCTGCACCCGGAGATCCCCGGCGCCTGCACCACGCCGCAGTGCGGTGCCGAGGCCGACGCCCTCGACGAGACCGGCCTGCAGGCCGGATGGGTGCGCGTCGGTGTCTACGGTTCCACCGACCCGGACCGCGCCTGGTGCTCGGGTCTGTGCGCCACGTACGGCGTCGCCCTCGCCGAACTCCGTGTCGAGCGGCCGGCGGTGAGCGCCGATGCCTGAGTGGGCCGTTTACCTCATCGTGATCGTCATGGCGACCGGCGTCCTGTTCTGGGTGGTCGCCGGGGCGCTGCTGGCGATCGCAGGCGCCCGCCGGGCGGGGGATGCCGTACGGCGCCTCACCACCCCGGACACCTCGCTCTGGGTCCAGTGCGACCAGCCGCGCTGCGGGCACATGCAGACCCGCCACGAAGTGACCGCCGAGGGGCTGCGCTGCAGCGTCTGCGGCCACGTCCTCACCTCCGAGTGAGCAAGGCCTGCGAGTCCGTAAGCCAGCCGCACGCCCTGCGGCCCGCCCGGCTCTACCCGTGCGGCTGGCGCTGCGACCTCCACACCCCCGCCGCCCTGCTGGGCCTCCCCGAGCCCGAGCCGGGCCCGGGGTGGCCCGCCGGGTCCTACCTCAACCAGTTCGCCGAACCGCCCGTAGAACAGGAGCAGTCGACATGACGACCACTGCTGCAGAGCACCGTCCGTCGCCCGCCGATCTGGCCCGCCGGTCCCCGGCCCGCCGACGGGCCGCGGACCGTCTGAGCGAGATGCTCGCCCCGGCCGTCCTCGCTCCCGGCGAGCGGTTCCGTCCGCTGTACGACATCGCGGTGCGCACGTCCGGGATGACGGCGCAGACCCGGCTGACCGCGCTCACCCTCGCCACCTACGCGAACGCCCGGACCGGGCGCATGGGGCAGCAGCCCGGTCTGCACGGTCTCGCGACGGCCACGGGGCTGTCCGCGGGCCAGGTCGTCGTCGCGCTGCGCGTCCTCGAGGGTCGCGGCTGGGTGCGACGCACCGGGCCCATGCCGTACGAGACCGCGCTCCTGCAGCCCGTCATCCCCACGCACTCCATGGGCCGGGCCCGCGCCGGGTTCCACCAGCGCCCCACCGCCCAGCCCGCCTGACCTACCCCGGAGAATCCTGGTGACCACCGCCGTCGCGTACGCAGCAGCCCCGGCTGCTGCTGCGCCGTGCCCTCAGCCGCCCCGCGCGGCCGAGGCGCGGCCGTACGCCGGCGGTGGTCTTCGTGTGCGTGTCCCCCTGCGCCTGGTTGTGGGCGCTCAGTACCGAGACTCGGCCCTGAGCGTCTACATCAAGATCGCAGCGCTGAGCATGAGGACCGAGGGCTGCACCGCCAAGGTCGCCACCCTCGCCGAGTACCTCGGCCTGTCCAAGTCGGAGACGGAGAGGGGTCTCCGCGACCTCGCGACGCCGGACGACGTCGACGGCCTGACCGAGGTCCTGACAACCCGGCGCACCCTGCCCGGTGGCCGCGGGCAGTCCGCGCACCGCACCGTCCGCCAGGCCGCCCCGGCCGAGCACTTCGTGTGGATCCCCGTACGGGCCGCTGACGCCCTCTCACCGCGCCTGCTGCGCCTCTACGCCCTGATCGCCTACGCCGCCGTACGCAACCAGCCGCTGGCCGTGGGGGACCTCGGCGCGATGCTCTACCACCACACCGGTCAGAAGGCCGGCCAGCACCTCGGCGAGCGCCAGGCCGCCCGGCTCCTCGAGGAGCTAGGCGCCACCGGCTGGGTCACCGTCCACCGCCGCGAGGGACTGCAGGGCCGCCACGCCTACGAGGCCTACCGCCACCCGCTGCAGGCCGTCCAGCTCGAGGACATCGCCCCTGACATCCATGACGGATCCGGTCCGGACGATCACGACGGATCCCTCACGTCTAGGGAAGACCCCAGGACTGACCGACCCGTGAAGAAGACGCGGGGTGGTGGTGGGATCCGCCGCAGGCGCCCTGCAGGTAGTAAGCCTGGCCGCCCTGTGGACAACTCGGCTCCGGCCACGTTCCGCGCTGCGGGTCACGACGAAAAGCGCAGCAACACCAGCGGCCCGGGAATCGCCGAGGCCGATGGTCACCTGACCCGCCGCTCCTGGCAGGTCCTCGAGCCCGTCCACCACCTGCTGCCCGGCCTCTCGGCCTGGGTCCTGCGAAGGATCGACGCCGAGATCGGCCGCCAGCTCGCCCACGGCACCGGCATGGAACGCCTCACCGCCCGCCTCACCGCCCGCTACGCCTCCACCGAGGCCCCGAGGGACCCGGGCCGGTGGATCCTCGGCCCGGGCCTGGTCCGCCGCGGCTGCCACCACCCGGGCTGCGAGTCCGGGACGCTCTGGCACACCGGCCAGCCCTGCCAGGTCTGCCTCGAGGACCAGGCGCCCGCCGAGGAGCCCGCGGCGCAGCAGCCGAGCCCGCCTCGGGAGCAGCCGCCGGTGCGGCCGGCGGACGCGCCAACGGTGCCGTGGGCGCCCCCGGCCGTCGACGGGCCGCAGCGCCCCGACCTGAGCCGGGCGCAGCTGCAGGAGCTCCGGGCGGCCGCGACCCCCGAGACCGTCCGCGAGGCCATCGGCCGGTACGGGCGCGCCGGGGCCACCTACCTCTACGGCCACGCCCTGGTCCTGCCTCACCTCGCCGCGATCGATCACTCCGGAGGGAACCCAGCATGAAGCCGAGCACCGCCCACATCACCATTTGCCGCCGCTGCAGCGCCCGGATCTGCTGGGCCCTCACCACGGCGAACGGAAGGCGTCAGCCGGTGGACGCCGAACCGAGCGAGGCCGGGAACCTGGCCGTCATGCAGGGCCCGGACGGGGTGCTGTACGTCCGCAGCATCACTGCGGCCCGGCCGGACATCCGCCCGGGCGAGTGGCAGGCGATGCCGCACCACGCCACGTGCATCTCCCCGCCGCCCAGGCGCAGCAGCAGTTCGGGGCAGCGAGCCCGCGGTGTTCGGCCGGCCCCGCAGAGGTGGCAGCCGTGATTCGGGAGGACGCCGAGACCCTCGCGCGGGTGACCGCTCGCCGGGAGGAGTTCCCGGACGGCTCCTACGGCGGCGCTCGCCGTACGCGCCCGGACCCCGAGGCGGCCGACCACGTCCAGGAGCTCCTCGAGGGCCTGGACGGGTGGCGCCTCGGCGACCGGGCCAAGCACCCATGGCGTCACCCGTCATGACGATCGCCGCCCTGCAGCGCCTCCTGGACGAGGAGCTCCCCGACGTACCGCGCCACCCGGCGCCCGAGATCCCTCACATCACCGCCGAAAAGAGGAAGTTCATGCAGCAGCCCCGACCCGTTCCCGGCCCACGTACTTCGCAGGAGGCTCCGACGGGCGGTGCCGCGCCGCTCCCCGTCGGCAAGCTCCTCGCGTGGGCCGAGGGACACCAGGCGAAGCTCATCGTCCGCAAGGGTGAACAGGCCCGGGCCCTGCTCCGGGAGCTCCGCGGCCTGTACGCGAAGGACGAGGAACTCGCCGAGGTCGCCGCCGAGGAGCAGCGCCTGGAGCGGCAGCTCGCCGAGCTCCGTTCGCGTAAGGAGCAGCTGCGGCCGACGCCGCGCAGATCCCCGACCCGGGACTACGTGCCGGCCGAGGTCCGGGCCTGGGCTCGCAGCGCCGGCGTGGACGTGCCCGCCATTGGCACCGTGCCGAAGGCCGTCGTGGAGGCCTGGCGCGAGGCGACGGGCGGTGCAAGCTGATGTCTCCCGAACAGGTCGACCGGGTACGTGAGATGGCCGCGGCCGGGGTGCCGGACACCGTGATCGGCGCAGAGCTGGGAGTGCACGCGCGCACCGTGCTGCGCGCCCGGCAGCGGCACGACATTCCGAGCACCTGGCAGCCGATCAGCGCCGGATGCGGGTCCGCCGCCCGGTACAAGGCCGGCTGCCGGTGTGCCGCCTGCCGCGCGCAGCACACCGCCCGCCTGCGCGCCGCGAAGGCTGAACGCTACGCCCGACGGGAGGCCGGCCTCGCCGTCTTCACGCACGGGGCGAGCGCCTACACGAACTGGGGCTGCAGGTGCCCGATCTGCCGTGCTGAGCACGGGGCGAGGATGACGGCGCGGGACAGGAAGCGGCCCAGCATGGACGGTTCCCGGTGATATCCGCCCGCCTGCGGTACGCGGGCCTCGTCCTGGCCGGCGCGGCGTTCGCGGTCCTCGCGTTCCTGTACGCCTGCTCCGGCCGTCCGGCTGCTGTCCTGCTGTGCCTCGTCCTGACCGGCGTCTGCTGGGAGGCCTGCTCGTACGTCCGCCGTGCTGCCGAGCAGCTGCAGGCCCTCCACCACCAGGCCCGCCGGCGTGCCCGCGCCGACATGCTCACTGGGATAGACCCGTGGGCCCGCTGGTGCTGCGAGGCGGGATTCGTCAGCCACGGCCGCCAACACGACGCCACCTGCGTACGGGAGCGGCCGTGAGCCTCGGCATCGTCGTGAGCTGCGACCGCCCCGTCCCGTACGGCATCTGCGCGGCGCTGCTTCACACCGGGGCGCGTACGGAGGCCGAGGCGTACGAGGTCGCCGCCCGCGCCGGATGGGCCGCCGGCGGTGCTGGCACCGACCTCTGCCCCGCCCACGCTCCGCGCCGCCCCCGAGGGGGCGGCCCGCGCTGCGGCAACAACCCCAACTTCGAACTGAGCCCCGGCGACCAGGCCGCTGTCGCCGAGTTCAACGCGTACCTCAAGCGCCGCGCGGCCGGAGCTCTGGCCGCCGCACCTCACACCCCCTGACCCACCGCACGACCGGAGCACGCCCATGGACACCACCTGCAGCATCTGCCAGCGCCACGCCCCCGCCGAGCACTACCTGTGCGTCGCCTGCCAGTACCGGCTGCACACGTGGCTGCGGGAGATCCCCCAGCACCTCCCGCTCCTGCAGGACCTGCTGCGCCCGGGCGCCGGTCCGGCGCAGCGCGGCGGCGCCGGCCGCGCCCACTCGCCGCTCCCCGTCGACATCCGGGTCCTGGACCTCCTCGGCCCCGGGCACGTCGTGCCGTGGGTGGACGCGCACGGCGACCAGACCGGTGGCGTCCCGCTCGAGCCGCTGCTGTACGGGTGGGCCCGGTACCTCGCCAGCGAACTGCCCTCCGTCCACCGCGACGCCCACGGGACGGTCCGGGTTCAGCCGTGCACCGGGCCCTGGTCGCGGCGCGGTGCCGATGTGCCGGCCTGGTGCGGGTGGCTGCAGGCCTACCTCCCGTACGCCGCCCGCCAGTCGTGGGCCCCGGCGATGTACGAGCAGCTCGAGGACGCCGTTCACCGGATCCGCCGGATCACCCACACCCGGCCACGCACCAAGGCCATGGACGCTCCCTGCCCCGGCTGCTCCGGCTTCGCCTTGCAGGAGAGGGAGGACGAGCTCCACATCAGCTGCACGGTCTGCTCCGTACGGCTGACGCGCGAGCAGTACACCGACCACCGCGCCGTGGTGATGCCCGGCCTCGTCCGCACCGCCCTCCTCATGCAGGCACGCCGCATGAGCGCCGCATGAGCGCTGCATGAGATGGCTTGGGGCCCCTGCAACCTTCCCCTGCCTTCGCATGTCCTCCATAGGCGCCGCGGATCAGCCGCGAGCAGCAGGCAGGAGGACCATGGAAGAAGTTGCACAGCCCGATCCGCAGCCCACGAAACGCTGCGCCGACTGTGGTGGCCCCATGCGAGGGGACAGCATCCACGTCGAATGCAGGCACTGCCGGAAGTGCATCCGGCCGGCGTCCTGCGGCCACAATCACGACCAGTGGCCCAAGCCGTAGCCTGCTGATACAGCGGCGCCTCGCCCATCTCTCCTGGGCGAGGCGCCGCTGCGTTCGGTCAGTTCTCTGGGCCCTGCAGGTCGGTGCGCCGCCCCTGCGTCATCCCGGCCTGCCGCCGAGCCCAGTACTCGTCGAACCAGGCCACGTCGTACTCCGGGCGGCTGCTCCCCGGGCGGAACACGGGAGCCGGCCATCCCTCGGCCGGGGTCGTCGCCAGCCGGTGAATCAGGGTCCGGCTCCTGCCGACGCGCTCGGCCAATCGCGGGATCGTCATGGTCCTCTTCTCCGGCTCTGGGCCCTCGGGCGGTTCGGGCATGCGGACATCCTCTCGGAGAAGTGTGGACAATGTCCACACTTCTCGCTACGGTCGTACTCGCCAACAACACGGCCCCGACCAGAGGTGCAACTCCGGTCGGGGCCAGCCATCCACCTGACTCACCAGGAGAGATGACCTATGCGCGATCGTATCCGCGCCTCTGCCGTACCGGCAGCCCGTGCCGCCATGGACGCCCGCCTGCAGGAGCTCATGGCCCTGCCGAGCCTCGCCGCGCAGCTGCTCCTTTCGGCCGCCGACCAGCTCGCCCAGAGCCGCCCCGGCGACGACCTCACCATCACCGGATGGGGCCGCACGCTCGCCCGCGCCGACCAGCGCATCCTCAGCGGCTACCCGCAGCCCGTCGCCCAGCACGCCGCCCGCCGCGCCATGAGCGCCCTCTCCGCCGAACTCTGGGCCAGCGCCCGGACCCGCGGTGAGTGGGCCATCTGCCTGCGCTCCGCCGCGAGGACCGTCTGATGGGCGCGCCGCTGCCGAGCACCAGCCCGGCCGCCGCCGCCCAGGCGTACCGCCAGGGCCAGGCCGCCGCCCAGCAGGGCCCCCGACCCAGCACCGCGGACAGCCGCATCCAGCTCGGATCCGCCCGCACCAACGGCAACAGTTCGGGTGCCCGATGAGCCGGGACAACGCCGACGACATTGCCGCGGCGCACCGCCACCCGCTCATCGCGACCATCGCCCCGGACGCCGCCTACACGGGCGAGTTCCAGGACGGTGCGTCGTGGCGGCCCGTGGCCGGCAACCCGAGCGTCTGCGGCGGCCACGTCCAGACCGTCATCGCCGGGGCGGTCCTGCGCGGCGGGACCGCCGTCGCGCACCGGACCGTCATCACGGTCACCCAGCCCGGCCTGGCTCCCACCCGCTGGACCCCGACCACCTGACACCGCGTACGGCCGGGCCGCACCTCGATGCGGCCCGGCCGCCCCTGTCCGCTCCCGGAGGAGCAGCGTGACCACTGAACAGACCGCCACCGAGCAGCAGATGCTCCCCGGCGTCCGCTACCGCACCGAGACCCGGCAGCGCCTCGTCCCGCACACCGTGAACGGCAAGACCCGCATGGTCGACGAAGACTACGAAGTGATGGTCCCCGTCCCGCCCCGCGACTGGGACCAGGCCGTCACCACCGCCGTCACCACCGTCGCCGCGCTCCTGGTGACCGTCGCCGTCATCTGGTCCGTCGCCAGCATCGGCGACCTCCTCGCCCGCGCCGTCGTCGCCCCCATCGCCTACCTCGCCGCGTGCGCGTTCGCCCTCGCCTGGGTGACCTGCATGGCCCTGGAATGGCTCGCCCGCTACGACGCCGCCCGCGCCGCCGGACCGCGCACGGCCGG
Organism: Streptomyces sp. NPDC102451; assembly: GCF_044765485.1. Lineage (NCBI taxonomy): Bacteria > Bacillati > Actinomycetota > Actinomycetes > Kitasatosporales > Streptomycetaceae > Streptomyces > Streptomyces sp. NPDC102451. The sequence continues at coordinate 44,444 of NZ_JBIWKD010000026.1, read as the reverse complement.
CACCTGGGCCCTGGCCGTGGACATGGCCGTCGTCGCCACCCACGGCTACGTCGAGGAGGCCCTCTACGTAGGGCTCGCAGGGGCCGCCGTCTCCGCCATCGCGAAGAAGATGTGGTCCACCGTCATGCGCCACCAGTCCCGGCCCCTGCCTGACCGGACCGCCCAGTGGCTGCAGGACGAAGCAGCCGAGATCGCCGCCCGACTCGCCCTCGGCGCCCAGAAGCGACACCTGGCCCGGATTGAGGGCCAGGCCGCCGTCTACGCGCCGCCTCCCGCACCGGCGGCCCTCGAGCAGGACAACGGACGGGACACGCCAGGACAGTTGTCCCCGACTGTCCTGTCGGCTGTCCGGGCCATCCGGGCCACTGTCCCGGACCTGTCCCACGATGACGTCCTGGACCACCTCGACACCCTCGGCCTGGACTACGACCCGGACGTTGTCCTGGCTGTCCTGGACGCCGAGGACAACGCGCAGGACACGCAGGACAGCAGGTCAAGAGGCCCGCTGCCCTCCATCGCCCCGCCCGGGCAGTCCGTCGCGGACAGCGTCAGGACAGCCCTGTCCTCCGGTGTCCGGGACAAGGACAAGGTCGTGTCCTACGTCCACAAGCTCCACGGGACAGCTGTCCCGCGCTCCACCATCGTCCGCACGTACAACCGCGAGCTGGCGTCATGAGCGACGCCGAGAAGAGCCTCCGCGACCGACTGCGCCGCATCGTCGACGGCGCCCCCGTCGACGAGCAGCCGCAGCCGCCCCTCGTCCAGGTCCATGTCATTCCCGAGCCCACCGCGGCCCCGGCCGCCGAGGACCTGGACGACGAGGACGACCAGGAGGACGAGCAGCCGGAGAAGAGCCGGCCGTGGTGGTACGTCGTCCCCCGCCCCTTCGGCACCCGCCCCACCCCGGAGCCCGCGCCGACCCCGCAGGAGCAGACCGCGGCCGCGCCCGGCATCCACGTCACCGTGAACCAGCCCGCGCAACAGCCTCCGTGGACCCCGCCCGTCGACACACGGGCCGAGGAGCGGCTTCACCGCCGCCGTATCTGGGTCGTCTACCACCTCGGCGCAGCTGGCTGCGGGTGGGTCTTCGGTCTCCCGCAGCAGATGGGCGAGCTCATCGCCGACGCCGGCCGGGCCGGAGCAGCCGTCGGCATCGCCCTCGGCCTCGTGACCTGGATCGTCGCCTCCTACCTGCCCGGCCTCCCCTACATGCCCCCGGCGCTGCGCCCCGTCCTCGTCTGGGCCGCCCGCATCCCCGTCTGCTCCGCCGCCATCGCCCTCGCGCTGTACGCCCCCGGCACCGTCTAGGAGTTCACCGTCATGCACCTCGCAGCACCCACCAGCGCGGGCTCCGTCTTCGGATTCATGGGCTCAGGCGGCCTCGCTCTCTGCCTCACCGCGCTACTGATCTTCGGCGTGATCGGCAGAGGAAAGGTCAAGCTCAACACCTTCCGGGCCGGTCTCGTCGCGCTCCTCGCCGGGTCCGCGTACATCGCCGCCGGGAAGATCTGGGCGAGCCCGCAGCAGGTCGTAGAGCAGGGCTGGACAGGCCTCGGAGTCGGCGGCTCCGGAGGCCCGTTCGGAGAGATCGGGATCGGCGCAGCGTGCGCCCTGCTGCTCATCCTGATGCTGGTCGCCCCGCTTAACCCCGTACGGTCCGCGGCCCTCTGCCTGATCGCCGCGTTCACCTGGCCCTCGGCCGGAGACGGCTCCATCTGGGCCGTACCCGGTCAGTTCGTCGCCGCCCTGTTCATGATGGTCGGGGCCTGACATGGAGCACTGGATCGTGTTCTGGACGGCCCTGTGGGTGGGCTCGTCGAAGGTCACCCGCTGGACTGTTGACTGGCTGTGCAACGCCAAGCCGAAGCCCGCGCCGAAGCCTGCAGAAGAGCCGGCCGACGGCACGGGGGAGAGCAGCGAGGGGCCGAAGGCCGACCCGGGGGAGAAGCCCAAGACGCCGACGCAGAAGGTGCCCTCGGCCGAGGGCTCCGCCCTGCTCCGCTGGTTCGTGGTCGCCGCCCTCGCCGTGATCACCAAGGCCACGCCCTACACCACCACGATCGCCCTCGTCCTGGTCGCCGCCTGGGTGCTCACCGCGCTCGTTCTCGGCTACGCGGCGGCCCTCCCCGAGAAGGCGCCGGCGGACGGCGAGGAGAAGCCGGACGAGGAGCCTGCGACCGACCAGAGGCACCCCTCCGAGATCCTGACCCGCGAGCACGTCGCGCTGCTCCTGGCCGAGGTCTACACCGAGGGCTCCGGCGTCCACCTCGCCACCCTCGCCGAGCACCTCACCCGCACCCCCCTCGTCGGCCTCCCCGCCACCCCTTGGAAGACCGGCGATGTGCGCGCCCTCCTCACCCGCCACGGGGTGCGCGTACGGCCCGGCGTACGGGTGCCCCCCACGGGCGGGCGCGAGGGGGTCCACCAAGAGGACTTCCCACCCCTCCCCCAGCCTCCTTCTGAGCCGCCTGTTGTTGGCGTTGTTGTCCCAGGTCAGAGCAACAACAACAACGCGGGCAACGCCCCCCGCTTCACCGTCACCGACGACCCCCACAACCCCGCACAGGCGCACGTCCACCACCACGAAAGGGCCTGACATGCCGATCCACGCCATCCCCGAGAGGGCCGCCCTGCCGCACATCGGCACCGCCGGCTGCACCGTCCCCGTCCGCGTCCTCGAAGACGACGGGACCACCGCCCGCGTGCTCATCGAGGGCTGCGGCATCCACCTCCGGCAGGGCCAGATCCACCACGTCCCATCCGACGCAGTCGAGCCCATCCGCCGCTGACTCCCGAGGCCGGCCGCCATCCGCCAAGAGTTCGGCCGGCCCCGGGCCACCCATCCCCGATCACAGAGACAGGACCCGCATCATGGCACTCCGCAAGACCATGCCCAGCCGCGACCCGAAGCGTGCCGAAGCCGAGCCCCAGCACTCCCGCGAGTACTCCGCCAGCCGCGGCGGCCACGTCCAGACCCCGGCCAAGCCCGTCCCCGGCACCCCGAAGTAGAGGCACTGTCAGTGCCGCGCCGTACCGTCTGACACGTCCAGGTACTCGCTTGCTACTTGGACCCGCGCCCCGCTGGACAAGATCGCCATTCAGCGTCACACTTCTGCCAGCAGCACACGTGTGCCCACCCGAGCCCCTGACCACCGGCCAGGGGCTTTCGCATGCCCGGACGGAGGCCCATGGACACCGACCTGCTCACCACCGCCCAGGCCGCCGCCCACGCCGACAGAGCACGCCAAGCACTGAGTGCCACCGCTGCGCACATCCGCCCATGCACCATCCGCCAATGGAGCAGCCGCGGACACCTCACCGCCGCCGGCCTCGCCGACGACAACAGGACCAGGCTCTACCGCCTCGCCGACGTCGCCCGCGCCGAGCTCGCTACCCGCGGCCGCGCCCTGCGCCTGGTCGGCATCCCAGAGACCGTCACCAGTCCTGCACATCCGTGACACGATCCCCCCACATCACGTCATCCCAGGGGGGACCATGCGCACCACCACCACCGCCGCGCTCACCGCGGCCGTACTCCTCGCCACGCTCACCGCGTGCGGCACCAGCGACCAGGAGGACGCCATGGACGCAGCGCCTACCCAGAGCGCGCTCAGCAAGGCCGACCTCGACAAGGCCCGCGAGGCCGCCGGCCTGCCCGCCGAACCCGACGAGGCGACCGTCGCCGCGTTCATCGACGCCCTGAACGCGATCGACCCCCGCATCGTGAAGCCTGGCAAGGACGACCAAGCCGTGAGCCGCGGGCTCAACCAGTGCAGCTCGATCAAGACCACCAAGGACAGGGCAACGCTGATCGAGCAGACGCTCAGCAGGTTCACCATCGACACGCGCCTGCCTGACATCAGCAACACGGACACGGGCGGCAAGGTCCTGGACGCAGTCCACAAGCACCTCTGCCCCGACTTCTGACCACGCCTCACCCAGGCCCGACCACGCACGCGCATGGTCGGGCCTCGGCATGCCAGGAGGTAGCCATGCCCACACGGGCCCCCAAGCGATGCACCACTGGCGGCTGCGACGGCACCCCCACCCCCGGGTCGGGCAAGTGCCCCCGGTGCGCCCGCCCCCGCCCCCGCCCCTCGGCTGCAGCCCAGGGCTACGGACGCGAGCATGAGCGCCGCTTCCGCGCCGGCGTGCTGGCCCGTGACCCGGTGTGCGTGCTGTGCCAGGCCGCTCCCTCCGCGCACGCCGACCACTGGCCGCTGTCCAAGCGGGAGCTCGTCGACCGCGGCCTGGACGACCACGACCCCCGTCGCGGCCGCGGCCTCTGTGCCTCGTGCCACTCGAGCGAGACGACCAAGCACCAGGCCGGCGGATGGAACCGCAAGGGCCCGCAGTACTGAGCGTGACGGGGTAGGGGGCCTCCGATCGCTGCCCCGGGGCCCCGCGGAACGCGGGGGGGAGCCCCCTCTCGCGCTGACGGGTTACGGGATCCGCCGTACCGGGCCGCCCTAGGTGACACACCGTGACGAGAGGAGAGGGCCGTGGGCAAGCGAGGGCCGGCACCCAAGCCGACGCAGCTGCGCGTCCTGCACGGCGACCGCAAGGACCGGATCAACACCGACGAACCGCGGCCCGCCGCGCTGGAGATCGAGCCGCCGGACTGGCTGAGCGAGGACGCGGCCGAGGTCTGGGACCACCTGGCGGACGACCTGATCGGCAAGGGCGTACTCACCGCGTGGGACATCGAGGCGTACGCCAACTGGTGTGACGCCGTCGTCCGCCGCCGGGACGCCGCCGAGCACGTCGCCCAGGAGGGCGCCGTGGTGGAGCTCCCGGTGTTCAACAAGAACGGCGACCTGACCGGCCACCGCCAGGGGAAGAATCCCTGGCTCCTCGCTCTCGATGCGGCCGACGCCCAGGTCCAGCGGTACGGCGCCCGGTTCGGGCTGACACCGTCCGACCGCAGCCAGCTCAACATCGCACCGCCGAAGGACCGGGCAGGAGCGGAGCGGCTGCTGTCCTGAGCCCGGGGGGTGGTCATGGCTGCGCGGACCACGGCCAGGCCCTCGAGGTCGAAGGCTGCAACCCGCCCGCCCGGGCGCCGGCGGGCGCTGCGGATCGACCACACCAAGCGGTGGCGGCCGCGCTCACGTAAGGGCGGCCGCTGCGGCTACACCCTGGACGGCAAGACGTGCGAGCGGACCGGTGCGCACTACTGCGAGCCGCGGGCCGACCGCGTCGTACGGTTCTTCGCCGAGCTCCTCGTCCACCCCGCCGGCGCGCTCGCCAACCACCGGTTCGAGCTGGCCCCGTGGCAGGAACACGAGATCATCCGCCCGCTGTTCGGCGAGGTGGTCTGGTCCGATCAGTGGGGGCGCTACGTCCGCCGCTACACCCGGGCCACGATCGTTATGGCCCGCAAGAACGGCAAGAGCGCGCTGCTGTCCGGGATCGCGCTGTACATGCTGGTCGGTGACGGCGAGGAGTCCGCCGAGATCTACGGCGCGGCCGCCAACACCCGCCAGGCCGGGAAGGTGTTCGAGCCCTGCACCAAGATGGTGCGGAAGTCGCCGATCCTCGCGGCGCGGCTGGACCACATCAAGAACCAGCGGCGCCTGGTCGACGAGCAGACCGGCTCGCACTACGAGGTCATCCCGGCCGACGCCGACAACGAGCTCGGCCACAGCCCGCACTGCTTCATCCTGGACGAGGTCCTCTCGCAGCCGGACGACTCGCTGTGGAAGGCGATGCGTACGGCGGCCGGCGCGCGGACACAGCCGCTGATGATCGCGATCACCACCGAGACGTCCGACCAGGTGTCGTTCGGTGCGGAGTTCATCGACGAGGCCGACCGGGTCATGGAGGACCCGGCCCGGGCGCCGCACCACTTCGCGTTCGTGCGGAAGATGCCGCGCACGGTCGACGAGCTCGAGCGGCTCTGGCGGCTGTTCCCGGCACGCCCCGAGCTCCCGGTCTCGATCGATCCGTGGGACGAGCGGAACTGGGCCTGGCCCAACCCGGGCCTGGGTAACTTCCTGTCCATCCAGTCGCTGCGCGAGGAGGCCGAGGAGGCACAGAACAACGCCTCTGCGGAGAACGGGTTCCGCCAGTTCCGTCTCAACCAGCGCGTCAGTCAGATCACCCGCTGGATTCCCATGGACCTGTGGGACATGAACGCCCGGGAGATCGCACCGCACCCCGGCTGGATCGCCGGGCGCCTCGATGGCCAACGCTGCTGGGCAGGGCTGGACCTCTCGAGCAAGCTGGACCTGACCGCCTGGACGATGCTCTTCCCGGACGGGTCGATCATCTGGCGGTTCTGGGCGCCGGAGTCCATCTCCCCGCACCTGGACGAGCACACCGGCGGCCAGTTCACCGAGTGGGCGCGGGACGGATGGATCACGCTCACCGATGGCGACACGATCGACTACGACACGATCTACGACGACATCGAGACCGACCACCAGCTGCACCGCATCGTCGACATCACCTACGACAAGTGGTGCGGTGAGCCGGTCCGGCAGGAGATCGAGAAGCGCACCCGGCTCAAGACCGTGGAGTCCGACACCACGTACAGCCGGATGACGCCGCCCATGGCCGAGTTCATGCGCGGACTCAAGGCCCGGGAGTACGCCCACTACGGGAACCCGGTCGCCCGGTGGATGGCGGACAACCTCGAGTGCAAGAGCCCTCGAGACGACCCCGACCGCATCCGCCCGGTGAAGCCGGACCGCGGCAAGACCGGCAAACGAATCGACGGCATGCCCTCCCTGCTGTTCGCCATCGATGGCGGCATGCGCGGCATGCCCGCCCCGTCCATCTACGAGTCGCGGGGCATGGCCCTGTGACCCCCAAGGAGGCCCGCGTGGACCGCTGGGACGTCCTGGTCCTGCTCGGCGTCATCGCCATCGGCACGGGCCTGTTCCTCCTCGCTCCCTGGCTCGGCGTCACAGTGACCGGCGTCGTGCTCCTGGCCGTCGGCGTCGCCGGGGCGCACAGCGCGAACCGCAGCCCGGACGATCAACTGCAGAAGGGAGCCTGACGTGGGTTTCATGCGCAGCGCCCTGTCCGGAATCGCGACCCCGGAGAAGTGGGTGGAGGACTGGATGCGCGGCGGGTCGGTGAACTCCGCCGGCATCCGCGTGGACCAGGACACCGCGCTCACCTACAGCCCGTTCTTCGCGGGGGTGCGGGTCCTGTCCGAGGACCTCGGCGCTCTGCCCACGTTCCTGTACGAGCGGCTGCAGCCGCGCGGCAAGCAGCGCGCGAGCAACCACCCGCTGTACCCGCTGCTGCACGACCAGCCCAACAGCATGATGTCCGCGGCCTGGCTCAAGGAGACGCTGACCGCGCACGCGATCACGTGGGGCGACGGCCTCGGATACGTCGTCAGCAACAAGCGCACCGGCGTCGTCGAGGAGATCTGGCCCCTGCGCCCGGACCGCGTCACCATCGGCGTGAAGCGTACCGGGCCCGGGCAGTTCGAGCGGCGCTACCGCTACGACGACGACGTGAACGGCATCCACACCGTCCTGCTCCCGCACGAAGTCCTGCACATCCCCGGCCTCGGCTACGACGGAGTGCGCGGCTACTCCGTGGTGGAGCTCGCCGCCAACGCGATCGGGCTGGGCCTGGCGACCGAACACCACGGCGCCAAGGTGTTCTCCAACGGAGCCGCTCCCGGCGGCGCTCTGTCCCACCCGGGCAACCTGTCGCCCGAGGCCCGCCACCGTATGGCGGACGACTGGGAGAACATCCACAAGGGCATCGACCGCGCGCACCGCGTGGCGATCCTCGAGGAAGGCGTGACCTGGCAGCAGGTGGGGGTGCCCAACGACGCTGCCCAGTTCCTCGAGACCCGCAAGCTGCAGGTCACCGAGATGGCTCGGTGGCTGCGCCTGCCCCCGCACAAGATCATGGACCTGGACCGGGCGACGTTCTCCAACATCGAGCAGCAGCAGCTGGACTACGTGAGCAGCGCGCTCAACATCTGGCTGGTGCGGTGGGAGCAGGCGATCCTCACGCAGCTGCTGCTGCCCGAGGAGCGTGAGCGGTACTACGCAGAGTTCCTCGTCGACAGCCTGCTGCGCGGCGACACCCTCACCCGGTACCAGGCGTACGCGGTGGGCCGGCAGTGGGGATGGCTGTCCGCCAACGACATCAGGGAGAGGGAGAACCTCAACCCGGTGGACGGCGGGGACGCCTACCTGGTGCCGCTCAATATGGTGCCCGCCGGGCGTTCCGCGCCCGCCCTCGAGTCGGCGGCCAGCCGCCGGGCCCGCGTCCTGCACGGCCGCAACCACGCGGTCCGGGCGACGCTCGCCGAGCAGTACGGGCCGAAGATCGAGGAGTCTGTGACCGAGGTCCTGGACCTCGAGACCGCTCGGGTCAAGGACCTGCTCGCCGAGCACCTCGAGCCCGGCCGCGGCCGCCGCTCGCTGGCCGGGTTCCTCACCGGGCTCGGCGCCCTGTACGCCGATGACGGCCCGGTCATGGAACGGCTCTCCGAGTTGTGGGTGCCCCTGTTCACGCTGTTCGCCGCGGACGTCGCGACGGACGCGGCCGAGGAGGTCGGGCACGAGGACGACGTCGACCTGTCGGTGTGGGCCCGCGCCTACGCCCTGGCCCACGCCGCCTACCAGGTCGCCTCGTCCTTCGGGCAGCTGCGCAACGCAGCCGAACAGGCGGACACTCCCGAGTCGATCGTCGCCGACGTTCTCGAGCGCCTCGCCAAGTGGCAGGACGAGAAGGCCGAGAAGGTCACCCGGTGGGAGACGACGCAGCTCCCGAACGCTGCCGCCCGGGAGGCGTGGCGCGACGCCGGTGTGAAGCAGGTCCAGTGGGTTGCCCGCGGGTCCAAGCACTGCCCGTACTGCACGAAGTTGGACGGCACCGTGCGCGACATCGAGAGGCCGTTCGTCGGCAAGGGCGACGAGATCGACGGCGACGAAGAGGGGGAGAAGCTCGTGGCCAAACGCGACACATTCCACCCACCGGTCCACGCCGGCTGTCAGTGCGAGGTGGTCCCCGTTGTCCAGTGACCAGGAGGACGTCGAACACGGCACCTGCTCGGCCTGCAGTAGCGACGTCGCGCGCAGCCCCTCTAGCGAGGAGCGGCACGAAGACCAACCTTGCGGTCTCTGCGGCGCCACGTCCCAGCTCCGCCAGCAGGACGCGCCGCCGCGCGACCGGCAGATCAAGGAACCCAGGAGGAACCGAGGATGACGCGGCACTATCTGCGCGGCTACGTGCTGCGCGCCGACGACCAGGACCACGACGACACCACGGGCGACGGCAAGCCGCTGCGGATCATCGCAGCCACCGCCGGCCGCAAGGGCGACGGCCTGAACCTGCAGATGGACGGCGCCGACCTCGGCCGGTTCCAGTCCAACCCGGTGGTCGGCTACGGGCACAACTACTGGGGCCGTGACGGCCTGCCCATCGGCCGGTCCGACAAGACGTGGATCGACGGCGACCGCCTGCTGATGGACGTCGCCTTCGATCAGGACGACGACTTCGCCCGCACCGTGGAGCGCAAATACCGCGGCGGCTACCTCAACGCGTTCTCCATCGGGTTCGACGTCTGGAACATCGACGACGCCGGCGTACCCGAGGGCTGGGAACTGTTCGAGGTCTCGGCCGTGCCGCTGCCCATGGACCCCAACGCCGTTGTGGAGTCCGGGCGAGAGCTCGCCGTGATGCGGGCCCTCGAGAGCCGGATGACCCCGGAGGCATTCGCCCAGGGTGTCCTGAACCAGCTTGGTGAGGACCGGCCCGGCCGCGCCGGAGCCGTCCTGTCCAAGAAGAACAAGACCCTCGTGCAGAACGCGGCCACCGCCCTGCAGGAGCTCCTCGACGCCGCCGGCGGAACCGAGGACGAGGAAGAGGACGACGAGCGCCAGGCGCCCGCCGTCGACCACGCCCGGCTGCTCCGGCTCGCCGGTATCTGACCCCCGCGCCGCGCAGCCGCGCGGGGCACCTCACCACACCGAAACGGAGACACCCGTGCCGAACATCCGGGAGCTGCGCACCAAGCGCACCAAGCTGGGCGCCGACGCCCGCGCCATCATGCAGACGGCCGAGGACGAGGGCCGCTCGATGACGCCGGAGGAGGAGACCCGGTTCGACAAGCTGATGGACGAGCGCGACGGCGTCGACACGACGATCGGCCGCGCCGAGCGCCTCGAGGACAAGGAGCGCCAGGACCCGGTCGAGGACGACCAGCCTGGCGCCCGCGGCGGCGAGGCCGCGATGGGCGCCCTGCGTGCCTACCTCCTGGGCGGGCGCTCCGTGCTGACGGAGACGCAGGCTCGAGCCCTGAACGCCGGACACGACCCGGAGGGCGGTTTCCTCGTCGCGCCGCAGCAGTTCGTCAAGGACCTGCTCAAGGGCGTGGACGACATGGTCGCGCTGCGCGGCCTGGCGACCGTGCACCAGCTCACCCAGGCCGAGTCCCTCGGTGTGCCCACCCTGGACAACGACCTCTCCGACGCCGAGTGGACGAGCGAGCTGTCCACCGGCAGCCAGGACGACGGGCTGCGGTTCGGCAAGCGGGAGCTGCGCCCGCACCCGCTGGCCAAGCGCGTCAAGATCAGCCGCAAGCTTCTGCGTGCCGCGGTGATGAACCCGGAGACGCTCGTCCGTGAGCGCATGGAGTACAAGTTCGGCGTCACCGCCGAGAAGTCCTACATGGTCGGAGACGGCAACCAGAAGCCGCTGGGGCTGTTCACCGCGCACGCCGACGGCATCCCCACGACCCGGGACCTGGACATCTCCACGTCCGGGAGCGGGTTCGTGAACACGGCCGGCGGCAACTCGGCGGACGACCTGATCACCGCGAAGTACACGCTCAAGAGCGCGTACCACGCCAAGGCACGGTGGCTGTTCCACCGGATGATGATCGCCTCCGTGCGCAAGCTCAAGGACGGCGACGGCAACTACATCTGGAAGGCCGGCCTCGCCAGCGACCAGGGCGACCGCATCCTGGACCTGCCGTTCATCACCTCGGAGTTCGCCCCCGCCACGTTCGGGGACGGCGACTACGTCGGCATGCTCGGGGACTTCTCCTACTACTGGATCGCCGAGGCCCTCTCGTTCGAGGTACAGCGCCTGAACGAGCTGTACGCCGAGACGAACCAGGTCGGGTTCATCGGCCGCCAGGAGGCCGACGGCATGCCCGTCCTGTCCGAGGCGTTCGTGCGCCTGCAGTCCAACGACGTCGTCGCCTGACCCGCGCCCCGCGCAGGCCCACGCAGAAGAGGAGCAGTACGCATGCGCACTGACATCAAGAACAGCCTGGACGTCGTCGCGACGCTGACACCGGCCGCCCGGACCGACACGGCGAGCGGCACCGCCGTTGACCTGGCGAACTACGACGCCGCCGCGGTGGTCATCACCACCGGGGCCGTGGCCAACGCCGCGTTCTCCATCGAGATCCAGGAGTCCGACGCCTCCGGGTCCGGCTTCACTGCGGTCGCCAACGCCGACCTGGACGGCACCGAGCCCGCCACCCTGACCGCGTCCACGGTCACCGTGATCGGCTACCACGGCATCAAGCGGTACATCCGCGCCGTGGCCACCGACGCTGGCACGGGCGACGCCAGCTTTGGCGTGGCCGTGATCCGCGGCAAGGGCCGCGTCAAGCCCTGACCCTGCAGCACCCGTCTACGCCGCCCGGGCGCCCACCACGGTGGGCGCCCGCGGCGTATCCCCACGAACAGGAGGACCGCTCATGCGCGTTCAGATGCTGCGACTCATGGCCAGCCCGACCCACGGCACCGTCCCGGCCGGGGCAGAGATCGACCTCCCCGCGGACGAGGCCCGCCGGCGGATCGACGCCGGGGACTGCAAGCCCCTCGAGACCACCGCGCCTCGCCGCACCACCGCCCCGACGCCGCCGGCCGATCCGGACGTGCCGGTGGAGGCGATGACCGTGGAGCAGCTCAGGGCGTACGCCGCCGAGCAGTCCATCGACCTCGGCGACGCGAAGAAGAAGGACGAGATCCGCGTCCTGGTCGTCGCCGAGGTCGAGCGCCGCCGCGATGCGGACGAGAACGGCGACGGCGACTGATGGCGTACGCGACCGCGGACGAACTGCGCCGGATGCTCCGGGAGGAGTCGTTCACCGAGGACGACACGGCTACAGCCGAACTCCTCATCGAGCTCGCCCAGGGCGTCATCGAGGACGAGACCGGCCAGGCCCTCGAGCAGTCCGAGGACACCGTCACCCTGGACGGCCCGGCCGAGAACGACGAGCGGTCCCAGAACGGCACCGGCTCGAGGAAACTCATCCTGCCCCGGTGGCCCGTCACCGACGTCGCCTCAGTCAGCCTCACCGACGATGACGGCGAGGACCTCGTCTTCGGCAAGGACCGGGACTACACCTGGTCCGCTGCCGGGATCCTCCACCGGCGCGGCGGCGACTGGCCCGGCCACCAGCGGGCCATCGAGGTCACCTACACCGCCGGATACTCCACCATCCCCGCGGGCCTCAAACGGCTCTGTCTGCGCCTCGCAGCCGGTGCCTGGTCCAACCCGGAGCGGCTCACCTCCGAGGCGCTGGGAGACCACTCCAAGGCCTGGGCGGCTGACGCCCTGGGGATGGAGCTCACCGACTCCGACCGGCGGACGGTGGGCGCCTACCGGGCCCGCACATGAGCGTCGGGCGCTGGCTCAACCGGCGCCTGCAGGTCTGGCGCGAGACCACCGTCCCGGACGGCGCCGGCGGCCAGGTCTCCACCTGGGTCCTGCAGGGCGAGGTGCGGGCCAAGGTGGACCAGCCCTCCGCCTCGGACCGGCTGCTCGCCCAGCAGTCCGGCAGCAAGCACAGCCACTCCGTCTACCTGCTGCCCACCGCCGACGTACAGCGCCGCGACGAGCTGCGCGCGCCGGGCCAGACGTACCGGGTCCTGGCCGCGGTGCAGCCCTCCGGGCCCCGCTACGTCAAGGCCGACTGCGAACTGACCCAGAAACAGGGAGGCCCCTGATGGACCCCACCACCGCACCGCTACCGACCGACCCCCAGGACTGCCGGCAGAACGCCGAGGCCGCTCACAGCGACGCGCGGGCCCTGATCTGGGCGGTCCTCGCCGTGGCCGGGGAGCTCCACGAAATCCGCAAGCTGCTCCGGAAGAGGTGAGCCCATGGCCCGGCGCGGGATGACGGTAGAGATCCAGGGCCTGGCCCGGCTGCGGGACCAGCTCGAGGACGTCGACGAGGAGATCCTGGCCGCCATCAAGAAGGCGGTGAAGGAGTCCGCCGAGGCGGTCAAGGCGGACACCAAGCGCGACGTCGCCAAGGACAGCGGGAACCTGCAGGAGAAGGTCGACGACCGCTACAAGGACGACGGCTTCACAGCGACGGTGGGCTGGCACGACGCCGAGGAGTACTACGCCCGGTTCCTCGAGGCCGGCACCCGGCGGCGACCGGCACGGCCGGCGCTCGGCCCTGCGCTCGAGGCCGAGCGCCACCGCTACCGCGCCCGACTCACCGAAGAGGTACGGCGGGCGCTGCGATGACCACCGCCCCGGAGACCATGCTCCCGATTCAGACCGCGATCTACGCGGTGCTGAGCGGGGACGACGTCCTCACGGACGCGATCGCCGCGGTGTACGACTACCTGCCCGAGGAGGTCCCCTACCCGTTCGTCGTGATCGGCGAGGCGATCGAGACACCGGACAACAGCCACGACCGGTACGGGCGCGAGACCGTCGTGACACTGCACGTCTGGACGCAGGCCCGCGGCCACACCCAGGGCCTGACGATCGCCAAGCGCGTCACGCAGCTGCTGGACCACCAGCCGCTCAGCATCGAGGGCCTGGACCATGTGGTCACCCGTCACGAGTTCTCCCAGACCCTCACCGACCCCGAGCCCCCCGGCACCATTCGCCACGTGGTGCTGCGCTACCGGGTCGTCACCGAACAACCACCCGCCACGTAGGAAGGCATCACCGATGGCAGCTCTCGCAGCCACCACCGTCACCACGGTGGGTGGCCTGGCCGACCTTGCCGGGGCGGCCGTCGCCGCCACCGCGCTCGGCGACACCGCCCCCACCGGGCCGGGCCTGTTCCTGGTCGTCGTCAACGGCGGTGCGTCCGCGCGCACCGCGACGATCGCCACCCCGGGCACCGTGAACGGGCACGCGATCGCCGACGCGGCGCTGGTCGTCGCCGCCGGGAAGACCGGCATCATCCCGCTGACCCACCTCTTCCGGGGCGCCTCGGACCGGGCAGCGATCACCTACGACGCCGTCACGTCGGTGACCGTCGCCGTCCTCAAGCTGGGAGCCTGACATGGCAGGGAAAGACGCCTTCGGTACGCAGTTCCTCCGGGACACGAACGGGGCTGGGTCGTTCACCGCGATCGCGAACGTGTCCGACATCAGCGGCCCGTCGCGGTCGCGGGAGGCCATCGAGGTCACCGCGCACGACTCGCCGAACAAGTACCGCGAGTTCATCAAGGGCCTCAAGGACGGCGGCGAGGTTGAGATCACCCTTAACTACGACCCCGGCAGCAGCACGCATGCGGCGCTGGACGCCGACTTCGAAGAGGACGACCTGCGGGACTACCAGGTCATCCTCCTGCCGGGCGAGCCGGACGAGCACACCTGGGAATTCTCCGCGCTGATCACCGACCTCGGCGACGAGTTCCCCACCGACGACAAGGCCGAGCGCACCGCGACGTTCAAGATCAGCGGCAAGCCCACCCTCACCCCGACCGGCTGACAGGAGAGCACCACCCATGGCAACGCTCAAGGACCTCATCCGTGGCGCCACGGACATCAAGACGCAGGACGACGTGGAGATTCCGGAGTGGGCGCCCGGCGTCCTGTTTCGGGTCACCGGCCTGCCGTCCGGGGACTGGGAGGACTACCACAACAAGCTCTCCAAGATGACCCGCCGGGATGAGTCTTCCGGCATCGAGATGACGATCAAGTCCCGCAAGGCCGAGATCGTCGCCAAGGCGCTGCGCGACCAGGAGACGGACGAGCTCGTCTTCCCCGACCTGCGGGAAGGCATCGCGATCCTGTCCCGGCGCAGCGCGGGAATCGTCGGCGGCCTCTTCCTCCTGGTGCGTCATCTCTCCGACGAGGAGCGCGACTTCACGCAGAAGGTCAAGGTGGCCGAGGCGGATTTCGGCGACGGCCAGAGCTGACGATCCAGTACGACCTGGCCGTGGCGTTCCGGATTCCCCCGTCCGAGGTTCTGGACCGGTTCGCCGAGGAGGAGATCATCCGCCTCCTGGCCTACCAGAACCTCTACGGGCCGATCACGCCCAAGCGTCTGGATCTCCTCTTCGCGCGGCTCGGCATGGACGTGGCCGCCCCGCACATGAAGAAGGGCCGGCTGCCCAAGCTCAAGGACCACCTCATCGAGTGGTCGCGGCCGCGCCGTACGGGGCGTGAGCTCCTCGACGCGATCAAGGGAATCCAAGCCGGGTTCGAGAACCGCGACAAGCGCAGAGGGGGTCCCCGGTGACCGTGCTCGATGAGCTCCTGGTCCGTATCGGCATGGATGCCTCCGGTGTCGATGAGGGTACGGACCAGGTCGCCAGCAAGATGGACAAGATGGCCGGCCCCGCCGCCCTGGCCGGGGCGGCCGCCGGTGGCGCCCTGGCCCTCGGCCTGACCGCCGCCATGGACATCAGCTCTGCACAGAGCAGCCTGCGCGACCAGCTCGGCCTGACCGAGGCCGAGGCCGCCCGGGCCGGTGGCATTGCCGGTGACGTCTACTCCGCAGGGTTCGGCGAGTCCATGGACGACGTCGCGAACGCGGTGGGCGGGGTTGTCTCCTCGATGGGGGAGCTCGGAGATTTCACCGACGCCGAGCTGCAGGGGATGTCCAAGTCCGCTCTGGCCCTGGCGAAACGCTTCGAGATCGACGTGGCGGACGCTGCTCAGGCCGCCGGAAACATGATCAACAACGGGTTGGCCAAGGACGGCACCGAGGCCTTCGACATCCTCGCGGCCGCCGCGCAGACCCTGCCCAAGCAAATGCTGGCCGACATCCCCGCGACCGTGAACGAGTACGGGAAACACTGGGCGCGGATCGGCCTGGACGGCAAGACCGCGATGGGCATGATGTCGCAGTACGTCAAGGCCGGCGGCCGCGACATCGACCAGGCAGGCGACGTCCTGCACGAGTTCGCCCGCATCACCTCGGAGGAAACCGCGCGGGCCGCCGACGGACTCAAGGCGCTGGGCCTGCCGGCCAAGCAGATGCTGGCCGACATCAACGCCGGTGGCGAGCCCGCCAAGGCGGCGCTGCAGAAAACCATCGAGGCACTCCGCGGGGTGAAGGACCCCGCGAAGCAGGCCGAGCTCGGCATCGCCCTGTTCGGCGACATGGCCGGCGAGGGCGCCGACGCCCTGTGGGCCATGGACCCCGCGACCGCGGCCGCGTCCACCGGCATGGCCGATGCGGCCGGGTCGGCGAAGAAGATGACGGACGCGATGGAGGACGACCCCGCGCAGCAGATGGACGCTGCGATGCGGACCCTGACCACCGGTCTCGGCGAGGCCCTGCTGCCCGTCCTGCAGCTCGTCTCGGGATTCATGGCCGAGAACAAGGGCCTGATGCAGGTCCTCGTCCCGATCGTGCTCATCCTCGCCGTGGCCTTCGGGATCTTCGCGATCGCCGTCTGGGCCGTCAACGCGGCCATGCTCGCCAACCCGGTGACGTGGATCGTCCTGGGGATCATCGCCCTGATCGCCGTGATCATTCTGATCATCGTGTACTGGGACGAGCTGGGTGCGGCCGCGGGCCGTGCCTGGGACTGGATCCAGGAGAAGGTCGGCCAGGGGGCCGACTGGGTGTCGGGCAAGATCTCGGGCGCGATGGCCTGGGTGAGGGGCATCTGGGACACCGCCTGGGCGTGGATCTCCGGCAAAACAGCGTCCGCCGTCTCCGTCGTCCTCGGTGCTGTGGGCTGGCTCTCCGCGATCCCGGGCAAGGTCAGCGGCTGGTTCGGCCAGGTCGTGTCCTGGATCAGCGGCCTCCCAGGGAAGATCTCCCGTGCTGCGTCGGGCATGTGGGACGGCATCAGCCGGAGCTTCAAGGGCATGGTCAACCAGCTGATCAGCGGCTGGAACAACTTGTCGTTCACCATTGGCGGCGGCTCGATCATGGGCGTGTCCATCCCGAGCCTGACCCTGTCCACGCCGAACATTCCGATGCTCGCCGACGGCGGCCTGGTCACCGGCCCGACCCTCGCCATGATCGGTGAGGGCCGGGAGGACGAGGCGGTCCTGCCGCTCTCCCGCCTTGAGCAGCTCATCGGCGTTCAGCAGGACGTGCGGGCGCCATCTGTCCGCAAGACGTCCGGGGCGGCCGCCGAGGTCCGCATCACGCTGGACAGCACCGGGGGCAGCAGCGCAATGCGGACCCTCCTGCAAGAGATCGTCCGCATCGACGGGCGCGGTGACGTACAGACCGCCTTCGGGCAGTGAGGAGGCAGCCGTGGCCCTGTCCATAGACCGGCGCACGGAAATCCAGATCGGCGGTACGTGGACGGACGTCAGCGGTGACGTCCGGGAGAAGGACCCGGTCGTCATCGAGCGCGGCTCGAAGAACGAGTCGAGCAAGCCCGCCCCGTCTAAGATGACGCTCACGCTGAACAACCGGCACGGGCGGTACTCGCCGCGCAACCCCATGAGCCCGTACTACAGGCTGATCGGCCGCAACACCCCGGTGCGTTTCAGCGTCCAGGGCCCGGAGTCCTACCTGCAGCTGGAGGGCACCACCTCGTCCTACGCCCGCACCCCGGACACCGCGGCCCTGGACATCACCGGGGACATCGACATTCGTGTCGAGGCGACCGTCGACTGGTACACCGTCCCCGTTCAGACCCTCATCGGGAAGTGGAACAGCGGGACGGCTCAGCGCTCCTACATGCTGCGCCTGGAAAACGGTCTGCTCACCCTGAACTGGTCGACCAACGGAACCGCGTTCTTCTTCGCGTCGCAGGTCCTGCCGAGCCTGCCCCGGCGCGCCGCGGTGAGGGCGACGCTGGACGTGAACAACGGCTCCGGCGGGTGCACCATCGTCCTGTACTGGGCAAAGACGCTGGCGGGGCCGTGGACGCAGGTCGGCGACACGATGGTCGTCGCCGGGGTCACGAGCATCTACTCCGGGACCGCACCGCTTGAGGTCGCCCCGGTCTCGGCTACCGGCTGGGCGCCGATGCGCGGTCGTATCCACCGTGCCGAGGTCCGCTCCGGGATCGGCGGCACCGTCGTGGCGAGCCCGGACGTGCGGGCGCGGGCCGAGGGCACCACGTCCTGGGCGGATTCCGCCGGCCGCACATGGACGCTCGGCACGGACGCCACCATCAGCGACCGGGCGTACCGGTTCACCGGCGAGATCAGCACGTGGCCGACACGGTGGGACGTCTCCGGATCCGACGTGTGGGTCCCGATCGCGGCGGCCGGAGTCACCCGCCGCCTCGGCCAGGGACAGAAAGCCCTGCAGTCCACGCTGCGGCGCCGTATCCCGTCCGACCCTGACCTGATCGCGTACTGGCCGATGGAGGATGGCGACGCGGCCACCGCAGCGTACTCGCCGATGGCCGAGATCAGGCCCCTGCAGATGCCGGGCTGGGACTTCGCCGCAGACGATTCCCTCGGCGGTGCCTCCGCCCTGCCCAAGGCCAAGAATCCGGCCCTTCTACGCGGGACCGTACCGCGGTCCAGTGCCCAGGGCTGGCAGGTGGAATGCGCCTACTACCTGCCGACGATGCCCGCGACGCAGACCGAGATCCTGCGGGTCCAGGTGGCCGGGTCAGTGATGTCCACGGCCATCGTCTACGCCAGCACCGCAGGTATCCGCATCGAGGCACGCGACTCCGACGATGTGGTGATCGCCGCCTTCCTCTACACGGACGCCGTCGCGCTCGGCGACTTCTGGGGCAAGTGGAACAGGCTGGCCCTGTACACCTCGGCAGCCGGGGGGACCGCCTACCTGTACGTCAGCTGGCGGGACATCGCAGAGAACGGCCGGTGGATCTCGCGCACCACCTTCACCGGGGCCCAGGGCGCCGTCGTGGGCGTGTCCGGGACCTACGGGGCGGCCACCGCCGACCTGGTCCTCGGCCACCTCGCCGTTTTCGACGTCCCCGCCACCGGCACCCTGATCACGTCACCCCCCGGCAGCAGTATTTTTGCTGGCGCCGACGACGGATTCGCCGGCGAGACAGCCCTCAACCGCATGTACCGGCTCACCACCGAGGAATCCGACCAGGTCGCTCTGACGACGCGGGACGGTGACATCAGCGTTCTGTCCGAGGCGATGGGCCCGCAGCGCCCCGACACTCTGCTGCACCTCCTGGAGGAGGCCGCGGCCACCGACGGGGGGATGCTGTACGAGACGCGCGACGCCCTGGCCCTGATGTACCGGGACCGCTCCACCCTCTACAACCAGCCCGTCACCCTGGCCCTCGACTACACCGCGCCCGGGGAGGTGCCGCCGCCGCTGGAACCGGACGAGGACGACCAGTTGCTGCGCAACGACATCACCGTCACCCGGCGCGGGGGCTCTTCCTGGCGTGCGGTCATCGAGGACGGGCCGCTGTCCGTGGCCCCGCCGCCGGACGGGGTCGGCGTCTACGACGAAGCGGTGACCCTGTCGCTGTACACAGACGCACAGCCGCAGCAGATCGCCGAGTGGCGCGCGCACCTGGGCACGTGGGACGAGGCCCGCTACCCGACGATCACCGTGTGGCTGCACGCGGCCCCGCACCTCGTCGACCAGGTCCTCGGCCTGGACATCGGCGACCGGATCACCATCGCCCACCTCCCGCCGTGGCTACCGCCCGGGCTGATCGACCAGCACATGCGCGGCTACACGGAGCGGATCGGCGCCGTGGAGTGGTCCCTGGCGATGAACTGCGCCCCTGCAGGCCCGTGGACGGTGGGGGTGTATGACGATCCGGTGCAGGGCCGGCATGACACCGGGGGCTCTTCCCTGTCCTCGTCGGTGACCGCCACAGCCACCACCCTGACCGTAGCCGTGGCTGACGGCACCCGGTGGACCACGGCCGCCGCCAACTTCCCCTTCGGCGTGCGGGTCGGCGGGGAGGTCATGACCGTCACCGCGATCAGCGGAACCTCGTCTCCGCAGGCGTTCACGGTGGTCCGGTCCGTCAACGGCATCGTCAAGAGCCATCCGGCAGGCGCGGATGTACGTCTTGCCCAGCCCACTATCTACGCCCTGTAGGAGGCGCACATGCCCGATCTCGCCCTGGCCGGGGAGCGACTCATCGCGAGTGTGGAGAACGCTCGTGCACCGTTCACCGTGGACTACACCTGTATCACCGCCAACACACCGGCATCTCCGGTGTCGGCCGAAACCGTCTGGGTGACCACCCCGGCCATTCTTTTCCGGGCGGGCCGCGCGTACCGGATGACGGTCAAGGGCTTGATCACCGTCAGCGCCACAGGCAGCGAGGGCCGGATCCGCGTTCGCCGGGCCAACGTTTCCGGGACCACGCTGTTCGACAGCTTCCGGATCAGCACCCCGAACGCGGCCAACTACTGCTTCGAGCTGAGCAACATCTTCTTGAACAGTGGCGCTTCGGACATCTCCGCCGCCTTGGTCGGGACCGTCGCCCGGGACTCCGGAGCCGCGAACTACCACGTCTCGGCCACCCCCGCGGCAAACCCGGCGTACATCCTCACCGAGGACATCGGGCCCATGGCTGACTTCCCCGGGGCCACCGCCCTGTAGTCCACTACCCCTTCGCCCCGCGCCATCCAGGCCCGGGGCTTTCGCATGTCTGGAGACCTGATGGCCACACCACTGACCCCCGACCAATGGCTAACGGTTCTGCGCGCGGAGGGCGTCACCGTCGAGGAGTACCCCGGCTGGCGGACCCGCGGCCGCGACGCCGCGACCGGGATGACCTTCGGCCCGGTCCGGATGTTCCTCAACCACCACACGGCCGGCCGGAACGCCCGCGACGTCGTCGCGAAGAACGGCGTGAGCGGGTTGCCGGGTCCGCTCGCTCACGTCTACCTCGCCCGGTCCGGCGTGGCCACGATGTGCAGCGCAGGCCGCGCGAACCACGCCGGGACAATGGCGGTCAACGCCTACGCGTCGTTCCGCGACGAGAAGAGCAGCCACCCCTCGCCGTCGAAGGCCTCGGGCACGGTCGACGGAAACGACGTCTCGTACGGCATCGAGACGGAGAACCTCGGCGACAACAAGGACGTCTACCCGCGGGCCCAGTACGACGCATGGGTACGGATCGACGCGGCTGTCTGCAGGTTCCACGGCTGGTCCGCCGAGTCGGTCGGCTGCCACAAGGAGACGTCGATCGAAGGCAAGATCGACCCGCGCGGCCCGGTAGAGGGCTACGGCGCCCGCAGCCGGTTCGCCTTCACGCCCGCCCAGTTCCGGGCTGACGTCGCCGAACGCCTCACCCACCCCGCGTCCTGGTCCCCCGGGACCACCGCCCCGTCCACCCCGTCGAAGGAGACCCCTGTGGCCGCCACGGACAAGCAGATCGACGACCTGCACGGCAACCTGCTGCGCATCGGTGACATCGGCACTGAGACCAAGGCCGGCGACACCGCCACCCGCACCATGCACGGCGCCGGGTACTACCTCGCCCACATCCTCGACCAGGTGCGCCAGCTGCGTGCCGAGGTCGCCGCACTCAAGAAGGGGGCCTGACCATGACCGAGCGACACCCCGCCACCGAGCACCTGCTCCGGCAGTTCGAGCACAGCCACCTGCCCGCCCACCTGCAGGCCGTGAGCGCGCCGTGCGGGGAGCTCGCGCGGCAGCTGGTGGATGCGCTGCCGGACGGGCCCGAGCTGTCCGCCGGCCTGCGCCACCTGCTCGAGGCGAAGGACTGCGCGGTGCGCGCCGCCGTCGACGCCCAGCGCGAGGCGTAGGACGTGTCTGTCGACGCAGCGCCGCACCCCAGCCTCGTCCACCGGCTGTACGAGCCGGTGGCCCGGGACGTCGTCCGTCAATACCTCGAATCCCTCCCGCATGCGCCCGAGGTCCCGGAGAGCTTCCGGGGCCCCAACTGGAAGAGAGACCACCATGAGCACCCTGGCCACCGGCGCCTTCTGGAAGGCGACCGCCGAACGCACCGCAAGGACCTTCGCCCAGGCGGAGCTCGCGCTGCTCGGCAGTGACGGCCTCGGTCTGGTCGACGTCGACTGGGGGCAGGCCCTGTCCGTCGGTGGGCTGGCTGCCGTCCTGGCGGTCCTGACCGCCGTGGTGGCGAGCGGTAGCGACACGGACGGCCCGGGTGTCACGGAGGCCGTGGCCAAGGAGTCGCTGACGCTGCCTGCGTACCGAGGGCCGGCAGGAACCTGACCCCTCGAGAGCTCGGCCGGGGGCCGATTGCCCCATGCACAGGAGGTACAGCACGTGGACGCTGCGACGCTCGGCGCCGTCGGAACGATCGTCGTCGGGCTCGCGGCGGCCGCTGCTGCGCTGATCGGACAGCGCAGCAACGCCCGGGCCACACACCAGGGCGCCGTGATGACCGGGTACGGCGGCCTCGTCAACGAGCTCCAGGAGGAGCGCGCCACGCTGCGGCAGGAGCTTACGGCCGCCTACGCCGAACTCGCCGGCGAGCGCGCCGACAAGGCACAGCTGCAGGCGCAGATCGCGCAGCTGCAGGCGGCCATCGCCGACCGTGACCGACAGATCGCCGCCCTGGGAGGGCCGACATCGTGACGACCAGCACCCAGCCCCGGCATCGTACGGCGGGGATCCTGGCCAGGCGATGGCGCTCGCTGGCCGTGACGGCCGTCCTCGCGATCCTCGCGGGGGCGATCGTCCTGGTCTGGCTGCGGATCGAGGCCGAGTCGGACCGCACGCTGCAGGTCGCTGCCGAGGCTGATCGGCGCGGGGCGGCGGTGTCGACCCTGGCGGGCGACGTACGGGTCCTGCGCGCGCAGATCCAGGCGGACGGTAAGACGCCGGCCGCGCCGGATCCCGCGAGGGCGGTCGATGACCTGCCGGATCGGGCCGAGGTGCCGGTCCCGATACCCGGCCCGGCTGGCCCTCGAGGAGCGACCGGCCGGGACGGCGTCGACGGGGAGCCAGGCAAGGACGGGTCTCCTGGCCCCGCCGCCACCGGCGCCCCGGGGCAGGCTGGTCTCGACGGAGCAACAGGACCCGCGGGCCCCGCCGGTCCGGCCGGTCCTGCAGGCCCTGCTGGAAAGGACGGAGCCGACGGCAAGGCGGGCCCCGCCGGTCCGGCCGGTCCTGCAGGACCGACGTGCCCCGACGGGTACGCGCTGCAGGCGCCGCCCGGGGATCCGGACGGGCTGATGTGCCGACGGACCGACGCCCCGCCACCCGCGGTTCCCGACCCGAGCACGCCCGCCTCGTCCCCGGCCGCCCTCGTCCCCGAGCGGCGCCGTCCATGACCACGCCCCTGCCCACCCCCACCGGGTGGGCAGGGGCGGCTTTGTCGCGCGGTGACGCACGAAGGCCCCACCTCCCGCGCGGGAGGTGGGGCCTTCGGAGGTACTCACCGAGCCGACGGCGGTACCGTTCTGGTGTCGAGTCAGAACTGGAGACCAGTATGCATGCTCTGCCCCATGACCACACCGGCGCACGCATCAAGCGGTTGCGCCTCGAGCGCCACCTCACCCAGAGGGCTCTCTGCGACCTAGCGCAGATCCCGTACTCCACCCTCACGAAGACGGAGCAGGGCACCCTCCCCGCGTCGCCGCGGCTTATCGCGGCTGTGGCCCGGGCGCTCCGTGTCGAGGTTGCGACGGTCACCGGCCAGCCGTACACGACGGAGCTCCGGGCGGACGAGCTGGACGTGCTGATCCAGCCGATCCGCGAGGCGCTCGATGTGTATGACCTCGGCGCCGACCCGGACATCACCCCTCGCCCCGGACGGCTCCTCGAGGACGACGCCCAAGGGCTCCTCGTCGCGGTTCGCGCAGGGGAGATCAAGCGGACTGCCAGCCAGCTGCCCGGGCTGATCCTCGAGCAGACGACCGCGGCCCACATTGAGGACACGACGGAGGGGTGGCTGCTCCTCGCGTCGTACTACCGCACGGCGTACGACGTCACGAGCAAACTCGGCTTCCCCGACCTGGCGACGATCGCACTGTCCCGCATGGAGTGGGCGGCAGAGCGCGGCTCCGGTGCAGTGATCGGCGGCATGTACCGGTACATGCGCGCCCTCACCTATCTGCGGGCCGGGCAGTACCGCACCGGGGACCGACTGATCCGGCGAGGGCTCAGCACTCTCGAACAGGCAGACAGCGGCCGGGAGCGAGATGTCCTTGTCGGGCAGCTGCACCTCGGCGCCGCAGTGATGGCCGCTCGAGCGAAGGATCGGGCCGCGGCGGACGAGCACCTCGAGGAAGCGGGCCGGATCGCCCAGCTCACGGGCGACGCATCCGAGGTGCACTGGCTCAGCTTCGGCCCGACGAACGTGGCTGTCCACCGCGTGTCGGTGCTCGCCGAGCTGGACGAGTACGGGCAGGCCGCGCAGATCGGCAAAGCCGTAGCCATGCCGAAGTCCTGGCCGGCCTCGAGGAAGTCCCACCATTTCGCCGAGCTGGCGCGGGCACAGATGTGGAGCGGCCAGCTCGAGGACTCGTTCGCGAATCTGGTGCGGGCGCGGAAAGCGGCACCGCAACAGGCCCGGTACCACCAGACGGTCCGCGAAACGTACGACGGGCTCGAAGCGGCGAAGCGGCAGCTCCCGGATTCGTTCTTGTCGTACGGCTCCTGGCTGGGCGCCTGACACTGGGCGAACCTTTGGCCCCAACTACCATCATCTTGTGGTAGTTGGGGCCTCTCCATGGAGTCACCATGTGGTCACCAGCCAGTGACGACATGGAGCCGACCATGACGACCCCGCCGATTTCACCCCGCCTGCAGGCGACGTATCGGGCGTACATCGTGCACACCCAGAAGTGCCAGAACTGCCGCTCCGGGACGAACTGCGACGACGCGAGCAAGCTGCGGACGGCGTACCGGGCTGCGGAGCGGAAGGCCAGCCGGTGAGCGGCGAACCGTGCGGGGACGCGGTCCTCGCCGACCTGATCTGGCTGCAGCGAACCCGTGCGGCTCGGCTGGCCGAGGCGCGGCGACTGGCCGCACGGCGGACACCGCGAGGAGAGGCGCCACCCACGACGGTGCCGGAGAAGGGGCGGCCGTGAACTGCCCCAGCTGCGGCGCGTGGGCGTACGAGGACAACGCAGGCCGTTGGTTCTGCTCGCAGCAGTGCGGATGGAACAGCGGATACACGAGCGGATACACGATGGGAGATCACCATGGGATGCCCACGATGCGGGGCAGGGACGCAGCAGGGCCCATCGGGCGGCTGGCTGTGCGGAAACTGTGGGTGGCAGAGCGGAGTGGCGCTGCCGCCGGCCGGGGTAGCCTCCGAGCATGACGAGCAGCGAGGCGGCGCCCACACCAGACATCACACGCACTGAATGTTCCCGGTGCGGAACTGAGGTCTATGGCCTCGACGGAAGGTATGCGTGCGGGGGGTGCGGGTGGGTCAACCACTACAGCGACGGACACAGCGAGTTGCAGGGCGCTGAGGCCGACGTCGACTCCCCGAATCCGTTGAGCGCCGGCTGAGCCGCTCTACTACCGCCCCCGGTCACCTGTCCCCCGTCAGGTGGCCGGGGGCTTCGTGTGGTCCCGTGCGAGCTGCCCCTGCTCGCCCTCGAGGAGATACGCCAGCCGGGTGTCCAGCGCCCTGGCGATCCGAAGCAGGTCGGTGAACCGAGGGTTGTTGGCCGCGCGTTCGATGCGCTGGACGGTGTCCCGGGAGACGCCGGCGCGCTCCGCGAGTTCCTCCTGGGTGAGGTTCTGCCGCATGCGCCGCGCCTGTATGTGGACGCCGAGGCGCCAGCGCTCGTCGAGTAGCCAGGTCGAATGATCTTGGTGCGGCACTCGACAAACGCTGCGACCTGCATAAGCTGAAGTCAGCAGCTAGATAGCTGCATTTTTTGATCTTGTTCTGCACGCTGCGGCCCGGCAAGATCGGAGATGAGGGGCAGGTGCTACGGCAAATCCCGGTCCAGGCTGGCAGCCCACCACGCCATCACCTGGTAGAGCGTTCGCATACCCAGCGCCCTGCGGAGCGCCGACAGCTCGCCGGTGACAGTTCGCTCGCTGATCTCCAGACGCCTCGCCGCCTGCCGCTTGGTGTATCCCGCCTCGAGCTCCACCAGGATCTGCCGTTGGCGTCCGGTCGTCACGGTTTCCGTGATCAGTCTGGCGCCGCTCCAGCGGGCCGCCCGATCCCACAGGGCCCCGAATACGGTCTCGGCCCAGGCGACGCAGCCGCGGTCGGTAACGTGCCAGCCCGCGTCGTTGTCGGCCCCGGTGATGATGTGGTTCTCAATGAACAGGTGACGGCTGTCCACGATCATCATGCGCGGGAACCTGCCGGACAGGGTGCGCACCTCGGCGCCGGCAGAGATGATCTGCCCAACGTAGGCAGCAGTCTGACTGTGGCCGACGGCGGCACTGGTGTACAGGCTCCGCACCTCGGCCCCTGCGCCGAGTGTCTCGATTGTGCGCTGTGCGCCCAGGGCGACGACGCGAGGATCCCGGTCGGCCGGCGCTCCCGGTTGCGCGGTGAGCACGGACGTGGACGCGGCGGCCGACACATCCCCGATGCGGCCGTTCATCGAGTCCCGAGTCGGCAGGAATTCAGAGGCCGGCCCTCCGTACATCCGGTGCGGGTCGTAGTCGACCGCCAGTGCGGCGAGGGTGGGGATTTCGTGCATGCGTGCCACCAGCTCGCGGAACTCTGCGAGGGCGTCCCCCATGAGGCTCTGAGCGGCGGCGCGAGGATCGTGCGCGACCCACGACCCGTCGTGGGGGCGGTGCTCCACCAGGCCCAGCGCTGCGAGCCGGTCAGTAGCGAGCGAGGGCTCGGGGTGCTCGCCAGCGGCGATGGACTGGTAGGCGGCGACCTCGGTCGACCGCAAAGTTTTACTCAACATCCCTACAACCCCCACGTTTTGATAGTGCCACTTCACGCAGGTGCCGATTCTGGCACGGCACGTCCCTTGGTTCACTTGTCAATCACATGTAACGATGACCTCACTGCAAGTGACTCGGACATTTGTTCGGGGCATATCCGCATGGAGGGTAACCGTGAGAATCCGCATCCTGGCTGCCAGTGCTGCACTGGCAGCCGCGCTTGCCGTCCCTGCCGTTCCGGCAATCGCTGCCGAGGGCGACGCCGCTCCGGTGCCCACCGTCACCGAGGAGCTGGGGCAAGGTGCCGCCGACGCAAGCAGCGCGTCCCCCGCCCCAGCTGCTCGCCCCAACGACCTGGGTTGGGGATAGCGCGCAGACCCTGCCCGTGGGCGGGGTCCACCGGTCACCGAGGCGGCCGAGCAAGGCCTGGCAGACGTTGAAGCGCGCCGGGCCGTAGTACAGAACCGAACGGGGAAAGGCAGCACAATGATCACGGTGGCACTCGAGGTCCTCATCGTCGCGGGAATCGTCGCGGTTCTCCTGCATGTCCGGGGAGTGCGGCGCCAGATCGAGTCGATGCGGGCGGAGATCGCGGCCGCCCGCATCGCGGGCGTTCTCGACAGGGATAGCCCGGTACCGTGACTACTGCTCCCAGTCCCCCTGTGAGGGGCCGCACCGCCCGGTGCGGCCCCTCACGTTTTCTCACACACGTCTCACAGACTGCGCGAGAATAGAGGGAGTGACGGCCCTCCACCTGGCCTCAGGGCCTCGACCCTGGACTGTATGGACACCATGGACGGCCGTCATACAACTACGGATCAGAAGGTTGCAGGTTCGAATCCTGCCGAGTGCACAGCAGGCGAGAGGCCCTCAGGAGAAATCCTGGGGGCCTCTCGCGTTGTCGCACGACAGCGAAGTCCAGCAACGGGTTCGAAGTGGCCCGGCCCCGCCCCATGGATACGGTGTCCGCTCATGCTGCGTCGGCTGTGATGCCGGGGCGGTGCGTACGGCCGGAGGGGGCTATATGTGGTTCAAGGCAGGGGCAGTGGGCCTGACAGCTGTAGTGCTGGCGGCGATGGCGGGGTGTGGGACGCGGGCAGCCCGAGGCTCGGGTGACACTGAGGGACCAGCATCGACGAGTACCGCACCGGTGGCGGAGAACGGAAGCATCCCTTCCGCGGAGCTCCAGGGCCGATGGTGGACATGGGCTGCCTCTGAGCCCGAGGCGACCAGCCCCGTCGCTGACACAAACGGGCGCATGTGCGGACGCAATCAACCGCCCGACGTGTGGTTTCTGGCCGGCACCCACGGCGGTCGGGCTGTGCGAGCGTGCGAAATTCCCAACGGTCGTCCGATCGCGGTGCCTGTCATCAATCTCGTTGGAGACGACCAGAGCTGTGCGGCCTTCATGGGGAGTGCGCAAGGCACCGTGGCACTCGACGGTAAGCCGGTCGAACCGGAGACCTACGAAGGTGACTCGATCATGGTTGAAGGCGTCCAAGACAACCAGGTCACCGGGGAGGAAGGGCGCTTCACAGCTACAGGTTGCGGTCTCTGGGTGCAGCTTCCGTCCCCGGCTCCCGGCGCACACTCACTGAAGATCCATGGACAGTCAGGCGACTTCTCGGTCGACGTGGACTACGTGTTGACCGTCGGTGCCTCATCGGCCTAGACGAGCCGCCAACGTGCTGGATGAGGAGAGTCTTCGGGAGATCGACCTACTGCGGCGAGTACGCAATAACGTTGTGCGCGGAAGGGATGAACCATCCCCCGGCTATCTGCCGAGGCGACCGAGAGGATTCGGGTAATCACAGTAAGGGTGCGGCACATACCGTCCTGGTGTGCGCTTTCTGGACGCCCGCTGTGAGCGCGGCGGAGTATGGCCTCTCAGAAGCGTTGGACTTCTTCGCCATCCGGGACCTTGTAGCAACCGGACGCCAGGTCCAGGCTCAGCATCGGCGGGTCACCCTTCGCCATGTTGGTGACGTTGACGCTGACCTTTTTCTTGGCGTTGTCGGCGGTCAGGGTGATACTTCTGTTCTTGCTGTTATTTGGCCCGTATTCGACGATCTCCCACCCGTGCTTGGGCAGTTCTGACTTGAGTCGCTCCATCGCCTTGTCGAGGTCGCTCGCCGAAGCGGGGGTGAAGGCCCACGGATGGAAGATCCGGAAGTATGTCTTTGTGTCCTTGCCTGAGCAGTCCATCACTCCCGGAAGGTTCTTTGATGCCTTTCCCTTCACGCCCAGCAGATCGTAGATCTCACTGGAAACCTTTTGCATCGTGTCGGCGGCATCGAGCGAAGCGCTCGTGCCGGCGAACGGGACGCCATCGCTCTTTTCTTCAGTCATTCCACATCCTGCTAGGACAGTGAGTGTAAGTGGTACGGCGAGCACGGAGGTGCGCATTCTGGTCTTCACGTCTGAGCTACCCTTACTTAGAACGCAACACTTCTTCACTCGTCAATGGGTTGGGCGGCGGCTTCAAGTCCACTTCATCACCCCTCCCAGCAATCACCAGACTGGCCGACCGGCCAAGGTCCGGGACCATGTCCCCCTCGGCTTCCTCGTTCCACACATGCCCTTGGGGAAATCCATCTCCTGTTTGCGTGAAGCGGTGGTTGGCGGCCGCCGTCTCCGTCTACTCGGTGTCCTTGGGGTGGCGGGGGGATGCGTATACGAGGATCACGGTGGAGTGATCCGGGTCCACCAGGTAGCGGACCCGTCCTCCGGCTGTGACCTCGTATTCCCACTGTTCGAGCGTGGTGCCCCTCCAGTCCTTCGTGGCGTGTCGGCCGCGCAACTGGTGCTGCCGGTTCCAGTTTGCTCGGGTCAGAGGGTCAGTCCGCAGTGCTTCCAGGCAGCGGTGGGCGTTCGGGAGGGCGACTCGGCAGAGCTCTTCCCAGCCGACAGCCGCTTCCGTGCCGTAGAGGACGTTCCAGCCGCTCAGAGGGGGCGTGCTGACCCGGTCGCCCTTCTTCGGGCTCACGTGTGGGCCTCGACCGGGCCGAGGTCGGCACCGGCCAGCGGGCGCAGGGCGTCGCGGAGTTGGTCGGGGTCGGCGTTGATACGAGCGGTGGCCCGCCAGGAGACGATCGCACGGTGGGCCGTCTCGTTGGCGCCGAGTTCAGCGGCGTCCGACAGGGCCCCGACGAGTTCCACCGTGAACTCGCGGATGTCTCCCTCGTCCAGGTGTCGGACCCAGGGGAACACCTCGGGAAGGGCGAGCAGGAGAGACCGGGCACCCTCGTCCTGCTTCATCAGTGCCAGGAAGAGCCGGGACGCAGTCGAAAGGTTCTCCTCCGCGTGCTCCGCGTAGTCGGCCGTCGACAGCACCATGTCGGGTGCGTCTCGGTGTGTGACCCGCAGCCTTCCCAGCGAAGCGGCCTTCGCGGCCACGCCCTTGGGGTTCCGTGAGAGGTCGGTGAAGGTGACGGACTCCGCGTCGGACTCCAGGTGCGTAGTACTCATGCTCAGACTGTACTCAGATTGCGATCTGATTGCTAGGGAGTCCCTTCGTCATGCGTCACCCCCGCTGGGCAGGGGTCGGGCGTGACCGTGGCCGGGTGCAGGGTGTCTTGTGGACGGTGACCGCGCCGCCCGCCCCCGACGCGCCATGGATCACCACCCGCTCCTCGTCTCCGGCGGCGATCGGCCTGCCGCAGCAATCGCACATCAGCGGCACGTCTGTTCCTTCGGGCAGGGCAGGCAGCTGCGGGGAAACCAGCGGACCGCCGAGCCGTGCGCATCGATCAGTTGCGGGCCGAGGTCCCGGACCGCCCCGGTGCGCAGGGTCGCGCCGCAGAAGACGCAGTGCACGCCCCGCTGCTGCTGTGCGGACAGCTCCACGATCGGCGGCAGCGTGACGAGCCGCCTGTCGGGCGGGGAGTCCGGGGTGGAAGGATGGCGCATGGTCGGTCTCCTGGTGATCTCAGGGTTCTGACTGGCCCCGGCCATGTGGAGGTGCGAACTCCGGGCCGGGGCCGTTCTGTTGCTACGGGACCGTTGGTCGGCCTCGCGAGAACGAAGTTAAACCCCGGGCTTGAATCGCGTCAAGCCCGGGGTTTACAGTCGTGTGGGCCGCGCCGCTGGAGGGAGCGCGGGAATGACGAATGACCCTGAGCAGACCCAGGAGGTGAAGCGCCTCGTGGAAGCCATCGCGGCATTCAGGGACATCGAGGACGACGAGGCTTGCGCCGTGGCTGTGTCGCGGGCGTTGGAGGGCTGGCCCAGCTATCAGACGAAACTCCGACAGCTGCGGCAGCAGCGCGTCAACGCCCTGAAGGAACAAGGCAGGACATGGAAGGAAATCGGGCAGCTCCTGGGCGGCATCTCCGCCGCTCGTGCCCAGCAGATCGGCAAGGGTCAGAGCGGAGCGCAGCGCCGCAGGGCCGACCGGGAAGCGCAAGGGCCTCCCGCCGAATGAGAACGGCCGGGCGGTGTGGAGACCGCCGCCCGGCCGTAGTGACCGGCGGGTCATCACTCCGCCGATCCGAGATTCACCCTGACGAGAAGGACTCGCGTTCGATCGCTTGGCCCGTACGCGCGTGGTGACCGCACCCACGCCCTGAGCCGTCCGGAACGGCCCCTGCTTCTGTGATCCCTGCGGCCTTGCCGGTCGCCCCTCACCCCACGGACTGTGATGCGCCACCCCACCGGCGCGGCTTCGTGCTGCGCTTCTTCGTCATGCCCGGATCCGGAATGGATCCCCGTCCCCCGCCCCTTGCAAGAGCTCGACGCGACGGCCTCCCGCCGTGCCCAGCCGGGCGCGTGGCTGCGGGCCGTGGTGTGGCTCGTCGAGGCGGGCCTGCACCCGCGTGCCGGGGCGACGACGCTGGCCGTCGCGCGTGATCTGGCCGGGCGGATGGACTACCGGCTCGGCTTCGTGCTGTACGACCTGGAGGGCACCGCTGCCCGCTGCGGGGTGTCGGCGGCGACGGTGAAGCGACACGTCCGGGTGTTGCGGGAGTTGGGCGCGCTGGTGTGGCAGCGGCACGGGAGCAAGCGGAACCTGCACCTGCCCGGTCGCCGGTACGCGGGCATGGCGACGATCTACGCCGCGACGATCCCGGCCGCGTACGACTCGGCGATGGGCCACCGTCTGGAGGGTGCCGGGTACGGGGCGCGGGTGTGCGGGGTGACGGATGCGGGCCGGGACCGTGCGGTGGAAGCCGCACAAGCGAGGCCTCGGGCTGTGAATAACTCGGCTGCGGGAAAGCGCAGTTCAGGCGGGTGTGCGCCCCATTCTTCCGGGCCCCACCACGACGTACGCACAGCTGATGTGAGTGGGAGGTTGAACTACACCTCGCGCAGGCGCGCGACAGCCGATCGCGGGCGGCGGCGGTCTCCGCTCCAGGTCGCACGTGACATCGCCGTCGCCCGGCAGGTGCGACCGCTCGTCGGCTGGACCCAGCACGAGGGGCTGCGCCGCCTCGCGTACGCGCTGCGCCCGCTCATCGACCGGGGCCTCGACGCCCGCGACATCGCGGCCGAGCTCTGCGGCTCGGCCGTCGGGTGGCGGCCGGTCCGGCCGGCCGCCTGGATCACCGCGGTGCTGGCGCGGGACCGGGAGGTGCCCGCGAGGCATGGGGGCACGGAGCCGCCGGAGGCGTTCCGGCGTGCTGTCAGCGATGCGCGGGAGTCGTCCGCCGAGTCCGCCGGCGGCGTGGTGCCGGTGGATGGCGTTGACGGGCTGACGCGTGCGGAGGTGGTCCAGTTACGTTCGGCCGCAACGACGGACTCCGGGCTGGTGCTGGCCGCTCTGGAGAACCTCGGTGAGAGGGGCGCCCGCCGTCTGTACACGAACCGCCTGGTGGACGAGGTGCTGTTGTACGAGTTCACCGGGGTGCGCCGTGGGGTACCACCCATTGCGGCGGGCACTCCTGACTGACTTGCTGTGGAAGACGCAACAGCCTGCCATGATCGGGCTGTGACCGAGTCTTCGACAGCCACCAGATTGAACAGAGCCCTCGACTGGGCAGGGCTGCCTCTGTCCTTCCTCATTCTTGTGGTCGGCATCAGGGACTACCGTGCGGGAGGCTCCGTGGGCTGGCCGATCGGTGCAGTGGTGCTTGTTCTTCTCAGTCTCTGGGTGGTCTACCGGGGGATGCGTCGGCAGGGCGGCAAGACCACCGAGTCGCCGTAGGGGCGCAGTCGCGGTGCGAGCTCGCACCGTCCTGCGACCCGTCAACCTCTCCGGACCGGGACCGAGTTGCAGGTCCCGGGCCCGGAGAGGGCCGGACGGGTCAGGCCGACTCCGTGACGGGTGAGGTGGCCGGAGCGTGGTCCTGGATGATCGGGCGGCGCCTGGTCGGGCGGCCGAGGGTCGGGTTGGCCACGCCCCAGGCCGCGCCCTTGCAGACCAGTTCCTTGTAGAGCGCGGCGAGACGGCCCGTCAGGGCTGCCCGGACCGCGCGGTCGTCGGCGGTGACGTACTGGATCAGCCCCTCCTTGCGGCCCAGGGAGATGCACTGGTTGAAGTAGCGGATCGGCATGGTCGGGGGCTTCCCGCCGGTCAGCGCGGCCGCGACCGAGTCGGCGGCCTGCCATGCGGTGGGGATGCCCGAGGCGCACGACATCCGCAGCGGTTTGTCGCCGGGGCCCTGCACCAGGGCCGCGTCGCCGATGGCGTACACGTCCGGGTGCGAGACCGAGCGCATGGCGCCGTCGACCACGATCTGGCCGGTGTCGGAGACCTCCAGCGCGGTGGCCTTCGCGATCGGGTGGACCGCGAAGCCGGCGGTCCACACCGTGACCGTGGCCGGGAGGGACGTGCCGTCGGCGGTGGTGACGTGGTCGGTCTCCACCTCGGTGACGGCGCAGTGCTCGTGCACGGTGATGCCGAGATTCGCGAAGACCTTCCGCAGGTGCTGCCGGCCCCTGGGCGAGAGCGTGTCGCCGAGTCCGCCGCGCACGGCGAGTGCGACGTCGAGGTCCGGGCGGGCCTCGGCGATCTCGGTCGCGGCCTCCAGGCCGGTGAGGCCGCCGCCGATGACGACCACGGGCCGTCCGGCGCCCAGGCCGGCCAGGCGCTCGCGCAGCCGGAGCGCTCCGGGGCGGCCGGCGATCTCGTACGCGTGTTCGGCGGTGCCGGGGACGCCCTGGCTGTTCCAGCCGCTGCCCAGGGCGTACACGAGGCTGTCGTACTCCAGTTCCTCGGCGCCGTTCGTGCCGGTGACGGCGACGGTCCTGCGGTCGACGTCGACACCGGTGACCTTCGCGAGCCTCAGCTCGACGCCGGTGCCCGCGAACATTTCGCTGAAGGGCCGGGGCCTGAGGTCCTGGCCGGTCGCCAGCTGGTGCATCCGGACACGCTCGACGAAGTCGGGCTCGGCGGTGACGAGGGTGATGGTGACGTCCTCGCGGCGCAGTCGCCTGGCGAGGCGGCCGGCGGCGGAGGCTCCGGTGTATCCGGCTCCAAGGACGATGATGCGGTGCTTCATTTCCCTGCTCCTGTCTCGCGCGGTTTCACCCCTTGAACCGGGCAGCCCGGCGATTCCTGACAGGAAGGTGGTGTGAAGCAGGTCACATCGCGAGCGAGGGGTGTCAGAAGGCGTTGAACAGGGGTTCGCCGTGGTCGGAGGCCGCCCATCGCGCGGTCGCGCGTTCGAGCTTGTCGGGGTTGACCTGGCTGAGGATCGTGGCGATGCCCTCGCCGGTGACCTGCAGGCACGTGATGCCGATGATCCGGCCGTCGACGACCGCCACCACGGCGGGGGCGTTGTTGGCGGTCGTGGCGTACACCTCGGCCGTGCCGCCGACGATGGCGCGCTTGGCCTTGCCGGGCTTGAACAGGCCCCGCATGAACGTGGCGACCGCGACGGCGCCCTCGAACGCCTTGGCGCGGGCCGGCACCTTCCCTCCGCCGTCGCCGATGGAGATCGCGTCGTCGGTGAGCAGTCGCACCAGGGGTTCGGTCCGGCCGCTGGTGGCCGCCGCCAGGAACTCCTCGACGATCCGCCGGGCGGCGGCCTCGTCGATGTCGGCGCGGGCCTTGCCGTCCGCGACGCGCTTCTTGGCGCGGTGGAAGATCTGCTGGCAGGCGGCCTCGGTGAGGTCGAGGATCTCCGCGATCCTCCGGTGCGGGTAGTCGAAGGCC
Source organism: Streptomyces sp. NPDC102451 (assembly GCF_044765485.1). Lineage (NCBI taxonomy): Bacteria > Bacillati > Actinomycetota > Actinomycetes > Kitasatosporales > Streptomycetaceae > Streptomyces > Streptomyces sp. NPDC102451. Next base: position 9,448 of record NZ_JBIWKD010000026.1, on the reverse strand, counting down.
TCCCGCAGCACGTACACCACCCGCTCGTTGGGGGAGAGGCGCTCCATGAGGCGGAGGACGGCGTACGAGACGGATTCGCGCTGCTCGGCGGTGTCGGCGGGGCCGAGCATCGGGTCCCCGGCGAGGAGCGGCTCGGGCAGCCACTGGCCCACATAGGTCTCGCGCCGGACGCGGGCCGAGGTGAGCTGGTTGAGGCACAGGTTGGTCAGGGCCTTCGTCAGCCAGGCCTCGGGGACCTCGATGCGCTCGATGTCGGCGGCCTGCCAGCGCAGGAAGGTGTCCTGCACGGCGTCCTCGGCGTCGCTCGCGGAGCCGAGGAGGCGGTAGGCGATGGCCTGCAGGCGGGGCATGAAGGCCTCGAACCGGTCCATGTCGTTCACCGTCAGCGCCATGGACCGGATCCTAGCCCGCGTGCCCGCCGTGCGGCAGGGACGTCGGCCGCCGTGTCAGCGTGCGTACGAGCCGAGGCCGATCAGGCAGTACACGTACTCGTTGATGGCCGCCCCGTTGAGGGTGTAGCTGTACGAGAAGGCGTACTGGGTCGCGGAGTTGGCGTCGCACCTGCTCATGTCCGAGGTGAAGGGGAAGGTCTCGATCACCTGGTAGTGGGCGTCGGAGGCCGAGCAGGAGACCTCGTCCACGCCGCTGACCTCCTGGGCGGTCGTGGAGTCCGGGAGCGTCCCGTTGAGGCAGGTGCCGTTCTCGTACGGGTCGGGGGCGGCCTCGTCGTCCGTGTCGTACGGGTCCTCCGTGGCGGGATCCTCCGTGTACGGGTCCTCGGTCTCCTCCGCCTCGCTGTCCTCGGTCTCCACGGCGGTGGGTTCCTCGGTGTACGGGTCCTCCGTCTCCGTCTCCTGCGCGTACGGGTCCTCGGTGTACGGCTCGTAGGACGAGGAGCCGGCCGAAGGGCGGGAGGACGAGCTGTCGTCGTTGAGACCCGTTGCCAGAACGACCGCGAGCGCGATCACGGCGGCGATCCCGAGCAGCCCCAGCCACGCGCCGTTCGGCGCGCGCCCGGTGACCCGGATGCGCAGGATCACCTCCTGGCCGTCGACCCGCGCCCGGACGAGGTCGTCGTCCTGGACCGGTGGGAGGCGGATGCGGGTGGAGCCGCTCGGCAGAGGGACGGTGACGATGGTGCCGTCGGCGGCCTGCTTCGGCGTGAGCGAGAGTGGGATCTCCGGTAAGGACACGGGGTCAGTGTGGACCGCCGGAGGTCTAATTGGAGGCTTTCTCTAGAAAGTTACTCTAGATTTGCGCGTTCGAGAGGGGTGGCATGAGCGGCTGGCGGTGCACCGGGCTGGGCTGGCCCCACGGCGAGCCCGTCCTCGGGTGGGCACGGGGCGACGGGTCCGGGCGGGGACGGGTGAGCGTCCTGGCGTACGGGAAGGAGCTCGGGTTCCGGGCCGAGGGGGAGCGGCACTGTGTGGGGGCGCGCGGCAACCCGTGTCCGGTCGGGGCCGTGGTGCCCGTACGGAGCACGGGGGCGCGGTGCGCCGAGTGCGCGCGGCTGGACCGGGCGCACTCGGTGGCCGCCGACACGATCGCCGACGACCCGCGTACGTACCGCGTCTACCTGGCCTGGTTCGGGCCGGGCATGGTCAAGGTCGGGATCACCGGGGAGGCCCGGGACGCCGCGCGGCTGCGGGAGCAGGGGGCCGTGGTGTTCAGCTGGCTGGGACGCGGGCCGCTGATGGCCGCGCGGCGCACGGAGGAGCTGCTGCGCTCTGCGCTCGGGGTGCCCGACCGCATCCCGTACGCACGCAAGCGGGCGGTGCGGGGTGAGCTGCCGGGGGCGGCGGAACGGGCCGCCGAGATCGAGGGGCTGTACCGGCGGGCCGCCGCCCTGGAGGGTGCCGGGTGGCCGGAGGCGCTGGAGCGGCTGCCGTTCGAGGCGGTCGACCACGCCCGGGTGTTCGGCCTCGACGGCGCCGGGGCGGCGACGCGGGCCGGTACGGAGGCGCGCGCGGCCGGGCAGGAGAGGGCGGCCGCGCGGGTGGTGACCGGGCTGGTGGACGGCGGGGTGGTGGCCGGGCGGCTGGTGGCGGCCGCCGGGCCCGACCTGCACCTGGAGACCGAGGGCGAGGGGATCGTCGTGCTGGACACGCGGCTCGTCACCGGCTGGGACCTGGTGGCCGCCGACGCGCGGGCCGGGATCAGCGTGCCGGCCGTGGCCCTGGGGGCCGGTGGTGTGCAGGACGGGCTGTTCTGAGATCGTCGCCGGGGGATCGCCGCCGGGGGCGCTTCCGATGACATACGAGGCAGGTGGGGCGGATGAGCATCGAAGACCGTGACCGTGAGGACGTCGTGCGGTTCTGGCAGGGGCTCGGGCTGCCCGGGATCATCGACGTACACACGCACTTCATGCCGGAGCGGGTGCTCAGCAAGGTGTGGGCCTACTTCGACTCGGTGGGGCCCCTGACCGGGCTGGAGTGGCCGATCACCTACCGGCGGGACGAGGACGAGCGCCTCGCTCTGTTGCGCTCGTTCGGCGTGCTCCGGTTCACCTCGATGATCTACCCGCACAAGGCCGGCATGGCCGCCTGGCTGAACGGCTGGGCGGCGGACTTCGCCGCGCGGGTGCCGGACTGTCTGCACACCGCGACGTTCTTCCCCGAGGAGAGCGCGGAGAGCTATGTGCGGGAGGCGGTCGAGGCGGGGGCGCGCGTCTTCAAGTCGCACCTCCAGGTGGGGGGCTACGACCCGAACGACCCGCTGCTGGACCCCGTGTGGGGGCTGCTGGCGGAGGCCGGGATCCCGGTGGTCTCGCACTGCGGGTCCGGGCCGGCGCCCGGCGCGTACACCGGCCCCGGGCCGATCGGCCGGCTGCTGGCCCGGCACCCCCGGCTGAAGCTGGTGGTGGCGCACATGGGGATGCCGGAGTACGCGGAGTTCCTGGCGCTCGCGGCGGCGTACCCCGGCGTGCGCCTGGACACGACCATGGCGTTCACTGACTTCGCGGAGGGCTTCACGCCCTTTCCCGCGGGCGAGCTGAAGCGTCTCGCCGATCTGGGCGACCGGATACTGCTCGGCACGGACTTCCCGAACATCCCGTACCCGTACGTCCATCAGCTGCACGCGCTGGAGCGTCTGGGGCTGGGGGACGCATGGCTGCGGGCGGTCTGCCACGGGAACGCGAGCGAGCTGTTCCGATAGCCCGGCGCACCGTTTCTCAGGAAATTCACAGGTGGGCGAAAGCTCTCTCTCACGGCCGTCTCACAGGCTTGAGCCATGACCACGACCTCGCCCCAGGGGCGTACAGAACTGCTCAGGCCCGACCGTAATCCCGTCCGCGTGCTGGTCGTGGACGACGAGGCTCCGCTTGCCGAGCTGCTCTCCATGGCCCTGCGTTACGAGGGGTGGGAGGTGCGCAGCGCCGGGGACGGTGCGGGTGCCGTCCGTACGGCGCGCGACTTCCGCCCCGACGCGGTGATCCTCGATGTGATGCTCCCCGACATGGACGGGCTGGCCGTGCTCGGCAGGCTCCGGCGGGAGCTCAACGACGTTCCCGTGCTGTTCCTGACCGCGCGGGACTCGGTGGAGGACCGGATCGCCGGGCTCACGGCGGGCGGCGACGACTACGTCACCAAGCCGTTCAGCCTGGAGGAGGTCGTGGCACGGCTGCGCGGGCTGATCCGCCGCTCCGGCACGGCCTCGGTCCGCAGCGAGTCGACGCTCGTCGTGGGCGACCTGGTGCTGGACGAGGACAGCCACGAGGTGAGCCGGGGCGACGACTCGATCCACCTCACGGCGACCGAGTTCGAGCTGCTGCGCTTCCTGATGCGCAATCCGCGCCGGGTGCTCAGCAAGGCACAGATACTGGACCGGGTCTGGAACTACGACTTCGGCGGACAGGCCAACGTCGTCGAGCTGTACATCTCCTACCTGCGCAAGAAGATCGACGCGGGGCGCACCCCGATGATCCACACCCGGCGTGGGGCGGGATACCTCATCAAGCCGGGTGAGTAGCCCCATGAGCGGGAGGAGGGGCGGCGCGAAGCGGCCCTGGACGCTGCGGACCCGGCTCGTCGTGTACGCGGTGACGCTCATCGCGGTCGTCTGCGCCGTGATCGGCTCGGTCACCGCGATCGCCTTCCAGAGCTACATGGACGGGAAGCTCGACGACCAGCTGCGCGACATCGCCAGGGTGGCCCAGCAGCCTCCGCCGGGGAGCGGCAAGGCCGCCCGGGGCGGCCCGGAGGGCGACGAGGAACCGCTGGCCTTCATAGGCAGGGGCGCGTTCAACACCTTCGGGGCCGTGGTCTCCGGCGGTTCCGTCACCGAATCGAAGGTGGTCAAGGGACCGGACGCCCGGGAGAGCACCGAGGAACTGACCGACGCGCAGGAGGCCGCCCTCGAAGGCGCCGACGTGGCGCCGGACGGCGAGCCCCATGACGTCGAGCTCCCGGGCCTCGGCCGCTACCGCGTGCAGCTCGTCCCGTCCGGCGGAGGCACGTCCGGCGGAGGCACGTCCGGCGGTACGTCCGTCGACGGCTCGTCCGGCGGTGGCACGTCCGTCGACGGCTCGTCCGTCCTGGTCGGCATCCCGACGGCCGAGGTGGACAAGGCCGTGACGACCCTGATCCTCGTCGAGGTCTGTGTCACCGGGGCCGGGCTGATCGCCGCCGGGATCGCCGGTGCCGCCATGGTCGGTGTCGCCCTGCGCCCGCTGCGCCGGGTGGCCGCGACCGCGACCCGGGTGTCCGAACTCCCGCTGCACAGCGGCGAGGTCGCCCTGCTCGAACGGGTCCCGGGCGCCGAGGCCGATCCTCGTACCGAGGTCGGTCAGGTCGGTGCCGCCCTCAACAGGATGCTGGGCCACGTCGGTTCGGCCCTGGAGGCGCGGCAGAAGAGCGAGATGCGGGTACGCCAGTTCGTCGCGGACGCCAGCCATGAGCTGCGCACGCCGCTCGCCTCGATCCGCGGGTACGCCGAACTGACCCGGCGCGGACGGGAGAACACCGGGCCCGACACCCGGCACGCCCTGGGGCGGATCGAGTCCGAGGCGGAACGGATGACGGGCATGGTCGAGGACCTGCTGCTCCTGGCGCGTCTCGACGCCGGACGGCCGCTCTCGTACGAGAGCACCGATCTCTCGCCGCTCGTCATCGACGCGGTGAGCGACGCCCGGGTCGCGGACCGCACCCCCGGTGGATCGTCCGGGGCGACCCACCACTGGCGGCTGGAGCTGCCCGAGGTGCCCGCGACGGTGCTCGCCGACCCCACCAGGATCCAGCAGGTGCTGGTCAACCTGCTGGCGAACGCCCGTACGCACACCCCACCGGGTACCACCGTCACGGTCCGTCTGCGCCAGGCGCGCAGGGAGCTGCCCTGGGTGACCCTGGAGGTCGAGGACAACGGTCCGGGCATCCCCGCGGAGCTCCAGCCACGCGTCTTCGAACGCTTCGCGCGCGGCGACGCCTCACGCTCCCGGCACGCCGGATCGACGGGACTCGGCCTCGCCATCGTGCAGGCCGTCGTCGCCGCGCACGGCGGAGTGGCAGAGGTGCGCTCGGTGCCGGGCAACACGGTGTTCGCGGTCCATCTGCCGGCCGACGCGGTGTACGCCGGAGGGGCGGAGAACCACGGCGGCACCCGGGGCGAACGGCTCGGTGACATGCCCGTGAACTGGGCGGATACACCTGACGACACCTCTGCCGCGCACTCACAGGCGCACCACAGGCTCACCACAAGGATGTGACAGCGCGGTTGGTGAGTGTGGGTCTCATGCGAACCGAGACTGCTTGGAGCACCCTGCCGGCCCGGGAACACCTCCTGGCCGCAGCGGTCGGCGCTCCCGCCCCCGTGCCCGTACTCGACGTGGTGATCCCCGTGTACAACGAGGAGAAGGACCTCGAAACGTGTGTGCTGCGCCTGCACGACCACCTGGCGCGGACGTTCCCCTACGGCTTCCGGATCACCGTGGCGGACAACGCGAGCACCGACCGTACGCCCCAGGTGGCGGCGCGGCTCGCGGACCTCATCCCCGAGGTGCGGTCGTACCGGCTGGAGGAGAAGGGCCGGGGCCGGGCGCTGCGGACGGTCTGGTCCCACTCGGACTCGCCGGTGCTCGCCTACATGGACGTCGACCTCTCGACCGACCTGAACGCCCTGCTCCCCCTGGTCGCCCCGCTGATCTCCGGTCACTCCGACCTGGCCATCGGCTCGCGGCTGGCCCGCAGTTCGCGGGTGGTGCGGGGATCCAAGCGGGAGTTCATCTCGCGGGCCTACAACCTCATCCTGCGCTCCTCGCTGGCCGCCAGGTTCAGCGACGCCCAGTGCGGCTTCAAGGCCATACGGCGCGAGGTCGCGCAGCGGCTGCTGCCGATGGTCGAGGACACCGGATGGTTCTTCGACACCGAGATGCTGGTCCTCGCCGAGCGCGCCGGGCTACGCATCCACGAGGTGCCGGTCGACTGGGTCGACGACCCGGACTCCACGGTGCACATCGTGCGGACGGCGACCGACGACCTCAAGGGCGTCTGGCGGGTGGGCCGGGCCCTGGCCACCGGCGCCCTGCCGCTGGACCGCCTGGCGCGGCCCTTCGGGGACGACCCGCGCGACCGGGCCGTGCCCGGGGTGCCGCGCGGACTCGCCCGGCAGCTGGCCGGCTTCTGCGTGGTGGGCGCGCTCTCCACCCTGGTCTACCTCGCCCTGTACTCCCTCTTCCGGCTGGGCGTCGGCCCGCAGTTCGCCAATGCGGCGGCCCTCCTGGTCTCCGCCGTCGCCAACACGGCGGCGAACCGGAGGCTCACCTTCGGCGTACGCGGCCGGGGCGGCGCCGTGCGTCACCAGGCGCAGGGACTCGTCGTCTTCGCGATCGGGCTCGCGCTCACCAGCGGTTCGCTCGCCGCCCTGGACACGGCTTCCGGATCGGCGTCGCACGGCACGGAACTCGCCGTGCTGATCGCGGCCAACCTCGCGGCGACGGTGCTGCGGTTCCTGCTCTTCCGCGCCTGGGTCTTCCCCGACCGGCGCACCGACCTCCAGGACGCCCGCAGCGACCGGCGCACCGACCTCCAGGACGCCAGTAGCGACCGGCGCACCGATCTCCAGGACGCCCGCAAGGGTGCCGCACACGAACTGAGGAACGTCCGATGACCGCCGCCACCACCCACTCCGGCCGCTTCCAGGCCCCGCCCGACACCCCAGGGGCGCCCGCGCACGCCGCGGGCAGGCGCGAGCCGCTTGCACGGCGCATCCCCCGGGGCAGGCCCGAGGACCCGCGCTGGGTGCGGCCCGCCTTCTTCGGGCTGCTGCTGGTGATCGCGCTCGCGTACCTGTGGAATCTGAGCGCGTCCGGTTACGCCAACTCCTTCTACTCCGCGGCCGTGCAGGCCGGCAGCCAGAGCTGGAAGGCCTTCTTCTTCGGCTCGCTGGACTCCGCGAACGCGATCACCGTCGACAAGCCACCGGCCACGCTCTGGCCGATGGCCCTGTCGGTGCGGATCTTCGGCCTGAGCTCCTGGGCGATCCTCATGCCGCAGGTGCTGATGGCCGTCGCCACGGCGGGTGTCCTCTACGGGGCCGTACGCCGCCGCTTCAGCGCCGCAGCCGGACTGATCACCATGGCGGTCCTCGCGCTGACCCCGGTCGCGGCGCTGATGTTCCGCTTCAACAACCCGGACGCGCTGCTCGCGCTCCTGATGACCGTCACCGTCTACTGCGTGCTGCGTGCGATGGAGGGCGGCCGGACGAAGTGGCTGATCTGGGCGGGTGTCGCGGTGGGGCTCGCGTTCCTGTCGAAGACCCTGCAGGCGTTCCTGATCCTGCCGCCGCTGGCCGTGCTGTACGCGGTGTTCGCGCCGGTCTCCGTGCGGAAGCGGTTCGGCCAGCTCGGCCTGGCCGCGCTGGCGATGGTGGTCTCCGGCGGCTGGTGGGTGGCGATCGTCGAGCTGTGGCCCGCCTCCTCACGCCCGTACATCGGTGGCTCGCAGAACAACTCCTTCCTGGAACTCACCTTCGGCTACAACGGACTCGGCCGGATCAACGGCGAGGAGACCGGCAGCGTCGGAGGCGGCGGTGGCGGCGGCCAGGGCGGTGGCTGGGGCGAGACCGGCATCGGCCGGATGTTCAATTCCGAGATCGGCGGCCAGATCTCGTGGCTGCTGCCCGCCGCACTGATCCTGCTGGCCGCGGGCGTCTGGCTGACCTGGCGGGCGAAGCGGACCGACACGGCCCGTGCGGCGTTCCTCGCCTGGGGCGGTTCGCTGCTGATGACGGCCCTCGTCTTCAGCTTCATGGCCGGCATCTTCCACCAGTACTACACGGTGGCCCTGGCGCCCTACATCGCGGCGCTGGTCGGCATGGGCGCCACGGTCCTCTGGGAGGAACGGGGCAAGTGGTGGGCGGGCGCCGCGCTCGGCGTGACCGTCGCGGCGACGGCCGTCTGGTCGTACGTCCTGCTGGGGCGCACCCCGGACTACCTCCCGTGGCTGCGCTGGGCCGTCCTGATCGGCGGGCTCCTGGCAGCGGTGGGGCTGCTGCTCGCCGCACGCCTCGGCCGGGCGCTCGCGCTGGGCGTGGCGGGGCTGGGCCTCGCGGCATCGCTGGCCGGGCCGACGGCGTACACGATCAGCACGCTGAACACCGGACACCAGGGCTCGATCGTCACGGCGGGCCCGTCGGGTTCGAGCATGGGCGGTCCCGGTGGCGGCCGGGGCGGCGGCCCTGGCGGCGGTGAGGGCGGCGGCATGCAGCCCCCCGGCCAGGGCACCCAGCAGCGCGGCCAGGCACCGGGCACGGCGCAGGGCGGTCAGGCTCCCGGCAACGCGCAGGGCGGCGGCTTCCCCGGCGGTGGCACCCCGGGCCAGGGTCAGGGCCAGGGCAAGCAGGGCCAGGCTCCCGGCGGTCAGCAAGGCGGTCAGCAAGGCAACATGCCCGGCGGCGGCACCGGCGAGGGCGGCATGGGCGGAGGTGGTGGCGGCGGCATGGGCGGTCTGCTCAACGGCTCCTCCGTCGACTCCGAGGCCAAGACACTCCTGAAGCAGAACGCCGACGCCTACACCTGGGCCGCCGCGGCCATCGGTTCGCAGAACGCCGCGAGCTACCAGCTCGCCACCGGTGACCCGGTCATGGCCATCGGCGGATTCAACGGCAGCGACCCGTCCCCGACGCTCGCCCAGTTCAAGAAGTACGTGGAGGACGGCAAGATCCACTACCTGATCTCCAGCGGCTCGGGCGGCGGCATGGGAGGCGGCGAAGGCACCTCCTCCCAGATCACCACGTGGGTGGAGAAGAACTTCAAGGAGGTCACCGTGGGAAGCGCGACCTTCTACGACCTCACGCAGCCGACGAGCTGACACCGGCGGCAGAGCGAGCGGGAACAGGGCGGTGGGGGGGGGGGGGGGGGGGGGGGGGGGGGCCCCCCCGCCCGGGGGGGGGGGGGGGGGCGCGCGGGGGGGGGGGGAGGGTAGAGGAGGTTGAGAAGCGAGGACGCACACAACAA